>JAVHYA010000072.1 GCA_031119395.1 Pseudomonadota bacterium
GGCCTGACCTGCGACCCGGTGGGCGGCATGGTGCAGATCCCCTGCGTGGAGCGCAACGCGATGGGCGCCGTCAAGGCGATCAACGCCGCGCGCATGGCGCTGCGCGGCGACGGCAGCCACTACGTGTCGCTCGACACCGTGATCCGCACCATGAAGCAGACCGGCGAGGACATGAAGTCCACGTACAAGGAGACCTCGCTGGGCGGGCTCGCCGTGAACGTGGTCGAGTGCTGATCTCGAGGGAAATCGGGCTGCAGCACCCGTGGCCAGGACGCGAGCTGCTATCGAAAAGATAGCGAACCGGCGCGGCGGAGGCGCCGGCCCGGCGCTCGATCAGGTCTTGCGCTTGATGAAGCCCCAGACGACCAGCAGCACGATCGCGCCCACCACCGAGGCGATGAAGCCGGCCGCCTCGCCCGCCGCATACCAGCCCATGGCCTGGCCGAGGTAGGTGGCGATCAGCGAACCGACGATGCCGATGACCGTGGTGACGATGAAGCCGGCCGAGTCGTTGCCCGGCTTGATCGCGCGCGCGATGAGACCGACGACGAAGCCGATCAGGATGGTCCAGATGATGCTCATGAGATTCCCTTTTTGAAGTGGCAGCGGTGGTTGGAATGGGTTGTCGCGTCGGGAGCGGCTGCCGGTTTCATGATACGGGCACGCCACTCACGAGCGCCTGGCGCACGGTGGTCGCCAGGGTGGAGATGTCGAAGGGCTTGATGAGGATGCGCTGCGTGCCCAGCACGCGCCCGACCTCGGCCATGTCGGCATAGCCGGTGGCCAGCACCACGGGGATGCGGCCGGCCGCCTCGCGCGCGCGGCCGATGAACTCCGCGCCGTTCATGCCGGGCATGGCGTAATCGACCACCATCAGGTCGGGCCTGGACCGCGCCAGCGCCGCGAGGCCCGCGTCGCCATCGGCGGCCTCGGTGACGGAATAGCCCAGCAGCCCCAGGCTCTCGACGATGGCCCGGCGCACCTCGGCGTCGTCCTCCACCACCAGCACGCGGTGATGGCCCTGCTCGGCGGCGGCGGCCTCGGCCGTGGCGGGAATGTCTTCGGCCACGGCACGCTCGGCCGAGGCCGGGAACAGCATCTCGACGCAGGTGCCCTGCCCTTCCTGGCTGCGCACGAAGGCCAGCCCGCCGGACTGCTTGGCGAAGCCGTAGACCTGGCTGAGCCCCAGCCCCGTGCCGCTGCCCACCGGCTTGGTGGTGAAGAAGGGATCGAAGACCTTCGCCAGCACATGCGTGGGAATGCCGCTGCCGGTGTCGTTGACGGACACGCTCACGTACTCGCCCGGCGGCAGCTCATTGCCCGGGTCGCGGCGCAGCGCCGTCTCGATGCGCAGGGTGCCGCCCGAAGGCATCGCATCGCGCGCGTTGACGGCCATGTTCAGCACCGCCATCTCGAGCTGGTTGGCATCGAGCACCGCCCAGCAGGGCGCGTCTGCCAGCACGAGCAGCACCTGCACCTGCGGGCCGACGGACACGCTGACCAGGTCGCGCACGCCCTCGATCAGCGCGTTGACATCGGTCAGCCTCGGCAGCAGCGACTGGTTGCGCGCGAAGCTCAGCAGTTGCCCCGTGAGGCGCGCGCCCTTGCCCACCGCGCCCTTGGCACGGCCCACGATCTCGCCCACCTTCGCTTCCTTCGACACCCGGCCGAGCAGGTCGAGGTTCATGTTGACCACGTGCAGCAGGTTGTTGAAGTCGTGCGCGATGCCGCCCGTCAGGCGACCGATGGCCTCCATCTTCTGCACCTGCAGCAGCGCTGCCTGCGCGCGCTCGCGCTCGGCGATCTCGGCCATCAGCCGATCGTTGGCGCTGGCCAGTTCGTGGGTGCGCGCGGTGATGCGCTCCTCCAGCTGCGTGTTGAGCCGCTCGACCTCGGCGCGCGCGTCCTCCAGCTGCTGCAGGTGCATGCGCGTGGCGTACTGCCGGCGGCGCTGGCGCACGGCGGCATCGGTGGCGCGGGCCAGCGTCTGCGTGTGCACCGGCCGCTCCAGCACGACCACGTTGCCCAGCGTCTGCATCATCGCCAGGGCACGCATCGAGCGCGCCTCGCGCGTGGCCAGCACGATGAAGGGAAAGTCGGACCAGCTGGGCTGCGCCGTGAGCCAGGCATGCAGCGGCTCTTCGGGCAGGCCCAGCAGGGCTTCTTCGGTGAGCAGCGCCGCGGCGGCGCCTTCGCCCATGCGCGCGAGCAATTCCTCGTGCGAGCCGCACACCACGGCGGTGAGGCCCATCTGTTCGACCACGCGCTGCACCACCAGCGCATCGCGCCCGCGTGGGGCGTGGACCAGGACCCGCCGCTCCATGCCTCAGGCTCTCGCAGCGCCGCGGCGGCGTTGGTCGGCGTCGCCCATCAGCTCGACATCGCCGTCGTACGAGGGCACGCCGCTGAGCACGCCGCGGAAGTCGGTCAGTGCGGCGCCCACCTCGACGCCGCGTTCCTCGGTGAGCCGGAACTCGCGGATCGTGAGTTCGTGCCGGCTGGTGCGGCTCTTGACCACCGACACCGCCTTGAGCAGCTGGCCATGCGCCTCGAAGAAGCGGAACAGCACGATGGCGTCGGACAGGTAGCTCAGGTCGAGGTCGTTGCGGCCTTCGCCGATGAGGCCGTGCTGTCCCATGACGAGGATGGTGACGACGCCCTTCTGGTTCAGGTAGCTCAGCAGCTCGTGCATCTGCAGCAGCAGGAACTTGGCGCCGGGCATCGCCTGCATGTAGGCATTGAGGCTGTCGATCACCACCATGCCGGCGCCGTCGCGCTCGATCGCATGGCGCACCATGTTCGAGAACTGCCCTGGCGACATCTCGCCCGGGTCGAGGGGCAGCAGCTGCAGCTGGCCCGAGGCGACGTAGCGTTCCAGCGGCAGGTTCAGCGCGCGGCAGCGGTGCAGCAGCGTGCCCAGGCCCTCGTCGAAGATGTAGTACACGACGCGCTCGCCGCGCCCCAGCGCAGCCGTGACGGCCGACGCCGCCGTGGTGGTCTTGCCCACGCCCGAGGGGCCGATGAAGAGGGTGTTGCTGCCGCGCGAGAGCCCGCCGCCCAGCAGCGCGTCCAGCGCCGGCGTGCCGGTGGAGACGAACGAGGATTCGAAGTCGCTGCGGTGCTCGGCCGCGATCAGGCGCGGAAACACGCTCAGGCCGCCGGTGTCCAGGGCCACGTCGTGTTCGCCGCCGCGGTAGCGCACGCCGCGCATCTTCACGATGCGCAGGTGGCGCCGCACGGGGCCGTAGTCGGCCATCGACTGGTCCAGCGCCAGCACGCCGTGCGCGATGCTGTGCAGTTGCAGATCGCCCTGGCCCTGGCCACCGCTGAGGTCGTCGAGCATCAGCACGGTGCAGCCTTCGGCGGCGAAGAAATGCTTGAGCGCGAGGATCTGGCGGCGGTAGCGCAGCGGGTCCTGCGCCAGCAGGCGCATCTCGGACAGGCTGTCGAACACCACGCGGTCCGGCTTCTGGCGGCGCACGGTGTCCATGACGGCGCGGGTGGTCTCGCCGAGCTCGACTTCGGAGGGGTACAGGATCGACTGCTCGGCGTCGGGCGAGAGGCCCTCCTCCGTGACCAGTTCGAAGATCTCCATGCCCTCCAGCGTCCAGCCGTGCGAGTCGGCCACCAGCGCGAGTTCGGTCCGTGTCTCCGACAGCGTGATGTACACCCCCGCCTCGCCGCGCGCGCGGCCTTCGAGGAGGAACTGCAGCCCCAGCGTCGTCTTGCCGGCCCCCGGCGACCCTTCGACGAGGTACAGGTGACCACGCGGCAGACCGCCGCCCAGCACGTTGTCGAGTCCGGCAATGCCGGTGGTCGCACGCGGCTGCTGTCGCACCGGCGCGGAGGAAAGGGGCATGGCTTCTCCTGGCATCTCCTGAGTGCGTTGGATTCTGGGGGACGGCGCACGGCGCGGCGTGTCGCCAAACGTCCTACAAGCGCGTGGGCGGCGGGCGGCTAATGTGGCGGACATGCTCGAAAAACTTCCCGAGGTCGTGGGCCACGTGTTGTCCGGCGTGCGTGCCGGGCTGGACGAGATCGCCTTCAACACGCTGGGCCTGCGCGCCGGCCACGGCACGCTGCAGCTGGCCAGCCTGGCCTTCGCCGACCACGCGCCGATCCCGGCGCGCTACACCGCCGACGGCGAGGGGCTCTCGCCCCCGCTGTCATGGACCGGCGTGCCGGCGCAGGCGCGCTCGCTGGTGCTGATCGTGGAGGACGCCGACTCGCCCACGCCCAGCCCGCTGGTGCACGCGATCGCCGTCGACCTGGAGCCCGGCGACGGCGCGCTGGCCGAAGGCGCGCTGGCGGACGAGGGCGACGGGGGGCCCGATGCGATGCACGTGGGCCGCAACTCCTACCTGCAGACCGCCTGGCTGCCCCCGGACCCGCCGCCCGGCCACGGGGTGCACCGCTATGCCTTCCAGCTCTACGCGCTGGCCGAGGGGCCCCCGTTCTCCGACACCCCCGGGCGCGACGAGGTGCTGGACGCCGTTCGCGAACGCGCGCTCGCCAGCGGCCTGCTGATCGGCACCTACGAACGGCCCGACGGAAAGATTCCGCTCGCAGGCGGCGCCCCGGCCGTCGCCGGCTAGGGCCTCTCGAGAAAAGTGGCTGCAGCGCCCGCCCGTCGGGCGCCGCCAGCTATCGAAAAGATAGCAATCCGGCGTGCTCAGCGTGGCGGATCGTCGGCCAGCGTCGACAGCGGCAGCCGTGACACTTCGGCCAGCAGCGCCGCGAAGGCACGCGCCGCGGCCTCGAGCCACACCCGGCCCTGCTCGGCCGTGGCGGCGGCGGCGTTGCCGGCGGCACCGGCCGGGTGGTAGTCCTGCATGGCCCAGCCCAGCTTGGCGCTTCGGCCGTTGCCGAGGATGGGGTACTCGCGGGCACGCTGCTCCGAGCTGGGCCGGAAATCCTCCGCCGCCCCGTTGCGCACCAGCTCGGGCGCCAGGGCGAGCATGAGCGCCGTCTCGGATTCGCCCGCATGCACGTCGAAGCGCTCCGTCACCAGCGGCTGCCCACCGGCATCGGCCAGCGGCAGGTGGAACCAGCTCACGCTGTAGACCAGCAGGTCGTGCGATTCGCGCAGCTCGCGCGCCACGATGTCCATCGCCCCGACGTGCCCGCCGTGCGCGTTGAACAGCACCAGCTTGCGCAGCCCGGCGCGGGCGACGCTGGCGCCGATCTCCTTCCACAGCCGCATCACCGTTTCGGACGACAGCGTCAACGTGCCGGCAAAGCGCGCGTGCTCGGGGCTCAGGCCCACCGGCTGCGTGGGCAGGAAGAGTGCCGGCAGCCCGGCCGGCAGCAGCGGCAGCGTGGCACGCACGATGCCGTCGGCCAGCAGCGTGTCCACGCCCAGCGGCAGGTGCGGGCCGTGCTGCTCGGTCGCGCCCAGCGGCAGCACCGCCACGGCGGTGGCCGGATCGAGCGCGGCGAAATCGCGCGTGCCGAGCTCGGCCCAGAAGCGGCGGACGGAAGGGGAAGGAGCGGCGGCGGCCATGGCGCCATCTTAGGGCGGCGCGCCGCCAGCGCCGGACGGCGCGCAGGAAGCGCGGGCGATCCCGTGCCCGTCAGCGCGCCCGCGCGACCCGCCACACGGCGTTGCCGACGTCGTCCGCCACCAGCAATGCGCCCGACCGGTCCAGCGCCACGCCCACGGGCCGGCCCTGCGCCTGCCCGTCGGCGTTCAGGAAGCCGGTGAGGAAATCCACCGGCGCGCCGCTGGGCCGGCCGCCGATGAAGGGCACGAACACCACCTTGTAGCCCGAGGCGGGCTTGCGGTTCCACGAGCCGTGCTCGCCGACGAAGGCGCCGTTGGCGAATTCCGGCGGCATGCCGCGCGCGTTCGAGAACGCCAGCCCCAGCGGCGCCACGTGCGTGCCCAGCGCGTAGTCGGGCGCGATGGCCTTGGCGACCAGGTCGGGCCGCTGCGGCTGCACGCGCACGTCGACCACGCCGCCCCAGTAGCTCCAGGGCCAGCCGTAGAAGGCGCCGTCCTTGACCGAGGTGAGGTAGTCGGGCACGAGGTCGCTGCCGATCTCGTCGCGCTCGTTGACCACCGTCCACAGCGCCTGCGTGTCCGGCTCCCAGCCCAGCCCGTTGGGGTTGCGCAGGCCGGTGGCGAAGAGGCGCTTGGCGCCGGTCTTCGGGTCGACCTCCCAGATGGCCGCGCGGCCCTCCTCGGCGGGCAGGCCGTTCTCGCCCACGTTGCTGTTCGATCCCACCGTCACGTACAGCTTGCCGCCGTCGGCGCTGGCGATGACGTTCTTGGTCCAGTGGTGGTTGATGCCGGCGGGCAGGTCGGTCACCTTGGCCGGCGCGCCGGCGGCCTGGGTCTGGCCCTCGGTGTAGGGCAGCTTGACCAGTGCATCGGCGTTGGCGACGAAGAGTTCGTTGCCCACCAGCGCCATGCCGTAGGGCGAGGTCAGGCCACTGGCGAAGACGGTGCGCACGTCGGCCACGCCGTCGCCGTTGGTGTCGCGCAGCAGGGTGATGCGGTCGGCGCTGGGCACGCCGGCGCCGGCGCGCTTCATCACCGCGTTCATGGCCTTGCGGCGAATGCGGTCCCACAGGCCCGGCGGGCTCTCGGCCTGGGCCGCCGGCTTGTTGCTCTCGGCCACCAGCACGTCGCCGTTGGGCAGGGTGTAGACCCAGCGCGGATGGTCCAGCCCGCGGGCCAGGGCCGTGACCTTGAAGCCCGGCGGCGCCGTGGGGCCGGCGGTGTCGGTCCAGCCCACCGCCTTGGCGATGTGGACGGTGGGGATCAGCGTCTTGTTGGGCGGCGGCAGCTGCGGGCTGGGGCCGGTGCCCGCCTCGAAAGGCAGCCGCGCGGTCTCGCCGCAGCCGGCGAGGAGCAGGCCCGCGCCGAGCGCGAGGACGGCCAGCCGGGATCGGGGAAGGGCGGCGGCAAGGGGCATCGGGAGTCTCCGGAAGAATGGGATCACGGCCACGATCATCCTGCGCCGCGACGGGTTGTCCTGTCGTCCGCCGGCCCGTCCGGCCGTGCGCGACTACCATGCCGGCTGGCTTCTCCTCTTCAGCCCCCCGATGACGCTCGACCTGTTCCGCACCGATGCCTACCTGCGCGACTGCGAGGCACGCGTGCTGCGCGCCGATGCCGACGGCGTGGTGCTGGACCGCACGGTCTTCTACCCGCTGGGCGGCGGACAGGCGGGCGACGCGGGCGTGCTGCGGCTGGCCGACGGCGCCGAACTGGCCATCGTCGATACCCGCAAGGGCAAGGATGCCGAGGGCCGACCCACCGCCGAGATCGTCCATGTGCCGGCGCCGGGGCAGGAGGCGCTCCTCGCGCGCCTGGCCGCCGGCGACACCGTCACCGCGCGGATCGACTGGGAGCGCCGCCACCGGCTGATGCGCTTCCACACCGCCACCCACCTGCTGTGCCACCTGGTCGCGCAGCCGGTCAACGGCTGCTCGATCACGCCCGAGTACGCGCGGCTCGATTTCCACATGACCGACCCGCTCGACAAGGAGCTGCTCACGCAGGGCCTGGCGCGCCTGGTCGGCGAGGCGCATGCGCTGACGGTGGGCGCCATCACGGACGCCGAACTCGACGCCAACCCGACGCTGGTCAAGAGCATGAGCGTGCAGCCGCCCCGGGGCACCGGCACCGTGCGCACCATCCGCATCGGCGACGGCGAATCGCCCATCGACCTGCAGCCCTGCGGCGGCACGCACGTGGCCAACACCCAGGAGATCGGCGCCGTGCTGGTGACCAAGATAGAGAAGAAGAGCGCGACCACCCGCAGGGTGGTCCTGGGGTGGGCATCCTGAGCCCCGCACCGGAACTTTGCGCCCCGCCCCTGCTCCGACCCGCCGCATGCGCCCCCGCACCCCGTCCCTGACCGCCTGGCTGGCCGCTCCTTTTTTGATAGCTGCCGCCGCAGCATCCATGCCGGCTGCAGCCCAATTGGGCTCGCAAAGCACGGCGGGCAGCGCGGTCGTCACCACGCCGCACGTGCGCGCCGAACTGCTGGCCCAGGCGCCACAGGGCCTGACGCCCGGCGCCACCGTGTGGCTGGGCCTGCAGATCGCTCATCAGCCCGAGTGGCACACCTACTGGAAGAACGCCGGCGACTCCGGCCTGCCGACCGAGCTGCGCTGGACGCTGCCGGCCGGCCTGGTGGCGGGCGACATCGACTGGCCCACGCCGCACAAGATCCCGATCGGCAACCTGGCCAACTACGGCTACGAGAACACGGTGCTGCTGCCGGTGCCGGTGCAGGTGGCCGAGAACTTCAAGCCGCCGGCGCCGCTGGCCGGGGCGGCCACCGTGCCGGTCAAGCTGTCGGCGTCCTGGCTGGTGTGCCGCAAGGAATGCATTCCCGAAGAGGGCGAGTTCACGCTGCAGTTGCCCGCGCAGGGCTCCACGGCGATGCACGCCGGCGAGTTCGACCGCGCCCTCGCAGCCCGACCCGCGGCGCTGGGCACGGACGGCACGGCCTCCGTCACGGTCGAAGGCCAGCAGTTGAATGTGCGCGTGGCCGGCCTGCCCGCGGCCGCGGTCGGCAAGACGCTGGCCTTCTTCCCCGAGACCGGCGAGGTGATCCGCAACGGCGCCGTGTCGGGCCAGGACTGGACGCAGCGCTGGGCCGACGGCGTGTGGACCGCCACGCTGCCGCTGGCCGAGCAGCGCGCCGCCAGCCCCGCCACGATGCCGATCGTGCTGGCCCTGGACGGCGACGACCGCCGCGCGGCCGAAGCCGAAGGCCGGTCGGTCGGCTGGCGTGCCGAGGCGCCGGTGTCGGGCAGCTGGCCGAGCACGGCCCCGCGCGCGACCGTGTCGCCCGAACTGCAGGCCGCGCTGGACAGCAACGCTGCGGCCGCAGCGGCGCCGGCGCAGCCCACGAGCGCCACCTTCTGGGCCGCCCTGCTGGGTGCGCTGGTGGGCGGGCTGCTGCTCAACCTGATGCCGTGCGTGTTCCCGGTGCTGGCGATCAAGGTGCTGGGCTTCGCGCGCCAGGGCGACGACTGCAAGGGCCACCGCAAGGCGGCGCTGGCCTACACCGCGGGCGTGCTGGCCTCCTTCCTCGCGCTCGGCGCGGCCATGCTGGCCCTGCGGGCGATGGGCGCCCAGCTGGGCTGGGGCTTCCAGCTGCAGTCGCCGGCGGTGGTCGCGGGGCTGGCGGCCCTCTTCACCGCCATCGGCCTGAACCTCGCCGGCATGTTCGAGATCCGCATGCTCGCGCCGGCGTCCGTGTGTTCGGCCCAGGTCAAGCACCCGATCGCCAACGATTTCCTCTCGGGCGTGCTGGCGGTGGTCGTCGCGTCGCCCTGCACCGCGCCCTTCATGGGCGCCTCCATGGGCCTGGCGATCGGCCTGCCCGCCGCGCAGGCGCTGCTGCTCTTTGCCATGTTGGGCTTCGGCCTGGCGCTGCCCTACCTGGTGGCCGGCTTCGTGCCTGCCGTGGCACGCCTGCTGCCGCGCCCCGGGCCGTGGATGGACACGCTGCGCCGGCTCATGGCCTTTCCCATGTTCGCCGTCGTGGCCTGGCTGGTGTGGGTGCTGGGCCAGCAAAGCGGCATCGACGGCGCGGCCGCGCTGCTGGGCCTGCTGGTCGCGGGTGCGGCCGTGGTCTGGGCCTTCACGCTGCGCGGGCGCACGCGCACGGTGCTTGCCGCCCTGTCGCTGGCAGGCTTCGCGGCCCTGCTCGCGGCGATCGGCCCGAGCGTGGTGCAGGCCCGGTCGGCCACTGCGGTGGCGGTGCAGGCCGGCGACCGCTGGCAGCCGTGGTCGGCGCAGCGCGTGGCGCAGTTGCACGGCGAAGGCCGGCCGGTGTTCATCGACTTCACCGCGGCCTGGTGCGTGACCTGCCAGGTCAACAAGCGCACCACGCTCACCGACAGCGCCGTGCTGGCCGACTTCGACCGCCGCGGCGTCGCGCTGCTGCGCGCCGACTGGACGCGGCGCGACCCGGCCATCACCGCCGCCCTCGGCGCGCTGGGCCGCAGCGGCGTGCCGCTGTACGTGCTGGCCGCCCCCGGCAAGCCGCCGGTGGTGCTGAGCGAGCTGCTGTCGCCCAGCGACGTGAAGACGGCGCTGGCCGGACTCTGAAATCCCGGGCCGCGCGCGCCCGCCCGCGCCAAGACCCCGCCTGGATACGGGTTGTCGCAAGGGCTTCAAGAAAGCGTTCTAAGCTGTGGCCGTTGCTCGAAATTCAACGGAGCCGCGCCCACCGCCAAGTGCCATCCAGGCCGGCGCCGGGCGCGCTCTTCCAGCCACAGGAGCTCCAACCGACATGTCGACCGAAACGTCGTCGTCCAACGCCGGTGCGCGATCGCTGCGCGCCGCCCAGAACAACGTGCGGGCCGCGCGCGCCGCACTGTCCCGCGCCTCGCGCCGCGCCGTGATGGCGGCCGCCATGGCACTGGGCGCCAGCATGCTCATCAGCACGCCCGCGCACGCCGCGCCGGCCGTCGGCCAGCCCGCGCCCGACTTCGTCGCCGTCGACACGGCCGGGCAGCGCCACAAGCTGTCCGACTTCGCGGGCAAGTACGTGGTGCTCGAATGGACCAACCCGGGCTGCCCCTTCGTGCGCAAGCACTACGGCAGCGGCAACCTGCCCGCGACCCAGAAGGCCGCCACCGCCAAGGGCGTGGTCTGGCTGGCCGTGAATTCGACCGAGCGCGCCGCGAGCGACTACCTGGCGCCCGACAAGCTCTCGGCCTGGATGAAGGAGCACTCGGCCGCCGCCACGGCCGTGCTGATGGACGAGGACGGCGTCATCGGCCAGGCCTACGGCGCACGCACCACGCCGCACATCTTCATCATCGACCCCAAGGGCATGCTGGTGTACGCCGGCGGCATCGACAGCATCGCCTCCGCGCGCCCCGACGACATCAAGCAGGCCACCAACTACGTGAACCAGGCGCTGGGCGAGGCCTTCGGCGGCAAGCCGATCTCGGCGGCGAGCACGCGGGCCTACGGCTGCTCGATCAAGTACAAGAGCTGACCCAAGACCCTGCGCATCGAAGGACCTGACTGCTCGGTCAGGTCGGGGGCAGGTCCCGTCCCTACCATCCGCCACTGTCGTGTGAACCGGATGAGGAGACAGGTCGATGCACACCCCCGCCAGCCATTCATCTTCGAAGTTCGCCACCGTGCTGCGCGTCACGGGGGGCAACTTCATGGAGATGTTCGACTTCTTCCTGTTCGGCTTCTACGCCACGCAGATCTCGAAGGCATTCTTCCCGGCCGGCAACGAGTTCGCCTCGTTGATGCTGACCTTCATGACCTTCGGCGCCGGCTTCCTGATGCGTCCGCTGGGGGCCATCTTCCTGGGCGCCTACGTCGACCGCGTGGGCCGCCGCAAGGGCTTGATCGTCACGCTGGCCCTGATGGCCGCCGGCACGCTGCTGATCGCCTGCGTGCCGGCGTACGGGACCATCGGCGCGCTGGCGCCGTTGCTGGTGCTCATCGGGCGGCTGCTGCAGGGCTTCTCGGCCGGCGTCGAGCTCGGCGGGGTGTCGGTCTACCTGTCGGAAATGGCGACGCCCGGCCACAAGGGCTTCTACGTGAGCTGGCAGTCGGCGAGCCAGCAGGTCGCCATCGTGGCGGCCGCGGCGCTCGGCTACTGGCTCAACGTGACGTTCGCGCCGCAGGAGATCAGCGACTTCTACTGGCGCGTGCCCTTCTTCGTCGGCTGCCTGATCGTCCCGGTGCTGTTCGTCATCCGGCGTTCGCTGCAGGAGACCGAGGAATTCATGGCGCGCAAGCACCGGCCGGATGCGCGCGAGATCTTCCAGTCGATGCTGAGCAACTGGGGCCTGGTCATCGCCGGCATGCTGCTGGTGTCGATGACCACCGTGTCCTTCTACCTGATCACCGTGTACACGCCCACCTTCGGCAAGGCGGTGCTGCACCTGAGCACCACCGACGCGCTCATCGTCACCCTGTGCGTGGCCATCTCCAACTTCATCTGGCTGCCGATCATGGGGTCCTTGTCGGACCGCGTCGGCCGCAAGCCGCTGCTGGTGGCGTTCACCGTGCTGACGATCCTCACGGCCTACCCGGCGATGAAGTGGCTGGTGGCGGCGCCGAGCTTCGCGCACATGCTCGAGGTGGAACTGTGGCTGTCCTTCCTCTATGCCAGCTACAACGGCGCGATGGTGGTCGCACTGACCGAGGTGATGCCCGTGAGCGTGCGCACCGCCGGCTTCTCCCTGGCCTACAGCCTGGCGACCGCGCTGTTCGGCGGCTTCACGCCGGCGGTCGCCACCGGGCTCATCGAGATGACGGGCGACAAGGCCGCCCCCGGCCTGTGGATGACCCTGGCGGCGGTGTTCGGGCTGATCGCGACCCTGACGCTGTACCGGCGCCAGCGCCTGCCGGCCCCGCCGGAGCCCATGCGCGTCCCCGCGGCCTGAGGCGGGCGCACGCGGGCGTCGTCGAAAGAACGCCCGCGCGGATGCCGCCGCGGCGGCCCGGGGCGCGGACGGCGACAATCGTGCGATGCCTTTCGCCCCCCTGAAGAACGACACCTTCCTGCGCGCCTGCTGGCGCGAAGCCACCGATCACACCCCCGTCTGGCTCATGCGCCAGGCCGGGCGCTACCTGCCGGAGTACGTGGCCACGCGCGCGAAGGCGGGCAGCTTCATGGGCCTGGCGACGAACGTGGACTTCGCGACCGAGGTCACGCTGCAGCCGCTGGCGCGCTACCCGCTCGACGCGGCGATCCTGTTCTCCGACATCCTCACGGTGCCCGACGCGATGGGCCTGGGCCTGTCCTTCGAAGCCGGCGAGGGCCCGCGTTTCGCGCGCCCGGTGCGCGACGAGGCGGCGGTCGGCGCGCTCGAGGTGCCCGACATGGACCGGCTGCGCTACGTGTTCGATGCCGTGGCCTCGATCCGCCGTGCGCTCGACGGCCGGGTGCCGCTGATCGGCTTCTCGGGCAGCCCCTGGACGCTGGCCTGCTACATGGTGGAGGGCGCGGGGTCGAGCGACTACCGGCTGGTCAAGTCGATGCTCTACGGCCGGCCCGACCTCATGCACCAGCTGCTGGCCGTCAACGCCGACGCGGTGGCGGCCTACCTGAACGCCCAGATCGACGCCGGCGCGCAGGCCGTGATGGTGTTCGACAGCTGGGGCGGCGTGCTGGCCGACGGTGCGTTCCAGGAATTCAGCCTGGCCTACACCGCCCGCGTGCTGCGCCAGCTCAAGCGCGAGGGCGCGGACGGCCAGCCGGTGCCGCGCATCGTCTTCACCAAGGGCGGTGCGCTGTGGCTGGATGCCATGCGCACGCTCGACTGCGAGGTGCTGGGCCTGGACTGGACCGCGAACCTCGGTGCGGCCCGCGCGCGGGTGGGCGAAGGGCCGGACGGCAAGGCGCTGCAGGGCAACATCGACCCGAACGTGCTGTTCGCGCCGCCTGCGCGCATCGAGGCGGAGGTGGCGAAGGTGCTCGACAGCTTCGGCCGTCCGCACAGCGACCCGGCCACGCGGGGCGCGACGCACATCTTCAACCTGGGCCACGGCATCAGCCAGTTCACGCCGCCCGAGCATGTGGCGATCCTGGTGGACGCCGTGCACCGGCATTCCCGCGCACTGCGGGCTGGCGCGTGAGTCGTTGCTCACCGACGTGACGATTTGTAAGACCGATTGGCTTTCTGGCGCGTTTGTCAAGACCTGCGGCCACATCGCGGTTGACTTATGCACAAAACACGTGCTGCGGTGCGGAAAAAGATCTGAGTACCGCGCTTGCTTGCTACGAAAGCGATAGCGGCTGCAAGTTGTTGATTTCAAAGGCTTTTGAGTTTTGCCCTTTTTGCGGGCAAATCAGTGGAAGCCTTGATTTGCGGGCCTTCCGCGCGCTTCAGGGGGCGATATCAACAAAGTTATCCACAGTATCTCTGGATGGACTCCAAAGCGCTGTGAAATCAACGACTTAGCCTCCCTTGCTCCAGCGCACTTCAAGAATGATTCGCAAACTTCGCCCTGAATGACCGCCGTGGCCTTTCGTGTCGATGTGGCGGTGCAGACCCCGGCCCACAGCCAGGTCGGCGACCTGCTCAGCTATGCCTGTCCCGCAGCGCTCGCCCCCGGCACGCTGGTGCGCGTGCCGCTGGGCCGGCGCGAGGTGCTGGGCGTGGTGTGGGCCTGCGCGCCGGCGGTCGGGGGCGCCGACGAGGACGGCGTGGTCCTCAAGCCGGTCACGGCCGCGCTGGACGCGCTGACCCCCTTGGCCGAGGCCTGGCGCGACCTGGTGGCCTTCGCGGCACGCTACTACCAGCGCTCCCTGGGCGAGGTGGCGCTGGCCGCCCTGCCGCCGCAGCTGCGCGGGCTCAACGTCGACCAGCTGGCGCGGCGGCTCAAGCGCCAGACGCGCGGCGATGGCGGCCCGGCGCAGACCGACGGGGCCGACGCGGTGCCGCCTCCCACCGCCGAGCAGCAGGCCGCGCTGGACGCGCTGGCGGCCGGTCCCGGTCCCTTCCTGCTGTTCGGCAGCACGGGCAGCGGGAAGACCGAGGTCTACCTGCGCGCCGTCGAAGCGCGGCTGGCGGACGATCCGCAGGCCCAGGCGCTGGTGATGGTGCCGGAGATCAACCTCACGCCGCAGCTGGAGGCCCGCTTCACCGCCCGCTTCGCGCCACGCTTCGGCGCCGGCGCGGTGGTGTCGATGCACAGCGGCATGACGCCGCCGCAGCGCCTGGCGAGCTGGCTGGCCGCCCACAGCGGCCATGCGCGCATCGTGCTGGGCACCCGCATGGCGGTGTTCGCCTCGCTGCCGCGGCTGGCGCTGATCGTGGTCGACGAGGAGCACGACCCGAGCTACAAGCAGCAGGAAGGCGCGCGCTATTCGGCGCGCGACCTGGCGGTGTGGCGCGCCCGGCGCGAAGGGGCGCAGGTGCTGCTCGGCTCGGCCACGCCCTCGCTGGAGAGCTGGCACCAGAGCCGACCGGCGGCGCCGGGCGACCCGGGTGGACGCTACCAGCGCCTGGCGATGCCCTCGCGCGTGGGCGAAGGCGCCTTGCCTCGGGTGCGGCTGGTCGACATGAATCTGCAGCCGCCGAAGACGGTGCTGTCGTCGGGGCTGCTCGAGGCCCTGGGCCAGCGCGTGGCGCGCGGCGAGCAGAGCATGGTCTTCCTCAACCGCCGCGGCTACGCGCCGGTGCTGGCCTGCGGCGACTGCGACTGGAAGAGCGAATGCCCGCACTGCAGCGCGTACCGCGTGTTCCACAAGATCGACCGCACGCTGCGCTGCCACCACTGCGGCTTCACCGAGCGCGTGCCGCGCGCCTGCCCCTCCTGCGGCAACCCCGACATCGCGCCGGTGGGCCGTGGCACCGAGCGGCTGGAGGAACAGCTCGCGCAGTTGCTTGCCCCGGTGACGCGGCCCGACGGCGGCCCGGTGCGCATCGCGCGCATCGACGCCGACAGCACGCGCCACGAGGGCGCGCTCGAGCAGCAGCTGGCGCAGGTGCACGGCGGCGAGGTCGACGTGCTGGTGGGCACGCAGATGATCGCCAAGGGGCACGACTTCCGGCGCATCACGCTGGTGGCGGCGGTCAACCCCGACGGCGCGCTGTTCTCCAGCGATTTCCGGGCACCCGAGCGTCTGTTCAGCCTGCTCATGCAGTCGGCGGGGCGGGCCGGCCGCGACGGCGCCTGGCTGCAGGCCCAGGGCAGCACCGCCGAGATGTGGATCCAGACCCACCACCCGCAGCACCCGCTGTTCACGGCCCTGCGCCGACACGACTACGCCAGCTTCGCGCAGCAGCAGCTCGAGGAGCGGCGCATGGCCGCCATGCCGCCCTTCGCCTTCCAGGCGCTGCTGCGGGCCGACGCGCGCACGCAGGAGGCGGCGCAGGCCTTCCTGCACGCGGCGAGCGCAGCGGCCGATGCATTGCCCGATGCCGAGACCGTCACGCGCTACCCGCCCGTGCCGCTGGCGATCCAGCGCGTGGCGAACGTGGAGCGGGCGCAGATGCTGGTCGAAAGCGCTTCGCGGGCGTCCTTGCAACGCCTGCTGGCGGCCTGGCAACCGCTGCTGCACGGCTTGCGTCGCACGCCCGAGGGCAAGGGCGTGATCCGCTGGCTGGTGGACGTGGACCCGCAGGCGATCTGAGCCCGCGGGCTCGAGGGTGACGACGAACCGTCGGTGTCAGCCCAGCGCGATGGGCTGCTTGGCCATCTGCACGTACTGCAGCGAGCCGCGTCGGCGCCGCGCGGCGCGGCGGGCACGCCAGGCCGCCCACAGCGCGGCGGCGGCCAGTGCAGCCAGCACGGCCGTGCCCATCAGACCACCGGCGCCGGTGCGCCACATCAGCGCGCCGGTCACCACCACGGCGCACCAGAGAACGAGATGGATCAACGCAGCCATCGGAGCCTCCAGACGAAACCCGCCGCCGATCCCCCCGGCGGAGGACGGCGACGCACGAAGTAACACTATCACTCTATTGCGGTCAGTGATCGGTAGGAAATACGCTCAACAATGATCCGCGCCCCCGTGGGCAGGACAACGCTTGGAGGTCGGCCGTGGTCAAGACGATGGTGCTGTGGGGACTGTGCGCCGTGGGCATCGCCTCGATGCCCGCGCAGGCGGCCGGGCTGGAGGCCGACGGCGCGCGGCTTCACGTCACGGGCACCCTCGACGGCGAGAGCGCCGCCGCCTTCGCCGAGCAACTGGCCGGCGGCCAGGTGCGCACCGTGGTGTTCGAGGATTCGACCGGCGGGTCCTTCGAGGTGGCCGAGGGCTACGCCCAGGCCATCCGGCGCGCCGGCGCGAGCACCGAGGTGCGCGGCATGTGCCACGACGCCTGCGCGTACGCCTTCCTCGCGGGCAAGGAACACCGGTTCGGCCGTGGCCTGCACGTCAACAGCCTGCTGGTGCCGCTGCGCACCCGCACCACCGCGGCGGACATCGAGAGGACGCTGGTCGAATTCCGCGCCCCGCCCGCCGTGCCGGCCGCCGGCAGCGCCCCGCCGCCCGCCCGCGAGCCCTGGCTGCCCGCGCAGGGCCTGCTCTTCACCGCCACGCCCACGCTGTTCGGGCGCATCTACAACAGCTACTGGTGCGACGGCACGCAGGGCCGCGATCCGTCGAAATGCGCACTGCTCAGCGATGCCGACCCCTACAAGCTGGGCGTGCTGACGCCCTGAGCGCTTCGGGCATCGAATCGGGCCGCGGCGCCCGTGGACCGGGCGCGAGCAGCTATGAAAACAATAGCGGCTCGGCGTGGGGCGCTCAACGCACCCAGCCCACCGCCAGCGGAAAGCTGAAGAAGGCCGCCACCGTGGTCCACAGGATGATGCGGGCGATGCGCCCGTTGTCGGCGCCGTAGCGCTCGGCCAGCATCGACACGTTGCTCGCGCTCGACAGCGCCGCCACCAGCACGAGCGCCGCCACGGCCGGTGCCGACAGCGGCAGCCCGGCGGCACGCGCGGCCCAGCACAGGCCCGCCACCAGCAGCGGATGCAGCACCAGCTTGACGGCCACCACCGGCAGCACGTCGTGCAGCGCGGCGCGGTACGAGGGCCGCACCCCGCCGGCCCGGGCGAGCAAGGCGGATCGCGCCAGCACCGCGCCGATGGTGAAGAGCGCCGCCGGCGAGGCGGCCTCGCCCAGCATGGCCACCGTCCGGTCGATCGGCCCGGGCAGGCGCCATTGCAGCGCCGAGGCCAGGGCGCCCAGCAGGATCGACCAGGGCATCGGGTTGCGCAGGATGCCCGCCAGCGCCTTGCGCACCGCCTGCGCGGCGGCGCGTTCGCCGGCCGCGCCCGTGCCGGCATCCAGCCGCGACAGCGCGATGCACACCGAGGACGTGACCACCATGTCGAAGGCGATGGTGATGATCACCGGACCCGCCGCCGAGGCGCCGAGGATGGCCGCGAGCAGCGGCACGCCCATGAAGCCGGTGTTCGGGAAGGCCGCCACCAGCGCGCCGAAGGCGGCGTCGTTCCAGCCCAGCCCGCCGCGCCGCGCCAGCCACACCGCCAGGCCGACGACGACGAAGGCCGCCACGCCCCACACCAGCGCCACGGGGCCGTCGAGCAGTTGCGCGATCGGCGTGTTGGCGCCGAAGCGGTACAGCATGCATGGCAGCGCGAAGTACAGGACGAAGGCGTTGAGCCCCGGGATCGCCTCCAGCGGCAGGATGCGCCCGCGCGCCGCCGCGTAGCCGGCCGCGATCAGCGCGAAGAAGGGAAAGGTGACGAGGAAGATGGCAAGCACGGCGCGGGCGATTGTGCCCGGTGGCCTGGCCGAACGCCGGCGCCGCGCGCCCGCACGCCATGCCACTGCAGGCCCATGGAATTCGCAAGCCAAAAAGGCCTGCCGCGCCCGCCCCGCCTGCGCCGCCAGCTATGAATTCAGGAGCAACCGGCCGCGCGAAGCGGCCGCCCTGCCGGCACACCGCGCCCCACCCCGCATCGCGGAAAGCGCCTTCCGTATGATTCGGCGCTTCGCTTTCCCGGCCTGCGCCACCGCGCGCCGCGCGCCGCCTGCCAACGCTCCCGCCCCAATGTCCGGTCTCAACCTCGCCCAGCAGGACGCCGTCAACTACCTGCACGGCCCCTGCCTCGTGCTCGCGGGCGCGGGCTCGGGCAAGACGCGCGTGATCACGCACAAGATCGCGCGGCTGATCCAGGCGGGCCTCGAGCCGAAACGCATCGCAGCCATCACCTTCACGAACAAGGCGGCGGCCGAGATGCGCGAGCGGGCCAAGGGCCTGATCGGCCGAGACGCCAGGCACGTGATCGTCTGCACCTTCCATGCGCTGGGCGTGCGCATGATGCGCGAGGACGGCGGCGTGCTGGGCCTCAAGCCCCAGTTCAGCATCCTCGACGCCGACGACGTGACCAAGATCCTGAAGGACGCCGGCGGCACCACGGACGCAGCCACGGCCCGCACCTGGCAGTGGACCATCAGCAAGTGGAAGAACATGGGCCTGAACGCCGCCGAGGCCGAGGCCCAGGCGCAGGACGACAACGAGCGCGTCACCGCCCGCATCATGGCCCGCTACGAGGAGCGCCTGGCGGCCTACCAGAGCGTGGACTTCGACGACCTGATCGGCATGCCGCTGGCGCTGCTGCAGAAGCATCCCGAGGTGCGCGAGAAGTGGCAGAAGCAGCTGGGCCACATCCTGGTCGACGAGTACCAGGACACCAACGCCACGCAGTACGAGGTGCTCAAGGCGCTGGCCGGCACGCGGGGCAGCTTCACCGCCGTGGGCGACGACGACCAGTCCATCTACGGCTGGCGCGGCGCGACGCTGGACAACCTCAAGAAGCTGCCGGTCGACTACCCGCAGCTGAAGGTCATCAAGCTGGAGCAGAACTACCGCTCCACCAGCGCCATCCTGCGCGCGGCCAACAACGTGATCGGGCCGAACCCCAAGCTCTTTCCCAAGACGCTGTTCAGCGAGCTGGGCGAAGGCGAGCCGGTGCGCGTGGTCGACTGCGACAACGAGCAGCACGAAGCGGAGCGTGCCGTGGCGCGCATCCTCGGCCTGCGCGAGACCTCGCAGCACAAGGAGTGGCGCGACTTCGCCATCCTCTACCGCGCCAACCACCAGGCGCGCGTGTTCGAGCAGGCGCTTCGCCGGGCGCAGATCCCCTACAAGGTCTCGGGCGGCCAGAGCTTCTTCGACCGCGCCGAGATCAAGGACCTGTGCGGCTGGTTTCGCCTGTGGGTCAACAACGACGACGACCCGGCCTTCCTGCGCGCCGTGACCACGCCCAAGCGCGGCATCGGCCACACCACGCTGCAGCAGCTGGGCGTGTTCGCCACGCAGTACAAGCAGAGCCTGTTCGAGGCGCTGTTCTCCAATTCGCTGCCCAGCGCGGTGGGCAAGCGCGGCATCGAGGGGCTGCACGAGTTCGGCCGCTACATCAACGACCTGGAGTACCGCGCGCGCCACACCAAGGGCGCCGAGGATGCGCGGGCCTTCCTGAACACCTGGCTCAAGGAGATCGGCTACGAGCAGCACCTCTACGAGGGCGAGGACAGCGAGCAGGCCGCGGCCGCGCGCTGGACCAACGTGATGGAGTTCTGCGACTGGATGGCGCAGCGCTGCGGAGGAAAGATCGCCGATGCGAGCGGCGCCGACGCGGTGGCCGAGGAGCCCAAGAGCCTGCTGGAGGTGGCGCAGACGATCTCGCTGCTGTCGACCATCAGCGAGCGCGAGCAGGACCAGAACGTGCTCACCCTGTCCACGCTGCATGCCTCCAAGGGCCTGGAGTGGCCGCACGTGCTGCTGATCGGCGTGAACGAGGGGCTGCTGCCCTTCAAGCTGGACGACGACGAGGGCCGGCAGGAGAAGGTCAACGAGAGCGTGGTCGAGCGCCTGCAGGAGGAACGCCGCCTGATGTACGTGGGCATCACCCGCGCGCAGCGCAGCCTGGCCGTGAGCTGGACCAAGCGGCGCAAGAAGGGCCGCGAGATGGTGCAGGCCCTGCCCAGCCGCTTCATCGCCGAGATGGCGCTGGACAAGACCACCGCCCGCGAAGACCCGCGCGCCAAGCTCAAGGCCCTGCGCGAGGAATTCGCGCGCAAGGCCCAGGCCAGCGCGGCAGCGGCGGCGGCTGCCGCGGCGGGGATGCCATGAAGACACTGATCGCTACATTTTTGATAGCTGCCTGCGCAGGCTGCACGGGCGTTCCAGGCCAAAATGGCGCCCAAGCTGCTGGAGGCGCTGCGCCTACGCGCAAGAGCGCCGACTGCGCACACGCCCCCTCGCCCGTGGCGGTGGAAACTCTGTACGGGCGTTGGCGCGTCCGCATCGACGGACAGCCCGACGCCACGGCGGAACTGGGCCCGCATCCTGACTATGCGGGTGTGCGCGGTCGACTGGCCCGCCCCGCCGGCGCGGCGCAGCTCGCGGGCGACATCGACGACGAGGGCATGCTCGCCCTCGACGAATCGGAGGACGGCCGCACGATCAGCGCCACCTGGACGCTGGCCGTGCAGCCCGACTCCTGCGGCAAGGAGTTCAAAGGCACATGGCAACACGCAGGCGACGAGGCCCAACGGCCCGTCGTGATCACCCGAATTTCGCCCGCGCCCTGACGGGGCGCGCCTCTTCCGTCCGGCCCTGGACCCTGGCCGCCGCGGTCGCCCTGTGCGCCGCCGGTGCGCAGGCGCAGACCGCGCCCTCGGGCGAGCCGGCCAGCCCGCTGGTCGACGCGCAGCTCACCTGGCAGCAGTGCACGCGCCTGGCCGCCGACAAGGACGCGCGCCTGGCCTGTTTCGACCGCTGGGCACAGCAGCAGACGCTGCCGGCCGCGGCCGTCCCGCCGGCCCCCGCCGCGCTGGCCGCTGCGCAGCCGCAGGGCGCGCCTGCGGCCAATCAGCCGGTCGATGCGAACGTGCCCGCCACCCGCGTGGTGACCGTGGACGACGAAGGCTGCCGCAACCGCCAGTACTCCACGCTCTCGCGCTTCTGGGAACTGGAGAACGGCACCGACTGCGGCACCTTCACCTTCCGCGGCTACCGGCCGCTGAACCTGTCCGTGACGACGGCCAACCACAAGCCCGATACGCCGACGTCGCCCTCGCCCGGCCACACGGCCGAGCCGGTGAACTACCAGGCCAACGAGATGCGCATCGGCCTGTCGGTGCGGACCAAGCTGGCGCAGGGGATGCTGACGCAGGGCGACCCGGCGAAGAAGGATTCGCTGTGGTTCGCCTACTCGCAGCAGTCGACCTGGCAGCTCTTCAACGGCGACATCTCGCGGCCCTTCCGCACCACCGACCACGAGCCCGAGCTGATGTACGTCTACCCCACCGACGTGAAGCTGCCGGGCGGCTGGCGCTGGCGCTATGCGGGCCTGGGCATCGTGCATCAGTCGAACGGGCAGAGCCTGCCGCTGTCGCGCAGCTGGAACCGCGTGTACCTGATGGGCGGCGTGGAACTGGACAACCAGTTCGCCATCACCGCCAAGATCTGGAAACGCATCAACGAGAGCGCGGCCGACGACGACAACCCCGACATCACGAAGTACCTCGGCCACAGCGAGATCACCGGCAGCTGGTACGTGAACAAGGACAACACGCTGGCCGCCACCGTGCGCGGCGCCATCGGCGGCACTGGCCGCGGGTCGGTCAAGCTGGAATGGATGCGTGCCATCGGCGACCCGGCCAAGAGCAACCTGCGCTTCCACACGCAGCTCTTCCACGGGTATGGCGACACGCTGGTCGACTACAACCGCAAGCGCACCGTGTTCAGCGTGGGGGTGAGCCTGGTGGACTTCTGAGTCAGGCGCAGGCGGGTCACCGCCTGCGTGCTTCGCTTCCTTGCCGCCTCGCGTGGACGGCGGCAAGAGAAAAGGCCCTTGATCCGGTGGCGAATCAAGGGCCTTGCTGTTTGGTGGCCTGGG
>JAVHYA010000019.1 GCA_031119395.1 Pseudomonadota bacterium
GCATGGGGCGCCAGCGCGGCGGGCCGCGGGGCCGGCTGGGCCGTCACGGCCGGCGCGGGCGCCTGGCCGGCGCCCGGCAGCGGCTGCGACAGGTCGGCCGGCAGCATGAGCGTGAAGGTGCTGCCCTGGCCCGGCGTGCTGCGCACGCCCAGCGTGCCGCCCAGCAGCGTGGCGAGGTCGCGCGAGATCGACAGGCCCAGGCCGGTGCCGCCGTAGCGGCGGCTGGTGGTGCCGTCGGCCTGGTGGAAGGCCTCGAAGATCAGTTCCTGCTGGTCGGCCGCGATCCCGATGCCCGAATCGCTGACCTCCAGGCGCAGCCCGTCGGCCTCGCCGCGCGCGATCGCCAGCACCACGCTGCCGCGGTCGGTGAACTTGATCGCGTTGGACAGCAGGTTCTTCAGGATCTGCTCGACGCGCTGGCGGTCGGAGACGATGCTCTGCGGCGCATCGGCCGCGATGTCGAGGCGGAACTCGAGCTGCTTGTCGGTCGCCATCGGCGTGAAGGTGTTGCGCAGCGCCTCGGCCAGCCGTGCGACGGGCACGTGTTCGGCATGCACCTCCAGGCGGCCCGCCTCCACCTTGGCGATGTCGAGCACGTCGTTGATCAGCACCAGCAGGTCGTTGCCCGAGGAATGGATCGACTGCGCGAACTTGACCTGTTCCTCGTCGAGGTTGCCCTTGGCGTTGTCGGCCAGCAGCTTCGACAGGATGAGTGCGCTGTTGAGCGGCGTGCGCAGCTCGTGCGACATGTTGGCGAGAAATTCGGACTTGTAGCGGCTCGCGCGCTGCAGGTCGTCGGCGCGCTGCTCCAGGTCTTCCTGGGCACGGCGCAGGGCGGCGTTGCGCAGGTCGAGCTGCTCGGTGCGCTCGGCCAGCTGGTTGTTGGTCTGCTCCAGCTCGGCCTGCTGGTTCTCCAGGTGCGCCTGCGATTCCTTGAGGGCGCGCGACTGCTCCTCGAGCTCCTCGTTGGCGGTGCGCAGCTCCTCCTGCTGCACCTGCAGTTCCTCGTTGAGCTGCTGCGTCTCGGCCAGCACGTCCTGCAGCCGCTCGCGGTAGCGCGCCGCGGCCATCGAGGCCCCGGCGTCCTCGGCCACGCTGCGCATGAGCGCCAGCACGCGCGGCGTGGGCGGCGCGAGCAGGCCCAGCTCGACCACGCCGTTGACCTCGCCCTCGTGGCGGATCGGCAGCAGCAGCAGCGCCTGCGGGTCGGCGCTGCCGAGGCCCGAGGTGACGCGCAGGTAGCCGGGCGGCACCGGCGCGACGACCTGGGGCTCGCTGCCGTGCGCCGCCTGGCCGACCAGGCCTTCGCCCGGCAGCACGGTCTGCGGCGCGGCCTCGGCCTCGCGCGAGAAGCCGTAGCTCGCCACCCGGCGCAGGCCGCCTTGCGGCTCGCGCACATAGGCCGCGCCGACCACGCTGCCGGCATGGCGGGCGAAGAAGTCCAGCACCTGCCGGCCCAGCTCCTGCGCCGTGAGCTGGCCCACGGTCTGGCTGGCCAGCTCGGTCTGCGCGCCCTGCAGCCAGGCCTGCTGCTGCAGCTGCTCGGTCTGGGTCGCCAGGTCGACGATGGTGCGGGCGTAGGTGTCGGACAGCTGCACCATCTGGCGGCGGCCGAAGTACGCCAGCAGCGCGCTCACGATGGCGCTGAACAGCAGGTAGCCGACGATCACCGCCACGGCAGTGCGGTTGGCGTCCGCGTTGCGCTGGCTGCGCAGGGTCTGCTCGGTGTCGACGAAGGACGCGAAGGTGGTGCGCGCCTCGTCGGCCAGGCGCTTGCCCCGGCCGCCCTGGATCAGCTCGTCGACGTTCTCGCCGCGGCGCTTGCGCGCGACGATGTCCGCGGCATAGTCCGCCCAGGTCTTCTGCAGTTCGGCCAGGCGCGTCGCACGCGCCACCTGGGGCGGGTTGTCCGAGACCAGGCCGCGCAGTTCGGTCAGCAGGTTCTGGGCCTGGTCCTCGGCGGCCTGGTAGGGCGTCAGGAAGGCGTCGTTGCCGGTCAGCAGGTAGCCGCGCACCGAGGACTGCATCTCGGCCTGCAGGCGCTGCGCCTCGGTGGCGTTGCGCGTCACGCGGTCGGTGTGTTCGACCCAGCCGATCACGGCGAGCAGGTACACGATCAGCGCGACGAAGACGACGGCGCCGGTGAGGCCCAGCACCAGCGGCAACTGCACGTTGCGGCGGAGCAGCCGGCGGAATTCTTTTTGTTCGGTGGCGTTCAGTCGGTCCATGGGCGCTCGCGCAGGAGGGGCGTCGGGGCAAAACCGACGCAGTCTGCCCGAAGCGCGGCCGCGCGCGTGTCGGAGAAAGGCGCGACCGGCGAACGCTGCATGCGTGTGTGTGGGGCTCCTCCTGCAACGCGACGCTGGCTCGGCCGCCAGAGCGGGCACTCGCCGCGCGCAAAGCTGTGGCGCATCGACATTCATTCAACCCTTGAAAGGAGCTTCCCATGAGCCGATGGACCGTGGAAATCGAACCGACCGACGACGGCCGCTACCAGTGGCGGCACGTGCCCGTGGGCGAGACCGGCACCGGCACCGCGCACGTCGGCGGCGAGCGCTTCGACTCGGCCGAGGCCGCCCGGGCCGCGGGCGAAGCCGCGCTGGCCGAGCATGACGAACGCCGCGCCGACGAGGCGGCGCCGGAGGTGCCCGCACACGACGCCGACACGCGCCTGGGCGAATCGCAGGCCGAGCTGGAGGCCGAGGAAGACCCCCGGCTCTGAGCACCCCGCGGCGCCCTCAGAGCGCCAGGAAATCCTCGATCAGCCCGGCCACGCGCCCGGGCTGGTCGTGGTGCAGCATGTGGGCCGCGTCGTCCACCTGCGCGATGCGCACGTCGCGCACCGACTTGAGCCGCTCGTGGTATTCCTCCAGCGAGTAGCGCTGGCCCCACCAGCCGCGCAGGCTGTTGTCGCTCGCCTCCACCGCCAGCACCGGCGCCTCGATCGCCGCGTACAGCGCCAGCATCTCGTCCACGCGGAACAGGTTGGCATTGATCACCTTGTGCGCCGGGTCGCCGAGGATGTTCCAGCGCGGCGCGCCGTCGCCATCGTTTGTGCAGCGCGCCCACTGGCGGGCCAGCCAGTCGGCCTTGTCCTGCGTGAGCCGCGGGTTGGTCTTCATGAGACGACGTGCCACGCCGTCGGCCGCCGGGTAGCTGGCGAGGTCCATGCCGCCGGCATGCAGGCGCTTGAGCTCGTCGATCCAGCGGCCATAGCGCGCCGGCGCCTCGTCGGCGCGATAGGCCGGCATGCCGAAGCCCTCGAGGTTGACCACGCGGCGCAGCCGCTTGGGCCGCACGCCGGCGTAGTGCATGGTCACGTTGCCGCCCATGCTGTGGCCCACGAGGTCGACGGCGCGGTCGCCCGCATAGTGGTCGAGCAGCCAGTCGAGGTCGGCCAGGTAGTCGGGCATCCAGTAGTTGTCGACGCCGCCGCCCTCGGTGAGGCCGTAGCCGCGCCAGTCGGGCGCGACGATGAAGCGTTCCTCGCGCATCGCGTCGACCACGAACTGCCACGATGCGCCCACGTCCATCCAGCCGTGCAGCAGCACCAGCGGCGGGCGCGCGTCGGCGCGGTCGCCCCAGGTCAGCACGTGGTAGCGCAGGTTGCGCACGGGAACGAACTCGGAGCGGGCAGGGCGGCGGGGGACGTACATGGCGGCCGATCATAGGCAGTGCCAGCCAGCCAGGCAGTCCGGCGCAGGACAGCGGCAATGCTATTGAAAAGATAGCTGGTCGTGCAGGCGGGACGGGCGCTGCGGACCGATTCGGCCTGGATTCGGGGTGAACCCTGTGGAGGAAATTCCTGCTGCGGCTTCTCGCCGTCGCGGGCTAGAGTCGCCGCCTTCGCACAGAACGACGGACCCAGGAGACGCCCATGCCCACCCCCTTTCGCGCCGCGCGCGGCCTGCTCGCCGCGAGCCTGCTGGCCGCCCTCGGCACGCTGGCCCAGGCCGGCACCGTGACCGTGATCACCTCCTTTCCCAAGGAGTTGACCGATGCCTACAAGAAGGCCTTCGAGGCCGCCAACGCGGGCATCAAGCTGGAGGTGCTGAACAAGAACACGACCGCCTCCATCGCCTACATCAAGGAGCTGCCGGCGGGCCAGCGGCCCGACGTGATGTGGGCCAGCGCGCCCGACGCCTTCGAGGTGCTGGCGCGCGACAAGCTGCTCACCGCCGCGCCCGAGGTGAAGAACCCGCACACGCCTGCCAGGATCGGCAACTACCCGATCAACGACCCGCAGGGCCTGTACTACGGCCAGGCGCTCGCGGGCTACGGGATGATGTGGAACACCCGCTACCTGCAGGCCAACAAGCTGCCCGCACCCAGGGAGTGGAGCGACCTGGCGCGGCCCGAGTATTTCGGCCACGTGGCCATCAGCTCGCCCTCGCGCTCGGGCACGACGCACCTCACGGTCGAGACGCTGCTGCAGGGCGAGGGCTGGGACAAGGGTTGGACCCAGCTGCTCGAGATCATGGGCAACTGCGCCGCGGTGACCGACCGCAGCTTCGGCGTGCCCGACGGGGTGAACAGCGGGCAGTTCGGCATCGGCCTGGTGATCGACTTCTTCGGCCTGGCCGGCAAGTACTCGGGCTTCCCGGTCGAGTTCGCCTACCCCAGCGTGACGGCGGTGGTGCCGGCGAACATCGGCCTGGTGACGGGGGCGAAGAACGCCGACGAGGCGAAGAAGTTCATCGCCTTCACGCTCAGCAAGGACGGCCAGCAGCTGCTGCTGGAGCCCAAGATCAGCCGCCTGCCCGTGCTGCCCTACGCCGACCTGAAGGTGCCCGCCGGCTACCCCGACATCCAGGCCGTGGCGAAGAAGGCCAAGGTGCAGTTCGACTCGGAGCTGTCGGAGTCGCGCTACCAGGTGGTGGTGAGCCTGTTCGACCAGATGGTGACCTTTCGCCTGAAGGAACTGCAGGCCGCGACGCAGGCCATCCACGAGGCCGAGAAGAAGCTCAAGGCGAAGCCGAACGCGCAGGGCAGCGAGCTGGTCAAGCAGGCACGGGGCTTCGCGTATGCCTCGCTGGTCGGCGCGGACACGGTGAAGAACGAACAGTTCCTGGAACTCTTCCGCAAGAACCGGCGTGACGTGGCCGTGAGCAAGCAGCTCACCGGACAGGAGGAACTCTGGGCCGGCAAGGCGAAGGCCAACTACGCCAAGGCGACCGAACTGGCCAAGCAGGCCCAGGCGCTGGCGAAGTGACGCCCGCCACGGTCCCGGCGCCGGGCGGCTCGGTCCCGGCGCTGCGCCGCCGCGAAGGCGCGGGCTGGGGAGCCTGGGCGGTGGCCGGCGCGGTGCTGGCCTTCCTGCTGGTGTTCCTGCTGGTGCCCGTGGGGCTGGTGGTCTACACGGCCTTCGTCGACGGCGCGGGCGGCTTCACGCTGGGCCACTTCGGCAACTTCTTCGGCCAGAGCCTGTTCACCGAGGCCTTCGTCAACAGCCTGCTGGTCGCGCTCGCGAGCGTGTTCTTCGCGTCGCTGATCGCGGTGCCGCTGGCCTACCTCACGGTGCGCTTCCAGTTCCGCGGCGCGCTGCTCGTCCAGACGCTGGGCGTGCTGCCGCTGGTGATGCCGCCCTTCGTCGGCGCGGTGGCGCTGCAGCTCATCTTCGGGCGCAACGGCAGCGTGAACCTGCTGCTGGACGAATGGTTCGGCTTCAAGGTGCCGATCATGGACGGGCTCGTGGGCGTCACCTTCGTCGAGAGCATCCACTACTTTCCCTTCATCCTGCTGAACCTGGTGGCGGCGATGCGCAACATCGACGGCGCGATGGAGGAATCGGCGCAGAACCTGGGCGCGCGGGGGCTGCGGCTGTTTCGCCGCATCATCTTTCCGCTCGCGATGCCGGGCTTCCTGGCCGGCGCGGCGCTGGTCTTCGTGAAGGTGTTCGACGACCTGGGCACGCCCCTGGTCATGGGCGTGACCAACATGCTGGCGCCGCAGGCGTACCTGCGCATCACCTCGGTGGGCATCGACGACCCCATGGGCTACGTCATCAGCGTGCTGATGATCGGCTTCTCCATCTTCGCGCTGTGGCTGGCCGCGCGCATGACGCAGGGGCGCGACTACGCCACCTTGCAGAAGGGCGGCAGCAGCCTGCAGCGCCGGCGCCTCGCGGGCTGGGAATCGGTGCTGGCCTACGGGTGGATCGGGCTGGTGCTGGCGGTCGTGCTGGCGCCGCACCTGGCCATCCTGCTGATGTCCTTCGCCAAGGTGTGGAGCTTCTCGGTGCTGCCCGATGCCTACACGCTCGACCATTACGCGGCGGTGTTCGGCGATGCGCGGCACATGATCGGCAACACGCTGCTGTACTGCCTGCTGGCCGCGGGGCTGGACGTGCTCATCGGCACCGCGATCGCCTGGCTCATCCTGCGCACGGCGCTGCCGGCGCGGCGCTGGCTCGATGCGCTGGCCTCCATCGCGCTGGCGATTCCGGGGCTGGTGCTGGCCATCGGCTACCTGCGCCTGTTCAAGGGCGTGAACATCCCCTTCACCGATTCGCCGGTGGTCACGAGCTGGGTGCTCATCATGCTGGCGTACGCGGTGCGTCGGCTGCCCTATGCGCTGCGCGCCTGCATGGCGGCACTGCAGCAGGTGCACCTGTCGTTGGAAGAGGTGGCGCAGAGCCTGGGGGCAACGCGCTGGCGCACCGTGCGCCGCGTGATGGTGCCGCTGATGGCCGGCGGCATCCTGGCCGGCTTCGTCACCAGCTTCATCACGGCGGCGGTGGAACTGTCGGCCACCATCCTGCTCACCTCGGCCGAGAGCCAGGCGCCGATGAGCTACGGCATCTACCTCTACATGCAGAGCGTGTCGGGGCGCGGGCCGGGCGCGGCGCTGGGCGTGCTGGCCGTGGTGGTCGTGGCGCTGGGCACCTGGGCGTCCCACCGTTTCGCCGACAGCACCCGAACACCCGAAAGGTCATCCAACGCATGAAGAAGGCTTCTCTGCAGGCGCGCCACATCAGCCTCAGCTATGGCTCCACCGAGGTGCTGCGCGACATCAACCTCGAGATCGAGCCGGGCGAGTTCTTCGCCCTGCTGGGCCCCTCGGGTTCGGGCAAGTCCACGCTGCTGCGCCTCATTGCCGGCTTCACCCAACACCAGCGCGGCGAGCTGCTGGTCGACGGGCAGGACATCACCGGCGTGCCGCCGCATGCGCGCAACATCGGCATGGTGTTCCAGAGCTATGCGCTGTGGCCGCACATGAACGTGTGGGACAACGTGGCCTTCGGCCTGGTGGAGCGGCGCGAGACGCGCGATGCGATCCGGCGCAAGGTGGCCGCCGCGCTCGATCTGGTCGGCCTGGCCGACTATGCGAAGCGCCGGCCGGGCCAGCTTTCGGGCGGCCAGCAGCAGCGCGTGGCGCTGGCGCGCACGGTGGTGGTCGAGCCGCGGCTGCTGCTGCTGGACGAGCCGCTGTCCAACCTCGACAAGAACCTCCGGGTGCAGATGCGCGACGAGCTCAAGCGCCTGCAGCGCCAGCTGGGCCTGACGACCATCTTCGTCACCCACGACCAGGAGGAGGCCATGACCACCGCGGACCGCATGGCGGTGCTCGACGGCGGCGTGCTCCAGCAGGTCGGCTCGGCCACGGGGCTGTTCGACGAGCCGGTGAACCGCTTCGTGGCCGGCTTCGTCGGCACGGCGAACCTGCTCGAAGGCCGCGTCGAGGCGGTGGAGGAGGACGGCGCGGTCCGCTTCGACGCGCAGGGCATCGGTCCGCTGCGCCTGCCCGCGTCGACGCTGGCGGGCGCGCCGCCGGCGCCGGGGCCGGCCGCGCTGTCCTTCCGGCCGCACCAGGTGCTGCTGCAGGCGCCGGACGAGCCCACCGACGCGGCGCGCGTGTGGCTCGACGCGACGGTGGAGGGGGCCGAGTTCCTCGGCGAGTTCTCGCGTTACCGGCTGCGCGTGGGGCAGGCGGTGGTGGTCGCCGACCAGGCGCACTATGCCGGCCATCCGGTGCTCGAAGGCGGCACCTTCGTGCGCGTGGGCATCGCGCCGGCGCAGGTGCGCTTCCTCGCGGCCTGAACGGAGAACTTCAAGGAAAAACCGGCTGTAGCGCCCGTCCTGCCTGCACGAGCAGCTATCAATTCGATAGCGACGGGCCTGCCCGCGGGGCATCGGGCCGCCGCAGGCGCACGTCCGCGTACCCGGCGGTAGCATCCGGGGCATGAACCTCCCCCAAGTCACCCTTGGCCGCAGCGAGCTGCGTGTCACCCCCATCTGCCTGGGCACCATGACCTTCGGCGAGCAGGTCGACGAGCCGACCGCGCATGCCATCCTGAGCCGTTCGCTGGAGCGCGGCGTCGACTTCATCGACACGGCCGAGATGTACGCCGTGCCGGCGCGCAAGGAAACGTACGGCGCCACCGAAACCATCATCGGCAACTGGTTCGCGAAGAACCCCGGCGCGCGCCGCAAGCTCACGCTCGCCACCAAGGTGGCCGGCCCCTCGCGCGGCATGCCCTGGGTGCGCGAAGGCACCGGCATGACGGCCGCGGACATCGTCGCCTCCTGCGAGGGCAGCCTGAAGCGCCTGCAGACCGACGTCATCGACCTCTACCAGATCCACTGGCCCGAGCGCAACGTGCCGGCCTTCGGCAACATCTACTACGACCCGAAGCTCGAGCGCACGCAGACCTCCATCCACGAGCAGCTGGAGGCGCTGGGCGGGCTGGTGAAGGCCGGCAAGGTGCGCGCCATCGGCCTGTCGAACGAGACGCCCTACGGCGTGCACGAGTTCGTGCGCCTGGCCGAGCAGCACGGCCTGCCGCGCGTGGCCACGGTGCAGAACGTCTACTGCCTCGTCAGCCGCGCGCTGGAGAACGGCCTGGACGAGACCATGCACCGGCTCGACGTGTCGCTGCTGGCCTACTCGCCGCTGGCCTTCGGCCTGCTGACCGGCAAGTACGACCTGGGCGGCACCACCGGCCCCGACGCGCCCCGGGGTGCCCGCATCGCCAGCTACGAATCGGTGCGCAAGCAGCGCTGGGGCCGCCCGGAGGCGCTCACCGCCGCGCGCCGCTACAACCAGCTCGCGCGCGACCACGGCCTCACGCCCACCCAACTGGCGCTGGCCTTCTGCTACACCAAGTGGCAGGTGGCCAGCACCATCATCGGCGTGACCTCGGTGGCGCAGCTGGACGAGGACATCGACGCGTGGGGCACCACGCTGTCGCCGGAGCTGCTGGCGCAGATCGACAAGATCCGGTGGGAGCTGCGCGATCCGGCGGCCTGAGGCGCTCAGCCCGGCTGCTCGATGACGATCTTGCCGAAGTGCTCGTTGGCCTGCATGCGCGCCAGCGCCTGCGGCACGGCCTCCAGCGGCAGGCGGACGTCGATCGGCAGCGCGAGCCGGCCCGCGGCCAGGGCCGGCCAGAGGTCGGCGCGCACCCGCTCGGCGATGGCCGCCACCTCGTCCACGCTGCGGGTGCGGAAGGTCACGCCCTGGTAGCGGATGCGGCGCATCGAATGGGTCTCGAAGTCGAACACGGCGTTCTGGCCCGCCATGCGCCCGACATTCACCACGCAGCCGCCGACGGCGGTCGCCCGCAGGTTGAGGCTGGCGTACGGACCGGAGAGCTGGTCGATGACGAGGTCGACGCCGCGGCCGTCGGTGTGGGACAGGACGGCATCCACCCAACCGGGATCGGTGGTGTCCAACGCGTGGTGGGCGCCGAAGCCGCCCAGCCGCGCGCGCCGCTCCGGCGTCGTGGACGTGCCGAGCACCAGCCCCGCGCCCAGGTGGCGAGCGACCTGCAGGCCCATGAGCCCGACCCCCGATGACGCGCCCTGGATCAGCACCGACTGCCCGGGACGCAGGCCGCCCTGCGTGACGAGGGCATCGTGCATGGTGCGCAGCGCGATGGGCAGGCAGGCGGCCCGGGCGAGGTCCATGGACGGGTCGGGCAGGGGGAAGCTGCGCCGGTAGTCGGTCACGGCGTACTCGGCGAAGGCGCCGATGCCCGAGCACATGACGCGATCGCCCGGCGCCACGCCCGTGACCTGCGGCCCCGCCGACACCACCTCGCCGGCCCACTCCAGCCCCAGCACCGTGCCGGGTCCGCCGTGCGGCCCGTGCTGGCGCCCCTGCGCCAGGCCGAGGTCGGCGCGGTTGAGCGCGCTGGCGCGCACGCGCACCAGGATGTCGGCCGGCCCCGGCCGGGGCACAGGCACGGTCTGCATGCGCACGCCGTCGGTGCCCGCCTGGACGGCGGCGCGCATGGTGGCGGGAAGGGCGGGGGTCTGCATGGTCCGGGCCTCAGCGCATGTGCGCCCCGCCGTTGACGTCGATCGTCGTGCCCGTCACGTACGACGACAGGTCCGACGCGAGGAAGAGGCAGGCGCCCGCGATCTCGGCCGCGTGGCCCGCGCGCGGCAGGGGCCAGCCGGCGCCACTGGCGTGCTTGTCCTCGTCGCTGCGGCCGGTGCGCGAGAAGTCGGTGAGGATGAGCCCCGGCGCGATGGCGTTGACGCGGATGCCCTCGGCGCCCAGCTCGCGCGCCATCGCGCGCGTGAGTCCCAGCACGCCGGCCTTGGCGGCGCAGTAGTGCGCACCGCCGAAGATGCCGCCGCCCTGCTGCGCGGACATCGACGACACGTTGACGATGCTGCCGCCGTGCCGCGCACGCAGGGCCGGCAGCGCGGCCTGCGACAGCAGCAGCGTCCCGCGCAGCACCACGTCGGTCACGGTGTCGTAGTCGGCCTCGGTGATCTCGGCGACGCCGCGCTTTTGCGTGAGGCCCGCGTTGTTGACGAGCACGTCGAGCGCGCCGTCCGACCAGCCCAGCACGCCCTCGATGGCGGCGGCGCAGGCGCCGGCATCGGCGACGTCGCAGGCCCAGGCGCGCGCCCGGTCGCTGTCCGTGGCGTCGTTGAGGTCGGCCGCGGCGGCCTGCGCTTCCTCGCCGTTCAGGTCGAGCAGCGCCACGCGTGCGCCGTGCGCCATGAACAGCCGGGCCGTCGCCTTGCCGATGCCCTTGGGGCGACCGGCGCCGGAGATCACGGCCACGCGGCCGGCAAGGAGCGCGCCGGTGTCGGTGCGCACCGGGTTCAGGGCCGAGGCGTCCATCGGTGCGTCAATCCGTCTTGATGTTGGCGTCCGCCGCGACCTTCTTCCAGACCTGGATGTCGCGTGCGTTGATGGCGGCCTGCTGATCGCCCGGCAGGAAGTCGGCCGTGATGCCCAGCGCGAGCATCTTGTCGACCACCTCCTTGTCCTTGAGCGAGGCCTGCAGGGCGTCGGTCAGCCTGGCGAGGATGGGCTTGGGCACGTTCGCCGGTGCGTACATCACCCACGACAGCAGCTGGTCGAAGTCGATGCCCTGTTCCTTGTAGCTCGCCACGTCGGGCAGGCTGGGCGAGCGCTGCGTACACACGCCCAGCGCCTTGAGCTTGCCTTCCTTGACGAAGGGCGTGCCGGTGGCCATGTCGACCAGCCCCAGCTGGATGTGGCCGCCCATCATGTCGGTGACCAGCTTGTTGGTGCCGTTGAAGGGCACGTGCTGCAACTGCAGGCCGGCCTTCTGTGCCAGCACCTCGCCGCAGAAGTGGCCGGTGGATCCCATGCCCCAGCTGCCGTACTGGGTCGGATTCGGCCTCGACCTGGCCAGCGCGACGAATTCCTTGAGGTTGTTGGCGGGGAAGTCCGGCGTGGCCAGCATCACGATCGCGGAGGTGCCGATGCGACCGACGACGCTGAAGTCCTTGACCGGGTCGTAGGCCAGCTTGCTGTACGTCACCGGCGCCAGCAGGTGGGTCGTCATGCCGCCGATCATGACCGTGTAGCCGTCCGGCGCCGAAACGGCCACGTGCTGCGTGCCGATGGTGCCGGCGGCACCCACGCGGTTCTCCACCACGATGGGCTGCTTGAGGCGCCGGCTCATCTGGTCGGCCAGCAGCCGGCCCAGCACGTCGCCGCCGCCGCCGGCGCCGAAGGGCAGGACCATCTTGATGGGCTTGCTGGGGTAGTCGGTGGCGGACTGCGCCGCGGCCGGCGCGCCGGCGACGAGCGCCACCGCGGCTGCGAATGGCAGCCAGAACGTCTTCTTCAGCATGGCATGTCTCCTTCGTTGTGTCGTGATCGGTGCGCCGGCGGCCTCAGCCGAGCGAGACGCCGCCATCCACCACCAGTTCGACGCCGGTGACGTAGGCCGATTCGTCGCAGGCGAGGAAGACGGCGGCGTTGGCGATGTCCCAGGGCGAGCCCTGGCGGCCCATGGGGCAGCGTGCGTCGCGCTGCGCGCGGCCGGCCGCCGCGGCCTGCGGGTCGGCGTACAGCGCGGCGGCATGCGGCGTGTCGATGAGGCCGGCGACGATCGCGTTGCAGCGCACCTGGTGCGGCGCGTACTGGCGGGCCACCACGCGGGTCATGTGGTTCAGCGCCGCCTTGGAGGTGCTGTACGACAGGAACTGCATCGGGCTCCACTTGCGGCTGGCGATCGAGGACATGTTGACGATCGAGCCGCCGCCCTGCCGGATCATGTGCGGCATGGCGGCGCGTGCGGCCAGCATGGCGCCGCGCAGGTTGACCTCGTGCACCCGGTCCCACGACGCCTCGGTGAGTTCCAGCAGGTCGCCGAAGGCCTCGATGCCGACGTTGTTGTGCAGGATGTCGATGCGGCCGTGGCACTGCAGGGCGGTGTCGACCATGGCCTGCAGCTGCGCCGAACTGCGCACGTCGGCGACCACGGCGCTGGCCTCGCCGCCCTCGGCCGCGATGCGGCGCACGGTCTCCTGCGCCGCATCGAGCGACAGGTCGGCGCACAGCACGCGCGCGCCCGCCCGCGCGAAGGCGATCGCACAGGCTGCGCCGTTGCTGGTGCCGTCGGCGGGCGTGCCGGCACCGACGACGATGGCCGCCTTGCCGGCCAGGCGCAGCGACGCGTTCATGCGGCCTTGCGGGCGGTGCGCGGCTTCGGTGCCACGCGCGCGGGGGCGGGCGCCAGCGGGGCGCAGGATTCGCGCAGCACCATCTGCGTGGTGATGACGATGCGCTCGGCCTCGGTCGCCGGCGCGGCGGCACCGGGCAGGCGCTTGAGCATCAGCTCGGCCACGGCGGTGCCGACGGCCTCGAAGTCCCAGGTCAGCGAGGTGATGCCGGGCGAGAAGAGCTGCGACAGGTCGGTGTCGCCGATGCTGATGACGCTGGCGTCCTCGGGCGCGGTGAGGCCGGCGTGGCGAAGCCCCTGCAGCACGCCCGAGAGGATGCGCGTGCCCAGGCACACGAAGGCCGTGGGCCGCTCGGGGCCGGAGAGCAGCGCCAGGGTCTCGCTGAAGGCGAACTGCATGGCCGACGGCTCGGCACGCACCAGCCGCGGCTCGGGCTGCAGGCCGCGTTCGGCGTAGGCTGCACGAAAGCCTGCGATCCGCTCGCGCCCGGGCCGCACGGCCTGGCCTGGCGTCATGAGCGCGATGCGGCGATGTCCCAGGTCGAGCAGGTAGCGGGTGGCCTGCAGGGCGCCGTGGAAATGGTCCACGTGCACGCCGCTGCCGCCGGCGTGGAAATCGCGGTCCAGCGCCACGGCCGGCAGGCCCTGCGCCACGAGGCCCTCGAACAGCTCCGGCCGCTCGCTCTGGCAGGGCGCGAGGATGATGCCGTCGACGCGCCGGCGGCGGAAGAAATCGATCATCGTGCGCTCGCGCGCCGCGTCGCTGTGCGTGTTGGCCAGCAGCAGGGCGCAGCCGTCGCGCTGCAGCCGGGCCTCCACCGCGTTCACGATGCGCGCATACAGCGGGTTCGACAGGTCCGACACCAGCAGCCCGACCACGCCCGTGCTGCGCGTGCGCATGCTCTGGGCGATGGCGTCGGGCTCGTAGCCCAGCGCATCGGCGGCGGCCTGCACGGCCGCGATGGCGGCCTGGCTCACGCGCCCGGCGCGGTTGAGCGCGCGCGAGGCGGTGCCGATGGACACGCCGGCGCGCAGCGCCACGTCGCGGATGGTGGGGCGGCTCATTGGACAACCTCGGCGCGACGCGCTGCGGTGCGAGCCCCGTTGGCGGCGGTCGGGCGGGAGCTCATGCGTCGCCGTCGCCCGGCACGAAGGCCTGCACGACGCCCGGCGGAAAGCGGCGCGCGCCGTGCTCCAGCGGCACCGCCATGCTGTTGAGGAAGAAGGCGGCCATGTGATAGAAGCTGGCCGCCAGCACGAGCTCGACCACCTGGTCCTTGGGCCAGTGCGCCTGCAGGCCGGCCCAGGTGGCGTCACCCACCGTCGAATGGTGATGCAGCTCGTCGACCATGCGCACGACCAGGCGCTCCTTCTCGGTCCACAACGAGTCGCTCATCGCGGTGTTGCAGGTCAGCTCCATCACCTGCGCCTCGCTCAGGCCGCAGCGCTCGGCATAGATGCTCACGTGCATGCCCCATTCGTACTCGGAGCGGGTGAGGGCGCCGGTGCGGATGATGGCGATCTCGCGGTCGCGCTCGGACACGCTCCCCTTGAACAGCACCACGTGCGCCATCTGCTGGAAGGCCACCGCCAGCTTGGGTTCCTGCGCCAGCGTGAGGCGCAGGTTCTGCGGCGACAGCGTGCCGGAAAAGGCGGTGTTGCCGATCGCGCGGGCCGCCGCCTCGTCGTAGGGCGGGGCACGCAGCGGCATGCGGCGCGAAACGGCGAGTTCCTGGGCGGTGCCGGGCAGCTCGGTGGGGGTGACGACGGACATGGATGAAGAATTTGATGGCAATTTGTAGAAACGTTTCTACAACGTCGGCAAGTCTGCGCCGGTGCCTCGCGTGCTGGTATGAGTGCAAACCCGGGTGACGCGTGCCGGGCCTTTCTTTCCACAATCAAGAAAACGTTTTCTCATCAGGAGCACGCATGAGCCTTTTCTACGGCGGTGCACGGCAGGTCGGTTTCGTGGTGCGCGACATCGAGCGCGCGATGGCGCACTGGAGCCGTGCGCTCGGCGTGGGGCCGTGGTTCTACAAGGCGGCGGTGGGCACCACCGAGTTCCGCTACTACGGCCAGGCGCAGACGCACCTGCCCGACCTGTCGATCGCCCTGGCCAACTCGGGCGGCCTGCAGATCGAGCTGATCCAGCAGCGCAACGACGCGCCCTCGCTCTACCTCGACACCCTGCGCAAGAACGGCGAATGCGCCCAGCACATCGCCTACTGGACCGAGGACCGCTACGACGCGATGCACGCGCAGCTCCTGGAGAGCGGGTATGTCGAGGGGCATGGCGGGCGCATGGGCACGCGCGGGCGGTTCGCGTATTTCGTGCATCCCGAGCTGCCCAGCGGCATGGTGGAGCTGTCGGAGACGACGGGCGGCAAGGGGGACTACTTCCGCCAGATCGCCGAGGCCGCGCGGACGTGGGATGGGCGCACCGATCCCATCCGCCAGATGGGTGCTTCGGCCGTGACCACCGGCGGCTGAGGTCACCGGGGCCGCCACGGGCATCGCCATCGGGAGCGCGGCAGAATCGCCCGCTCCCATGGCCAAGAAAGACAAGCCCCACGTCAGCGAGACCCCCGCCACCGCCGTGCTGCGCGCGGCGAAGGTCGCGTTCACCGAACATCCGTACGACTACCTGGAGCACGGCGGCGCGCAGCACAGCGCAGCCGTGCTCGGCTTCGATCCCTTCACCGTCGTCAAGACGCTGGTGATGCAGGACCAGGACGCGAAGCCGCTGATCGTGCTGATGCACGGCAACCGCACGGTGTCGACCAAGAACCTCGCGCGCCAGATCGGCGCCAAGTCGGTCGAGCCGTGCAAGCCCGAGGTGGCGCAGCGCCATTCGGGCTACCAGGTCGGCGGCACCTCGCCCTTCGGCACGCGGCGCGAGATGCCGGTGTTCATCGAATCGACGATCCTCGAGTTGCCGAAGATCCTCATCAACGGCGGCCGGCGCGGCTACCTCGTCGGCATCGATCCGCAGCTGTGCGTGCAGCTCCTGGGCGCCAGGCCGGTGCAGTGCGCGCTGGCAGAATGACCGGCTTCCCCACGAGACAACCACGCGCGGCGTCATCCAGTCCGCGACGGAGCCCGCCTTGAGCCTTGAACTGCCTTCCCTGATCGCCATCGTCGTCGGCTACCTGCTGGGCTCGCTGTCCTTCGCCGTGATCGTGAGCAAGCTGCTCGGCATGGACGACCCGCGCAGCTACGGCAGCGGCAACCCGGGCGCGACCAACGTGCTGCGGTCCGGCCGCAAGGGGGCGGCGCTGGCCACGTTGGTGCTCGATGCGCTCAAGGGTTGGCTGCCGGTGTTCGTCATCAACCAGTGGGGCGCGGCCTGGGGCCTGGGCGCGGGCACGGCGGCGCTCGCCGGCCTGGCGGCCTTCCTCGGGCACCTGTACCCGGTGTTCTTCCGCTTCCAGGGCGGCAAGGGCGTCGCCACGGCGGCGGGCGTGCTCTTCGGCATCGACTGGCTGCTGGGCCTGGCGACGGGCGCGTCGTGGCTCATCATCGCCTTCTTCTTCCGCTACTCCTCGCTCGCCTCGCTGGTGGCCGCCTTCTTCGCGCCGGCCTACTATGTGCTGGGCGGCAAGATCGCCTGGCCGCTGCACCGCACCGTGCTCGCGGCCCTCATCGTCATGAGCCTGCTGCTGGCCTGGCGCCACCGCGAGAACATCCGGCGCCTGCTCGCCGGCACCGAATCGAAGCTCGGCAACAAAGCCAAGCCCACTCCCTGAAGGAACGAGCAACCATGCCTGCCATCCAACGCTTCCACGTCGGCCCGCGACTGTCCGAGATGGCCGTGCACAACGGCACGGTCTACCTGGCCGGCCAGGTGCCCGACGACACCACGCAGGACATCCGCGGCCAGACCGCGCAGGTGCTCGCGATGGTCGACCGCCTGCTGGCCGAGGCCGGCAGCGACAAGACCCGCATCCTCATGACGCAGATCTTCCTGACCGACATCAGCGAGATCGCCGCGATGAACGAGGTGTGGGACGCCTGGGTCCCGGCCGGCCACACGCCGCCGCGCGCCACCGTGCAGGCGCAGCTGGCCAACCCGGCCTACAAGATCGAGATCGTGGTCAGTGCCTCGCAGGCATGAGCTGATACGCCGCCGAAGACGGGAGAGACACCTCCTGGCGTGACGGGGTGAGGATGCACACGGGCCAGGACCACGACGTATCGCACACGGGCGCGGCCCAGCCGATCGACCGCCTGTGGGCCTGGATGGAAGGGCGGCCCTTGCGGCGCGCGGTGGTGGCCGCGAGCGCCTTCCTCGTGGGCTTCACCCTCCTGTTCGCCAGTTGGATCGGGGTGGCCATGTGGAGACGGTCGACGGAGCCGAACGCGGCTGCGGTGGCCTTGCTGTACGTGATCGTGCCCTTCCTGGCGGTGGTCGTGCTCGTTGCCGTGCAGCGGATGTCCTACCGCCTGTTTTGGAATCTCGAGCAGGCGACTCGTCGTGGCGAGTGGCTGCCGGGCGATCCCGTCCCGGCGCCGGGGCCACGCGGAACGCCCCCCGCGCCGCGGGTGCCCTGGCCGTGGACATTGCGCGTGCGGCACGCCCTGCTGTACGCGTCGGCGATCGGGGGCGTGCTGTACGCATTCATGCCCTACGAACACCAGGTCGACCTGGCGCGCCTGGTCTGGGACCTGGGCTCGGGCACCGCCACGCGGCGGCAACTGCCGGTGCTTCTCTTCGGCTACCTGCCCTTGCTTGCCTTCGGCCTCCTGGCCGTGGCACTGACGCATCGGTCTCGTCGGCGGCGCGACGCGGGGCTGCTGGATGCGCGGGAGCAACTGATCCTGCGCGGCGAGGTGCACTGGCTGTCCTCCTTCGCCCTGGCGCTCGCGATGACGATCCTGCTGGCGCAGTTCTTCGGCCACCTCATCATCGCCAAGCTCTGAAGCCGACCAGGCAACCCGGGGCGGGCCCGGCGTCAGAAGCGCTTTTCCAGCACCATCTGGTCGGCGTCGCGCCGCATCGAGAAGCGGCCGATGAAGCTGTTGCCCAGCAGCACGAAGGGCATGGGCTGCTGCGACACGACGGCGTCGACGTCATAGACCTCGACATCGCCCACGCGCACCGACGACAGCTTCACGCGCCAGCCGCCGGTCACGCCGTTGGCGGTGTTGATCTGCACCGGCTGGCCCTTGGCGTAGTCCAGGCCGATGCGCTGCGCGTCGGCCAGCGACAGGGCGACCGAGGTCGCGCCGGTGTCGAGCATGAAATTGACGCTGCGGCCGTTGATGGCGCCCTGCGTCATGAAGTGGCCGCGGCTGTCGACCGGCAGCACGATGCGCGTGCCGCCGGCGCTGCGCGCCGCGCCGCCGATGCTCACCGGCGAATCCATGCGCAGGGTGAGCCGCTTGCCGCCCGACTCGACCACCGCCTGGTCGCCCTGCATGGCGATGAGTTTCACGCCCTGCACCGTCTCGCCCGGCGCCACGGTGCGCGGTGCGCCGCCATCGACCATCAGGATGGCGCGGCTGCCGATGCTGCCGGTCAGGGTGACCGACTGGGCAGCCGCCGACGCGCAGGCGGCGAGGAGGGCCGCCGCGGCCAGCAGGTTCTTCACGGCGGCTTCAGTCCCTGAAGTTGTTGAAGGACAGCGGCAGGTCGGCCACGTCCTTCTTGATCAGCGCCATGGCGGCCTGCAGGTCGTCGCGCTTGGCGCCGGTCACGCGCACCGCGTCGCCCTGGATGGCGGCTTGGACCTTGAGCTTGCTGTCCTTGAGGATGCGCTGGATCTTCTTGCCGGTCTCGGCGTCGATGCCGTTCTTGACCTTGATGACCTGCTTGACCTTGTCGCCGCCGGCCTTCTGCACGTCGCCCTTGTCGAGGAAGCGCACGTCCACGTTGCGCTTGGTGAGCTTGCCGCGCAGGATGTCCTCGACCTGCTGGAGCTGGAAGTCGGCGTCGCCGGTGAGGGTGATGTCCTTGTCCTTGAGCTCGATCGCGGCGGCCGTGCCCTTGAAATCGAAGCGGGTGCCGATTTCCTTGGCGGCGTTGTCGACGGCGTTGCGGACTTCGACGAGGTTCGGCTCGCAAACGGTGTCGAAAGAGGGCATGAAAAGGTTCTCCTGGGATGGCGCCCACGGCCGGAGGCGGCATGGGCCGAATGCGACAATTCTCCCATGATCGTCCAGCGCAACGTCCCCCTGCAACCGCACAACAGCTTCGGCATCGTGGCCCGTGCGCAGCAGCTGGTGCGCATCGCGAGCGAGGCCGACGTGGCGGCCGTCCTGGCCGACCCGGCGCTGCGCGAGATGCCGAAGTTCGTGCTCGGCGGCGGCAGCAACATCGTGCTCACGGGCGACGTGAAGCCGCTGGTGCTCAAGGTCGAGATCCCGGGCCGCCGTCTGGTCGACGACGGCGCCAGGGCCTGGATCGTCGAGGTCGGCGCGGGCGAGGTCTGGCACGACACGGTGCAGTGGCTGCTCGCGCAGGGCTGGCCGGGGCTGGAGAACATGGCGCTCATTCCCGGCACCGTGGGCGGGGCGCCGGTCCAGAACATCGGCGCCTATGGCGTCGAGCTGCAGGACCGTTTCGAGTCGCTGGACGGCATCGATCTCGTCACCGGCCAGCCCTTCACGCTCGATGCGGCGCAGTGCGCCTTCGGCTACCGCGATTCGGTCTTCAAGCACCCGGGCGATCCGGCCACCAACGCCTTCGGGCTGGCCGGCCGCGCGCTCATCACGCGGGTGCGCTTCCGGCTGCCCAAGCCGTGGAAGCCCGTGCTGGGCTACCTCGACCTGGAACGCAAGATGGCCGAGACCGGCGTGACCGACCCGACGCCGATGCAGATCTTCGACTGGATCGTCGCCATCCGCCGCGCCAAGCTGCCCGACTGGCGCGTGCTGGGCAACGCCGGCAGCTTCTTCAAGAACCCGACCGTCACGCCCGAGCAGTGCGCCGACATCATCGCGCGCGACCCGAAGATCGTGCACTACCCGATGCCGGACGGCAGCATCAAGCTCGCCGCCGGCTGGCTCATCGATGCCTGCGGCTGGAAGGGCAAGTCGGTCGGCAACGCCGGCGTGTACGAGCGGCAGGCGCTGGTGCTGGTCAACCGCGGCGGCAGCGAACACCCGGCCACGGGCGGCGAGGTGATGACCCTGGCCAAGGCGATCCAGACCAGCGTCTACGAACGCTTCGGCATCCGGCTGGAGCCTGAGCCGGTCGTGGTCTGACACCGGCCTGGAGGAGGAGGGCGCCGCACCGGCAGGGCGGCGCGGCCTGAACGAAGACGCTTCGACACGGGGCGCGAGGAGGAATGGGATGCACTGGCCCGAACTGAACTTTCGACGCCGCATCGCCGGCCTGGTGTGGACGCGCCGGCTGGTGTGGCTGCTGGCCATCGCCGCGGTGGCCGCCTGGCGGACCGGCTGGTCGCTGGCGGTCGCCGTGGTGGTGGCGCTCGTGCTCACGGCTGCGCTGCGGGCGTGGGAAGACAGCCTGCGCCGGCAGTTCATCCGCGAGGCCTCGCTGCCCGCCTTCCTGGTCGGCAAGCTGCGACAGGCCTTCCCGCAGCTGACGGTGCGCGACGCCGAGCTGGTGCTGCGCGGCCTGCGGCAGTTCTTCATGGCGCACCTGCGCAGCGGCCGCAAGTTCGTGGCCATGCCCTCGAAGGTGGTCGACGAGGCCTGGCACGCGTACATCCTCCACACGCAGGGCTACCAGCGCTGGTGCCGGGGCGCCTTCGGCGCGATGCTGCACCACACGCCGGCCGAGGTGCTGGGCCGCGATGCGCGCCGCAACGACGGGTTGCGCCGCAGCTGGTACTGGGCCTGCAAGGAGGAGAGCATCGACCCGCGCAAGCCGGCGCGTCTGCCGCTGCTCTTCGCGCTCGACGCCAAGTTCGCGGTCGCCGGCGGCTTCCACTACACGCCCGATTGCAGCGCCATCGACCGGGCCAGCGGCGGCGATGCGTACTGCGGCACCGCCTTCGCCGAGGGCGGCGGATCGTCTTCCAGCGACTCGGGCGGCTACCCGGGGGATTCGCAGGGCTTCGGGGGCAGCGAATCGTCCACGTCCGACGGCGGGGGCGGCGGCAGCGATGGTGGTGGCAGCAGCGACGGCGGAGGCGGCTGCGGCGGGGGATGCGGAGGGGGCGGCGGCGATTGAACGGCCGTCGCCCGCCGCCCGGCGGCGATCAGCCGAAGTGGCAGATGTAGCTGTACGGCGTGCCGGTCACGCGGATCTCGAACTTCGAGTTGCCGGGGATGCTGAACTTCTCGCCCGCACCGGCGGCCACCCATTCGCTGCTGCCGTCGAGCTTGTACTCGCAGCTGCCGCCCGTGCCTTCCATGACCTCGGGCGCGCCGGTGCTGAAGGTCAGCGACGAAGGCAGGATCACCCCCACCGTGCATTTGCGCCCATCGGCGAAGGTGATGCCGTGCGAGACGCACTTGCCGTCGAAGTAGACGTTGGCCTGGGTGGCGACGGACACGCCGTCGAGGGTCTGGGTGGTCATGCGGAAAGAGCAGGCGCCGGGCCTGATTGCTATGGTTTCAATAGCGCCCCGTGCAGGTGGGGCGGGCGCTGCGGCCCGATTTCCTTCGAAGATCGGGTGCAGCGCCGGGCATTCTAGGGGCGGCTGCCCGCCCGTTCGCCCCGCTCAGCGCCAGCCGTGGTGCCAGCCGCGCGAGTAGCCGAAGTTGAGCGAGAGGCCCACGGGCGGATACACATAGGGCGCGGCGGGATAGGCATAGGCCGGCGCCACGTACACCGGTGCGGGATAGGCGGCCGGATACACGGGCGCAGGCGCGCCGTAGGGCACGCCGTTGCCCGACACCACGACGCCCGGCTCGGGCGTGACCGCGTAGGGTGCCGCCGGCTGGGCTGCCGGCTCCGGGTTGCTCGCGATGGCCGGCTGAGGGGCGACCGGGTAGGTCGTCACGCCGTAGCCGCCGACCTGCACCGGGATGGTGGGGCCGGGTGGCGCGTCGGTGCGCGTGGTGTACTGCCGGCCGGCATATTCGTAGGTGACGCTGTAGCCGGCAGGCTGGCCGTTCTCTTGGATCGGGCTGGTCGAGATGACGCGTCCGACCGGCGGCGCGTCCTGCGCCGAGACGGGCAGGGCGGCGCCGAGCAGCAGCGCGAGCGCGGCGGTCGCCAGCCCGGTCCGCCGCACACGGGAGGCGCGGCGAGACGGGGCGATGGAAGCAGCGGCGGGAAGGCGAGAGGTCATCGGGGTATCTCCATTCGGATGCGCCGGCCCGGCCGTCGGCCGGCCCTGCGCGGGCAGACGTTGGAGCGCACCGGCGTGCCAAGGTTCACACGAGATTTTCGCGATGCGAGATCCACGTGTCGGCATCGAAGCCGACCGTCACAACGTCCGGCCGCGCCCATTCGACGACCGGCCGCTTCACGAGGCTGGGATGTGCCTGCAGCACCGCCTGGGCCGACGGCGCATCGACCACCGCGTCGCGCGAGGCCGCGTCCAGCTGCCGCCAGGTCGTCCCGCGCCGGTTGAGCAAGGCCTCCCAGCCGACGGCGGCGATCCAGCGCTGCACGGTCGCGTCGGGCAGGCCTTCCTTCTTGAAGTCGTGGAAGCGGTAGGGGAGCTGCTGCGTGTCCAGCCAGGCGCGGGCGCGCTTGACGGTGTCGCAATTCGGGATGCCGTAGAGGTCGATCATGGGCGCGGATGATGCAGGCGGAAGGCCTGGGCGACAATCGCCGGCTCCATGAAGACCCTGGCCGACTGGCTCGCGCACGCCGAGCACCTGCACGCAAAGAACATCGAACTCGGCCTGGAACGCGTGCGCGCGGTGGCCGAACGCATGGGCCTGGCCTTCGCCTGCCCGGTCATCACCGTGGCCGGTACCAACGGCAAGGGCTCGACCTGCGCCATGCTGGAATCGATCCTCGCCGAAGCCGGCTACAAGACGGGCGTCTACAGCTCGCCGCACCTGGTGCATTTCGAGGAGCGGCTGCGCATCGGCGGCGAGATCGTGGCGGCCGACCGGCTGCCGGCCCATTTCGAGGCGGTCGAGCAGGCGCGCGGCGAGACCTCGCTGACCTACTTCGAGTTCACGACCCTGGCCCTGTTCGCCTGCATGATCGAGGCCGGTGTCGAGGTCGCGATCCTGGAGGTGGGGCTGGGCGGACGGCTCGACGCGGTCAACATCGTCGACACCGACTGCGCCATCCTCACCAGCATCGACCTGGACCACATGGACTTCCTCGGGCCGGACCGCGAGCGCATCGGCTTCGAGAAGGCCGGGATCATGCGGCCGGGCAAGCCCGCCATCGTCAGCGACCCGATGCCCCCGGCCAGCGTGGTGGCGCATGCCGAGGCCATCGGGGCGGACCTGTGGCTGTCGGGCCGCGACTTCAACGTGTCGGGCGATCCGCAGCAGTGGTCCTGGGCCGGGCGCGGGCGGCGCTATGCGGGGCTCGCCTATCCGGCCCTGCGCGGGGCCAACCAGCTCGTCAACGCGGCCGGCGTGCTGGCCGCGCTCGAGGCGCTGCGCCCGCGCCTGCCGGTGACGGCGCAGGCGATCCGCGTCGGCCTGTCGCTGGTCGAACTGCCCGGGCGCTTCCAGATCGTGCCGGGCCAGCCCACGCTGGTGCTGGACGTGGCCCACAACCCGCACGCCGTCGCCGCGCTGACCGAGAACCTCGACGCCATGGGCTTCTACCCGGTCACGCATGCCGTCTTCGGGGTCATGGCCGACAAGGAACTGGCGCCGATCCTCGAGCGCATCGGCCCGCTGGTCGACCGCTGGTACTTCACCGACCTGCCCACGCCGCGGGCTGCCCGCGCGGCCGATCTCGAGGCCGCCTGGCAGGCGCGCAACCGGCGCCCGGAGGTGACCGCCAGCACCCACGCCGACCCGATGTCGGCGCTGCAGGCGGCGGTCGATGCGGCGGACCCCGCTGATAGAATCGTGGTCTTCGGATCCTTCTTCACGGTCGGCGGTGTGCTCGAGCACGGCATCCCCCGACTGCAGGCCAAACACCTCCAGCCCGGCGCCTGACACTGCCCGTCCGGGCCCGGCCCCTCCGCTCTTTTTTCGCGCACGCTGCACTCCACAGTCAGGGAATCGACGTTCATGGCGTTTTTCAAGTTCCGCTCGAAGGGTCCCCAAGGCAACGAGGCGCGCGGCGCCGCGGCCGCGGCACCGGCGGAAAGCGTCGAATCCATGCGCCGCCGTGCCCGGCACCGTCTGCTCGGGGCGGCCGTGCTGGTGCTGCTGGGCGTGATCGGCTTTCCCCTCCTGTTCGACACGCAGCCACGGCCGGTGGCGGTGGACATCCCGATCGAGATCCCCGACCGCAACAAGACCAAGCCGCTTGCCGTGCCCGCGCCGCCGGCCGCGACGACGTCCAGCGCTGCCGGTGGCGCGGACGGCGGCGCCCCCCGCACGCCTTCCTCGGGCGGCATGATCACCGAGCGCGCCGACGGCACCGAGGTCGTGGCGACGGCCCCCGCCGCGCCTGCGCCGGCTGCGACGCCACCGGCGCCCGAGCCCAAGCCGGAACCGAAACCCGAACCGAAGCCGGACCCCAAGCCCGAGCCGAAGCCCGAAGTGCGGCACGAGTCCAAGCCCGAGCCGGCGCGCACGGCCGAATCCAAGCCCGAACCCAAGCCGGCGCCGGCCAGGCCCGCCGCCCGCGACGATGGCGCGCGCGCCCTGGCGCTGCTCGAGGGCAAGCCGGCGGCCAAACCGGCCGATGCCAAGCCGGTCGAGAAGCCCGCCGACAAGCCGGCGGACGCCGCCGGCCGCTTCGTCGTCCAGGTGGGCGCCTTCGCCGACGCCGACAAGGCCAAGGAAACGCGGCAGAAGCTGGAAAAGGCGGGCCTGAAGACCTACACCCATGTGGCCAAGACCGCGGACGGCGAACGCACTCGGGTGCGCGTGGGACCGTTCGGCTCGAAGGCGGAAGCGGACAAGGCGGCCGAGCGCATCAAGGGCCTGGCCCTGCCGGCCGCCGTGCTCACGCTTTGAGCGCGCCGCAGCCGTGGCCCTGTTCGACTGGATCGCGGTGGGGGTGCTCGGGCTGTCGATGCTGACCGGGCTGTGGCGTGGGCTGATGTTCGAGGTCATCTCCCTCGTCGGCTGGGTCGCGGCCTTCCTGTGCGCACAGTGGTTCGCGGCGGATGTGGCGGCCTGGTTGCCTTTTGGCGAACCGGACGCATCTTGGCGCTATGCGGCAGGTTTCGTGCTTGTGTTCGTGGCCGTGGCCTTCGCGGGCGGTCTGGTGGCCGCGGTGACGCGCAGGCTGGTCAGTGCGGTGGGCCTGCGGCCCGTCGACCGGACGCTGGGCGCGCTGTTCGGCGCTGCGCGCGCCCTGGTGGCGCTGCTGGTGGTGGCCGTGGTGGTCCATGTGATGGCGCTGGGCCAGGACGGCTGGTGGCGCGAGTCGGTGAGCGCGCCGTGGTTGGATGCGGCATTGCAGGGCCTGAAGCCTGCATTGCCTGAAAAGTTGGCAAGCTACCTTCCGTAGTTCAAGAGGAACGCTCCCATGTGTGGAATCGTCGGCGTCGTCAGCAACGCTCCCGTCAACCAATTGCTCTATGACGCGATGCTGCTGCTGCAGCATCGCGGGCAGGACGCAGCCGGCATCGTCACGATGCTGGAACGCAAGTTCTTCATGCACAAGGCCAAGGGCATGGTGCGCGACGTGTTCCGCACCCGCAACATGCGTGCGCTGCCGGGCAGCGTGGGCCTGGGCCAGGTGCGCTACCCCACGGCCGGCAACGCCTACAGCGAGGAAGAGGCGCAGCCCTTCTACGTCAACGCGCCCTTCGGCATCGTGCTGGTGCACAACGGCAACCTCACCAACGCGCACGCGCTGCGCGCCGAGCTGTTCTCCACCGATCACCGCCACACCAACACCGAGAGCGACTCGGAGGTGCTGCTCAACGTGCTCGCGCACGAGCTGGAACGCTCCACCCGCGGCATTCCGCTGAAGGTCGACGATGTGTTCGCCGCCGTGCGCGCCGTCCACAAGCGCCTGCGCGGCTCCTACGCGGTGGTGTCGCTCATCGCCGGCCACGGCCTGCTGGTGTTCCGCGACCCGTACGGCATCCGCCCGCTGTGCCTGGGGCGCAACGCAGACGGCGCGATCATGGTGGCCAGCGAATCGGTGGCGCTGGAGGGCTCGGGCTTCGTCTTCGAGCGCAACGTGGCGCCGGGCGAGGCCGTGTTCATCGACCTGCAGGGCAACGTCCATGCCCGGCAGTGCGCCGAATCGCCCACGCTGAACCCCTGCATCTTCGAGTTCGTGTACCTGGCGCGACCGGACTCCACGCTGGATGGCATCTCGGTCTACCAGGCTCGGCTCAACCTGGGCGAGACGCTCGCGCAGCGCGTGGTGTCGACGGTGCCGCCGAGCGACATCGACGTGATCATCCCCATCCCCGAATCGAGCCGGCCGAGCGCGACGCAGCTGGCGCATCTGCTGGGCGTGCCGTACCGCGAAGGCTTCGTGAAGAACCGCTACGTCGGCCGCACCTTCATCATGCCGGGCCAGGGCGTGCGCAAGAAGTCGGTGCGCCAGAAGCTCAATGTGATCGCGAGCGAGTTCAAGGGCCGCAACGTCCTGCTGGTCGACGATTCGATCGTGCGCGGCACCACCAGCCGGGAAATCGTGCAGATGGCGCGCGACGCAGGCGCGAACAAGGTCTACATGGCCAGCGCCGCGCCCCCGGTGCGCTTCCCCAACGTCTACGGCATCGACATGCCGACCAAGGACGAGCTGGTGGCGCACGACCGCAGCATCGAGGAGATCCGCCAGCTGATCGGCTGCGACGCACTCATCTACCAGGACGTGGACGCGATGAAGCGCGCCGTCATGAAGGCGGCGCCGGCGAAGGCCGATACGCTCGCCATCGCCGGTTTCGAAGCCTCCTGTTTCGACGGGGTGTATGTCACGGGCGACATCGACATCGACGCCATCACCCGCATGAACGGCAACCGGCCGCGCATCGAGGAGACGGAGGAGGATTCCTCCCGGCTGGCGCTGCCCAACCTGAGTTGAGCATGACGGACCGATCCCTGCCCGAAGGCCTGCGGCCGGAGACCCTGGCGGTGCGCACCGCCGTCGAGCGCAGCCAGTACGGAGAGAACTCCGAGGCGCTGTACCTGACGACCGGCTTCGTGCAGCCGGACTCCGAGACCTCGGCCCGGCGTTTCGCCAGCGGCGACGGCTACACCTACGCCCGCACGTCGAACCCCACCGTCACCAGCTTCGAGCAGCGCCTCGCGGCGATGGAGGGCACCGAGGCCGCGATCGGCGCCGCCAGCGGCATGGGCGCGATCCTCATGATGATCATGGGGCTGCTGCGCTCCGGCGACCACGTCGTGCTCTCGCGCTCCATGTTCGGCTCCACGTTGAATCTCTTTGCCAAGGAGTTCGGTAAGTTCGGCGTCGAGACCACCTTCGTCTCGCAGACCGACGTCGACGAATGGCGCGCCGCCATGCGCCCCAACACCAAGCTGCTCTTCGCCGAGACACCGACCAATCCGCTGACCGAGGTCTGCGACATCGCGGCACTGGCCGAGATCGCACATGGTGCGGGTGCGCTGCTGGCGGTGGACAACTGCTTCGCCACGCCCATCCTGCAGCGGCCGACCGAACTGGGGGCCGACATCGTCATGCATTCGGGCACCAAGTATTTGGACGGGCAGGGCCGCGTGATGGCTGGTGCGCTGTGCGCAAGCCGTCAGCTGGTCACCGAGAAGTTCGCGCCCGTGGTACGCACCGCCGGCATGGTGCTGTCGCCCTTCAACGCCTGGGTGGTGCTCAAGGGCATGGAAACGCTGGCCGTGCGTATGAAGGCCCATTGCGAGAACGCGCTGACCGTGGCGCGTTGGCTGGAAGCGCAGCCGCAGGTGGCGCGCGTTTACTACTGCGGTCTGGCTTCGCACCCGCAGCATGAGCTCGCCATGCGCCAGCAAAGCGGTCAGGGCGGCGGCGTGCTGAGCTTCGTGCTGGCCGGCGACACGCCCGAGGCCGAGCGCGCCAAGGCCTTTCACGTCATCGACAGCTGCCGTGTGCTGTCCATCGCCACCAACCTCGGCGACACCAAGACCATCATCAGCCATCCGGCCACCACTTCGCACGGGCGCCTGACCGAGGCGCAGCGTCAGGCCGCGGGCATCACGCAGGGCACGATCCGCGTGGCCGTCGGCCTCGAACACCCCGAAGACATCCAGGACGACCTGATGCGTGGCTTGTCCGCGCTCGGTGCCTGATCCGGACCATCAATGAGCAAGACCCGCACACGTTTCGCCCCATCGCCCACCGGCTTCATCCACCTGGGCAACATCCGTTCGGCCCTCTACCCCTGGGCCTTCGCCCGCTCCACCGGCGGCGACTTCATCCTGCGCATCGAGGACACCGACCTCGAACGCTCCACCCAGGCGGCGGTCGACGTCATCATCGAAGGCATGGCCTGGCTCGGCCTGGACCACGACGAGGGCCCGTTCTATCAGATGCAGCGCATGGACCGCTACAAGGCGGTGCTGGCCGAGATGCAGGCCGCGGGGCAGGTCTACCCCTGCTACATGAGCGTGGCCGAGCTCGACGCGCTGCGCGAGCGGCAGATGGCCGCCAAGCAGAAGCCGCGCTACGACGGCACCTGGCGTCCCGAGCCGGGCAAGGTGCTGCCGCCGGTGCCCGACGGCGTGCAGCCGGTGCTGCGCTTTCGCAATCCGCAGGACGGCGTGGTGGCCTGGGACGACAAGGTCAAGGGCCGCATCGAGATCGCCAACGACGAGCTGGACGACCTCGTCATCGCCCGGCCGGACGGCACGCCGACGTACAACTTCTGCGTCGTGGTCGACGACATCGACATGGCGATCACGCACGTGATCCGCGGTGACGACCATGTGAACAACACGCCGCGCCAGATCAACATCTTCCGCGCCCTGGGCAAGGAGCCGCCGGTGTATGCGCACCTGCCCACCGTGCTCAACGAGCAGGGCGAGAAGATGAGCAAGCGCAACGGCGCCAAGCCCGTGACGCAGTACCGCGACGAGGGCTACCTGCCGGACGCGATGGTCAACTACCTCGCGCGGCTGGGCTGGAGCCATGGCGACGACGAGATCTTCTCGCGCGCCCAGTTTCTCGAGTGGTTCGACCTCGACCACCTCGGCCGCAGCGCGGCGCAATTCGACGAGGCGAAGCTGCGCTGGGTCAACGCGCAGCACCTCAAGGCCATGGACGACCAGGCGCTGGCCCCGCTGGTGGCCGAGCAACTGGCCCGCCTCGGCATCACGGCCGACGAGCGCCTGCCCGCCATCTGCGCGCTGTTCAAGGACCGTTGCGACACCACGGTGGCGCTGGCCCAATGGGCGAAGGCCTTCTATGCCGACGTGCAGGCCAGCGACGCCGATCGCGCGCAGCACCTGACCGATGCCGTCCGTCCGGCCATTGCGACGCTGGCGGACAAGCTGAAGACGGTGGCCTGGGACAAGGCCTCCATCGCCGCCGCGATCAAGGAAGTGCTGGCCGCCCATGGGCTGAAGATGCCCGCGCTGGCCATGCCCGTGCGCGTGCTCGTCATGGGCACGCCCCAGACGCCGTCGCTCGATGCGGTGCTCGCGCTTTTTTCTCGCGATGTCGCGATCGAAAGATTGAGCAAAGCTTGAAAACCGGTATATACTGCGAGGCTCGACACCCAGTAGGGACGAACAACAAAGGAAGGCAACTTCCAGCGGGTTCACCGGGGGTATAGCTCAGCTGGGAGAGCGCTTGCATGGCATGCAAGAGGTCAGCGGTTCGATCCCGCTTACCTCCACCAAACAAGGTGTCGAAAGTCAGTCAGTCCAGGTTTTGACCCTATCGTCTAGAGGCCTAGGACATCACCCTTTCACGGTGAGTACCGGGGTTCGAATCCCCGTAGGGTCGCCAAGTTTTGTGGCACTTGGCTCGAGCATTCAAGGATGCGAGAGCGAAAGTCACACCAACGCGGAGTGGTAGTTCAGTTGGTTAGAATACCGGCCTGTCACGCCGGGGGTCGCGGGTTCGAGTCCCGTCCACTCCGCCAAGCACAAAAGCCCTTGCAGTTCGCTGCAAGGGCTTTTTCTTTGGCCTTCCAGCGCAGGGGGTGACGGCGAGGATGACGACCCTCTACGAACGCTACGCGGACGAGATCGCCGGGCTGATCCGACGCCAGGCGCTGCGCGCCGGTGACCGGCTGCCTTCGGTGCGGCAGGCCAGCGCCTCGCGCGGCATCAGCCCGTCGACGGTGTTCGAGGCCTACTACCTCCTGGAGGCCCGCGGGCTGGTCGAGGCGCGGTCCCGCTCCGGCTATTACGTCAAGGCAGCAGCCGCCACGCTGCCGCCTCCGGGATTGGCGAGGCCCGGCGACGCCACCGAGGTGGCCATCAGCGAGCTCGTGTTCCAGGTGCTCGGCAGCTCGGGCCGGCCCGACATGGTGCCGTTGGGCTCGGCCTTTCCTTCGCCTGCGCTCTTTCCACTGGCGGCACTCGCCCGGCACCTGGGGCAGGGCATGCGTGCACTGCCGCCGCAGCGGCTGGTGCAGGATCTGGCGCCGGGCAACGACGACCTGCGCCGCCAGATCGTGCGTCGCTACGGGATCGACGGCACCGCGGTGTCCGCCGAAGAGATCGTGATGACCAATGGCGCGATGGAGGCGCTGGGCCTGTGCCTGCAGGCGGTGACCCGGCCCGGCGACGTGGTGGCGGTGGAGTCGCCCACCTTCTACGCCGCCCTGCAAGCCCTGGAACGGCTCCAACTGCGCGCCCTCGAGGTGCCGACCGATGCGCGCGAGGGCGTCGACCTCGATGCGCTCGCCGGCCTGCTCGACCGGCACCGCGTGAAGGCCTGCTGGTTCATGCCGAGTTTCCAGAATCCCCTGGGCGCACTCATGCCGCAGGCGAAGCGCCAGGCGCTGGTCGACCTGCTGGCGCGGCACCAGGTGCCGTTGATCGAGGACGACGTCTACGCCGAGCTCCATGCCGACGCGCGCAAGCCGGTGCCCGCCAAGGCCTTCGACCGTGCGGGGCTGGTGATGCATTGCGGCTCCTTCTCCAAGTGCCTGGCGCCGGGCTACCGCGTCGGCTGGGTGGCTGCGGGGCGCTTCGCGCAGCGTGTGGAGCGCCTGCGGCTCATGAGCAGCCTGTCGCCGGCGCTGCCCTCGCAGCAGGCGGTGGCGGCCTACCTGGCCGAGGGCGGCTACGACCGGCACCTGCGTCGCTTGCGGCGCGCTCTGTCCGAATCGCGCCGCGCCATGCTCGCGGCCGTGCGGCAGCACTTCCCGGTCGGCACGCGCGTGCACGAGCCGCAGGGCGGCTACTTCCTGTGGGTCGAGCTGCCGTCCTCGGTCGATGCGCTCGAGCTGCACCGTCGCGCACGCGCGCAGGGCATCGGCCTGGCGCCGGGGCCGCTGTTCTCGCCGGCGGCGGGGTTCGCGCACTGCATCCGCCTCAACCACGGGCATGCCGACGACCCGCGCATCGACGGCGCCGTGCAGACGCTCGGCGCGTTGGCGTGGGCGATGGCGTGACGGGCGCTCAGCGCTGCATCGCCTCGCGCTGGGTGACCTCGGCGCCGGTGTTGCCCCAGCTGGCGCGCACATAGCTCAGCACGGCGGCGATGTCGGCGTCGTCCAGCAGGTGGCCGAAGGGCGGCATGCCGTAGGGCTGCGGGTTGCCTTCCGTCGCGGGCAGGAAGCCGCCGCGCCGCACCACCTGCACGAGGTTGCTCGCGTTGCGCATGTTGACGGCGCGGTTGCCCGCGAGCGGCGGGAAGGTGCCCGCCACGCCTTCGCCGCGCTCGCCGTGGCACCAGGCGCATTGCTGCGCGTAGATCTTCTCGCCGCGCTGGAGCACGCCCTCGTTGCGGCGACCTGCCGGCGCGGGGGGCGCGGCCGGCGCCTGCGGCAGCGCCTGCAGGTAGACGGTCATCGCGCGCAGGTCGGCATCGCTCAGGTACTGGGTGCTGCGGTACACCACCTCGGCCATCGGTCCGAGCACCGAGGCGTGCGCGGTGCGGCCGGTCTTGAGCAGGGTCACCACCTCCTGCGGGTCCCAGTCCGCGACGCCGGCCTGCGAAGCGGCGTCGAGCGCGGGTGCGTACCAGTTCTCGCCCGGCAGCATGCCGCCGACCAGGCCACGCGCCGTGTCGGTCGCGCCCAGCGAATTGCGGCTGCCATGGCACGCGATGCAGTGGCCCAGGCCGCCCACCAGGTACGCGCCGCGGTTCCATTCGGCCGAGCGCTGCGCTTGCGGCTCGAAGCGCCCGGGGGTGAAGAAGATCGCGCGCCACACGGCCAGCGCGGCCTGCGTGTCGTAGGGAAAGGCCAGCGTGTGGGCTCGGTTGGCCTGCGCCGCCGGCGGCAGCGTGCGCAGCCAGGCGTAGATGGCGTCCGAGTCCTCGCGTGTCATCTGCGTGAAGCTGGTGTACGGGAAGGCCGGGTACAGCAGGCGGCCGTCGCGCGAGCGCCCGTTGTGCATGGCGCGCCAGAAATGGTCGGCGTTCCACAGGCCGATGCCGGTGAGCGGTTCGGGCGTGAGGTTGCTGGTGTAGATCGTGCCGAAGGGCGTCTCGATGCCGCGGCCGCCGGCATACGCCGCGCCGCCGCGCGCCGTGTGGCAACCGGCGCAGTTGCCGGCCAGCGCCAGGTAGCGTCCGCGCTCCACCTGGCCGGGCGAGGCGATGAAGTCCTGCGCGCGCGCATCGCTCGGCGCGTCCTCGCCGCGCAGGTTCAGGGCGACCACGGCGGCGGCCAGAAGCACGAGCACCGCGATCAGGGCCAGCACCGTGCGCAGCAACACGCGCCGCGCCTTCATCGGTGGGCCTCCATGGCGCTGCAGGCCACCGGCAGGCCGCCGGGCAGCGCCGTGGCGGGCTTGGCGCCGGCGGGCACGGGCTGCGCGGCCAGCCAGCCGGCGATCGCCGTGATGTCGCGGTTGTCGAGCTTGCGGCCCACCTCCGCCATGCAGTCGGGCGCCGGGGCGCGGCGGTCGCCGGTGACCCATGCGCCGAGCTGCGAGGCGATGTACAGGCGCGGCAGGCCCAGCAGCGACGGGATGCCGGGCTGCACGCCGGTCAGCGCCTCGCCATGGCAACGCACGCAGGCGGGCAGGCCGCGCGCCGTGTCGCCGCCGAACACCAGTTCACGCCCGCGGGCCAGGGTCGCGGCCGGCAAGTCCGATGCGGCCGGCGGCGGGTAGGGGAAGTCGAGCGAGGCGAAGTACTCGGCCATGTCGCGCAGGTAGGCGTCCGAGAGATTCGTCAGCAGGTGGCTCATGTCGGCCTGCTGGCGGCGGCCGTCGCGAAAGCTGCGCAGCTGTTCGTACAGATAGCCGGCCGGCTTGCCCGCCAGGCGCGGGAAGTAGCCCGAGTTGGTGGCCTGGCCGTCGCGGCCATGGCAGGTGATGCAGGCTGCCATGCGGCGCGCCATGTCCTCGGGCGGGGCTGCGTGCGCCGCAGGAGACGAGATCGCGGCGCCGATGGCCAGGGCCGTCGCAGCCAGAGGGGCGCGCCACCTGGCCCGGCATCGGTCGAAGAGCGTCGTTGTCATGGGTGCGGCCATTGTCGCGGGGTGGCCGGGACGCGGGCGGATCAGTTGCCGCCCGCCGCGACCAGATCAGGCAGGCGTCCGGATCCGCACGCTACAGTCGCCCGATGTCGATGCAACTGATGCGGATGGACGGCACGCAGCGGCTGGCCTATGGCGCACTGGCCGGCGTCGCCGCCACGGCGGTGGCGGCCGCGCTGGGCGCGCGCGGCATGGCGCTGGGCCTGCTCGGCTGGAGCGGCGGTGTCGCGGCGTACCTGCTGCTCGCGCTGTGGCTGGCGCACCGCTTCGACGCGGCACAGGTCAAGCACCGCGCCCGCTCGCTCGATCCACCCGGCGCGGTGCTGCTGGCCGCCATGCTTGCGGCCATCGTCATCAGCCTGGCGGCCATCGCCATGCTGCTCGGGCAGGTGAAGCAGATGGACGGTGCCCTGCGCGCGGCGCATGTCGCGCTGGCCCTGGTGTCGCTCGCCGGCTCGTGGCTGATGATCCACACCATGTACGCGTTCCACTACGCGCACAGCTACTACCAGGACGACGCCACGCCCGACGAGGGCGGCCTGGACTTCCCCGGCAAGGACGAGCCCGACTACGCGGACTTCATGTACTACGCCTTCGTCGTGGGCATGACCTCGCAGGTGTCCGACGTGCAGGTCAGCTCGCGCGAGATGCGCCGCACCACGCTGATCCACAGCATCCTGTCCTTCGGCTTCAACATGCTGGTGCTGGCGCTGTCCATCAACGTGGTGGCCGGCATCATCTGACCGTCGCGCGCCTGCCCAGTCGCACGAGCCCGGTCGACAGCGCCACGCCGCACACGATCACTGCGGCGCAGCCGAGCATCCAGGGGGTGACGGCTTCGCCCAGGAACACGGCGCCGTAGAACACCGCGAACACCGGCACCAGGAAGGTCACCGTGAGTGCCTTGGCCGGGCCGGCCCGAGCGATGAGGCGGAAGAACAGGATGTACGCCAGCCCGGTGCAGGCCACGCCCAGCGCCACCAGCGACAGCCAGGCCCTGAGGCTGGGCATGCGCGCCGGCGCCAGCCACAGCGCCGGCAGCAGCAGGAACAGGGTGGCGCCCACCTGGCTGCCGGTGGCGGTCACCAGTGCCGGCACGCCCTGCAGCCAGCGCCGGGTGGCGCTGGCCGAGATGCCGTAGCACAGGCAGGCGCCCAGACAGGCCAGCACCGCCCACAGCGCCGAGCCGTCGCCGCCCGCGTGCAAGCCCGCGGAGCGGCTGGCCAGCAGCGCCACGCCCGCGAAGCCGATCACCAGGCCGGTCGATCGAGAGGCGTCGGGCCGGTCGCCGAACCAGGCCCAGGCCACCAGCGCGCCGAACATCGGCACCGTGGCGTTGAGCACGGCCGCCAGGCCGGTGTTGATGGTCAGCAGCGCGAAGCAGAAGAGCGCGAAGGGCAGCCCGGAATTGAGCACGCCGACGCCCAGCGCGGCCTTCCAGTGCTGGCGCAGCGCCCCGAACTGGCCGCGCGACAGCAGCAGCGGCCAGAGGAAAAGCGCCGCCACCGCCACCCGCATGCCTGCGGCCGGCAGCGCGCCGAACTCCGCCGCGCCCACCCGCATGAAGAGGAAGGAGGCACCCCACAGCGCGGCCAGCAGCACGAGGTCGACGACCCAGCCGCGGCCGGCCGCGTCGGTGGCCGGCGCGCCGGCAGCCTGCGTGGCAGCGGCCTTGCCGGCGCCGCTCACGCGCCGGCCCCGCGTGCGCCTTCCAGCGCCAGCAGGGCCGTCTTGCGTGCCAGCCCGCCGGCATAGCCGGTGAGGCTGCCGTCGGCGCCCACCACGCGGTGGCAGGGCACGATCACGCTGATCGGGTTGCGGCCGACGGCCGCGCCCACGGCGCGCACGGCGGCCGGGCGGCCCACCCGGCGGCCCAGAGCGCCGTAGCTGGTCGTCTCGCCGCGCGGAATGGCCAGCAGGGCCTGCCACACCGACTGCTGGAACGCCGTGCCGTGCGACAGGTCCAGCGGCAGGTCGAAGCCGTCGCGCCGGCCCTCGAAGTAGGCGAGCAGCTGCTCGGCGGCCTGCCGGAGCACCGGGTGCAGGTCGTTGTCCTGCCAGCCGCGCGTGTCCGGGCTGTGCTGCTGGCCGTCGAACCACATGCCGGCCAGTCCGGCGTCGGTCGCAGCCAGTCGCACGCTGCCCAGGGGTGTGTCGATCCGGGTGGTATGGAGGGCGGAGGGGATCTTGAATTTCATGGTCGAATCAGGCTGCAGCGCCCGCCAGCCGGGCGCAGGCAGCTATTGAATTGATAGCAGGGGGTGGCGATGCGGCCGCCGCGGCATGCCAGGCGCGCAGCACGGCATAGCTGCGCCAGGGTCGCCAGGCCTCGGACGCCTGCGCGGCGGCCCGGGCACCCGTCACCTCCAGCGCCTTCTGCAGGGCCACGTCGCCGGCGGGGAAGGCATCGGGCCAGCGCAGCGCGCGCATGGCGATGTACTGCGCCGTCCAGTCGCCGATGCCGGGCAGTGCCTGCAGGGCGGCGCAGGTGCGGGCCACGTCCGCGCCCGGGTGCAGGGCCAGCCGGCCTTCGAGCGTTTCATGCGCCAGGGCCTGCAGGGCGGCCTGGCGCTGGCGCACGATGCCCAGGCGGCCCAGCGCATCGCCGCTCGCTGCCGCGAGCGCTGCGGGGGTGGGGAACAGCCGGTCCAGGCCCGGGATGGGCGTGGCCAGGGGCTCGCCGAAGGCCTGCACCAGCCGCGCGCCGAGCGTGCGCGCGGCGGCCACCGTCACCTGCTGGCCGAGCACGGCACGCACCGCCAGCTCGAAACCGTCCACCGCGCCCGGCACCCGTACGCCGTCACCCAGCGGGAAGGCCGCATGCAGCGCCGCGTCGATGGCGGCCGGGTCGGCGTCCAGGTCGAACAGCGCCCGCACGCGCGCGATGACCGCCGGCAGGACCGGGGCCAGCGCGTCGTCGACCGACAGTTCGAGTTCGCCGGCCGCGACGTCGAAGCGCGCGCTCAGCCAACCGGCGCGCGTCTGCGCGCCGTGGCCGACGCGCACCGTGCGGGCCAGGCGGTCGCCCGCGACCTGCTCCACGCCGGGGATCGCGCGGCGCGCGAAGAAGCCCAGCATGGCTGCCACGTCGTAGGGGGGCCGCCAGCCCAGCCGCACGCGGATGCCCTGGGTCCCGGGCGCAGGACCGGCCCGCCGCAGCGCGCTCGGATTCAGGCCGTAGTGCGAGACGAAGGCCGCGTTGAAGCGGCGCACGCTGGCGAAGCCGCTGGCCATCGCCACCTCGGTCATCGGCAGCGTCGTGTCGGCAATCAGCTGCTTGGCGGCCAGCAGTCGCCGTGTCTGCAGGTACTGCAGGGGCGAGACGCCGAACTGCGCCTCGACGATGCGCCGCAGGTGGCGCTCGCTCACCCCCAGGCGCCGGGCCACCGCGGCCACCGAGCCGCCGGTCGCGCTGCCCGCTGGATCGTCCATGAGCCGTGCGGCCTGCAGGCCGAGCAGGCGCGATGCGTCGGCCGTGCTCCAGACCGCTGCCTCGTCCGGCCGCGGCGCCAGTTCGGGCCGGCAGCGCAGGCAGGGCCGGAAACCCGCTGCCTCGGCCTGCGCCGCGTGGCGGTAGAAGCGGCAGTTCTCCCGCCGCGGCGTCTTCACGCGGCACACCGGGCGGCAGTAGATGCCGGTGGAGGTCACGGCGGTGAAGAAGCGCCCGTCGAAGCGCGCATCGTGCGTCTTCATCGCCAGGTAACAGGCGTCGCTTTCGGTAGCGTCGATGGGGGCGGGCGGGGGCGGCATGGCAGGCATCCTACGAGGCGAAACCCGCTCGGACGCGCCATTTTCGGACATGTGAGGTACCGGGGGCGGTGCCTACAATGCGCCGCAGCAAAGAACACAGGGGCTTCCTCATGCAACTCAGCGCTTCCATCTTCAAGGCCTACGACATCCGCGGCATCGTGCCCACCACGCTCGATGCCGAGGTGGCCGAGGCGCTGGGTCGCGCCTTCGGCAGTGCGGCACGCGCGGCCGGCGAGCGCGCCGTCGCCGTGGGCCGCGACGGCCGGCTGTCGGGCCCGGCCCTGGCGGATGCCCTGATCCGAGGCCTGGTGGCCACGGGCGTGGAGGTGATCGACATCGGCGCCGTCACCACGCCCATGCTGTACTTCGCGGCCAGCACGCTCGCCACCAGCGGCATCCAGGTCACGGGCAGCCACAACCCCAAGGACTACAACGGCTTCAAGATGGTGCTGGCCGGCCGCGCCATCTACGGCGACGAGATCCAGGCCCTGCGCAAGGTCATGGAAGACGGCAGCGCCGCGCTGGCCGACGGCGGCAGCGTGCGCAAGGTCGACGTGCTGCCGGCGTATGTCGAGCGCATCGTGGGCGACATCAAGCTGCAGCGGCCCCTCAAGATCGTGGTCGACTCGGGCAACGGCATCGCGGGGGCCTCGGCGCCCGCGATCTTCCGCGCCATCGGCTGCGAGGTGACCGAGCTCTACAGCGAGGTCGACGGCAACTTCCCCAACCACCACCCCGACCCGAGCAAGCCCGAGAACCTGGCCGACCTCATCCAGGCGCTGCAAAGCGGCGATGCCGAGCTGGGCCTGGCCTTCGACGGCGACGGCGACCGCCTGGGCATCGTCACCAAGGACGGCCAGAACATCTATCCCGACCGCCAGATGATGCTGTTCGCCAAGGACGTGCTCTCGCGCGTGCCGGGCGGCACCATCGTCTACGACGTCAAGTGCTCGCAGCGCCTGGCGCCGGCCATCGAGGCCGCGGGCGGCGTGCCGATGATCTACAAGACCGGCCACTCGCTCATCAAGGCCAAGATGAAGGAGGTCGACTCCCCGCTGGGCGGCGAGATGAGCGGCCACATCTTCTTCAAGGAACGCTGGTTCGGCTTCGACGACGGCACCTATGCCGGCTGCCGCCTGCTCGAGATCCTGTCGGCCAGCCCGAACGCCAGCGCCGTGCTCAACGCGCTGCCGACGAGCTTCTCGACGCCCGAGATCAACGTGAAGTGCGAGGAGGGCGAGCCGCACCGCCTGGTCGAGCAGCTGGTCAAGACCGCGAAGTTCGACGCGCCCGCCAAGGTCTCGACCATCGACGGCGTGCGCGTCGACTGGCCCGACGGCTTCGGCCTCATCCGCGCCTCCAACACCACGCCGGTGCTGGTGCTGCGCTTCGAGGGGCAGACGCAGGACGCGCTGCACCGCATCGAGGACGTCATGACCCAGCTGTTGAAATCGGTCAAGCCGGACGCGGTCTTCGGCGGGGCAGCACACTGAGCCAAGTGCGTCGTTCGCTCTCGCTTCGCCTCTACGGCCTCGTCACCCGACTCGCGCAGCCGCTGCTGCGCCGCAAGCTGCGCAAGCGCGCCGTCTCCGAGCCCGGCTATGCGGTGGCGGTGGAAGAGCGCTTCGGGCAGTACGACACCGCCTTCGCCGGTTCCGACTGGTGCTGGGTGCATGCCGTCTCGCTGGGCGAGACGCGCGCCGCCGGCATCCTGATCGCCGAGCTGCGCCGGCAGTTGCCCGGCGTGCCGATCCTGCTGACGAACGGCACCGCCACCGGCCGCGAGGAGGGCGCCAAGCTGCTCGAGGACGGCGACGTGCAGGTCTGGCAGCCCTGGGACACGCCCGAGGCCGTCGCGCGCTTCCTCGACCGGTTCCGGCCCCGCATCGGCGTGCTGATGGAAACCGAGGTCTGGCCCGAGCTCACGGCGGCCTGCGCCGAGCGCGGCATCCCGCTCACGCTGGCCAACGCGCGGCTCAACGAGAAGTCGCTGGCCTCGGCCGAGCGCCTGGCCTGGCTGTCGCGCCCGGCGTATTCGTCGCTGGCGGCCGTGTGGGCGCAGAGCGAGGCCGACGCGCACCGCCTGGTGTCGCTGGGCGCCAAGGTGGCCGGCGTGTACGGCAACCTCAAGTTCGATGCGGCGCCCGACCCGCGCCAGCTCGCCCATGCCGATGCGTTGCGGGCGCATCTGCCCAAGCCGGTGATCGTGTTCGCCAGCTCGCGCGACGGCGAGGAGCGCCAGCTGCTCGAAGTTCTCAGGCATTTCTGGGTCTCCGCGCCCGTGGAGCCTGCGCGGGGTGCTACGAAAGGCATAGCAAAACTGCGTGCCTCCGACGTGCAGTGGATGATCGTGCCGCGCCATCCGCAGCGCTTCGACGAGGTGGCCGCGCTCATCGAATCGATGGGGTTCGCCTGTGCGCGCCGCAGCACCGCCGATGGCACGCCGCGCGACAACGAGATCTGGCTTGGCGACTCGCTGGGCGAGATGGCGCTGTACTACGGCCTGGCCGACGTCGCGCTGCTGGGCGGCAGCTTCGAGCCGCTGGGCGGCCAGAACCTGATCGAGGCGGCGGCCTGCGGCTGCCCGGTGATCCTGGGTCCCTCGACCTTCAACTTCGCCGAGGCGGCGGAGCTGGCCATCGCCGCGGGCGCTGCCCTGCGCGTCGACGACATGATGCAGGCGGTGGTCCATGCGCTGGCCCTGGTGGCCGACAAGCAGCGCAGCGCCGGCATGGCGCAGGCGGCGCAGGTCTTCGCCGGCAGCCACCGCGGCGCCGCGGAGCGCACGGTGGCGGCGCTGCTGGCGCTGGCGCGCCAGGTGCCCGAGGCGCCGCCGGCGGCGCCTGGGGCCGAGCCGGCCGAACCGGTGCTCGAACCCGCGGCCCCGTCGGCGCCGCAGAACCCGCCGGACGGCCGGAGCGAGCCCCGGCTCGACTAGCGAGCGGCGCCGTCGAGGCGGACCGCCCCGCCCCGGCGCACCCCACCGCCAGGGCGACGACGCGCGGGCGTCGTCAGGAACCGGCCGCCAGCAGCGTGCGCACCCGCGGCACGACCTCGGTCGCGTACAGGCGGATGCTGTTCATGAGCAGTTCGTGCGGCAGCGGCCCGGCCGAGTACTTCATCTGGAAGCGCGAAACGCCCAACGTGCGCACGGTGGCCGCGATCTTCTTCGCCACCGTGTCCGGCGAGCCGGCGTACAGCGACCCGTGCTCGATCTCCTGCTCGAAGTCGCGCTCGGTCACGGGCGGCCAGCCGCGCTCGGCGCCGATGCGGTCGCGCCCGCGCTTGAAGTGCGGGTACAGCATCGTCTTCACGTCGGCGTCGGATTCGCAGACGAAGCCCGGCGAGTGGATGCCGACGTCGAGCGCGGGCCGCTTCAACTGCTCGCAGGCCTGGCGAAAGTAGTCCGCGAAGGGCTTGAAGCGCGCGGGCGAGCCGCCGATGACGGCCAGCATCAGGTTCATGCCGTAGTGCGCGGCGCGCACCACCGACTCGGGGCTGCCGCCCACGCCGATCCAGGTCTTGAGCGTGCCGTGCTCGATGGGCGGGAAGATGCGCTGGTTCTTCAGCGGGGGCCGCCAGCCGCCGTTCCAGTCGACGACCTCCTGGCTCGCGATCGCCGCGAACAGCTCCAGCTTGTCGTCGAAGAGCTTCTCGTAGTCGCCCAGGTCGTGGCCGAAGAGGGGGAAGGATTCGGTGAACGAGCCGCGGCCCAGGATCACTTCCGCCCGGCCGCGCGAGATCGCGTCGACCGTCGAGAAGCGCTGGAAGACGCGGATCGGATCGTCGGAGCTGAGCACCGTCACCGCCGAGCCCAGCCGGATGCGCCGGGTGCGCGCGGCCATGGCGGCGAGCACGACCTCCGGCGCCGAGACGGCGAAGTCGGCGCGGTGGTGCTCGCCGACGCCGATGAAGTCCACACCCAGTTCGTCGGCGAGCACGGCCTCGTCGATCAGGTTGCGAATCACCTGCGCCTGCGACAGCAATGCGCCGTCCGCGCCGGCCGTCACGTCGCCGAAGGTGTCCAGTCCGAATTCCAGTGTCCCTGCCATGGTGCTCCTGCAAAGAAGTGGCCCGGCCTTGCCGATGCGGCGTGCCGGGCCTCGAAGGCACTGTAGCGGGATGGCGAAAGACGGAGGCGGCGTGCGGTCAGGGGCGCCGCACGCCGTCTGCCGGGTCAGCTCGGCAAGCGAAGCTCGGTGAGCGAGCGGTCGAGCCGGATCAGCCACACGCGCGTGGGCCGCTCCAGGTCGCTGCCGCGCGTGATGCGGGCCTTCACCACGCCTGCAGGGCAGCCGCTCACGATCGCGCCGGTCGCGTCCACCGTGCAGTCCTCGATGCTGCCGGGCACGACCTTGCCGTCGGCGTCGTAGAGCTTCGTCGCGAGGCCGAAGTCGTTGTCGTTGACCAGCGCCAGCGTGTGCTCGTCCACCAGGGCCAGGCCCTCGGCCTTCTCGGCCAGCCAGCCCAGGGCGTTGAGGTCGAGCAACTCCGTCTTGCGCATCGTGACCACGCCGGCGTAGCTGACGCCGCCGGATGCGGCCTGGGTGATGCTGCTGATCTCCAGGTTCTCGTCCATGGCCGCGATGTCGGTCGCCGTGGCGGGCAGCTCGACCAGCATCAGCTTGTTCATCACCTTGCCGTCGCTCTTGCGTGCCCCCTGCTCGATGACGATGAAGCGGCCGTTGCCCAGGCTCACCACGTCGCCCAGCTTGGCGTTGCCGGTGCGGTCCTTGTCGTAGGCCGAGCCGTCGATGGGATAGGCGTAGGACTTCGAGGTCTCGCTCGCCGGGTCGAACTCCACCCAGCGCACGAACTTCGCGATGTGGCGCACGTCGGTGTTGCTGCCGCCCGGCGGCTTGGCCTTGATCGACTTGCCGGCGCCGTCCTTCGGGTCGATGGGGCTTTGCAGGAAGCCGTGCAGGCGGCCGGTCGCCGCGTCCAGCGTCAGGCCTTCCATCCCGCGGTTGATGCGGCGCTTGGCGAAGATCGCCGGCAGGCCCGTGCCCGGCGCGTATTTCTTCTCGATCACGCCGGTGGCGATGTCGATGCGGGCCACGAAGGGGCCGTACTCGTCGCTGGTCCACAGCACGTTGCGCGCCTTGTCGTAGACCATCGATTCCGGGTCCAGGCCGTTGGCGTCGAAGCCGGACTTCGCGGCGTCATGCACGTAGGTGTCGGTCAGCGGGATCTCGCCCGTCGAACCCACGGCGCCGGCCCGGGGCGGCAGTCCGGTGACCTTCGTCTGCGCGTTCACGCGCAGCGCGGTGCTCGAGGTCAGCACCGCGCCGCTCTTGCCGATGCGCACCAGGCCGAAGCTCGGCGCGAAGGAGGGCGCCGGGAACACCTTGCTGACGCTGGTGGCGCCGCTGCCGTCGCCGGGCACCGGCACGGTGGGCCCGTCGCCGTTGGGGCCGCGATCGGTGATGGCATAGAACTCCAGCGCCCCGTCCTCGGCCTTCGCCTTGAAGGCCATGCCGGAGCCGTAGGCGGGCAGGAAGCCCAGCGGGAAGTCCGCCTTCACGGCCGCCTGGCTGCCCTCGTAGGGCACGTAGTAGGTCGCGTCGGCCTGCAGCTGGTAGCGGGTCACGCGGGCCGTGAGGGTACCCAGGGCGTTGGTCTGGCTCGCACCGGTGCCGATCGGCGTGCCGAGCGTGGCGGCGAGCGTGTTCTCGAAGTGCTCGCGGGCCAGCAGGCGGCGGCTGTCGTCCACCGTGCGGCCCGACCAGGGCGCCGGCAGGGCTGCGAGCACCGCCTGCAGCGCGGTGTCGAAGGCCGCGGCCTGGGCCGAGAAGTCGAGCGTGCCGGCCTTGAGCTGGGCCTTCACTTCGGACGAGAGCCGGATGCCGTTGGACGGGTCGCCGTCGTCGTCCAGGCTCTGCAGCGCGAGCAGGCGGTTGACCACCGCATCGGCCTGCAGCCCCTCGGCGGAGGCCGTGGCGCCGGCCAGCGTGAGCGGCGTCACCACGGTGCCGCAGGGGGCCGAGCCCAGCTCCAGGGCGCCGGCGCGAAAGCGCACCGTGTCGCCGGACAGGCAGTCGAACCGGCCCTGCGCATCGGTCTGCGCCACGGCCGCGCTACCGGCGAGGTAGTCCAGCCCTTCGACCGCCGCGTCCAGGAAGGTGCCGCTGACGCGGGCGGGCGTCGTGGGGGTCGTGGGTGACGTCGGCGTGTCGCCGGTGCCGGTGCCGGGGGTGCCGCCGCCGGAACCTGCGCCCGGCGTCGCGCCGCCCCCGCCGAGGATCGGCCAGCCGCCGCTTCCTCCTCCCCCGCCCCCGCAGGCCGCCAGCAGCAGGCTGGCACCGGCCATGGCGATCAGGCCCCTCGTCGTACGTCGCGCTCTCTTCGTGTTGGTCATCGTCTGGTGTCGGTCAGGCCTGCGCACCGCGCGCAGGACCGCGCGATTGGCGCTCGGCGCCGTGACCGGCTCATGACAGCGCGGGCATCTCCGTGGGCGCGTCGCCGAGGTGTGCCGCCAGGTGGTCGACCAGCACCCGCACCTTCGGCGGCAGGAAGCGGTTGGGCGGATAGAGCAGCCAGACCGTGCCCGCGTACGCGTGGTCGTCGTGCGTCCAGCCCGGCAGCACCGGCACGAGCGCGCCGCTGCGCAGGGCCCCGGCGGCGATGAAATCCGGCAGCGTGGCGATGCCCAGGCCCTGCGAGGCGGCGTCGAGCCGCGCCACGGCGTGGTTGACGCTGTAGCGGCCCTGCACCGCGACGGTGCTGCGCGTGCCGTCGACTGCCCGGCGCAGGCGCCAGCGCCGGTCCTGCGGCGTTTCGCCCAGCGTCACGCAAGCGTGCGCCGCGAGCTCGTCGGGCGACTGCGGCACCCCGTGCGCCTGCAGGTAGGCGGGCGATGCGCACAGCCGCCAGGTCGCGCTGCCGAGGGGCCGGCCGGCCAGGTGCGGCGGCGGGCGGTCGGTCAGGCGCAGCACCAGGTCCAGGCCGTCCGCCACCGGGTCCAGCGCCAGGTCGCTGGCGACCAGGCGCAACTGCACCTGCGGCCAGGCAGCGAGGAAGGACGGCACGAGCGGGTGCACGACGGCCTGCGCGAACTCGGTCGGCGCGCTGAGCGACACCAGGCCCTGCGGTGCGCGGCGGGTCTCGCCGGCGGCATCGAGGGCGTCGGCCGCGGCCCCGAGCATCTCGCGCGCGTGCCGCGCCACCTGCGCGCCGGCTTGCGTCACCCGCACTCGGCGTGTCGTGCGCTCGAGCAAGCGCGTGGCCAGCGCGGCTTCGAGCCGCTGCACGGTGCGGCTCACGGTCGACGGCGCCGTGCCCAGCTGGCGCGCGGCCACCGAGAAGTTGCCGGCTTCCACCACGCGGGCGAAGGTGGCCAGGTCGGGCAGGAGCGGGAGCAGGTCGGGGTCCGTCATTGTTGATTCCGGCGCACAGCTGGATTGCGCGGCGGCCGGATTATCGAATCGGGCGCATCGGTGGACAGTCCCTTCATGGTTTCCTCCCCTCCTGTTCGCGGCCTGCCGTGGGTGTCCGACGCGCTGCTGCTGGCCGTCGCCGCCGTCTGGGGCACCAGCTACGGCGTGATGAAGACGGCGCTGGCCTTCCATCCCGTGCTGGGCCTGCTGGCCTTGCGCTTCGGCCTGACCTTCGTGCTGCTGTTGCCGGCGCTGCGCGGACTGCGCGGCGTGCCGGCGGCGCTGCGCTGGCGCATCGCCGGGCTGGGCGGCCTGCTGCTCGCGGTCTTCCTGTGCGAGAGCTACGGCGTGCTGCACACGCAGGCAGCGCGCGCGGCCTTCCTCATCAGCCTGTGCGTGGTGTTCACGCCGCTGGTGGAGTGGGCGCTGCTGCGCCGCCGCCCGGCCGGGCGCGAATGGGCCGCCGTCGCGGTCTCGCTGCTCGGGGCCGCGCTGCTGGCGGGCGATGCCGCGGGTGGATTCGGCCTGGGCGATGCGCTGGTGCTGGGCGCGGCGTTGTTGCGGGCGCTGATGGTCTGCTGCACGCGGCGCGTGCTGGCGCCGGACGCAGGGGCGGCGGTGCCGCCAGCGCTGGCCGTCACGGCGGTGCAGTCGGGCGTGGTGGCCGTGGGTTGCGCGGTGCTCGCCACGCTGCAGGGGCCGTGGCCCGCGCTGCCGTCGCCGTCGGGCGAGCCGCTGTTCTGGGCCTGCCTGGCCTGGCTGGTGGGCGCCTGCACGCTCTTCGCCTTCTTCGCCCAGAACGCGGGGCTGCAGCGCAGCACGCCCACCCGCGTGGCGCTGCTCATGGGCAGCGAGCCGGCCTTCGGCGCGCTCTTCGCGGTGGCCGTGCTGGGCGAGCCGGTCGGGCCCAGGGCGTGGACGGGCGGCGCGCTGATCGTCGCGGCAGCGCTGCTGGCCACGGTGCGCGGTATGCCTGGCCGCGGCGGCGCGCCGGTGGTGCGGCCTGCCGGATCGTCACGTTCGTGACGAATTCGGCCGCAACGCCCGCTGGGCGTGCGCTGGCGGCCGATTGCGCTTTCGGGTTTTCAGCGCGCCGCAGGCACCGGCACCGGGCTTTGGGTGGCGGCGGACGGCTCGGTGCCCGCCCCTGCCGACGATGCCAGCGTGGCCTCGATCGGCTGCAGGTCCTCGGGCCGCAGCGAGCCGTTGGCCTGGCGCAGCTTCAGGTTGCCCAGCAGCACGTTGTAGCGCGCCAGCGCCAGGTCGCGCTTGGTCTGGTAGAGCTGGCTCTGCGCGTTGAGCACGTCGATGTTGATGCGCACGCCCACCTGGTAGCCCAGGCGGTTGGCGTCCAGCGCGCTCTGGCTGCTGGCCTCGGCCGACTCCAGCGCCTTCACCTGGTTGGCACCGGCCAGCAGGCCGAGGTAGGCGGCGCGCGTGGCCTGCGTCACGTTGCGGCGGGTGGCGTCGAGCTGCGCGCGGGCCTGGTCTTCGAGTGCGACGGTCTCGCGCACGCGGTTCTCCACCGCGAAGCCGGCGAACAGGGGCAGCGTCATCTGCACGCCGACGTACGACTGCTTCACGCGCGTGCGCAGGGTCGAGTCGATCACGCCGTCGGGGTTGTTCTGCACGCCGTAGCTCAGGGTGGCATCGACGACGGGCTTGTGGCCGGCCTTGGCCTTGTCGATCTCCAGGCCGGCGACGTCCAGGGCCAGGCGTGCCTGCGCGATGGCGGGGTGGCCGTCCTCGGCCTGCGCGACCCAGGTCTCGGCGCCGGCCGGCGCGGGCACGGGCAGGCGCGCCGGCGCCGCCAGCGGCCAGGGGGTGGTGCCGCTGCGGCCCACGAGCTGGTCGAGCGCGATCCTCTTGACCTGCAGGTCGTTCTCGGCCGCGATCTCCTGCGCCAGCACCAGGTCGTAGCGCGCCTGCGCCTCGCGCGTGTCGGTGATCGTGGCGTTGCCGACGTCGAAGTTGCGCTGCGCGGCGGCGCGCTGCTCGGCGACGGCGGCCTTCTGGGCGCGCACCAGGGCCAGGCTGTCCTGGCTGCCCAGCACGTCGAAATAGGCCTGGCTCACGCGCACGATCAGGTCCTGCTCGGCCAGCGCGAGCTGGGCCTGCGCGATGTCGTACTGCCGCTTGCCCTGCTCGTAGGTGGCCCAGTTGGCCGGCCGGTAGATCGGCTGCGTGGCCTGCACGCCCGCCTGCTGGGTGTTGAAGTCGCGCGGGCCGGTGCCCTGGTCGGTGCGGATGCGGGCCTCGGTGCGCGAGGCCGAAGCCTGCAGCCCGACCTGCGGCAGCAGGCCCGCCTTGGCCTGCGCGGCACGCGCGTAGGTCGCCTCGTACTGGGCCCGCGCGCCCTGGAAGGTGGCGTCGAAGGCTCGCGCCGATTCGTACAGCGCGACCAGGCTCTGGCCATGGGCCGGCAGGCTGGCCGCGAGAACGAGGCCGCCAGCGGCCGCGAAAAGGGGAGGCCGCAGCCGGCGCATGGAGGTCCTTCGGTCAGGGAGGAAAGAGCGAGGGCAGGCTCAGTACCGGGGCACCGCCGGGTCGTGCGTGGCCGACCAGGCGTCGATGCCGCCCGAGACGTTGGCGACCTGTTCGAAGCCCTGGTGCTCGAGGAACATGGCCACCCGCTGGCTGCGGGCGCCGTGGTGGCACAGGCAGGCGATGCGCTGGGCCGGGTCCAGCTCGGCGATGCGTGCCGGGATCTCGTTCATGGGAATGGCCACGAGCGTGAAGCCTTCGGGCGTCACGCTGGCGGTCTGGCGCTCCCAGGGCTCGCGCACGTCGACCAGCACCGCGGGCGCCGAGGGGTCCTGCGCGAACCATTGCGCCAGAGCGGCGGGAGGGACCTGGTCGATCATGGTGGTTCGGCTCAGAAGCTGAAGCGGGTCGGCTCGGGGAAGTTGAGCAGGCGCGGCACCACCATGTCCCAGGGCTGCGTGGTCTCCCACTTGCCTTCGCTCACGCGGGTGACGAAGTGGGCGCGCATCATGGGTTCGTCGCCCACGATCGCCGCCAGCCGGCCGCCGATGTTCAGCGAGCCCAGCAGGTTCTGCGGCACCTTGGCGACCGAGCCGCTGAGCACGATCACGTCGAAGGTCGGGCCGCTGGGCAGCGGCTTGGACCCGTCGGCGCAGCGCACCTCGACGTTGTGCACGCCGTTGCGGCGCAGGGTCTCGGCGGCGCGGGCGGCGATGGTCTCGTCGATCTCCAGGCTCAGCACCTTGGCGGCGCGGTAGGCCAGCAGGGCGGCCATGTAGCCCGAGCCGGCGCCGATCTCGAGCACGGTGTCGGTCTTCTTCACGTGCAGGTCCTGCAGCATCCGCGCCTCGACCTTGGGCGAGAGCATGCACTGGCCGGGCTCCTTCGCGTTCTCGAAGGGCAGTTCCATGTCGAAGAAGGCCATCGAGCGGTGCGCGGCGGGCACGTAGTCCTCGCGGCGCACGATGGACAGCTGCTCCAGGATGTCCAGTTCGAGCACGTTCCAGGGACGGATCTGCTGCTCGATCATGTTGTAGCGAAGCGGATCGGTGTTCAGGGGGGCGGTCATGCGGGGCTCCAGGCGAAAGGACTCGGAAGAAACGGTCGGTCGGGGGGACAAACTTTCGATTCTAGGAGGCGGGTGGCGGCTTCGCGGGCGGGGCGGGGCGCCAGGGCGCGTCGGCCGTCCGGGCGGCCGAGCGGCGGCCCTCGGGGGTGCACAGGCCCTGCAGCACGATCTCGGACTGCGCGGCGATGTAGCGCTCGGGATCCGGCGGCGCGCCGTCGCCGATGCAGGCCACCGAGGAGTGCCGGGCCAGCATCAGGAACAGCATGGGCGCGATCACGGCGTAGATGGCGTGGTCCAGGTCCAGCGGCACGAACTCGCCGCGCTCGATGCCGCGCTGCAGGATGCGGCGCACCAGGTCGTGACAGGGGCGCACCACCTCGCGCTGGTAGAAGGCCGCCAGCTCGGGGAAGTTGCCGCCCTCGGTGATCATCAGCTTGGTGATGCCCGAGGCCGGGGTCGCGCCGACGCGCTCCCACCAGGTGCGCATGCAGTAGCGCAGCATGTCGGGCGTGCTGCCGGCGAATTCCTCGTACTCGCGGTTCCACTCGGCGAATCGGCCCGAGAGGGTCTCGGTGACCACGGCCTTGAACAGCTCTTCCTTGCTCGGGAAGTAGAGGAACAGCGTGCCCTTGGAAACGCCCGCCCGCGCCGCCACCTCTTCCGAGCGTGTGGCCGCGAAGCCCTTTTCCACGAACAGGTCCAGCGCCGCCTCCAGCAGCTCGCCCGGACGCGCCTCCTTGCGCCGTTCGCGCTTGGCGCGCACGGGGCACAGGGCGTTGTCGAGGAAGCGGGAAGGGGACATCGGTAATTACTGACTCGTGGGTTAGTAATGTAGTCAGCGTCCACGCGAGCGTCAACCGGCCACAATACCGCCCTTGCGTCTTTGCATGTGCTCCGTGTGGGGAGCGCAGCTGGAGCCTTCACGCCATGTCCTCTTCCCCCGGTTCGTCGACTTCTCCGTCCTCCCTCGAAACCATCGTCCTCGGCGGTGGCTGCTTCTGGTGCACCGAAGCGGTCTTCGACCGCGTGGACGGCGTGGTGGACGTCGAGTCCGGCTACAGCAACGGCCAGGCCCGCAACCCGAGCTACGAGCAGGTGTGCACCGGCCAGACCGGCCACAACGAGGTGGTGAAGCTGCAGTTCGACCCGGCGCGCATCTCGCTGCGCGAGATCCTCGAGATCTTCTTCGTCGTGCACGACCCGACCACCCTGAACCGCCAGGGCAACGACGTCGGCACGCAGTACCGCAGCGGCATCTACACCACCACCGACGCGCAGCAGGAAACCGCGCGCGAGGTGATCGCCGAGCTGGCCGCCAACCAGGTGTACCGCGGCGCGCCGATCGTGACCGAGGTCGCACCGCTGTCCAACTACTGGCCGGCCGAGGACTACCACCAGGACTACTTCCTCAAGCACCCGAACCAGGGCTACTGCGCCTTCGTGGTCGGGCCGAAGGTGGAGAAGTTCCAGAAGACCTTCGCCTCGCGGGTGAAGAAGGACTGACGGGACCGACGCTGCCGTGACGACCGTGCCGCACGCCACGCCGATGCAAGCTTTGCGCCGCCCCGCGGCGCTGCGGCCGCTGGCGTGGCTGCTGGTGGCGGCGCTGTGCCTGGCCTCGACGCTGGGGCTGCTGCACCGCACGGTCCACCTGCCGGGGGTGGCGCACGCCACGGCGCTTGCGGCGTCCAACGCGACGCCGGAGCCGGCCGCCGCCGCGGCGCATGCGCATGCCCACGGCGGCGCGCTGCACGGCCTGCTGGCCCTCTTCGGCGGCCACGACGACGGCGACCTGCAGTGCCGCCTGTACGACCAGCTCGCGCACGGCAGCGCGCTGCCGTCGGTGGCGCTGCTGGTGCTGCCGGTGGTGCTGCCCACCGCCGTCTTCGACTTCATGCAGGGCGAGGCGCTGGCGCGCTGGGTCCTGCTCTTCGACGCGCGCGGCCCGCCCGCCGCCCGCTGAATCCCTGCGCCCGCACGTCCGGCGCCCGTCTCGCACGGGCCCGCCGGCGCTGCGCGGCATCTCCCCCTTTTCGCGACCGCACGGCGCTCCTGTGGAGCCCGGTGCGGCGCACCCCTGGATTCAACGGGCTTTCCATGCACCCCCAATTCCCCCGCCACGCCATCGGCGCGGCCACGCTTCTCGCCTTGTCCGTCCTCGCGCACGCGCAGGCAGACACCTCCGCGGCACCGTCCGCCGCCGCGGTCGCGGCACCCGCCACCGACGGCGCGGCGCCCATGCTCAGCACCGTCACGGTCACCGGCAACCCGCTCGGTGCCACGGATTCGATAGCGCCCACCGCAGCACTGGCGGGCGATTCGCTGCTCATTCGTTCGCAATCCACCCTCGGCGAGACGCTGCAGGGCCTGCCCGGCGTGAGCAGCACCTACTTCGGCCCCAACGCCAGCCGGCCCGTGATCCGCGGGCAGGACGGCGACCGCATCCGCATCCTCAACAACGGCGGCGCGGCGCCCGACGCCTCCGCCCTGAGCTACGACCACGCGGTGCCGATGGACTCGCTCGTCACCGAGCGCATCGAGGTGCTGCGCGGCCCCTCGGCGCTGCAGTACGGCGGCAGTGCCGTCGGCGGCGTGGTCAACGTGATCGACAACCGCATCCCGACCGAGCCGATGGATGCGAAGGGCGAGGTCGGCGGCCGCGCCGACGTCGGCTACGCCAGCGGCAGCAAGGAAAAGAACGGCGGCGTGGTGGTCGAGGGCGGCAACGACCGCTTCGTGCTGCATGCCGATGCCTTCAGCCGCAAGGCCGACGACGTGGCGGTGCCGACCTGGCTCGAGTGCACCCGGCCGGGCTCGCCGGTCTACCAGCGGCGCATCTGCAACTCGGCCTCGCGCAGCGATGGCGGCGCCTTCGGCGGCACCGTCTTCCTCGGCGGCGGCAACTGGATCGGCGCCTCGGTCAGCGAATACCGCAGCACCTACGGCACCGTGGCCGAGGACGACGTGACCATCGGCATGCGCTCGCGGCGCTACGCCGTCGAGGGCGAGTTCAAGCCCGGCGGCTTCTTCACCAGCGTGCACGTCAAGGCCAGCCGCACCGAGTACCGCCACACCGAGTACGAGGGTGCCGAGGCGGGCACCACCTTTTCCAACGCCGGCAACGACCTGCGCATCGAGGCGCGCCACCAGCCCATCGCCGCGCTCGGCGGGCTGCAGGGCGTGATCGGGCTGCAGAGCGAATCGACGCGCTTCGCGGCCGATGGCGAGGAGGCCTTCGCGCCGCACAGCCGCACCCGCTCGAACGCGCTGTTCCTGTACGAGGAACTGCCGATGTCCTGGGGCCGCTTCAGCTTCGGGGCGCGCACCGAGCAGGTCCGCGTGCGCTCGCTGGGCTACCCGGACGACCCGACGGTGGACCGCTTCGCGATCGGCGAACGGCGCTTCAACCCGCACAGCGCGGCGTTCGGCGTGCTGGTCAACCTGGCGCCGCAGTGGCAGCTGACGGCCAACCTGGCCCACACCGAGCGCGCGCCCAAGGACTACGAGCTCTTCGCCAACGGCCCGCACGTCGCGACCGCCGCGTGGGAGGTGGGCGACCCGAACCTGAAGAAGGAGTCGTCCAACGGCGCCGACGTCGGCGTGCAATGGAAGTCGGGCCCCCACCGCGCGGCCGTGAACGTCTACACCACGCGCTTTCGCAACTACATCGGGCTGACGGCCACCGGCAACCTGCGCAACGACGAGGGCGAGGTGAACCCGGTGGACGAGGAGGGCAACCTGCAGCAGGACCTGCTGGCCGAGTACGTGTACCGCGGCGTGCGCGCGCGCTTCACCGGCGCCGAGGCCAGCGGCAACCTGCGCCTCTTCGGCAGCGAGGGCCTCGGCCAGTGGGGCTCCAACGGCACGCTCGACCTCGAGTGGCGCGGCGACGTGGTGCGCGCGACCAACACCGACACCGGCGAGCCGCTGCCGCGCATCTCGCCGGCGCGCCTGGGCGCGACGCTGGTGTGGGCCAGCGGGCCGTGGACCGCGCGCCTGGGCTTCGACCGCTACGCCGCGCAGCATCGCGTGCCGGCGATGGGCCAGCGCGAGACCGAGGGCTACACGCTGTGGAACGCCGCCCTGAGCTACCGCATGCGCTGGGAACGCGCCAACCTGCTGTGGTACGCACGCGTGGACAACCTCAGCAACGCGCTGGCCTACAGCGCCACGTCGATCCTCACCACCACCGAGTTCCCGAAGGCGCCGCTGCCGGGACGCAGCATCAAGGTGGGGCTGCGCGTCACCTTCTGACACCGGGGTGAAATAGAAGAAGCCGTTCGGACTGAGCTCGTCGAAGTCCTGCGCAGCGCTTCGATCCTTCGACGGGCTCAGGACAGGCCCTTCGACAGGCTCAGGACAGGCCGGGGCGGGCCTGCTACCGCCCGGTATGCTCGCGCCCGTGAATTCGCCCGTCGTCACCGCGCTCCTGCCCGTCGTCCTGCTCATCGCCGTCGGGTGGGTGGCGGGGCGGCGCGGCTGGATCGGCGGGGCGGCGGTGCGGGAGCTGTCGAACCTGATCTTCCTGCTGCTGGCACCGGCGCTGCTGTTCCGCTCCATGAGCGCGGTGCAGGTGCAGCAGCTCAGCCTGCGGCCCGTGGCGGCCTACTTCATCACCGCGGGCCTGCTCTACGCGGCCACGCTGGCCCTGCGCGGCTTCAACCGCGAAGCGGCCGTGCTCGCGCTGGCCAACACCTACAGCAACACCGTGATGATCGGCATCCCGCTGATCGGCCTGGCCTATGGCGCGCCTGGCATGGTGGTGCTGCTGACGCTGGTGTCGCTGCACTCCCTGATCCTGCTGACCGGCGCCACGGTGGTGCTGGAGCTGGCCACTGCGCGCGAGGCGCAGGCCGGCGGCGGGGGCGGGCGCCGCCGCATCGCGGCCACCGTCGGGCGCGCGCTGCGCAACGCCATCCTGCATCCGGTCGTGCTGCCGGTCATCGCCGGCCTGGCCTTCGCGCAGACCGGCTGGACGCTGCCCGAGGTGATCGACAAGCCGCTGGCGCTGCTCGGCCAGGCCTTCAGCCCGATCGCGCTGGTGCTGGTGGGCATCACGCTCGCGCAGACGCCGGTGGGCCTGCACCTGCGCGGCGCCACCGTGCAGGCGCTGGTCAAGAACGTCGCCCATCCGCTGGGCGTGCTGGCCATCGGCACGCTGCTCGGCGTGCACGGGCTGCCGCTGGCGGTGATGGTCGTGGCTGCGTCGATGCCGATCGGCGCCAACGTCTTCATGTTCGCGCAGCGCTACCGGGTGGCGGAGGAGCTGGTCACGGCCAGCGTGGTGGTGTCCACGGTGCTGGCGCTGGCCACGGTGTCGCTCGCGCTGGCGGGTGCGGCCCGGCTGGCGGCGGGCTGAGTCTCGAAGGAAAAGTGCCCGCAGCGCCCGCCGGACGGGCGCGGGGTGCTCTCGATTTGATAGCGAGTCATCCAGCCGGCGAGCGCAGCGAAGCCACCAGGGCACCCGCGGAACTGGCTTGGCCAGGCCGCTGGGGAGGCCTTGCAGGCCGCGCGAGGCCAGTGGCCTCGCTCTTCGCCAGTCACAAAATGTCCACCGGACATTTCTGTGTACGGGCTCAGCCCCCCTCCAAGCCGAAGGCGCCGGAGAGGGGGGAACCGCGAAGCGGCTTGAGCAGTGCTTCCTGTCATGGCGCCAGGCGCTCTCGGACCCATGCGCCGTCCTCGCGCCGGTAGCGCAGCCGGTCGTGCAGCCGGCTCTTGCGGCCCTGCCAGAACTCCCAGCGGTCCGGCACCAGCCGGTAGCCGCCCCAGTGCGGCGGACGTGGCGGCGCGAGCAGGAACTTCGCGGCGTGGAGGGCGGCGTTCTTGACCAGCGTCTCGCGCCCCGGGATCACCTGGCTCTGCGGACTGGCCCAGGCGCCGATGCGCGAATCGAGCGGCCGGCTGGCGAAGTAGGCGTCGCTCTCGTCGGCGCCGGCTTTCTCGACGCGGCCTTCGATGCGCACCACGCGCTCGAGCTCGACCCAGTGGAACTGCAGGGCCGCGAAGGGGTTGCCCGCCAGCTCCTGGCCCTTGCGGCTGTCGTAGTTGGTGTACCAGACGATGCCGCGCGCGTCGTAACCCTTGATCAGCACGATGCGCGTGGAAGGCCTCAGGTCGCTGCCCACGGTGGCCAGCGTCATGGCGTTGGGCTCGGGCACCTGGGCGCTCACGGCCTCGCCGAGCCAGCGCTCGAACTGGTCCAGCGGGTCGGCCGCGCTGTGGCTCTCGCCGAGTTCGGCGCGCTCGTAGCTCTTGCGCAGGGCGGCCAGGGAGTTCTGCAGATCGCTCATCGCCTCATTGTGCGTTCTCCCGCGGCTTAACATCCGAGCCGCCCATGATCGTCCGCCCCCGCCCGCACTGGCTGCGCCTGCTCTTCGTCTGGCGCGGCTCGATCCTGTCGCAGATCCTGCCGCAGCTGGCCGTGACGCTCGCACTCGCGATCACCGTGACGCTGGTGCACGGCCAGGTGCTGCGCTGGAAGGTGCCGATGACCTTCGTGCCCTTCTCGCTGATCGGGCTCACGCTGGCGATCTTCCTGGGCTTTCGCAACAGCACCAGCTACAGCCGCTGGTGGGAAGCCCGCGTGCTCTGGGGCTCGCTGCTGATCGAATGCCGCGCGGCCGTGCGGCAGGCGCTCACCCTGGTCGAGGACGGCGGCGACGCGCGGGTGCTCGCGCTGCGCCTCATGGCGCTGGTGCATGCGCTGCGCCACCAGCTGCGCGGCACCGACCCGGCGGCGGACCTGGGGCGCCTGCTGCCGCCGGCCGAGGCCGCACGCGTGACGTCCGCGCGCTACCGGCCCGCGATGCTGCTGCAGATGGCCGGCGAGTGGCTGCGCGACCAGCGGCGGCAGGGCCGCGTCGACCCGGCCGTCGTGCCGGCGCTGGAGCGGCCGCTCGACCAGGTCGGCGTGGCCGTGGGCGGTTGCGAGCGGCTCGCCAGCACGCCGATCCCCTTCACCTACAGCGTCATCATCCACCGCACGATCTACCTGTACTGCCTGCTGCTGCCCTTCGGCCTGGTCGATTCGATCGGGCCGATGACGCCGGTGATCGTGACCCTGGTGGCCTACACCTTCTTCGCGCTGGAGGCGCTGGGCCACGAGATCGAGGAACCCTTCGGCGACTCGCCCAACGACCTCGCGCTCGATGCCATCTGCTGGACCATCGAGACCTCGCTGCGCGAGAGCCTGGGCGACACCGACTGGCCGCCGCAGCCTCAAACGCGCGACTATGTGCTGACATGAAACAGCCCCCACGCTCCCCCGCTTCGCGCAGTGCGCTGCCCCCCCGAGGGGGCGCGTCCGTCGCTTCGGGCGGCCGAGCGCGACCGACATGACGCCCGCCCTTCCCGTCGTGCTGGTGCTGGCCTCCGGCCGGGGCGAGCGCTTTCGCGCCTCGGGCGGCACGGTGCACAAGCTGCAGGCGCTGCTGGGCGAGCGGCCGGTGCTGGCGCACACGCTGGCGGCCGTGCAGGCCAGCGGGCTGCCGTGGCATCTGGAGGATGCGGGCCACCCCGGCATGGGCGACTCCATCGCCGCGGCCGTGCGCGCGACGTCCGATGCCGCCGGCTGGCTGGTGCTGCCGGCCGACCTGCCGCTGGTCGAGCCCGCGACGCTGCGCCAGGTCGCACAGGCGCTGGCCCGTCCGGGCGTGACGGCCGCGCAACCGGTGCATGCGGGCCAGCGCGGCCACCCGGTGGGCTTCGGCCCCGCCTGCCGCGACGCCTTGCTCGCATTGGAAGGAAATCAGGGCGCAGCGCCCGTCCTGCGGGCGCAACGTGCTATGAAATCAGTAGCAGACATCGACACGGCAGACGCCGGCACGGTCACCGACATCGACACCCTGGACGATCTGGCGCGCGCCGAGCTGCTGTGGCGCGCGCGCAGCGGACGCTAGCGCGCGTTCAGCCGCTGCGCTGCGCCTTGAGCAACTGCGCGAGCCGGTCCAGCGCGTCGCCGATCTCGGATTCGTCGATCGCGCCATAGCCCAGGAGCAGGGCGTTCGGCACCCCGCGGCCATAGTCGGCCACGCAGGCGATCCCGAGCCCGGCCGCGCGCGCCTGCGCGGCCACGGCCCCGGCGTCGTGCCGGTCCGCCAGCTGCGCCGCCAGATGCAGCCCGGCGCTGCCGGGCAGGGGCCGCAGCCAGGGCGCCAGCTCGCCGTTGAGCCGCTCGAGCAGCAGTGCGCGGCGCCGTGCGTAGCGGTCGCCCATGCGCCGCACGTGCCGGGCCAGGTGGCCCTCGGCGATGAAGGCCGCCAGCGTCTCCTGCGACAGCAGGTTGCAGTGCCAGTCCATGCGCTCCTTGGCCGCCACCAGCGGCAGCCGCGCCCAGGCCGGCGCCACCACGTAGCCCAGCCGCAGTGCGGGGAACAGCGACTTGGAGAAGGTGCCGACGAAGAACACCGAGGCGGCGCGGTCCAGCGTCTGCAGCGCGTCCAGCGCGCGGCCGTCGAAGCGGAACTCGCCGTCGTAGTCGTCCTCGACGATCACCGCGCCGTGGCGCTGCGCGAAGGCCAGCAGCGCACGCCGGCGCGCGGCCGACATCACCATGCCGAGCGGGAACTGGTGCGCGGGCGTGGTCAGGATCACGCGCGCCTCGGCCGGCAGGCGCTCGACGACCAGCCCCTCCTCGTCGACCGGCACCGGGACGATGCGTGCGCCCGCCGCCTCGAAGGCCATCCGCGCAGGCGGATAGCCGGGATGCTCCACCGCCACCACCGTGCGGCCCGGCGTGACCAGCACCTGGGCGAGCAGGCTGAAGGCCTGCTGCGCGCCGGCACTGACCAGCACGTCCTCCCCGCTGCAGGCCACCGCGCGCGTGAAGGACACGTGCCGGGCGATGGCCGTTCGCAGCGCCGGCTGGCCCTGCGCCGGCCCATAGCCCACCGCGCGCCGCGCCAGCGTGCGCAGGCTGCGCGCCGAAAGACGGCGCCAGGCGTCGAAGGCCAGCTCGGACTTGTCGGGCACGCCGACGCGGAAGTCCCAGCGCGGCACCGGCGGGGCGTCGCGATCCGGCGTGCCGGCGAGGCCGCGGTAGGCCGGGTTCAGCCACGCCGGCTCGCCGCGCGGGGCGACGGGCCGCCGGGCGGCCGGCAGGCGCGCGACGTGGTGCCCGGAGCCGGCCGCCGCCTCGATGTAGCCGTCGCCCAGCAGCAGGCCGTAGACCGCGACCACGGCGTTGCGGCTCGCGCCCAGCGCCTCGGCCAGGGCGCGCGTGGACGGCAGGCGCAGGCCGGGCGCGATGCGGCCCGAGAGGATCGCGTCCTTGAGCTGGCGGTGCAGGGCCCGCATGCGCTGGCGCGAGCCGGGCGGTGGCAGATGCAGGTCCAGCGCCGAAAGTGGATCCCCTGGATTCATGGAATGCGGTGCTTTTCGTGGTCCGGTGCGGCGCCTATCGTGCCAGCACGTTCCATCGACGCATCGGAGATTTCCATGATCAATGCACGCCATGCCTTCCTGCCGTCCGGCCCCTGGTCCGCCGAGGGGCTGTGGATTCCGGAGGGCCCCGGCAAGTGGTCACGGCCGCTGCGCTTCCTGGCGCAGGGGCGTGGCTGGGTCGAGCTGATGCGCATGTCGCCCGGCGCGCGGCTCGGCCTGCACCGCCACACGGGCGAGATCCATGCGCTGAACCTGCAGGGCCAGCGCCGGCTGTGCACGGGCGAGGTGGTCGGCCCCGGCGGCTACGTGCACGAGTCGGGCGGCAATGTCGACTGGTGGGAGGCCGTGGGCGACGAAGAGCTGATCCTCTTCGTGGTGGTGAACGGCACCGTGGAGTACCTGCAGCCCGGCGGCGGGGTGGCTCGCACCATCACCACCGCGGACCGCATCGCCGACCACGAGCGCCACGCCCGGGAGAGCGGGGCCGTGCCGCAGGACCTGCGGGAGCCGGCCTGAACGCGCCCCGGGGCCGTGGTGTGCTTCAGCGGGCGATGACCGCGCAGGCGATGCGCGGACCGGAGTTGCCGGCCGGCTGCGTCGTGTAGTCGTCGCGGTCGCGGTGCACCACCAGCGCGCGGCCCACCACGTTGTTGGCCGCACCGTCGGTGAGCGAGATCGAGTGCACCTCGACACTGAAGCGCGCCGTGCCGTCGGCACCCGCCACCAGGCTGGGCAGTTCGCCCGCATGGCTGCCGGCGGCGCCGAACTTGCCGTGCGTGCCGCCGGCCGGGTTGAAGTGGCCGCCCGAGGCGTTGCCGTTGTCGCCGCAGTCGCCCTTCTCGTGGATGTGGAAGCCGTGCTCGCCGGGGGTCAGGCCCCGCACTTCGCCGGCGACGCGCACGCCGTGGTCCAGGGCGGTGAAGGTCACCTTGCCGGTCGTCGGATTCGGATTGATGGCGGCCGTGGGCGCGAGGTTGGCGGTGGCCGTCGGGCGGCCCATGCCCATGCTGCCGCAGGCCGAGAGCGCGGCGCAGGCGAGGACGGCGGCGCCGGCAACGGCGAATGTGTGCTTGTTCATGTCAGCTTCTTCCTTCGTTGGAGGGTCGGGTGGGCGCGCGGCCATCGCCGGTCGCGGTGGGTGACAGGGTAGCGGCGGACGCGGCCGCCGCCGCGTCAGCCGAGGCCGTGATCTCGGCCAGCCGCAGCAGGCGCGCCAGGGCCGCGTCGTGGATGTGGTGGCGCTTGAGCTCCAGCAGCGTCTGCCGCGCGTAGTCGAGCGAGCTGCCGTAGCGGCCCACGGCGCTGGCGAAGATCTCGCGGTAGCGCGCCTCGGGCAGGGTGCCGGTGAAGTTGGGGCTCTTGCGCGAGAGCGTGAAGGCCAGGGCGCGCACCGGTCCGCCGGGCGTGATGCAGGTGAGCCAGCGCGGGTCGTACACGCCGGTGGGCATCTCACGCAGCCACAGGCGCCCCAGCACCTCCAGCACGTCGGCGGCCGGGATGCGGAAGGCCATGCCCTGGCAGCTGCCGCCGGTCAGCAGGCCGAAGACCAGGCCGGGGTTCTGCACGCTGCCGCGGTTGACGCGGCTCCACATCTTGAGCGCGCGGTGCCAGCCGTGCACGCGGGCGGGGCGGCGCTCCACGAAGTCGAACTCGGGCTTCCAGATCAGCGATCCGTAGCCGAAGATCCAGAGGTCCGCGTGCCCGCCCCATTCGTGAATGACCCGGTCCAGCAGGGGCTTGGGATCGCGCAGCGGGGTGGGCAGCGGGTCCAGGCCGGGAGGGCCCAGGCCGGCGCCACCTACAATTTCGGCGTCATGGTTCACGAACCAATTATTTACCGACCTCTTTCCCTGGGAGACCACCCGATGTCCACGCGTGCGGATGACGACGATCAACAACGTTTTGCGCTGGGTTTTCTTTTTGCGCTGATCGCCCTGGTCGTCATGACCGTGCTGGGTGTCGTCGTCTACAAGTACGGCCTGTCGCATGCACCCAAGGTGCCCCCTGCGGCGACCGCGCCGGCGGCACCGACCGTGGCGGTGGTCACCGAGACGGTGGCCGTGGTCATCCCCGACGGCGCCAGCATCCGCGTGGACCAGGGGGTGGTGAACTTCTACTTCGCCACCGGAAGTGCCGACATCGCGCCCGGTGCCGCCGAAGCGCTGGCGCTGGTGATCCAGGGCGTGCAGAACGGCCGCAAGGCGCTGGTCTCCGGTTTCCACGACACGACGGGCGACCCGGCGAAGAACGAGGAACTGGCCAAGCAGCGTGCGCAGACCGTGCGCGACGTGCTCACCGGCCTGGGCGTGCCGACCGAGAAGGTGGCGCTCGAGAAGCCGGCTGTCACCACCGGCAGCGGCAACAACGCCGAGGCACGGCGGGTCGAGGTCAAGCTGGTCGACTGAGGCCGCTGCGGCCTCCCTTCCGACCTGCTTCGGACCCTGACGCCCGGCCTCGGCCGGGCGTTCTGCTTCATGGGGCGGAAGGGGGCGTCGTCGTGCTTTCGCGCACGACCAGGCTCCACGGCAGTTCCACGCACGGCCGGGGCACCGGCTCCCCGCGCATCAGGCGCAGCAGCATGCGCGCCGCCTCCTCGCCAATGGCTTCGCGCGGGGTGCGCACACTGGTCAGGCTGGGCAGGAGCTGGTCGCTGCCCGGCAGGTCGTTGAAGCCGGCCACCGCCACCTGCCCGGGCACCGAGATGCCCAGGCGTGGCGCCACCATCAGCGCGCCCTGCGCCAGGTCGTCGTTGCAGAAGAAGATGGCCTCGGGCGCCGATTCGTCCATCAGCCGCGCGAACATGCGGCCGCCCAGCGCGATGGAGGAGGGCTCGGGCCGCAGCATCTCCAGCGCGGGGTCGTAGCAGCCGGCTTCGCGCAGGGCGTGCCGGTAGCCTTCGGCGCGCTGCATCACCCGCGCATCGAGCTGGGCGGCGGCGAAGGCGATGCGCCGCGCGCCGCCCGCCAGCAGGTGCTGCGTCAGCGCATGCCCCGCGTCCTGCTGCGAGAAGCCGACGCAGTGCACCCCGGGCGCCCGGCTCGTCTCCATCACATGCACGCAGGGCACGCCGCTGGCCTGGATCAGCGCGCGCGTCTCCTCGCTGCGCTCGAAGCCGGTGACGACCAGGCCTGCGGGGCGGTGCGCCATCTGTTCGCGCAGCAGCTGCTCCTCCTCGCGCGGGTCGTAGTGGGTGATGCCGATCAGCGTCTGGTAGCCGTGGAGGCGCAAGGTGCGCTGCAGGGCCTCCAGCAGGTCGACGAACAGGGTGTTGCTCAGCAGGGGGATCAGCACCGCCACGTGCGTGCTGCGGTGCGAGGCGAGGGCGCGGGCCGCCGGGTCGGGCACGTAGCCCAGCGCGTCGGCGGCGGCGCGCGCGCGGGCCGCGAGCTCGGGGGCGACGGCGCGCTCGCCGCGCAGGGCGCGCGACACGGTGATGGGGCTCACGCCCGCTTCTCGCGCGACCTCGGCCAGGGTCACGCGCCCGCTGCGGCGGCGTCGGGGCGATTCGGTGTGCATGGGGCGATGAGTGGAAACCCTAGGGTGGCGGGTCAGCAGTATCTTTTAGGATAGCGCTATCCAAGCCCGGGGTAAGCCCCGATTCCGCCTGGATCGCGGCATGGGTGCAAGCAGTTCGCTGGAGGATGACGCTGTCCTGCAGACGACGGCCTCATTCGCCGGAAAAAGATAGCGCTATCCAAGGAGACATCCGCATGCAGCCCCCCGCCTCCTCGCCCCACTGGCTCGTCATCATGGGCGTGTCGGGTTGCGGCAAGTCCAGCCTGGGCCAGGCCCTGGCGGCCGACCTGGGCCTTCCGCTGATCGAGGGCGACGACTTCCACCCCGAAGCCAACATCCGCAAGATGCGCAGCGGCACGCCGCTGACGGATGCCGACCGTGCCGGCTGGCTGGCCCGGCTGGGCGAGGAGCTGGCGGCCCGCCGAGGCGGCGCGGTGCTGACCTGCTCGGCCCTCAAGCGCAGCTACCGCGAGCTGCTTCGCGCCGCGGTGCCCGGCCTGCGCTTCGTGTTCATGCAGATCGGCCGCGACGAGGCCGTGGCCCGCGTGCAGGCCCGCGAGGCGGTGCACATCTTTCCCGCCAGCCTGGTGGACAGCCAGTTCCAGACGCTCGAGTCGCCCGTGGGCGAAGCGGGCGTGGTGACGGTGCAGGCCACGGCGCCGCTGGCGGAGTCGGTGGCGCAGGTGCGCGCCTGGCTGGCGCAGGACGGAGCGCGCGGCGCCTGACCTGCCTTTCTTTCCCTTCCCCTTGATCCCCTCGACGGAGACACCATGACGACAACATCCTCCTCGACCGCACCGAATGCCGCATCGGCGGCGCCGCAGGGCCGCGTGCCCGGCCGGCGCTGGCGCATCGGCGGCCTGCTGGGCGCGGGCGTGCTGGTCAACTACTTCGACCGGCTCAGCCTGTCGGTGGCGGCACCCCAGATCCAGGCGGAATTCCACCTCACCCCCGAGCAGATCGGCTTCTTCCTCTCGGCCTTCTTCTGGACCTACGCGCTGCTGCAGGTGCCCGCCGGCATGCTGCTGGACCGCTATGGCCCGACGCGCATCGGGCGCTGGGGCGCCTTCGCCTGGGGCATCGCCTCCACGCTCACGGCGCTGGCGGGCGGTTGGGCCGGCATCTTCGCGGCGCGCATGCTGCTGGGCATCGCCGAGGCGCCGGGCTTCATGGTCAGTTCCAAGGCCACCGGCTACTGGTTCCCGCGCGGCGAACGCGCGCTGGCCACGGCCATCTTCGACGCGGCGGCCAAGTTCTCGAACGTGATCGGCGTGCCGCTGGTGGCCTTCGTGGTGGTGGGCTTCGGCTGGCGCTGGGGCTTCGGCGTGTGCGCGGCGCTGAGCTTCCTGTACTTCTTCGCCTTCCTGCTGATCTACCGCGACCCGAGCCAGGACGAGAAGCTCAGCGCCGCCGAGCGCCGCCACATCGTCGAAGGGGGGGCGGCCCCCGAGGGCGCGCCGGCCGGCGGCGCCAGCGGCATGCTGGGCTACCTGCTGCGCCAGCCGAAGGTCTGGGGGCTGATGCTGGGCTTCGCGGCCTACGGCTATTCCTTCTACCTGTTCCTGACCTGGCTGCCCGGCTACCTGGTGCAGGCCATGCACATGAGCATCCTCAAGTCGGCCGGCTTCGCGGCGATCCCGTGGATGGTGGCCACGCTGAGCGACCTGTTCGTGGGCGGCTGGCTCATCGACCACCTGATCGCCAAGGGGCACGAGGAGTCGAAGGTGCGCAAGACGGTGCTCGTGTGCGGCATGGTGCTGGGGCTGGCGGTGTTCGGCGCCACGCAGACCACCGACCCGGTCTGGGCCATCGTGTGGATCTCCATCGCGCTGGGCGGCCTGGCCGCGGCGGCGCCGGTGAGCTGGTCGCTGCCCTCGCTGATCGCGCCCAGGGGCGGCGTCGGCACGGTGGGCGGGCTGATGAACTTCGGCAACAACCTCATGGGCGCGGCCGCCCCCATCGCCACCGGTTTCATCGTGGGGGCCACCGGCTCCTTCGTGAACGCCTTCCTGCTGGCCGGCGCGATCCTGGTGATCGGCATCTGCGCCTTCGTGTTCCTGATGGGGCGCATCGAGCCGATCGCCGAGCCCGGCGCCTGAATGCGCCGGCACGGCAAGGCCTCCCGCGTCGCCGCTTGCGCCATGTCATGGAACGGGCGCAAGAAGGTATCGGCGCCGTGCGCGCGCGCTGGCATGCTTCGTGCCGTTGTCTCACACCGCCGGCCGATCGATGGCGGCCATGATGTTCCGTTCGATGCGGCGCCGAGCGCGCCGGCTTCCACCCCCACGCAACCGTCCCTGCCATGACCACGATCCATCCCACGCTGCTCGCCGTCACCGAGCGCATCCGTGCGCGCAGCCGTGACCTGCGCACCGACTACCTCGCGCGCCTGCAGGCCCTGCGCCGGCGCGACCGCGGCTCCGACCGCATGGGCTGCGCCAACGTGGCGCACGCCGTGGCCGGCGTGCCTGCCAACGACAAGCTGCGCATCGTGGCCGAGCGCGCACCCAACATCGGCATCGTCACGGCCTTCAACGACATGCTGTCGGCGCACGCGCCCTTCCAGGGCTACCCGGACATCATCAAGCAGGAGGCGCGGCGCCGGGGCGCCACCGCCCAGGTGGCCGGCGGCGTGCCCGCCATGTGCGATGGCGTGACGCAGGGCACGCCGGGCATGGAGCTGTCGCTCTTCAGCCGCGACGTGATCGCGATGGGCACCGCGGTGGCGCTCACCCACGACATGTTCGACGCCGCGCTGCTGCTGGGCGTGTGCGACAAGATCGTGCCCGGTCTGCTGATCGGCGCACTGCACTTCGGCCACCTGCCGATGGTCTTCGTGCCCGCGGGGCCGATGCCCTCGGGCCTGTCGAACAGCGCCAAGTCGAAGGTGCGCGAGCAGGCCGCGCAGGGCCTGGTCGGCCGCCAGGGCCTGCTCGACGCCGAGATGGCCGCCTACCACGGCGAGGGCACCTGCACCTTCTACGGCACGGCCAACAGCAACCAGATGCTGCTGGAGGCGATGGGGCTGCACGTGCCGGGCACGGCGTTCATCCAGCCGGGCGATCGCATGCGCGAGGCGCTGACCCGAGAAGCGGTGCGCACGGTGCTGGGGAGGGCCTCGGGCCAGCCCTACGCCGTGCCGCCCATCGGCGAGATGGTCGACGAGCGCTGCATCGTCAATGCCATGGTCGCGCTGCTGGCGACCGGCGGGTCCACCAACCACCTGATCCACTGGGTGGCGGTGGCGCGCGCCGCGGGCATCCTCATCGACTGGGACGACTTCTCGCAGCTCTCGGACGTGGTGCCGCTGCTCACCCGCGTGTACCCCAACGGCAGCGCCGACGTGAACGAGTTCCAGAGCGCGGGCGGGCCGGGCTTCGTCATCGGCGAACTGCTCGGCGCCGGCCTCATGCATGCCGACGTGGGCACGGTGCGCGCCGGCGGCATCGCCGAGTGGTCGGGCGTGCCGTCGATGGGCGCGGACGGCGCCCTGCACTGGCAGCGCGCCGTGTCGAACAACGACACCGTGACGCGACCCGCCACGAATCCCTTCAGCCCATCGGGCGGCCTCAAGCTGCTGCAGGGCAACCTGGGGCGCAGCGTGATCAAGGTGTCCTCGGTGCCCGACGACCGGCACGTGATCGAGGCGCCGGCGCGCGTCTTCGATTCGCAGGCCGCGCTGCAGAAGGCCTTCGCGGCCGGCGAGCTGGAGCGCCTGTGCCAGGACAACGCCGCGGGCGGCGTGGTCTGCGTGGTGCGCTGGCAGGGCCCGCAGGCCAACGGCATGCCGGAGCTGCACAAGCTCACGCCGCCGCTGTCGGTGCTGCAGGGCAAGGGCTTCAAGGTGGCGCTGGTGACCGACGGGCGCATGAGCGGCGCCTCGGGCAAGGTGCCCGCCGCCATCCACGTCTCGCCCGAGGCCGCCGCCGGCGGGCCGCTGGCGAAGGTGCGCGACGGCGACCTCGTGCGCCTCGATGCGGTGGCCGGCACGCTGACGGTGCGGGTGCCCAGGGACGAGTGGGCGGCGCGCCCGCTGGCCACGATGTCCGAGGCCCAGCGCGCCGAGGACGGCCACGGCCTGGGCCGCGAGCTCTTCGCCGGCATGCGGCGCAACGCGCTGGCCGCCGAGGAGGGCGCCTGCACCTGGCTGTAGGAACACGTTGCGAGCCGCCGCGGTTCGCTTCGCGCCGCGCTTTGCTTTATCGTGCCAGCCTCGGCCCGCGGCGCCGCACGCCCGCGCCGCGCAGGCCTTCCCCGCATTTCTCTGGAGCCTCCCGATGACCGAACCCCTGACCGCGCTGGACGTGATGCGCGACGCCCCCGTGATCCCCGTGATCGTGCTGCACGACGTGAAGGACGCCGTGCCGCTGGCGCGCGCGCTGGTGGCCGGCGGCATCCGCATGCTCGAGGTGACCCTGCGCACGCGCGAGGCGCTGGAATGCATCGAGGCCATCGCCAAGGAGGTGCCCGAGGCCGTGGCCGGCGCCGGCACCATCCGCAGCGCCGCCGATGCCCAGGCCTCGGCCCTGGCCGGCGCGCGCTTCGGCGTCAGCCCGGGCTACACGCGCTCGGTGGGCAAGGCCTGCCACGACCTCGGCCTGCCGCTGCTGCCGGGCGTGGCGACCGGCAGCGAGATCATGCTGGCGCAGGAAGACGGCTACACCGAACTGAAGTTCTTCCCCGCCGTGCAGGCCGGTGGCATCAACATGCTCAAGGCCTGGCAGGGGCCCTTCGGCGACGTGAAGTTCTGCCCCACCGGCGGCGTGCATGCCGGCAACGCGGCGGACTTCCTGGCGCTCGCCAACGTGGCCTGCGTCGGCGGCTCCTGGATCGTGCCCACCGAGGCCATCGCCGCCAAGGACTGGCCCCGCATCGAGGCGCTGGCGCGCGAAGCCAGCCAGCTCGCGCGCTGACGCAGATTTCCAAAGCAAATCGGGCTGCGGCGCCCGTCCAGCGGGCGCGGGCAGCTATGAAAAAGATAGCGAGACAATGAACCCCGATTTCGATCCGGAATCCCTGAAGGTCATCGCCTTCGACATCTTCGGCACGGTGGTCGACTGGCACGGCGGCATCGCGGCGGAGGTGGAGCGCGCCCTGCCCGGCGTGGACGGCAGCGCCTTCGCGCTGGCCTGGCGCGCGGGCTACCAGCCGGCCATGCGCAGCGTGATGGCGCGCATCGCCAGCGGCGAGGGCGGCTTCACCCTGCTCGACGAACTGCACCGCGGCATCCTCGACGGCGTGCTGCGCGACTTCGGTGCCGAGGGGCGGCTGGACGCCGCGGCCCTGCACCACCTGAACACCGCCTGGCACCGGCTGCCGCCCTGGCCCGACGCGGTCGAGGGCCTCACCCGGCTCAAGCGCCGGTACACGATCTGCACGCTGTCCAACGGCAACCTCGGCCTGCTGACCGAGATGGCCAAGCGCGGCGGCCTGCCCTGGGACTGCATCCTCTCGGCCGAGGTCTTCAAGGCCTACAAGCCGGACCCGCGCACCTACCTCGGCGTGGCGACCGTGTTCGACGTGGCGCCCAGCGAGGTCATGCTGGCCGCCGCCCACCACGACGACCTGGCGGCTGCGCGGGTGTGCGGCCTGTCCACCGGCTACATCGAACGCCCGCTGGAGTTCGGCGCCGGCCAGCCCAAGGACGTGTCGCCGCGGCCCGAGAACTCGCTGCACGTGCGCGACATCGTGGCGCTGGCCGAGCGGCTGGGCTGCTGAGCCTGACCGTCGCATCGGGGAGACCCCATGACCGCCGACCAGTTGCAGACCCTGCTCCAACCGCTGTTCCCCGGTCTCATGGGCGTGCAGCTGATCGAGGTGGCGCCGGACCGCGTCGTCGCCGACATGGCGGTGCGACCGGACCTGTGCACCAGCGGCGGCATCCTGCACGGCGGTGCCTACATGGCCTTCGCCGACACGCTGGGCGCCGTCGGCACCGTGGTCAACCTGGGTGCAGGCCAGCGCACGACCACCACCGACTCGAGCACCAAGTTCATCGCTGGCGCCAAGGTCGGCACCCGCGTGCGCGGCGAGAGCGTCGCGCTGCACCGTGGGCGCACCACGCACGTCTGGCAGACCTCGATCACGAACGCCGACGGGCGGCTGTGCGCGGTGGTGACGCAGACGCAGCTGATCCTCGGCTCGGCGGCCTGAGTCCCGCCCGTGCAGCCCATGTCACCCGAACTCGACACGCCTGCGCCGCTGCAGCCGCTGCTGGCGGAACTGCGCTTCATGGAGGACCGCTTCCATGCGGCCTCGCGTGCGGCCACGCCCGAGGACTTCGGGCGCATCGTGGCCCCCGACTTCTGGGAGATCGGCGCTTCCGGCCGGCGCTACAGCCGGGCGTTCTGCCTGGAGGTGCTGTCGCAACGCGCCGCCAGGCCGCCCGAGGAGGCCTGGATCACGCGCGACTGGCACCTTCGTGAACTCGGCCCGGAGCATTGCCTGCTGACCTATGCCCTGGAGCAGCCGGGGCGCATCACGCTGCGTTCGACCGTCTGGCGCCGCAGCGCCAACGGATGGCAGGCCGTCTTCCACCAGGGCACCGTGTGCCTTTGACAGGCGACACCTGCGCCGCGGGGGCGGCATGAGCATCGAGGCGGGGCAGCCGGGTCCTGCCCGACCTGCGTTTGCCCAGCCGCATGTCCTGCGGACCGCGCGCCTGCAACTGCGGCCGATGCAGCCGAGCGATGCCGACGCGCTCTACGCCATCCTGACCGAGCCCGAGGTGCTTCGGCATTGGGACACGCCGGCATGGCCCGAGGTGTCGTGTGCGCGCGAGTTCATCGTCGACGAGCAGCGTGCGCTGGCGGAAGGCGAATCCATCACCCTGGGCATCTACCGGGACGACCCGCCGCAGCTGATCGGGGAATGCCTGCTGTTCGCCGTCGACTGGCAGGCCGGCCGCGCCGAGCTGGGTTTCGCGCTGGCGCCCGCCGCATGGGGGCACGGCTACCTGCAGGAGGCGGCAGGCGCATTGCTCGCGTACGGCTTCGACCGCTTGCACCTGCGCCGCATCGAAGCCGAGATCGACGCGCGCAACGCCGCGGCAGCCCGCGCGCTGGAGCGCCTCGGGTTCCGGCGGGAAGGCGTGCTGCGCGAACGCTGGGCCGTGAACGGCAGCATCTCGGACGCCGCCGTCTACGGCTTGCTGGCCCGGGAGTGGGCCGCGCGCGGCGTGGACTGACGGCCGGCGCGGCACCCGGCCACGGGGGCCGGCGGCCCCGGCGGATCAGCGCAGGCCCTGGCCGCTGCCCGCGTCGTCCTGGCGCTGGATCAGCTCGATCTTGTAGCCGTCCGGGTCGGTCACGAAAGCGATGACGGTGGTGCCGCCCTTCACCGGACCGGCCTCGCGCGTGACGTTGCCGCCGGCGGCCTTGATCTTCTCGCAGGCCGCATACGCGTCGGGCACGCCCAGCGCGATGTGGCCGTAGGCCGTGCCCATCTCGTAGCGCTCGGTGCCCCAGTTGTAGGTGAGCTCGATCTCGGCCTGTCCGGGGTTGCCCTCGCCGTAGCCGACGAAGGCCAGGCTGTACTTGTATTCGGGGTTCTCGCTGGTGCGCAGCAGGTTCATGCCCAGCACCTTCGTGTAGAAATCGATCGAGCGCTGCAGGTCGCCGACGCGCAGCATGGTGTGGAGGAGTCGCATGGCGTTCTCGTGGGGAAGAGCGGAAAGCCCGCAGTGTGCCCTGTGCAGCGCGCGCCTGCGCCGCAGCGCCCGATCACCGGGGCGCCGCGTCGGTCCATTGCACCAGGCGCCCGCCGTGCATGTGCCCGGTGTGGTCGGCCATGGTCTGCGCCTCGGCCGCATGGTGCGTGACGAGGATCGCCGTCTGCCCCGCGGCGCGCAGGATGTCGCGCACCTCGACCGTCAGGCGCTCGCGCGTCGCGCCGTCGAGGTTGGAGAAGGGCTCGTCCAGCAGGATCAGCGCCGGCGCCGGCGCCAATGCACGGGCCAGCGCCACGCGCTGCTGCTGGCCGCCCGACAGCTCGTGCGGAAAGCGCGCCGCCATCTCGGGCAGGCCGACCAGCGTGAGCATCTCCCGCACGCGGGCCTCGCGGTCCGCGCGCGTCCAGCGGCGCAGCCCGAAGGCCACGTTGCCGGCCGCCGACAGGTGCGGGAACAGCGCGTATTCCTGGAACATCAGCCCGATCTGGCGCGCTTCGGGCGGCAGGTGCACGCCGTCCGAGGACAGCAGCCGCTCGCCGAGGCGGATCTCGCCGGCGCGCACCGGCTCGAAGCCGGCGATGGCGCGCAGCACCGTGGTCTTGCCGCAGCCCGAAGGCCCGAGCAGGCAGCCGATGCGGCCGGCCGCCAGTTGCAGCGCGAAGCCGTCGACCACCGTGTGCAGGCCGCGGGGCGTGTCGTAGCCCAGGCGCAGGCCCCGGATGTCGAGCGCGCGGCTCATGCGGGCACGCCCACGGTCGATTCGACGCTGCCGGCGTCGAGCTGCGTGCGCGCCAGCCAGACCACCGGCAGCAGGCCGGCCAGCACGATGGCGAGCGCGGCGATGGCGCCTTCCTCGTAGGTCCCGCGCGCGGCCTCGGCGTACAGCCAGGTGGCCAGCGTGTCGAAGTTGGCCGGGCGCAGCAGCAGGGTGGCGGGCAGTTCCTTCATGGCATCGACGAAGACGAGCAGGGCGCTGGCGGCGATCGCCGGGCGCAGCAGCGGCAGGTGCACGCGCCGCAGGGCGCCGAGCGTACCTTCTCCCAGCGAGCGCGCGGCCTGCTCGAGCGCGGGCGGGATGCGCGCCAGGCCGGCGTCGATGCCGCCCACCGGCATCGCCAGGAAGCGGATGGTGCAGGCGATCACCAGCACGACGCCCAGGCCCATCAGCGGCAGCCCCGGCAGCCCGAGCGCCGAAGCCACGCCGGCATCCAGCGCCAACGCGGGCGACAGCAGGCCGATGGCCAGCACCGTGCCGGGCAGGGCGTAGCCCAGGCTGGCCAGGCGCGCCGGCCAGCGGCGGGGCCGCGTGCTGGCGGCGCCCTGGCGCACGGCCCAGGCCACGAGCAGCCCGGCCAGCACGGCGACGGTGGTCACGCCCAGGGCCAGCGCCACCGTGTTGCCCAGGCTGGTCCACAGGCCGCTGGAGATGCCCTGGCCCAGGCGCAGGCGCTTGACCGTCTCGGCCACCAGGTAGGCCGCGGGCGCCACGAAGCCCAGCAGCACCGGCAGGCCGGCGACCGCGGTGGCCGCCCAGGCGCGGGCACCGTGCAGGCGCCGCGGCGCCAGCGCCCGCATGCGCTGGGCGGAGCCGAAGCGCTGGCGGCGGCGCCCATGCTGCTCCAGCACGACCAGCAGCACCACCACCGCCAGCATGGCGCAGGCGATCTGCGCCGCGCCGGCCAGGTCGGAGCGCGTGATCCAGGTCGTGTAGATGGCGACCGTCAAGGTGTTCACGCCGAGGAATTCCGACGCACCGATGTCGTTGAGCGTCTCCAGCAGCGCGAGGCTCAGGCCCACCGCCAGCGCGGGCCTCGCCAGCGGCAGCGCCACGCGGCGGAAGGCGCCCCAGCGGCCTTCACCGAGCGAGCGCGCCGCCTCCAGCAGGTGCGCGGGCTGGGTCATGAACATGGCGCGCGCGGTGAGGTAGACGTAGGGGTAGAGCACGATGCCCAGCACGCACACCGCGCCGCCCATCGATCGCAGGTCGGGCAGGCGGAATTCGCGCGGGCTGTCGTAGCCCAGCATCCAGCGCAGTGCGCCCTGCACCGGGCCGATGGGGTGCAGCAGGTCCAGGTACGCGAAGGCCACGATGTAGGTCGGCATGGCCAGCGGCAGCAGCAGGGCCCAGTTCAGCACGCGGCGGCCGGGGAAGTCGCAGCTCGACACCAGCCATGCGCAACCGGTGCCGATCACCAGCACCAGCGTGCCGACGCCGGCCAGCAGCACGGCGGTGTTGAGCGCCGCCTGCGGCAGCACGTGCTGCGCGAGGTGCGTCCAGTGCGACAGGTCGGCCCCCGCCGCCAGCCAGGCCAGCGACAGCACGGGCGCGAGCACGCCCAGCGCCACCGCGATGGCGGCGGCGCTCCAGAGCGGGCCCACGTTGCGCAGGCCTGGCCTGCCAGCGACCCGCATCAGGTGTCCGCGCAGTGGTGGCGACTCATAGGCGTCATGCAGCCGGCGAGCGAAGCGAAGCCCTCAGGGCACCCGTGGAACTGGCTTCGCCAGGCCACCGGGCGCGCCCCCTTCGCGCAGCAGAAGGGGAAGCCGCGAAGCGGCATGGGGCTTGGAACACTTACCTGTCGAAGCCGACCTTGTCGACCAGCGCGCTCGCCTGTTTGCGGTACTTGGCAATCTCCGTCAGGGGCAGCGGATCGACCTTCAGCTCGCCGATGGTCTGGCCGATGATCGGATCGAGCGCCACGCCCTTGCGCACCGGGTACTCGTAGTTGGCCTGCGCATAGAGCTGCTGCGCCGGCTCCGACACCAGGAACTCAAGCAGCTTCACCGCATTGCCGCGATTCGGCGCGCTCTTCGCGACGGCCGCACCGCTGATGTTGACGTGCGTGCCGCCGCCCTTGGCGAAGGTCGGGCGGACCACCTTGATCGCGTCGCCCCACTTGCGCGCGTCGCTGCCTTCCTTGGAGCCCTTCATCTGGCCCACGTAGTAGGAGTTGGCCAGGCCCACGTCGCAGATGCCGCC
>JAVHYA010000073.1 GCA_031119395.1 Pseudomonadota bacterium
CCAGCGCCCCAACCGGTCGTGCCGGCCGATCCACCAGCAGCGCCGCAACCAGCCCCGTTCACAGCCCCGCCACCTCAGGCCACTGCGTCGCCGAAGCGCTCCCGAAAAGCCTCGCAGAAGGCACTCACCCCGCCGATCGAGAAGGTGAAGCTGCGCCTGGGCGGCTGGCCCGGCTCGTCGCTCGCCTGCAAGTCCGCGTCCCAGGCCCCGCCTTCCTCCACCGGCCCGCGCGGGCCAGGAAAGCGCGCCGCCCACTCCAGCACCGCATCGATCTCGGCCTGCACCGCGGCAGCGCGTTCGGGCGCCACCGTGGCAAGGGCGTCGAACAGGCCGGTGTCGTCGTCGCCCTCGCTGTAGTCGAAGACGAGGTAGTCGAGCGTCATGGAAGGCCCTTGCCCGCGGCCGCGGCGCGCAGCTTGTCCTTCTTGTTCGGTCGCCGGCCCTTGACCCCGCCGCCGCCCGGCGCCGCAGCGGGTGCCTGCTCCACGGGCTCGAAGCCGGCCACCTGCTCGCGCGGCACGCGCCGACCCTGGCGCTTCTCGATCAGGCGGAAATGCGCCTCGGCCGCTGCCGGCACGAAGCTCACCGCCAGGCCGCTCGCGCCCGCGCGGCCGGTGCGGCCGATCCGGTGCACATGGTCGGCGGCGGCGCGGGCGAGGTCGTAGTTCACCACCACCGGCAGGTCGGCGACGTCGATGCCCCGCGCGGCCAGGTCGGTCGCCACCACCACCTGCACGCGCCCGGCCTTGAAGTCCGCCAACACCTGCTCGCGCTTGCCCTGCCCCAGCACGCCATGCAGCGGCTCCGCCGCGATGCCGGCCTTGCGCAGCTTGTCGGCCACCGTCTCGCAGGCGTGCTTGGTGGCGACGAAGACCAGCGCCCGCGCCCAGCCTTCGGTGGCCAGCAGGTGGCGCAGCAGTTGCGTGCGCCGCCCGGTGTCGATGGCGATGGCGCGCTGCGCGATGTCGGGCGCGTCGGCCGGCAGCGCGGCGCCCTCCACAGCCAGCGGGTCGCGCAGCAGGCGGTCCGCCAGGGCGGCCGCCGCCGCGGGGAAGGTGGCGGACAGCAGCACCGTCTGGCGGCGCGCCGGCAGCAACGCGAGCAGGCGCGCCAGCTCGTCGGCAAAGCCCAGGTCGAGCAGGCGGTCCGCCTCGTCGAGCACCAGGGCCTGCACGGCCGCGAGCTTGAGCGCGTTGTGCTGCGCCAGGTCGAGCAGCCGGCCCGGCGTGCCGACCACGATGTCGGCGCCGCCGCGCAGCGCCATGAGCTGCGGGTTGATCGACACGCCGCCGATGCCGCGCACGACCTTCGGCCGCACGTCCAGCGCCGCGCCGAAGCGCGCGAAGGCCTCGGCCACCTGGGTGGCGAGCTCGCGCGTGGGCACCACCACCAGCGTGTGCAGCGCGCGGCCGTGGCCATCGCGGTGCGGCGCCTGCGCCCAGCGCTGCAGCAGCGGCAGCGCGAAGGCCGCCGTCTTGCCCGAGCCGGTGTGGGCCTGCCCGCGCAGGTCGCGCCCTGCGAGGAGGGCTGGAATGGCCGCCTGCTGGATCGGGGTGGGCGCGGCATAGCCGTGGTCGGCGGCCGCGCGGGCCAGGGCGGGCGCGAGGCCCAGGGAGGCGAAAGGCATCGGTCGATTGTCGGCGCGGTGCGGCCAGGGGCCGGCTTGCTATCGATTCGATAGCTGCCTGCGCCCGCCGGACGGGCGCTGGCGGCCGATTTCTCTTGAAAAGCTGGCGCTCAGCGCCGGGTGAGCGTGACCGCCGTGCCGTTGCTGAACTCGCCCGCCAGCGTCGTCGCGTCCTGCGCCTGAAGGGTCAGCGTGCGGTCGTCGCAGCCGCTCACCGTGGCGGATGCCTCGACGCGCAGCACCACCGCGCCCGCGCCGCCTTGGCCGAGCATCAGCGGAAAGGGCCGGCCCACGCAGGGGTCCTTCTTGTCCTTGCCGGGTCGCGGGCGCAGCGCCCAGGTGCCTGCACGGCCGGCGATGCGCACGTCCGCCTCGCGCGCGTGGCCACCGCCCGAGGTGTAGCTGGCGATCCACTCGCCATCGAAGGCCTGGGCATGCGCCGGCATGCCGGCGACAGCGAGGACGAGGGCCAGAACGACGGCGGGCAGTGCACGGGAGGCAGGAACTGTCATGGAAGCGCTCGCGGATGCGGTGACGGTCGCCGCGACATCGCGGCCCGGCCAGCCTACGGCCGATGACGGCAGGGGTCCATAGCGCGGACGGCCGAACGCGCGGCCGTGGCCGTCAGGCGGCCAGCGCGTCGGCGCCACCGAACAGCGCTGGGGCCTCGCGCTGCGCGCGCGGGGTCAGCGCCAGCGCCCGGCCGTCCAGGTCCTGCCGCAGCCAGCCGCGGCGCAGCGCGAGCTGCAGCAGGGCCGCGCCCAGCGCGCCGCCGAGGTGCGGGCGGCGTTCGCTCCAGTCGAGGCAGGCGCAGGCGAAGCGCCGGCGTGTGCGCCGGACGGCCTGCACGTCCAGGCCCAGGTCCCCGAGCGCCTCGGTGCCCGCCTCGCCGAGCTCGTAGGCGCCGCTCGCCAGGCCGGTGAGCCAGCCCCGCGCATGCAGCCGGTCGTGCAGCGCCACGCCCGCGACGCCCGCCAGGTGGTCGTAGCAGGTCCGCGCGGCGCGCAGTCGGCTCGGGGTGTTCGGACGGAAAGGCGCTGCGGCCGTTCGCGTGCCGGCCAGCACCAGCAGGTGCTCGAGCGCGCCGGCCACCGTGTCGCCGGCGAGCCGGAAGTAGCGGTGCCGGCCCTGCGCGAGCACCAGGACCAGGCCGTCCTCGCACAGCCGCGCCAGGTGGCCGCTCGCGGTGGACGCGGCCACCTCCGCCACCGCCGCCAGCTCGGTGGCGGTGCGCGCATGGCCGTCGAGCAGGCTGCACAGCATGCGGGCGCGCGCGGGTTCGGCGATGGCGCCGGCGAGCCGGGCGAGCTGGAGGTCGGCGGGGTCGGCATCGGGCATGCGGCCATGGTAGGCGGGCCGGCAGGTCGACGTTTCGCCGGCGACCGAAGCGTGGCGGACGCGGGCGCCGCACAGTGGCCCGATGGACGCCCCGCTCTCCCCCGACGCCCCGATGGACCCGATCGCGGCCGTCACCCACCCCGACCCCTACCCGCACTACGCGACCTGGCGCGACGGCCCGGCCCTGGCCTGGGTGCCGCCACGCGGTGTGTGGATGGCGACGCGCGGCGACGTGGTCCGGCGGCTGCTGGCGACGCCGGCGCTGCGCGTGCGGCCGGTGACCGAGCCCGTGCCCGCCGCGCTGCTGGGTCGACCGGCGGGCGAGCTCTTCGGCCTGCTGATCCGCATGAACGACGGGCCGGTGCACGATGCGCACCGCCCGGCGATCGGACAGGCGCTCGCCGGCCTGCCCCTCCCGCAGGTGCGCGCGCGGGCCCTCGCGCTGGCCCGCGCCCAGGCAGGCCGCGGCACGCTGGACGACGCCCTGTTCGAACTGCCGGTGCAGGCCGTCGCCCAGGCCCTGGGCTTCGCCGCGGCCGAGCTGCCGCGCGTCGCAGCCTGGGTGCGGGAGTTCGTCGCCTGCCTGTCGCCGCTGGCCGGCACGGACGACCTGAACCGCGCCCACCGCGCGGCCGAGTCGCTGATGGCGCGCATGACGCGCCTCGTCGCCGACGCCGCGCCGCACGACGCCTCGCTGCTGCAGGCCGTGCAAGCGGGGGGCGGAGCACAAGCACGCAGCGCCCGGCCATTGATCGCCAACCTCGTCGGCCTGCTCTCGCAGACCTGCGACGCGACCGCAGGGCTGGTCGGCAACAGCCTGCTCGCCTGGGCGCGCCACGGCGCACCGCCGCCGGACGCCACGCCACCCGCCTGGATCGAGGAGGTGGCACGCCACGACGCCGCAGTGCAGAACACGCGCCGCTTCGTGGCCGAGGACACGGTGCTCGAAGGCCAGCCGCTGCGCGCGGGCGACGTCGTGCTGCTGGTGCTGGCGGCCGCCCAGCGCGATCCGGCCATGAACCCCGCGCCCGACCGCTTCGACCCCGAACGCCCGGCGCGGCAGTTGCTGGGCTTCGGGCACGGGCCGCATGCCTGCCCGGGGCAGGCGCTCGCCACCCTCCTCGCCGGCGCTGCCGTGCAGGCGCTGCGCGAGCAGGGGCTCGACCGCGAGGCGGTGGCACGCCACGCGGGCCGCTACCGTGCGTCGGTCAACACACGCATCCCGTCATGGGAAACCTGAGCGCAGGCGCCCGGCTCAGGGCAGATGGGGCGAGAGCGCCGCCGGGCCCCAGCGCAAGGGCAAGGCCGCCCGCCGGCGCAGCGCGCCCGTCACCTCGAAGCGCAGCCAGCGCTCGACCGGCGGCATGCGCGCCATCACCGCACCGTCGGTCTCGATGTGGCCGCGCACCTGCACGTGCAGCAGGTCGCCGCGCTCGAAGTCGATGAACAGCAGCCCGGCCGCCGGCTGCAGCAGCAGGTTGCCCAGGGTGTTGAAGAAGCGGTTGCCGTCGAAGTCGGGCACCGCCAGTTCGCCCTCGCCCAGCGCCAGCACGAAGCCCGGCGCGCCGCCGCGGTGCGACACGTCCACCCCTTCGTCGCGTGCCGCGCCCTGGCCCGCGGCGGGATGCGCGGTGGCGATGAAGAAGGTGTCGGCACCGGCGATCAGACGCGAGGCCTCGGCGTCGAGCCGCGTCAACCGCTCGGGCGCGGGGCGCGCCGCGACGGGCACCGCCGTCGGCGTGCGCGTCTGGATGTAGCGCGGGCAGTTGCCGAAGCTCTGCTGCACGGCGATCGTGAAGCCCGCGGCGTCCAGTGCCGACACCGTTCCGTTCAAGCGGTTGCGCCGGCGCGTGGGCAGCTCGATGCCGAGCACGCCCAGCGGCGCGCCGGGCGACAGGGCGGCAGCGAGCGGATCGTCGGCCGCGGGCAGGGCATCGACGCGCAGCATGCGCGCATCGGGCGCCTGCACGAAGCCCGGTGCGCCCGCGAGCGCACTGGCCCACGGCTGGCCTTGCGCATCGACGCTGCCCAGCACCAGCAAAGGCAGCTGCGCGAAGAAGTCGCGGTGCTGCTGCGGCATGTGGTCGCGGATCACCCGCGTGCCCAGCAGCGCCAGCTGACCGCGCACGCCATCCTCGGCCTGCAGGGCGCGTTCTCCGGCGTGGAAGGCTTCGGCGAAGGTCGGCTGCGTGTTCATGGTCTTGTCCCCCGATCGCTTCAGGCAGGCCGCGCCGCGGCCGTCACCGGCATGGGCACGAAGCCGGGCAGCGCCTCGATGCGCGCCAGCCAGTCGCGCAGCGCCGCGTGCGGCTCCAGCGACACGCCGCCTTCCGGCGCGCGCGCCACATAGGCGTAGTTGGCGAGGTCGGCCAGCGTCGCGTGGCCGGCCGCGAGGAAGGCTTGCTGCGCCAGGTGGGCGTCCATCACGGCCAGCAGGCGCTGCGAGCGCGCGACCAGTTCCGCGGGGTCGGTCGGCAGGCCGAACAGCGCAACCACCCGCGCCGCCGCCGGCCCGAAGGCGAGCGGTCCGGCCGCCACCGACAACCAGCGCTGCACCTGCGCCGCGCCGAAGGGATCGGCCGGCAGCCAGCGCGCCGCATCGGGGGCGTAGCGCGCATTGAGGTACACGAGGATGGCGTTGGAATCGGCCACCACCGTGTCGCCGTCGCGCAGCACCGGCACCTGGCCGAAGGCGTTGAGCGCGAGGAAGTCGGGCGCCTTGTGTTCGCCGGCGCGCAGGTCCAGCGCCTGCTCCTCGAAGGAAAGGCCGAGGATCGACAGGAACAGCCGGACGCGGTGCACGTGGCCCGAGACGGGCGCGCCGTACAGGCGCAGCGGGGTGGCGGGTTGTGGATGGGACATGGCGGGTTCCTCGGCGGATGGGTGGGGGGATGACCGGCATTGTTCTTTGATTCGCCGATCGGATGAATGGGGCCGCACGTACAACACTGCTCCACTTTTCGGTCTAATGGCCGCATGGACCGACTCAAAGCCATGCACACCTTCGTGCAGATCGCCGACCACGGCAGCCTCACGCGCGCGGCCGATGCCATGGGCAGCTCGCTGCCCGCGGTGGTGCGGTCGCTCGCGGCATTGGAAGCGCACCTGGGTGCGCGCCTGTTCCAACGCACCACGCGGCGCATCGCGCTGACCGACGAAGGACGGCGCTACCTGGCCAGCGCGCGCGAGGTGCTGCTCGCGGCCGACGCCGCCGACCGCGCGCTGAGCGACGAGGCGCGTGAGGCGGCGGGCCACCTCACGGTCACGGCCCCCGTGCTCTTCGGCCACATGTACGTGGCGCCGGCCATCGTGCGCTTCATGCAGCAGCACCCGCAGATCCGCTGCACCGTGCTGCTGCACGACCGCAGCGTCAACCTGCTGGAGGAGGGCATCGACGTCGGCATCCGCATCAGCCCGCTGGAGGATTCGTCGCTGGTCGCGCTGGGCCTGGGCACGATCCGGCGCGTGGTGGTGGCCAGCCCCGCCTGGCTGCGGGCACGCGGCGGTGCGCCGGCGCACCCGCGCGAGCTCGCGCACGAGGCCGTGGTGCAGGGACGGGTGGACGGCCCGCCGCACTGGACCTTCCACGAGCGCGGCAAGGCCTTCAACGTGCCCGTCGACAGCCGCCTCGCCTTCAACCACCTGGCGCCGGCCGTCGAGGCCTGCGCCGCCGGCATGGGCCCGGGCATGTTCTTCTCCTACCAGGTGCGGGCCCATGTGGCCGACGGGCGGCTGCAGAAGCTGCTGGAGGACTTCGAGCCGCCGCCGCGGCCGGTGAGCGTGATCTACCCGCATGCGCGGCTGCTGCCGGCGCGCACGCGGGCCTTCGTCGACTGGATGCGGCGGGAGTTCGGCGGCCTGCGCCTGTGAGCCCCCGTCCGACGGGGCGAGCCCGGCCGCTTTGCCACAATCGCCGCGTGCAAGCCCCCCTCTTCCAGGCGCGACACCTGCGCAAGCGCTACGGCGACCACACGGTCGTCGACGACCTCTCGTTCGAGATCGCGCCGGGCGAATGCCTCGGCGTGATCGGCCCCAACGGCGCAGGCAAGACCACCACCATCCGCATGTGCCTGGGCCTCACCGCCCCCGACGCCGGCGAGATCGAGGCCCTGGGCGGCCTGGCCATGCCGCGCGACGCACGCGCCATCAAGGCCCGGCTGGGCGTGGTGTCGCAGTTCGACTCGCTCGACCCGGACTTCACCTGCGCCGAGAACCTGGTCGTCTATGCGCGCTACTTCGGCCTCGGCGGCCGCGCCTTCGCCGAGCGCGTGCCCAGGCTGCTGGAGTTCGCGGCGCTGTCGCACAAGGCCGACGCCAAGCCCGGCGAGCTTTCCGGCGGCATGCGCCGGCGCCTGTCGCTGGCACGCGCGCTGGTGAACGACCCCGACCTGCTGATCCTCGACGAGCCCACCACCGGCCTGGACCCGCAGGCGCGCCACCTGATGTGGGAACGCCTGCAGACGCTGCTGCAGCAGGGCAAGTCGATCCTGCTGACGACCCATTTCATGGACGAGGCCGAACGCCTGTGCTCGCGCCTGCTGGTCATCGACCACGGCCGCAAGATCGCGGAGGGCAAGCCGCGCGAACTCATTGCCCAGCACCTGGAGCCCGACGTGGTCGAGGTGTACGGCGCCGGCGCGCTGGCCCTGGCCGACGACGCGGCGCTGCGCGGGCTCGCGGCGCGGGTGGAGGTCAGCGGCGAGACGGTCTTCTTCTACACCCAGGACGCGCGCCGCCTGCTCGATGCCCTGATGGCCACGCATGGCGGCCTGCGCACCTTCCACCGGCCCGCCAACCTGGAAGACCTGTTCCTCAAGCTCACCGGGAGACAGATCCGTGAAGACGGCTGACGACGCGCCCTCCATCTGGCGCCCGCCGGCGCTTTCCACTCGCTGGGCGCCGGTGTTCCTGCGCAACCTGCTGGTGTGGCGCAAGCTCGCGGTGCCCAGCCTCATCGGCAACATCGCCGAGCCGCTGATCTGGCTGGTCGCCTTCGGCTACGGCATGGGTGCGCTGGTGGGCAGCGTGCAGGTGAACGGCACCCCGGTGCCCTACATCCTCTTCCTGGCCAGCGGCTCGATCTGCATGAGCGCGATGAACGCCGCCAGCTTCGAGGCGCTGTACTCGGCCTTTTCGCGCATGCACGTGCAAAAGACCTGGGACGGCATCATGAACGCGCCCGTGGGCCTGGACGACGTGGTCTTCGCCGAGATGCTGTGGGCGGCCTTCAAGTCGCTCTTCACCGTGACGGCCATCATGGTGGTGATGCTGGCGCTGGGCATCAGCCACAGCCCCAAGCTCGTCGTGGCCTGGTGCGTGCTCGCCGGCTGCGGCGTCGTCTTCTCGAGCATCGCGCTGATCTTCAACGCCCTGGCCAAGAGCTACGACTTCTTCACCTACTACTTCACGCTGTTCATGACGCCCATGATGTTCCTGTCGGGCGTGTTCTTCCCCCTCGAGCAATTGCCTGGCGTGGTGCGCGCGGTCGCGCACTGGCTGCCGCTGGCCAACGCCGTGGCGCTGGTGCGCCCGCTGTTCATGGACCAGTGGCCCGCCACGCCCTGGCGCCACCTGGCGGTGCTGGCGATCTATGCGGTCGCCGCCTTCTGGGTCGCCCTGGCCTTCACGCGGCGGCGCTTCCGTGCCTGATCCGTGCACGAAAGTGCCCATTCCGTGAACTAATTCCTGCGAAGATTGCCCGACAGGAGTACCTAGGTCTGCATATCTGTGGCTTTGCGCACTTTCCGCGTAATTGCCCGGGCGGTTACAAGAGTTATCAAATTGTGTCCAGCGTGGTGCCGCCAGTTCGGCCGGCCCGCTTCAGAAAGGACGCAGACGTGGACCCCCAGATCGGCCAGATCCTCCACCCCACCTACGGCTGGGGCATGGTGCTCCTGTCCTTCCTCATCGCCTGCGCCGGATCGCTGGTCGCCCTGCTGTGCGCCCAGCGCATGTTCCGCCGCGATGGCACGCTGGACCTCGCGGTGACCGCGGGTGCGGCGGTGGCCCTGGGCGGCATCGGCATCTGGTCGATGCACTTCATCGGCATGGTGGCGTACAGCCTGCCGGTGCGCATTGCCTACGACATCCCGCTCACCGCCATTTCGCTGCTGGCGGCCATCGGCATCTCGGGCCTGGCGCTGTACCTCGCAGGCAGCGGGCGGCGCCAGTTCAACAAGCTGGGGTGGCTGGCGGGCAGCATCCTGGCGGGGCTGGGCGTGTGCGTGATGCACTACATGGGCATGTTCGCCATGAACATGCGCGCCTCGATGGACTTCGATCCGGCGATCGTGGCGCTGTCGGTCGGCATCGCGGTGACGGCCGCCGCGGCGGCGCTGTGGCTGGCCTTCAACCTGCGGCGGCTGTCGCACCAGATCGCCGCCGCCGGGGTGATGGGCCTGGCGGTGTGCTCGATGCACTACGTGGGCATGGCGGCCGCCACCATGGTGTGCACCGCCGCCGCGCCCGCCAACGACCTCGCCATCAGCGGCCGGCTCATCGGCCTGGTCGTCTTCGGCGTGGCCGGCGTGGTGCTCATCGGCATCGGCTGGATCATCTCGGAGCGCAGCATCGACGACGCCCGCCACACGCAGGACGACACGTCCACGCGCGTCGCCCGCACCCGCTGGGCCTGAGCGCCGGGCTCAGTCGACCCGGCGCGGCCTGACCCGCGAGGCCGCCTCCTTGGCGTTGCGGCGTGCGGTCTCCACGTCGTCGGCGTGCGCCAGCGCCACGCCCATGCGGCGCTTGACGAAGCTCTCGGGCTTGCCGAACAGGCGCAGGTCGGTGCCGGGCACGGCCAGCGCCTCGTCCACGCCGTCGAAGACGAGGCCCACCGCGTCCGCGCCCCCGTAGATCACCGCGCTGGCGCCCGCGCTCTTGAGCGTGGTGTCCACCGGCAGGCCGAGGATGGCGCGGGCGTGCAGTTCGAACTCGCTCTGCCATTGGGTGGCGAGCGTCACCAGGCCGGTGTCGTGCGGGCGCGGGCTCACCTCGCTGAACCACACCTGCTCGCCCTTGACGAACAGCTCCACGCCGAAGAGGCCCTGGCCGCCGAGGTCGGCCGTGACCTTCTGCGCGATGTCCTGCGCCTTCTCGAGCGCCGCCGGGTGCATGGGGTGCGGCTGCCAGCTCTCGACATAGTCGCCGCTGACCTGGATGTGGCCCACGGGCTGGCAGAAGTGGGTCCGGATGCTGCCGTCCGCGGCGCGCGCCCGGACGGTCAGCAAGGTGATCTCGTAGTCGAAGTCGATGAAGCCCTCGACGATCACGCGGCCGTGGCTCACGCGGCCGCCGGCCATGGCGTAGTCCCAGGCCTTCTTCACGTCGGCCGGGCCGTCGATCTTGCTCTGGCCCTTGCCGGAGCTGCTCATCACGGGCTTGACGACGCAGGGATAGCCGATACCGGCATCGATCGCGGCCTGCAGCTCGTCCAGCGAGTCGCAGAACCTGTAGGGGCTGGTGGGCAGGCCCAGCGTCTCCGCGGCCAGGCGGCGGATGCCTTCCCGGTCCATGGTCAGGCGCGCGGCGCGGGCGGTGGGGATGACACGCACCACGCCCGCGGCCTCCAGCTCCTCGAGCAGGGGCGTCGCGATGGCCTCGATCTCGGGCACCACCAGGTCGGGCTTCTCGGACTCGATCAGCGCGCGCAGCTGGGCCGGGTCGCTCATGGTGATGGTGCGCGCATGGTGCGCCACCTGCTGGCCGGGCGCGTTCTCGTAGCGGTCGACGGCGATGGTCTCCACGCCCAGGCGCTGCAGCGCGATCAGCACCTCCTTGCCGAGCTCGCCGGAGCCCAGGAGCATCACACGGGTGGCGTTGGGAGACAGGGGGGTGCCGAGGCGGGTCATGGTGGCGGGCTCGCTGCGTGATGGGGAGGGATGAACGAAGCACCGATGGTAGCCACGCCCCGCGCGCACCAGCAGGTTGGCGCAAGCCCGGCGCCGGACCGCCCCCTAAATTCGTCGGCACATGCCCGCCCCTGCCATCGAATCGCGCCTTGCCACCTCGGGCGAGGACTTCGCCGCCAACCGGCAGGCGATGCTGGACCTGCTCGGCCAGGTGCGTGCGCACGAGGCGCGCGCCGCCGCGGCGTCGCAGGCGAGCGCCGCGCGCTTCGCGCAGCGCGGCCAGTTGCTGCCGCGCGAGCGACTGGCCCTGCTGCTCGACGCCGGCGCGCCTTTCCTGCCGCTGGCCACGCTCGCGGGGCTCGGCCACGACACCCCCGACATGGCCAGGAGCGTGCCCGGCGGCGGGCTGATCGCCGGCATCGGCATCGTCGAGGGCGTGCGTTGCATGGTGATCGCGTCCGACTCGGGCATCGACGCCGGTGCGCTGCAGCCGATGGGGCTGGACAAGCAGCTGCGCGTGCAGGAGCTCGCGCTGCACAACCGCCTGCCCTACGTCCAACTGGTGGAAAGCGCCGGCGCCAACCTGATGCAGTACCGCGTGCAGGACTTCGTGCGCGGCGGGCAGATCTTCGCCAACCTCGCGCGGCTGTCGGCCGCGGGGCTGCCGGTGGTGACGGTGACGCACGGCTCGTCCACCGCCGGCGGCGCCTACCAGACCGGCCTGTCGGACCACATCGTGATGGTGAAGGGCCGCACGCGCGCCTTCCTGGCCGGACCGCCCCTGCTCAAGGCCGCGACGGGCGAGATCGCGACCGAGGAGGAACTGGGCGGGGCCGAGATGCACACCCAGGTCTCCGGCCTGGGCGACCACCTGGCCGCGGACGACCGCGAGGCCATCGGCATCGCCCGTGCCATCGTCGGCGCCACGGACTGGCCGCGCGTGCACGCGGCGACGAGCGAGGTCGAGGCGCCCAGGCACGATGCCGAGGAGCTGCTGGGCGTGATGCCGGCCGACCCGCGCCGGCCGGTCGACATGCGCGAGCTGATCGCACGCATCGTCGACGGCTCGCGCTTTCTCGGCTTCAGCCCCGACTACGGCACCGCCACCGTGTGCGGCCATGCCCGCATCGGCGGGCATGCGGTGGGCATCATCACCAACAACGGCCCCATCGACAGCGACGGCGCCAACAAGGCCACGCACTTCATCCAGGCCTGCTGCCAGAGCGGCACGCCCATCGTCTACCTGCAGAACATCACCGGCTACATGGTGGGCAAGGCCCACGAGCAGGGCGGCATCATCAAGCACGGCAGCAAGATGATCCAGGCCGTGACCAACGCGACGGTGCCGCAGATCACGCTGCACTGCGGAGCCTCCTTCGGCGCCGGCAACTACGGCATGTGCGGGCGGGGCTTCGCACCGCGCTTCTGCTTCTCCTGGCCCAACGCGCGCACCGCCGTCATGGGCGGCGAGCAGGCGGCGGGCACGATGGCCGCCGTGATGGAGGCCGGCATGGCGCGGCGCGGCGCGGTCGACCACGCGAAGATCGACGCCATGCGCGCCCAGGTGATGGAGCGCTTCGAGCGCCAGACCAGCGTGTTCACCACCAGCGCGCTGCTGCTGGACGACGGCGTGATCGACCCGCGGGACACGCGCGCCGTCCTGATCGAGACCCTGTCCATCTGCCGTGCCGCCGAGGCCCACCGGCCGCGGGCGATGCAGTTCGGGGTGGCCAGGCCATGACGGTGCGCCCCGCCCGTCTGTCACGCCGGCTCCCCCTGCGGGAGGGAGGCGGCCATGTTTGACTCGCTGCTGATCGCCAACCGCGGCGAGGTGGCGTTGCGCATCGTGCGCTCCGCAAGGGCCCTGGGCCTGCGCACCATCGCCGTCTACTCCGACGCGGACACCGACGCCGAGCACGTGCGCCACGCCGACGCGGCGGTGCGCATCGGGGGCCCGCTGCCGGCGCAGAGCTACCTGCGCATCGACGCCATCGTCGACGCCGCGCTGGCCAGCCGCGCCCAGGCCGTGCACCCCGGCTACGGCTTCCTGGCCGAAAACGCCGACTTCGCCGCCGCCTGCGCCGCGGCCGGGCTCGTCTTCGTCGGCCCTTCGCCCGAGGCCATCCGCGCGATGGGCGACAAGGCGGGCGCCAAGCGACGCCTGCAGGCCGCGGGCGTGCCCTGCATTCCCGGCTACGAGGGCGAGGACCAGGGCGACGCCCGGCTGGCGGCCGAGGCCGCGCGCATCGGCTGGCCCGTGATGATCAAGGCCACGGCGGGTGGCGGCGGCCGCGGCATGCGGCGCGTCGATGCGGCGCAGGACTTCGCGGCGCTGCTGGCCAGTGCGCGTTCGGAGGCCCAACACGCCTTCGGCAACGGCACCGTGATCCTCGAGCGAGCGCTGGTCGCGCCGCGCCACGTCGAGATCCAGGTGCTGGCCGACCGCCACGGCCACATCATCCACCTCGGCGAACGCGACTGCTCGGTGCAGCGCCGGCACCAGAAGGTGATCGAGGAGGCGCCCTCGCCCGCGGTGGACGCCGCATTGCGCGAAAGCATGGGCGCCACCGCCGTGGCCGCCGCCCGCGCCATCGGCTACGAAGGCGCGGGCACCCTGGAGTTCTTGCTCGACGCCGAGGGCCGCTACTACTTCATGGAGATGAACACGCGGCTGCAGGTCGAGCACCCGGTGACGGAGGCGATCACCGGGCTCGACCTGGTGGCGCTGCAGTTGCGCATCGCCGCCGGCGAGCGGCTGCCGCTGGCGCAGGAAGACGTTCGCTTCGACGGCCACGCGATCGAGGTGCGCCTGTGCGCCGAAGACCCGGCCGCGGGCTTCGTGCCCGACAGCGGTGCGCTCGTGCAGTGGCGCCCCGCGCCCGGACTGCGCACCGAGCACGCGCTGCGCCCGGGCGTCGCCGTGCCGCCCTTCTACGACCCCATGATCGCCAAGCTCGTCGCGCACGGCGCCACGCGCGAGGAAGCCCGGCGACGCCTGCTGCGCGGGCTGCAGGAGACGCAGGCGCTGGGCATTCGCACCAACCAGCACTTCCTGCAGCGCTGCCTCGTGCAGCCGGCCTTCGTGCGGGGCCAGGCCACCACCGCTTTCGTGGCCGATCACCTCGACGCCCTGCTGGCGCCGGAGGGTGACGCCGACGCGGTGGCGCTGGCGGCCTTCGCGCTCCAGGCCGCGGGGCGGGGCATGCCCTCCCCGCTCGTGCACGGGCTCGCCTGCCCGCTGCGACTGGAGCTCGATGGCCAGCTCCACGAGGCGCGGCTGACGCCCCTTCGCGATGCGCGCTGGCGGGTGCAGGTGGGCGACCGGCTGTGGCACATCGCCCTGCTGGCGAGCCGCGACGACGAACTGCGCCTGGCCTGGGAGGACGAGGCCGGCGGCGCGACGCAGCAGGAAACGGTGCATGTCGCACGCGAGCCCGGCACCGAGGCCTTGCTGCTGCATGCCCGTGGCCGCGCCTGGCGGGTGGAGGACCACAGCCGCCGCAGCGCCGTGTCCGGCGCCGCGGCCGTGGGCGATGGCCTGCTGCGTGCCAGCACCACGGGCCGCGTGGTCGCGGTGCTGGCGGCGCAGGGCGACACCGTGGCGGCCGGGCAAGCCCTGATCGTCCTGGAGGCGATGAAGATGGAACATCTGCATGGCGCTCCACGAGCCGGCCGGCTGCGCGCGCTGCAGGTGCGCGTGGGCGACCAGGTCGCTGCGCGGCAGGTGCTGGCGGAGGTGGATGACGCGCCGGCCGAGGAAGGCTGATCCGGACGAGCACGGATGCGAATTGCTATTGAATTGATAGCTGCTCGCGCCCGCCCCATGAGCGCTGCAGCCCCTTTTTGCATGAGACATCACGCATGACCACGCCCTCCTCCTCGTACCGCTCCGTGTTCGCGCCCGGCCTCTTCGCGGGGCAGGTGGTCGTCGTGACCGGCGGCGGCTCCGGCATCGGCCGCTGCACGGCCCACGAGTTGGCGGCGCTCGGTGCGCACGTGGTGCTGGTGGGCCGCAACCGCGACAAGCTCGCGGCCGTGCAGGCCGAGATCGCGCAGGACTGCGCGGCCAGCGGCGGCGGGGCCGAGGTGCAGGCCTGCGACATCCGGCAGGAGGGCCCGGTCAAGGCGACGGTGGCGGCGGTGATGGCGGCGCACGGGCGCATCGACGCGCTGGTCAACAACGCCGGCGGCCAGTACATCGCGCCGCTGGAGAGCATCTCGGCCAAGGGCTGGGACGCGGTGATCCACACCAACCTCACGGGCGGCTTCCTGTTCGCGCGCGAGTGCTACCTGCAGGCGATGAAGGCGGCCGGCGGCGCCATCGTCAACATCGTGGCCGACATGTGGGGCTCGATGCCCAACATGGGCCACAGCGGCGCCGCGCGCGCCGGCATGGTGAGCTTCACCGAGACGGCCGCCGCCGAGTGGGCCGTGAGCGGCGTGCGCGTGAATGCCGTGGCGCCGGGCTACATCGCCTCCAGCGGCATGGACCACTACCCGCCCGAGGCCGGCGACATGCTGCGCGCCATGCGCCGCACCGTGCCGGCCGGCCGCTTCGGCACCGAGGCCGAGACCTCCGCCGCCATCTGCTTCCTGCTCGGCCCCGCGGCCGCCTTCATCAGCGGCACCGTGCTGCGCGTGGACGGCGCCCGCCCCCAGGTGCGCATGGGCTGGCCCATGCAGGTGCCCGACGCGGCCGCGCAGCAGCGGCCGGCCGTCGCGCCGTTCGACGGCTTCCACCGCGCGGTGACGCCGCGTGTGTTCGACGCGCCATGAAGGCGGACATCCGCATTTGAAGCCCATCCAAGGCCCCCCATGCACTACACCCACGAACACCTCGAGATCCAGAAGACACTGCGCCGCTACATCGACGCGCACATCAACCCGCACGTGGACGCATGGGAGGAGGCCGAGATCGCGCCGCTGCACCGCATCTTCAAGGGCCTGGGCGAGCTGGGCCTGCTGGGCCTGAACAAGCCCGAGGCCTACGGCGGCGGCGGGCTCGACTACTCGTATGCGATGGCGATGGCCGAAGCGCTGGGCCACGTGCGCTGCGGCGGCGTGCCCATGGCCATCGGCGTGCAGACCGACATGTGCACGCCGGCGCTGGCACGCTTCGGCAGCGACGAGCTCAAGCGCGAGTTCCTCGCGCCGGCCATCGCGGGCGACACGGTGGGCTGCATCGGCGTGAGCGAGCCCGGCGCCGGCAGCGACGTGGCCGGCGTGAAGAGCCACGCGCGCCAGGACGGCGACGAGTACGTCATCAGCGGCCAGAAGATGTGGATCACCAACAGCCTGCAGGCCGACTGGATGTGCATGCTCGTCAACACCAGCGACGGGCCGGTGCATCGCAACAAGTCGCTCGTCATGGTGCCGATGGACCGGCCCGGCATCGAGAAGGCGAGGAAGATCCGCAAGATCGGCATGCACAGCAGCGACACCGGCCTCATCCACTTCGACGAGGTGCGCGTGCCGCGGCGCTTTCTGATCGGGGAGGAAGGCCAGGGCTTCGTCTACCAGATGCAGCAGTTCCAGGAAGAGCGCCTGTGGGCCGCCGCGAGCTCGCTGGTGCCGATGGAGGAGTGCATCGCCGAGACCATCGAGTGGGCGCAGCAGCGCCGCATGTTCGGCGCCACGCTGGCCGACCAGCAGTGGGTGCAGTTCAAGCTGGCCGAACTCAAGACCGAGGTGGAGGCCCTGCGCGCACTGACCTACCGCGCCTGCGACCTGTACCTCGAGGGGCAGGACGTGCTGGAGCTCGCCTCCATGGCCAAGCTCAAGGCCGGCCGGCTCACCCGCCAGGTGGCCGACACCTGCCTGCAGTTCTGGGGCGGCATGGGCTTCACGCTGGAGAACCGCGTCTCGCGCCTGTACCGCGACGGCCGCCTCGGCTCCATCGGCGGCGGCGCCGACGAGGTGATGCTGGGCATCCTGGCCAAGACCATGGGCATCGCGAAGCGGGCGCCGAGATGACAGGCCCGGGAATCGGACATCCGTACGCGAAGGGCGCGAAAGTTCCGCGAAAGTCGCCAAAGGAAGAAAGGACGCTCCACATGTCGGATGTCTTTCGCGTCCTTCGCGCGACCTTCGCGCCCGTCGCGTACGGCTGCCCGCAGTCATGCCCATGACCGCTCCAGACCTTCGACACGAACGCACCGCCCTCGCCGACACGGTGCGCCGCTTCGCGCAGAACGAGGTCGCGCCGCACGCGGCCGCGTGGGACGAGGCGGGCGAGTTCCCGCGGGCGCTGTACCGGCGTGCGGGCGAGCTGGGGCTGCTGGGCATCGGCTACCCGGAATCGCTCGGGGGCACGCCGGTGCCGCATGCGATCAAGACGGCGCTGTGGACCGCCTTCGCACGCCACGGCACCAGCGGCGGCGTGCTGGCCAGCCTGTTCTCGCACAACATCGGCCTGCCGCCGGTGGTGCTGCACGGCAGCCCGGCGCTGCAGCAGGAGGTGGTGCCGCCGGTGCTGCGCGGCGAGCGCATCGCGGCCCTGGCGATCACGGAGCCGGGCGGCGGCTCGGACGTGGCGGCGATCCGCACCCGCGCGCGGCGCGACGGCGACGACTACGTGCTCGACGGCGAGAAGATCTACATCACCTCCGGCATGCGCGCCGACTGGCTCACCGTGGCGGTGCGCACCGGCGGCAGCGACGAGAAGGGCGCGCGCGGCATCTCGCTGCTGCTGGTGCCCGGCGACAGCGCCGGCCTCACGCGCACGCCCTTGCGCAAGATGGGCTGGTGGTGCTCCGACACGGCGCAGCTGCATTTCGACGGCGTGCGCGTGCCCGCGCGCTGCCTGCTGGGCGAGGAAGGCGCGGGCTTTCGCATGGTCATGGGCAACTTCAACGGCGAACGCCTCGGCCTGGCCGCGAGCGCGCTGGGCTTCGCGCAGGCCTGCCTCGACGAGGCCCTGGCCTGGGCGCGCCAGCGCCACACCTTCGGCAGCCCGCTCGTCGGCCACCAGGCCGTGCGCCACCGGCTGGCCGACATGCAGATGCGCATCGCCGCGACCGAGGCCTGGCTCGACGCCGTGGCCCTGCAGGGTGACGCGCTCGAGGCCCAGGGCCAGGTCGACGCCCCGGCCTGGGTCGCCGACGTGTGCCTGCTGAAGAACCAGGCCACGCAGACGATGCAGTTCTGCGCCGACGCCGCGGTGCAGATCCTCGGCGGCATGGGCTACATGCGCGGCACGGCGAGCGAACGCATCTACCGCGAAGTGAAGGTGATGATGATCGGCGGCGGCGCCGAGGAGATCATGAAGGAACTGGCGGCGAAGCAGCTGGGGTGGATGTAGGGGCCTGGCCGGCTTGGGTACAGTGCGGCGGTGCACCCTCTCCCGACCTTGCCGGCACCCCGCCCTGTGCGAAGACGCAGTCGCATCGCCGCGGCCCTGCTGGCCTCCCTGCTCGGGGCGGGCTGCGACGGCCCCACGGCCGAGGCGCCGAACGAGGCCTTCGTCGCCGTGCGCGACGCGTCGCCCGCGCGGGTGTTCCAGGGCACGCTGGCCGGCCAGCCGGTGCATCTCGTGGCGCACGACTGCGAGGTGTTCCGCATCCGCGCCGTGCGCGGCACGCAGGTCGACTGGGAGCGCGTGCTGGCCCCGGAGCCCTACCCCTTCTTCACGAGCTGCGACCGCCAGTCGCTGGTCGCCGAGGCCAACGGCAGCGTGACGGCGACGCTGGGCCGCATGGCCTTCGGCGCCGGCGGCTGCTGCGCCACCGGCGGCACCTGGCGCTCGCGCGACGGCACCACCTGGACGAAGACGCGATGAACCCCGACGACCTGCAACGCCTGGTGACGCTGCCGATGCCCTTCGGCAAGCACAAGGGCACCGTGATCGCCGACCTGCCCGGCAACTACCTCGCGTGGTTCGCGCGCGAGGGCTTTCCCAAGGGCGAGATCGGACGGCTGCTGGCGCTGATGCTGGAGATCGACCACAACGGGCTCAAGCCGCTGCTGGCGCCGCTGCGCCACAAGGAGGCTGCGCGGTGAGCGACGCGCCCGACAGCCTGGCCCTGGCCTGGCTGCGCGAGCGGCAGGTGCCGCACCGGGTGCACGTGCATGCGCCGATCGGCGGCTACGAAAGCGCGAAGGCGCTGCTGCACTTCGACCCGGCCGCGATGGTCAAGGGCCTGGCCTTTCGGCTGGCGGAGGGGGCCTGCGCGATCGTGGCGCTGCGGGCCGCCGACCGCGCGGATTACCGCAAGATCGCCGATGCGCTGGGCGTGCGGCGCGCGGACCTGCAACTGGCCACGCCGCAGGAGATCGCCGCACAGCTCGGCATGGTGCCCGGCGGCGTGGCGCCCGTGCCCGTGGGCGGCGCACGCCTGCTCGTCGACGCGTCTGTGGCGGAGCTGGGCGCCATCTTCTGCGGCAGCGGCCGCAACGACGCGACGCTGGAAATCCGCGCCGACGAGCTGCTGCGCGCGACGCAGGCCCCGCTGTCCGACCTGGTCAAACGCTGAGCACGGCGCAGCGGCGCGGGCTCACTCGATGGTGGCGCCCGAGGCCTTGACGATGTCCTTCCACTTCAGATAGTCGGTCTTGAGCAGCGTGCCGAACTGCTCGGGCGTCATCGCCTGGTATTCGGCGCCCTGCTCGTGGATGGCGGACTGCACGTCGGGGCGCGCCAGCAGCTTGTTCACCTCGGCGTTGAGCCGGGTCACCACGTCCTTGGGCGTGCCGGCGGGCGCGAACAGGCCGTACCAGGTGCTGACGTCGAAGTCCTTGCCGTAGCCCAGTTCGGCGACCGTGGGGATGTCGGGCATCGAGCTGCTGCGCTTGAGCGAGGTCACGGCCAGGGGCCGCAGCTTGCCCGACTTGAGCTGGGCGATGGCCGAGGGCAGCGAGGACACCATCAGGTCCACGTTGCCGGCCAGCACGTCCATCATGGCCGCGTTGCTGCCCTTGTAGGGCACGTGGCGGATCTTGATGTTGGCGGCGGTCTTGAAGATCTCGCCGGCCAGGTGGATGGTGGTGCCGTTGCCCGGCGAGCCGAAGGTCACCGCATCGGGCTGGGCGCGCGCGGCGTCGACCACGTCCTTGAGCGTCTTGAACTTCGATTCGGCCCGCGTGACGATGACCACGGGCGTGTACGCCACGTGGGCCACGGCGGTGAGGTCCTTCACCGGGTCGTAGCTCAGGTTCTTGTACAGCCAGGGCGCGACGACCATGTTGTCCTTCTGGCCCATGACGATGTCGTAGCCGGTGGGCTGCGCACGCGCCGCCTCGGCGATGCCGATGGTGCCGCCGGCACCGCCGCGGTTGTCGGGCACCACGGTCCAGTGGCTCACCTCGGTGAGCTTGGTCGCGACCAGGCGCGACAGGATGTCGGTGCCGCCGCCCGGCGGGAAGGGAACGATCAGCCGGATGGGCTTGGCCGGCCAGGCGGCCTGGGCCAGCACGGGGCCGGCGGTGGCGGCCAGGGCCAGGCCGCCGCCGCTGGCGGCCAGGCGGGCGAGGAGGGAGCGTCGGGTCAGGGTCATGGGAGGAATCCGTTGGCTTGTCTCGAGATGGGGGCGCCGCGTGCCGCTCGGGCGCGCGTGCGCGCGGGAGGGCCGGAGTGTGCCCCAGCACCGCGCGCCGGGCCGGTGCCGCTTCGCGATGCCCCCGCTGCCGCACGCCGATGGGCGCGCCCGCTGCACGGATGCAGCCTTTCGATGCTATCACTTCAATAGCGCCGGGCGCAGGCGGGACGGGCGCTGGCGGCCGATTTCTCGCATCAACCGCAGGCGTCTCTACGCATTAGTCCGTAGCGCACGGTCAGCCCGGAGTCAGGCGGCGGCGACGACGCTCGTCAGTTCCTAGTCAGAGGTGGAGACATATGGCAATCAAGAGCCAGGCAGACTTTTTTTCAGGTGCGATGTTCGTGGTCGTGGGCGGCGTGTTCGCCATCGGTGCGACCAACTACAACATCGGCGATGGCGCCCGCATGGGCCCGGGCTACTTCCCGTTGATGCTGGGCGTGCTGCTCGCCCTGATCGGGGCGGCGATCATCTTCCAGTCGCTGGTCGTGGAGACGACCGACGGCGGCAAGATCGGACGCTGGGCCTGGAAGCCCCTGGCCTTCGTGCTCGGCGCGAACCTGGCCTTCGGCGTGCTGCTGGGCGGGCTGCCCAGCATCGGGCTGCCGGCGATGGGCCTGATCATCGCGATCTTCGCGCTGACCTTCATCGCGAGCATGGCGGGCTCCCAGTTCCGCTTCAAGGACACGCTGATCCTGGCCATCGTGCTGGCCGCGGGCAGCTACGTCGCCTTCATCCTGGCGCTCAAGCTCCAGATCCAGGTCTGGCCGACCTTCATTTCGGGTTGAGCAGGGGCGAGCGACCATGGACTTCAATCTTTTCGCCAACCTGGCCACGGGCTTCGGCGTCGCGGTCACCTGGACCAACCTGCTGTACTGCCTGATCGGCTGCATCCTGGGCACCCTGATCGGCGTGCTGCCGGGCATCGGCCCGGTCGCGACGATCGCGATGCTGCTGCCGGCCACTTACGCGCTGCCGCCGGTGTCGGCGCTGATCATGCTGGCCGGCATCTATTACGGCGCGCAGTACGGCGGGTCGACCACCGCCATCCTGGTCAACCTGCCGGGCGAATCGTCCTCGGTGGTGACCTGCATCGACGGCTACCAGATGGCGCGGCAGGGGCGTGCCGGCCCCGCCCTCGCGGCGGCCGGCCTGGGTTCCTTCTTCGCCGGCTGCGTGGGCACCATCATCCTGGCGGCCTTCGCGCCGCCGCTCACGGAACTGGCGTTCAAGTTCGGCCCGGCCGAGTACTTCAGCCTGATGGTGCTGGGCCTGATCGGCGCGGTGGTGCTGGCTTCCGGCTCGCTGCTCAAGGCGATCGCGATGGTGGTGCTGGGCCTGCTGCTGGGCCTGGTGGGCACCGACGTGAACTCGGGCGTGGCGCGCTTCAGCTTCGACATCCCCGAACTGACCGACGGCATCGGCTTCATCGTGATCTCGATGGGCGTGTTCGGCTACGGCGAGATCATCGGCAACCTGTCGCAGCCCGACGAGGAGCGCGAGGTCTTCACCAGCAAGGTGACGGGCCTGTGGCCGACCAAGGAGGACTTCAAGAAGATGGCGCCGGCCGTGCTGCGCGGCACCACGCTGGGCTCGGCCCTGGGCATCCTGCCCGGCGGCGGTGCGCTGCTCGCGTCCTTCGCGTCGTACGCGCTGGAAAAGAAGCTCAAGATGGGCCCGAACGAGGTCGCCTTCGGCCGCGGCAACATCCGCGGCGTGGCGGGCCCCGAGTCGGCCAACAACGCCGGCGCGCAGA
>JAVHYA010000139.1 GCA_031119395.1 Pseudomonadota bacterium
CAGAGCTGACGTGCCCTCCATTTCAGGTACTCCCCGACGGAGGGCTCGATGGGCCTGTAGCGCCGAACGATGTGCTGCCGGTGCCGGGGGGCCGGCGCTCTGTACATCATCCGAACTCTCCGCCCCATCGCGTGCCCCAGGCTTGCCATGAGCTCACAAAAAATCATCACCGACCATGACCGCTGGCGTAAAGGCGTCGGCGGCGCCCCTGCTGGCCTTGCCGGCGAGGCCGACAGCTTCGCGTACGCCGGCCTGGACCTGAACCTGGCCCAGTTCTCTGCCACGACCTTCAGCGGCTCGAGCTTTTCGGCCACCACCTTCCAGCAGGCCGTGTGGTCCGGTTGCACGTTCACGGGCTGCACCTTCACCGGCTGCGACTTCCATTCCATCGCGATCAGTGCCTGCACTTTCGCCAATTGCAGCTTCAAGAGCAGCACGTTCGACCAGAGCCGCTTCTCCGCGACGCGGTTCACCCAGTGTGAATGGGACGCGCTGACCTTCCATGGCGGGCACTGGGAGAACGTGCAGGTGCTCGATTGCACCGGCACCACCATCCATGGCGATCTTCTGACCGGCGAGCGTGTGGACTTCACCGGCAGCTACTTCGAACAGCTGGAGTTCAAGAACGCCAACATCAACAGCTGAGGCGGTCGGGCGGGGCGCCGCGGCGCGCGTCCATGCTCAGTCCAGCGTACGCCGCCCCGCCATGAGCCGGCGGTTGCGCTCGTCGTCTTCCTCGATCTCGCGCGCGAAGTCGGCCATGCTGCCGTCCGCCGGGGCGTTGTAGGCGTCGCGCAGGATGCGCCGCAGCCCGGTGCCGGCCAGCACCTCGCCGATCGCGCGGTTCAGGCGTTGCGCCACGTCCAGCGGCGTGCGTGCGGGCGCGAAGATGCCGAAGAGCGAATCGACGTTGGCGTCGGCAAAGCCCAGCTCCGCCAGCGTCGGCACACGGGGCAGCGCCTCGAGTCGCGCTTCGGCCCCCACCGCCAGCGGCCACAGCCGGCGTGCTGCGATGTATTGCAGCTGCAGGGGCGCCACGTTGGTCGACAGCACCTCGAACTGCCCGGCCAGCGCATCGTTGAGCTGGCGGCCGCCGCCCTGGTAGGGCACGTGGGTGATGTCCACATCCGCGAGGCGCCGCACCTGCGCCAGCACCAGATGCCCGGTGGTCGCGACGCCCGAGCTGGCCCAGCGCAGCGCGCCCGGCCGCGCCTGGGCTCCGCGCAGGACGGCGGCGAAGTCCCGCCCCGCCAGCGCGGGCGTACCGGCCACCAGCACCGGGGTGCGCATCACGCCGGCGATGGGCATGAAGTCCGCCTGCGGGTCGTAGGGCACGCGCGCGACCAGCGGGTGCAGGGTGAGCGGCGTGATGGCCGAGAAGGCCAGCGTGTGGCCGTCGGGCGTGGCGCGGGCGAGGGCGGCCATGCCCACCGCGCCGCCGGCGCCGGGGCGGTGCTCGACGATCACGGGCTGGCCGAGCAGTGCGCCCAGCGGCGCCGCAAGGGCGCGGGCCACGAGGTCGCTCACGCCGCCCGCGGGGTACACCACAACCAGCTTCAACGGCCGCGACGGCCAGCTGTCCTCCTGCGCACGCACGCCCGCTGCGGCGCCGAGCGCAGCGGCCGCGCCCGCGTACAGGACATGGCGCCGCTGCAGCGTCATGCCGCCTGCGCCTGCGCCCGCACCAGGTCGGCGAACTGCCGGGCGGGCAGGCTGTCCTCGTCCTGCCGGGTGACCAGCGTGAGCGGCGCGTCGAGCGCCTCGCTGCCGGCCAGCGGCAGGTAGCGGATCGCGTGCGGGTGCACGCCGGCCATCGACGCCGGCACCACCGACAGGCCGACGCCGGCCGCGACCAGGTTCAGGTTGGTCATCATGCGGTCGACCTCGGCCATCACGCGCGGCGCCAGGCCCTGCGCTCGGCACAGCGCCAGCAGTTCGGCATACAGCCCCGGCGCGCCGGGCCGGCGCACGAGGATCAAGCCCTCGCTGCACAGCTGCGCCAGCGTGAGGCGCCGGGCGCGGCCCGGTCCTGCGGCCAGCGGATGGTCGACGGGCAGCGCGGCCATCACGGGCTCGCGCAGCAGGGTTTCGAAATGCAGGCCGGCCGGGCGGTCCACCGGCACGCGCAGCAGGCCGCAGTGCATGCGGCCGGCCGCGATGGACTCGGTGAGCTCGGCCGCGTTGTGCTCGCCGATCTGCAACTGCACCCGGGGCCGCGCGTGGCGGAAGGCACGCAGCGCCTGCGGCACGAAGGCATGGGCAGCGGCCGAACTCGTGAAGCCGACCGCGAGCACGCCTTCCTCACCCTGCGCCACGCGCTGCATGCGTGCTTCCAGCGCCGCCATGTGGTCCAGCATGCGCTGCGCCTCGACCTGGAACTGCCGGCCGGCGTCGGTCAGCGTCACCCCGCGCGGATGGCGCTTGAAGAGCTGCAGCCCCAGTTGCCGCTCCAGCGCCTTGATCTGCTGGCTCAGCGGCGGCTGCTGGATGCCCAGCTGTTCGGCAGCGCGCGTCATGTGGCCGGTTTCGGCCACGGCGGCGAAGTAGCGCAGCGGACGCATTTCCATATGTTTTTCGTATCGGAGAGGCCCGATTATTTTATTTGACCCCAAGTCACTGCCAAAACTATCGTTCGCCCGCTTTCGCATCAGAGGCCGCCACGGCCCGTTCCCTGGAGACACACCCCATGCCGCTGTCCTGCCGCGCCCGGCGCCTGCCGTCGCCGTCGTCGGTCCCGTCCCTTCGTCCCGTGCTGGCATCGCTGCTGGCCGCCGTGGCCCTGGCGGCCTGCGGCGGCGGTGGCGGTGGGGGCGGCGGCTTTCCCGTGCTGCCATCGAACCCGCCGGGCCAGGGCGGCGACCCCGGCACACCGCCACCCGGCGGCGGCCATGGCGACGGCGGCGGCGACGGCGATCCCGCCACGCCGCCGCAGCCGCCGGCCACGCCGGTGCTGGGCTGCGCCGAGCTGGCCGGCCGCACCATCGCCGCCGGCCAGATCGGCCTGCCCACGCAGGGCGCGACGGTCGTGAGCGCCACGCCGGTGGCCGCCGGCGACAGCGGCAACACGCTGGGCAGCTATTGCCGGGTGCGCGGGACCATCCAGCCCAGGGATGCGAACGCGCCCGTCATCAACTTCGCCGTCAACCTGCCCGAACAGTGGAACCGCAAGGCGATCCACTTCGGCGGCGGCGGGTTCAACGGCCGGTTGATCGACGGCACCGAGCCCGTGCGCTTCGGCCCGGCCGACAAGCCCGCGCCACTGGCCCTGGGCTACGCCACCTTCGGCGACGACAGCGGCCACCAGAGCAGCAGCATCACCGACGCGAAGTTCGCCGCCAACGACGAGGCGCTGGCCAACTACGGCGGCAACTCGCTCAAGAAGACGCACGACGTGGCGATGGCGCTCATCCAGCTGCGCTACGCCCGGGCGCCGCAGCACGCCTACTTCCTGGGCACCTCCACCGGCGGGCGCGACGCGCTGCTGCACATCCAGCGCTGGCCGGCCGACTACGACGGCGTGATCGCCAACGAGCCCGCGCTCAACTACAGCGGCACGCGGCTGTCGAACATCGCGGTGGGCCGCGCGCTCTATGCCAACGGCGGCGCCGGCTGGATGAACCTGGCCAAGACGCTGCTGGTGCAAAGAACGGTGCTGGCCGCCTGCGACCGGCTCGACGGCGCCGGCGACGGCATCGTGAGCAATGTGGAGAGCTGCCGCCAGCTCAACACGCAGATCCTCGCGTCGCTGCGCTGCGCCGGTGGTGCGGACACGGGCGACACCTGCCTGTCGGACGCGCAGCTGGCCACCGTGCGCACCATCGAATCGCCGCTGGAATTCACCTCGTACGCGCTGGCCAACGGCGTGCGCCGCGCCGGCGGCTACAACCTCCTCGAAGGCGCGCTGGTGGCGGGCCCCTTCACCTCGCGCGACCTCGGTACGCGGCGCACGCCGGGCAACCCGGCGACCTCCGCGGACGCCAACCAGTACGTGACGGGCGACCAGTGGGCCAAGTACTTCGTCACACGCGATGCGGCGCTCGACACGCTGAGCTTCGATCCGCTGAACCCGGGCGCCTGGACCGCGCGCGTGCAAGCCGTCTCGGCCATCACCGACGCCACCGACGCCGACCTGCGGCCCTTCTTCTCGCGCGGCGGGCGCCTCATCCTGCTGCACGGCCAGGCCGACGAGGTGATCAGCGGCAACTCCACCATCGACTACCACCAGCGCGTGGTCGCGACCGTCGGCGCCGACACGGTGGCGCAGAGCCTGCGCTTCTACATGGTGCCGGGCATGGGCCACGGCACCGGCGTCTTCATCCCCGCCTGGGACTCGCTCGCGGCGCTGGAGGACTGGGTCGAGCGCGGCCTGGCGCCCAACACGCCCATCGCGGCCGACAGCGTGCCCGGCACCTACGGCCGCACGCGGCCCTTGTGCCAGTTCCCGTCGTGGCCCAGGTTCCGCGGCACCGGCAGCCTGGACGCGGCCGTCAACTACAGCTGCGTGACCGAGGTGGGCGATCCGCTCGCCTGCCCGAACCTGCCTGCCAGCCCCACCACCTACAAGGGCGGCAACCTGATGGGCGAGGAACTGCGCGTCAGCGTCGACCCGGCCACCCTGGCCTACACCGTCACCATCGACGCCAGCCTGCAGCGCAGCGCCGGCACGCAGCGCAGCGGCACGCTGGTGTCGCAGGGTGACTGCCACTACGCCAGCGGCGAGAGCGGTGCGGTGTTCAGCTTCGGCGCCGGCGGCGCGTTGCTGGGTGGCGTGAACGCGGCCACGGGCGGCGGCTTCGTGCCGCTGCTGGCCTTCCAGAACACCTTCGAGAACAGCGGCAGCCCGGCCGTCTTCAATCCGGTGGCCGGCATCTACGACGTGGCCGGCATCCAGTACGGGGCCGGCGCAAGCGCCACGCGCTACGCGGCGTCGTCGAGGGTGCGCAATGCCGGCACCTTCCAGCACTGCCAGGATGCAACGACCGGCGGCTTCACGACCTACGACGCCAACTGCACGTCCACCGCCAAGGGCTACCTCACGTACAACGGCGCGCGCAACGCCTTCGACCTGCTGGTGACCCCGCCCACCGGCGGCGCCACCACCACCGGCGGCACGCCCGGCGGCTCGGTGGTCTTCGGGCAGGTGGGTGCGGTGACGGTGCCGCTGTTCCTGATCCGCGAATCGGCCACCCGCTACGGCCTGCGCCTGTATGCGCCGCAATCGCCGCTGGCCCCGGGCGCCGCGGACGGCCGCTTCGCCACCGCCACCAGCGCCGGCACCCACGGCACGGCCAGCGTGATGGGGACCGCCTTCGACCTGAACGGCAACACCGGCGTGCTCGCCTTCGACAGCCCGGTGCCGGGCGTCGCCCAGAGCGCGGGCACGGCCGCCGGCCAACTGATCTTCACCGCGGGCCTGCTGGGCATCCTGCCCGACGCGGGGGCCGCGTTCCAACTGGGCATTCGCAACTGATGCAGACCACGACCACGACCACTTCCACGGCGCCGCGCCGCCTTCCGCTGTACCGCTCCCTGTACGTCCAGGTGATCTTCGCCGTCATCGTGGGCGTGC
>JAVHYA010000140.1 GCA_031119395.1 Pseudomonadota bacterium
GGCGCCACGCTGGACCGCACCGACGAGGTGATCCGCCGCATGGGCGAGATCATGAAGAAGAACCCGAACGTCGAGGAGACGCTCGCCTTCCCGGGCCTGTCGATCAACGGCTTCACCAACAGCTCGAACTCAGGCATCGTCTTCGCGACGCTCAAGCCCTTCGACCAGCGCAAGCGCGCCGACCAGTCCGGCGGCGCGGTGGCAGGCCAGCTCAACCAGGCCTTCGCCGGCATCCAGGACGCGTTCATCGTGATGTTCCCGCCGCCGCCGGTGGCGGGGCTGGGCACCACGGGCGGCTTCAAGCTGCAGCTCGAAGACCGCGCCTCGGTCGGCTACGACCAGATGGACGCCGCGGTGAAGGCCTTCATGGCCAAGGCCTCCCAGGCGCCGGAGCTCACGGGCATGTTCACCAGCTGGCAGGTCAACGTGCCGCAGCTGTATGCCGACGTCGACCGCACCAAGGCGCGCCAGCTCGGCGTGCCGGTGACGGACATCTTCGACACCATGCAGATCTACCTGGGCAGCCTGTACGCGAACGACTTCAACAAGTTCGGCCGCACCTACAGCGTGCGTGTCCAGGCCGATGCACCGTACCGTGCGCGGGCGGAGGACATCGGCATGCTCAAGGTGCGCTCGTCGTCGGGCGAGATGATCCCGCTGTCGGCGCTGCTGAAGGTGCAGTCCAGCTTCGGCCCGGAGCGCGCCATGCGCTACAACGGCTACCTCACGGCCGACATCAACGGCGGCGCCGCGCCCGGCTTCTCGTCGGGCCAGGCACAGGACGCGATCAAGCGCATCGCGGCCGAGACCCTGCCCAAGGGCGTGAGCTTCGAGTGGACCGACCTGACCTACCAGGAGATCCTGGCCGGCAACTCGGCGGTGATCGTCTTCCCGCTGGCCATCCTGCTGGTGTTCCTGGTGCTGGCCGCGCAGTACGAGAGCCTGACGCTGCCGCTGTCGATCATCCTGATCGTGCCCATGGGCCTCCTGGCCGCGATGACCGGCGTGTGGATCTCGGGCGGGGACAACAACGTCTTCACCCAGATCGGGCTCATCGTGCTGGTGGGGCTGAGTGCGAAGAACGCGATCCTGATCGTGGAGTTCGCGCGGGAGCTGGAGTTCGCCGGCCGCACGCCGGTGCAGGCCGCCATCGAGGCCAGCCGCCTGCGGCTGCGCCCGATCCTGATGACCTCGCTGGCTTTCGTCATGGGCGTGCTGCCCCTGGTGCTGGCCACGGGCGCCGGCGCCGAGATGCGCACGGCCATGGGCGTGGCGGTGTTCGCCGGGATGATCGGCGTGACGGCCTTCGGCCTGTTCCTCACGCCGGTGTTCTACGTGGCGCTGCGCCGGCTCACGGGCAATCGCCCGCTCAAGCTGCATGGCGAAGTGCCGCACGGCGAGGACTTCGTCTCGGCCAGCCATCCGGCTCCGGGCGCTGGTGGTGGCCACGGCGGCGGCCTGTTGCCGCAGCCCGCGGCGCCGGTCGGCCGGCATGAATGAATGAAACGAAGCGAAGGAGAAGAACCATGCATGCTTCGACAGCAACCCGACTCCGGCAGCCGCTGCGCGCGGCGCTGGCACCGCTCATGGCCGCCCTCGTGCTGGCCGGCTGTGCGACTGCGCCCTCCGGGCTGCCGGACCTGGCCACGCCGGCCCAGTTCAAGGAAGCGCCCACGGCGCGGGCCGTGGCCCCTGGCGAAGGGCAGTGGACCCGTGCCGTGCCCGCCGAGTCGCAGCCGCGCGGCGAATGGTGGCGCGCCTTCCGTGACCCCATCCTCGACAGCCTGGTCGAGCGTGCGGTTCGCGACGAGGGCGGCAACACCAGCATCCAGCAGGCCGTGGCGCGCGTGCGCCAGGCGCGCGCGCTGGCCCGCATCACCGACGCGGACCGCTCGCTGCAGCTCGGCGCCGGCGCTGGCGCCACGCGCCAGCAGGGGCTGGACCGCAACCAGAGCAACCGGCCGTCGACCCTGATCAACGCCGGCCTCACGGCGTCGTACGAACTGGACCTGTTCGGCCGCCTGTCGCGCACCAGCGAGGCCGCGCGCCTCGATGCGCAGCAGCGCGAGGCGCTGCTGCAGAGCACGCGCCTGCTGGTGCAGGCCGAGGTGGCGCAGACCTACCTGGCCCTGCGCGCAGTGGATGCCGAGCGCGTGCTGGTGCGCGACAACGTCGAGGCGTATCGCGACACGCTGCGCCTCACGCAGCGCCGCCAGCAGGCGGGTGATGTAGCCGACCTGGATGTCGCACGCGTGCAGACCGAAGTCTCGGCCACCGAATCGGACGCGATCGCACTCGACCGCCGCCGCGCCGAGCTGGAACATGCGCTGGCCGTGCTCACCGGCGAGCCGCCGGCCAGCTTCGGCATCCGTCCCGAGAACTGGACCACCGCGCTGCCGAGCATCCCAGCCGGCGTGCCGGCCACGGTGCTGACGCGGCGCCCGGACGTCGCGGCCTCGCAGGCGGCCGTGCTGGCCGCGCAGGCGCGCGTGGGTGCTGCACAGGCGGCGTATTTCCCCGACATCGCGCTCACGGCCGGCGGCGGCTTCGCCTCGCCCGAGATCGGCGACCTGTTCAAGTGGTCGGCCCGTTCGTGGGGCATCGGCGCGCTGCTGTCGCTGCCGATCCTCGATGGCGGGCGGCGCGAGGCCGGCGTGCAGAACGCCTCGGGCCAGCTCGACGAGGCGCTGGCCGACTACCGGGCGCAGGTGCTCAACGCCTTCAAGGACGTGGAGGACCAGCTCTCCGCCATCCGGCTCCTGCAGGAGCAGGCGCAGGTGCAGCAGACCGCGGTCGACTCGGCCCGACGCGCGACGCAGTTGTCGGACACGCGCTACCGCAACGGCTACATCAGCCAGCTCGATCTGCTCGACGCACGCCGCAGCGAGCTGCGCAACCAGCGGCAGGCACTGCAGGTCAAGGCCGCCCAGTACCAGGCGGCGGTGGGCCTGGTGCGTGCCCTGGGCGGAGGCTGGGACGCACCCACCAGCGTGGGGGCCGCGGCGAAGGACGTCGCCAACTCGTCACGTTCGTGACGAATTCGGCCGCAGCGCCCGGCTGGCGGGCGCTGCGGGCCGATTGCACTTTGCAATCCGCAGGCAAGAAAAAGGCGCCTCAGGCGCCTGTCGCGGGGTCAGTAGCGCAAGCCGATCGCGCCATCGGCGGCGCTCGGCGTGCGTCCCCAGAACTGCCACCAGCGTTTGCGCGCGTGGACCGATGCGAGATCCAGCGGCGGCTCGAAGCTGCTGATGGTGCCTGCGCGCCGGCGCAGCTCGCGCTCCAGCAGGTGGGCACGTCCGAAGGCGCTGCGGTCGCCGCGCAAGGCGCGCTGGCGTTCGGCGCTGGCCATCTCGGCCAGCGCGCCGTCGGTCAGCAGGTCCAGGTCGTCGGCGGTGGGCATGGGCATATCCTTGGTTCAACGCATTGTGTGGACCGAGGATGCCGCTGCCTATCTCCATTTCGTGGTAGGACGACGCCGGGACCGCATCCTGTGATCTTGTTCCGCTGATGAACGTGGTGCGGGTGCGACGCCGGGCGGCCGGCAGGGTCGCGGGCGCCGGTCACCAGGATGGCCGGTGCCGACGCGGGCGTATTCCCTGGCCCGAACCGCGCATTGCCTTTACGCTTGAGCCCAGGCCCGGGGCAACGATTCGGGGCTTTCGCCACAAGGATCCCGAACCCATGCGACTCGTTCTCTTGTTGTTGGTCTCGCTCGCGCTGCCGGCGGGCCTGGTCTATGCCTTCGGCTGGTGGTCCCTCGCCGGCTGTGCAGTCGTCGTGCTGCTGCTGTGCGTGTTCTCGGTGCGCGCGGGCCACGGCATCGAGGCGACCCGCAGCGGGGCGCTCACCCGCTACGACACCGGGCTGGGCGGCTGAGCTGCGGCGGCTGGAAGCGCAGGCGACGGCAGTCCGCCGGCCGCGGCACCCATCAGGCTGGGCACCGTCGGCCCGTGCTCAGTGCACGGCCATCAGCTCGCAGAAGCGGGCGATGTCCACATTGCCGCCGCTGATCAGCACCCCGACCCGCTGGCCGCGCAGCTGCTCCTTCATGGCACGCGCGGCGGCAAAACCCAGGCAGCCCGTCGGCTCGGCGATCAGCTTCATGCGCGCGGCCATGAAGCGCATCGCGTCGACCAGCTGTGCGTCGGTGGCGGTGAGGATGTCATCCACATCGCGCCGGATGATCGCGAAGGTCAGCTGGCCCAGGTACTGCGTCTGGGCGCCGTCGGCGATCGTCTTCGGTGTGTCGATGCGCACGATGGCCCCCTGGCGGAAGGACTGCTGACCGTCGTTCCCAGCCTCGGGTTCCACCCCGTAGAGCTTGCAGTCCGGCGACAGCGCCCGCGTGGCCAGCGCCGAGCCCGACAGCAGCCCGCCGCCGCCCAGGCAGACGAAGAAGGCGTCGAGCGGACCGACCTCCTCGAACAGTTCCTTGGCCGCCGTGCCCTGGCCGGCGATCACGTCCGGGTGGTCGTAGGGCGGGATGAGCGTGTAGCCATGCCGGGCGGCCAGGTCGCGGCCGATCTGCTCCCGGTCGTCCTGGTAGCGGTCGTAGATCACCACCTGGGCGCCGTAGCCGCGCGTGGCCGCGACCTTCATCTCGGGCGCATCGTGCGGCATCACGATGGTGGCCGGCATGCCCAGCAGCCGGGCGGACAGCGCGATGGCCTGGGCGTGGTTGCCGGACGAGAAGGCCACCACGCCGGCCCGGCGCTGTTCCGGCGTGAAACGGGAGAGCGCATTGAAGGCGCCGCGGAACTTGAAGGCGCCCATGCGCTGCAGGTTCTCGCACTTGAAGAAGACCTCGGCGCCGACTTCGGCGTCCACGGTGCGCGAGCGCATCACCGGCGTGCGGTGGGCATGGCCTTGCAGCCTTTCGGCCGCGGCGGCCACGTCGTCATAGGTGGGCAAGGGGAGGGCGTTCATGGGACCGAGCATGCCACGGCAAGGGCACGGCCGGCGTACACAGAGACGGCCGATTGCATGCGCAACAGCCGCGCGCGGACGTGGCCGGTGTGCAGGCAGGAGCGGGCTGCGGCATGGCCCCGGCTATGATTTTTCGATGCGCCTCGCCCTCCACCATCCCGCTCCGCACGCCGGTCGCGCCCCGAGCCCGGTCCGCTGATGCCCGCCCGTTGCGTGATGGTCCTCGGCACCACCAGCGGCGCCGGCAAGAGCTGGCTGGCCACGGCCCTGTGCCGCTGGTACGCGCGGCAGGGCTTGCGCGTCGCGCCTTTCAAGGCGCAGAACATGAGCAACAACGCAAGGGTCGTTGCCGCCGGTCCGACGGACCCGGGCGGCGAGATCGGCAGCGCCCAGTATTTCCAGGCACTGGCCGCGCGTGCCGTGCCGCAAGTGCGCATGAACCCGTTGCTGCTCAAGCCCGAGCGCGACACGGCCAGCCAGGTGGTCATGCTGGGCCAGGTCGACGAGGCGCTGACGCGCATGCCGTGGCGCGCGCGCAGCGCCGCCGTGTGGCCGCGCATCGCCCAGGCCCTGGACGAACTGGTGGCCG
>JAVHYA010000020.1:0-21264 GCA_031119395.1 Pseudomonadota bacterium
CGGACAACTGCATCATCGTCTGCTCGATCGAGAACCTCGACCCGATGGGCGTGCATACGGGCGACTCGATCACCGTCGCACCCGCGCAGACGCTGACCGACAAGGAATACCAGATCATGCGCAACGCCTCGCTGGCGGTGCTGCGCGAGATCGGTGTCGACACCGGCGGCTCCAACGTGCAGTTCTCGGTCAATCCGAAGGACGGCCGGATGATCGTCATCGAGATGAACCCGCGCGTGTCGCGTTCGTCGGCGCTGGCCTCCAAGGCCACCGGCTTCCCGATCGCCAAGGTCGCGGCCAAGCTGGCCGTGGGGTACACGCTGGACGAGCTGCGCAACGAGATCACGGGCGGCGCCACGCCGGCGTCCTTCGAGCCCTCGATCGACTACGTGGTCACCAAGATCCCGCGCTTCGCCTTCGAGAAATTCCCGCAGGCCGATTCGCGCCTGACCACGCAGATGAAGTCGGTGGGCGAGGTGATGGCCATGGGCCGCACCTTCCAGGAGTCGTTCCAGAAGGCGCTGCGCGGCCTGGAGGTCGGCGTCGACGGCATGAACGAGAAGACCCAGGACCGCGAGGTGCTGGAGAAGGAATTGGGCGAGCCTGGACCCGAGCGCATCTGGTACGTAGGCGATGCCTTCGCCCAGGGCATGAGCGTCGATGAGGTGTTCGCGCTGACGAAGATCGATCCCTGGTTCCTCGTGCAGATCGAGGAGATCGTGAAGATCGAACTCGAGCTGGAAACGAAGAGCCTCGACGACATCGACGCCGACACGCTGCGCGTGCTCAAGCAGAAGGGCTTCTCCGATCGCCGGCTGGCCCGGCAGCTCAAGACCACCGACACGGCGATCCGCGAGAAGCGCCGCGCGCTGGGCGTGCGCCCGGTCTACAAGCGCGTGGACACCTGTGCCGCCGAGTTCGCGACCAACACCGCCTACATGTACTCCACCTACGACGAGGAGTGCGAGGCCGAGCCGACGGGCAAGAAGAAGATCATGGTGCTCGGCGGCGGCCCCAACCGCATCGGCCAGGGCATCGAGTTCGACTACTGCTGCGTGCACGCGGCCCTCGCGATGCGCGAGGACGGGTACGAGACCATCATGGTCAACTGCAACCCCGAGACCGTCTCGACCGACTACGACACCTCCGACCGGCTGTACTTCGAGCCGCTCACGCTGGAGGACGTGCTGGAGATCGTCGACAAGGAGAAGCCCACCGGCGTGATCGTGCAGTACGGCGGCCAGACGCCGCTGAAGCTCGCGCTCGACCTGGAGGCCAACGGCGTGCCGATCATCGGCACCAGCCCCGACATGATCGACGCCGCGGAAGACCGCGAGCGCTTCCAGCAGCTGCTGCACGAGCTGGGCCTGCGCCAGCCGCCCAACGCCACCGCCCGCACCGAGGCCGAGGCGCTGGACAAGGCCGCCGCGCTGGGCTATCCGCTGGTGGTGCGCCCCAGCTACGTGCTGGGCGGCCGTGCCATGGAGATCGTGCACGAGCAGCGCGACCTGGAGCGCTACATGCGCGAGGCCGTCAAGGTGAGCAACGATTCGCCGGTGCTGCTGGACCGCTTCCTGAACGACGCGGTCGAGTGCGACGTGGACTGCATCCGCGACGGCGAGGGCGCCACGCTCATCGGCGGCGTGATGGAGCACATCGAGCAGGCCGGCGTGCACTCGGGCGACTCGGCCTGTTCGCTGCCGCCGTACAGCCTCAAGGCCGACACCATCGCCGAGCTCAAGCGCCAGAGCGCGGCCATGGCCAAGGCGTTGAACGTGGTCGGCCTGATGAACGTGCAGTTCGCCATCCAGGAAAAGGATGGCCAGGACGTGATCTACGTGCTGGAAGTGAACCCGCGTGCCTCGCGCACGGTGCCCTATGTGAGCAAGGCCACGGGCATTCAGCTGGCCAAGGTGGCGGCGCGCTGCATGGCCGGCCAGTCGCTGGCCAGCCAGGGCGTCACGAAGGAAGTCACGCCGCCGTACTTCAGCGTCAAGGAAGCGGTGTTCCCCTTCGTCAAGTTCCCGGGCGTCGATCCCATCCTCGGGCCGGAGATGAAGTCCACCGGCGAGGTGATGGGCGTGGGCAAGACCTTCGGCGAAGCCTTCGTGAAGAGCCAGCTCGGCGCCGGCACCATCCTGCCGACTTCGGGCAAGGTCTTCATCTCGGTGAAGAACAACGACAAGGCCCGTGCGGTGGAATGCGCCCGCGGCCTGGTCGGCCTGGGCTTCGAGCTGATCGCCACCAAGGGCACGGCGGCCGCCATCCAGGCTGCCGGCCTCCCGTGTGCGGTGGTCAACAAGGTGACCGAGGGCCGTCCGCACATCGTGGACATGATCAAGAACAACGAGATTGCGCTGGTCATCAACACGGTGGAAGAGCGCCGCAACGCCATCACCGACTCGCGCCAGATCCGCACCTCGGCGCTGCTCGCGCGCGTGACGACCATCACCACCATCTTCGGTGCCGAAGCCGCGGTGGAAGGCATGCAGCACCTGGGCAAGCTCGACGTGATCTCGGTGCAGGAAATGCACGCGCAGCTCGCGGCCTGACCCGCCCGGGGTCGTCGCGCCGGCCGCTTGATGTGGCCGGCTGCCACGGCATAATGGACCGCAATTCGACACCGCCAGGCGGCAACGCCCGGCGGTTTTGCTTTTGATGACGGCCTGTGGCACCCCGGCGTGCTGCGGCCGCAGAGACAACGGAGATTTCGACATGGGCACCACCCTCCCCATCACCAAGCGCGGCGCCGAGAAGCTGCGCGAAGAACTGCATCGCCTCAAGACCGTGGAGCGTCCCGCGGTGATCAACGCCATCGCCGAGGCGCGCGCCCAGGGCGACCTGAGCGAGAACGCCGACTACGACGCGGCCAAGGACCGCCAGGGCTTCATCGAGGGCCGCATCCAGGAGATCGAGGGGAAGCTGTCGGTGGCGCAGATCATCGATCCCACGGCGATCGACGGCGGCGGCAAGGTGGTGTTCGGCGCCACGGTCGAGCTGGAAGAGGAAAGCTCCGGCGAGGCCGTGAAGTACCAGATCGTCGGCGAGGACGAGGCCGACCTGAAGCAGGGTCTGATCAACGTCTCCAGCCCCATCGCGCGCGCGCTGATCGGCAAGGAGGAGGGCGACACCGCGGTGGTGCAGGCGCCCGGCGGCGAGAAGCGCTACGAGATCGTGGCGGTCAGCTACCTCTGAGCACGGCGGGTCGCGCGATGCGCTTCAAGCAGGCCCTGGCGCTGTTCGCCATCGCGCTGTGGTGGGGCAGCCTCACCGCCATCGGCTTCATCGTCGTGCCGATGCTGTTCGCTCACCTGGCCACCCCGGCGGTCGCCGGCACCATGGCGGCGAAGCTGTTCACGGCGCAGAGCTGGGTCTCGATCGGCTGCGCGCTGGTGCTGCTGCTTTCCACATCGAATCGGGCTGCAACGCCCGTCCCGCCTGCGCCGGCAGCTATCTTTTTCATAGTGACCGGGCTGCTGCTGGCGCTGCTGGGCGAGTATGCCGTCGCGCCGCGCATCGTCGCCCGCGAGAACCTGAAGCTCTGGCATGCGGTCGGCAGCGGGATGTACCTGCTGCAGTGGCTGTGCGCCGCGGCGCTGCTGTGGCGCCAGGCCCGGCTGCAGGCATCGAGACAGGGAGCCCCATGACATCCGTGCAAGCCGAATCGCAGATCGTCGAGATCGATGCCACCGCCTGGGAGGGCGTGCCCAGCCGGCCGGAGTGGACGGCGGCGCTGGAGGCGGGCAAGGTGCTGTTCTTCCCGCACCTGCGCTTCGACTTCCTGCCCGAGGAGCGCGCGTTCCTGCGGCCGGACATCCGCGACCCCAAGTCGCGCAACATCAGCCTGAATGTCGATGGCACGCTCAAGGGCGCGGCGGGCGACGCCGCCACGCAGGCGGCGCTGGCCGGCATGGTCGGCCGCTTCCGCCAGCAGGCGCAGGCGCTGATCGCCGGGCTGCTGCCCGGCTACGTGCCTTCGCTGCGCCTGGCGCCCACCAGCTACCGGCCCACGCAGGTGGAGACGCGCAGCCAGTCCTGGCGCGCCGACGACCGCCGGCTGCACGTCGACTCGTTCCCTTCGCGGCCCAACTACGGCGAGCGCATCCTGCGCGTCTTCACCAACGTGAACCCCGAGGGAGCGCCTCGCGTGTGGCGCGTGGGCGAGCCCTTCGAGACGGTGGCGCGCAATTTCCTGCCCAAGGCCAAGCCCTACGTGCGCTGGCAGGCGAAGGCGTTGCAGGCGCTGCACGTCACCAAGTCCTTTCGCAGCGAGTACGACCACCTGATGCTGCAGCTGCACGACGGCATGAAGGGCGACATGGACTACCAGCGCAGTTCGCCCCAGGAGGAGGTGCCGTTCCCGGCGGGGTCCACCTGGGTGTGCTTCTCCGACCAGACCTCGCACGCCGTCATGGCCGGCCAGTACATGATGGAGCAGACCCTCTACCTGCCCCCCGGCCGCGAGTACGACCCGTCGGCCAGCCCGCTGGCGATCCTGCAGCGGCTGACGGGGCGGCAGTTGGTGGATTGAGGCTGCGAATACGGACAGCCGTACGCGAAGAGCGCGAAGGTTTTTCGCGAAGGTCGCGAAAAGTCAGATCTCTCTTTTTTCCTTCGCGCTCTTCGCGAAACCGTCGCGTCTTTTGCGTACGGAAGTCCGCTTTTACTCGCGCCAGTGCTCCGCCACCCACGTCGCCGGCTCGATGTGGGCGAAGCGCTTGTTGCGCTTGCCTTCGAGGGCGTCCGGCGGGTTGACCTCGCCGTGGAAGATCACGATGCGCGCGCCTTCGGGCACGAAGGGCGGCTTCCAGTGGTTGGTGGGCCAGGGCGGAATGGCGTGGTACTTGAAGCTGGGGCACCAGGCCGCCGGCCAGTACGACAGCTTGCCCTGCGCATGCAGGAAGTGCGAGAGGTAATCCTGCTCGTTGCGGTACTTGGCGCGCATCGCGTCCGTGTGGGCGCGGAAATTCGCCAGCACATCGGCATGGGCGCCGATCTCGAAGCGGTAGACCGAGGAGTTGCCCACGATCCGCTCGCCGAAGCGCCAGAAGCGCGGGTAGTCGTGGATGATGAGGAACTGCCCGGGTTGGGTGAAGAAGTCGTCCAGCGGGCCGACCACCACCACGTCGAGGTCGAGGAAGAGTGCGGTGCCCTTCAGGCCGTGCAGGTCGGCCTCGAAGGTCGTGAGCTTCTTCCAGGCGCCGTCGCGCTGCCCGGGTGCGAGATCGATCGCCAGCGGCGGGATCGGCAGGCACTGCACCTCGGGGCGGACGCCGGTCGGGTCGTCGGTCAGGCAGACGAAGTTGAAGTCGCCGGACAGGTGCCGGCGGACCATCGCATACAGGCGGTTGACGTAGTGGGGCCCGTACTTGGTGCCCCATTTCATGCACAGGATGTGGCGCTGGCCGCTCATCGTGCGCTCAATCGGCCTGGCGCTTCTTGACGGATTTCTGCTTGGGCTTGGCGCGCTTGACGGTGCCGCCCGGCGTCAGGCGCTGGTTGCCCAGCACCCGCAGCATCTTCACTTCGGGGCGCTGGCCGCCGCGCTTGCTGTACTTGATGACCTTCACGTCCTTGGGACCGGGCATGCGGTCCTCGTCGACGCTGCGCTCCTTCTCGGGCATGGGCCGCCAGAGGACCAGCAGCTTGCCGATGTGCTGGATGGGGGCAGCGTCCAATTCGTCGGCCAGTTCGGCCAGCATGGCGTCGCGGGCGAGGCGGTCGTCCGAGAAGACGCGGATCTTGATCAGGCCGTGCGCCTTGAGGGCCGCATCGGCCTCCTTCTTGACGGCCGGGGTGAGCCCGTCGCCACCGACCATGACGATCGGATCGAGGTGATGCGCGTCGGCACGGTGGGCCTTGCGCTGGGCGGGGGTGAGTTGGATGGCGGGCATCCCCGTATTATCGAACCAGCATCGCGGTCTACCGGGCGCGGCCGCCACGCGGCGTCGACGTCCCCCGCTGCGGCCTTGCGCCCGATCAAACCGCCCGAGGCATTGCGCCCACCCATTTCCCATGAGCACCCAGAGCAAGACCACCGGCAAGAAAGTCAACAAGGCGTGGCTGCACGACCATGTCAACGACCCCTACGTGAAGCAGGCCCAGAAGGACGGCTACCGGGCCAGGGCGGCCTACAAGCTCAAGGAGATCGACGAGGCGCTGGGCCTGATCAAGCCCGGCCAGGTGGTGGTCGACCTGGGGTCGACCCCGGGCGCGTGGAGCCAGTATGTGCGGCGGCGGTTGGCGCCGGCGGGGGCCGCCGCAGGGGCCCTCGACGGTGCCATCGTCTCGCTCGACATCCTTCCCATGGAGCCCATCGAGGGCGTGATCTTCCTCCACGGCGATTTCCGGGAGCCGGAGGTGCTGGCCCGGCTGGAGGGCGCCGTCGGCGGGCGGCCGGTCGACGTGGTCGTGTCGGACATGGCACCCAACCTCTCGGGCATCGGCTCCGCCGACGCGGCGCGGATCTCTCACTTGGTGGAACTTGCGGTCGACTTCGCTGTTCAACATCTGCGTGCCGAAGGTGTGCTGGTGGCCAAGGTGTTCCACGGCGCGGGCTACGACGACTTGGTGCGCCTGTTTCGTGCCAATTTCCGCGTTGTGAAACCTTTCAAGCCCAAGGCTTCGCGCGACAGGTCGTCCGAGACCTTCCTGGTCGGCATGGGCCTGAAGGCGCAGCCGGCCATCTGAAACAGCCGGATACGACTGGCGGCCCCGTCCTGTCGGCGCCCGTGCCGAGGCCGCGTGCGAAAGCCCCGCTGCTGGGGTCCCCATAGGGAATTCACGGCTTTTCGCAGCTTGAAAAGCCTAAAATGGCTCGCAACTGACTGCCTACCGGGCGTGTCCTGTCACACGCCCGTCATCGACTGGAGCTTCGTTTGAACAATCAGTGGTTTTCCAAAGTGGCCGTCTGGCTCGTCATCGCGATGGTGTTGTTCACTGTGTTCAAGCAGTTCGACACCCGCGGCGGCGTCGGTTCGGGGACCGTGAGCTACTCCGAGTTCCTCGAGCAGGTTCGCAACAACCAGATCAAGAGCGCCGTCATCCCCGAGGGGCTGTCCGGCGGCGAGATCACCGCCATCACCAACGACGACCGCAAGATCCGCACGAACGCCACCGTGCTCGACCGCGGCATGGTCGGCGACCTGATCGACCACAACGTCAAGTTCGACGTCAAGCCGCGCGAAGAGGGCTCGCTGCTCATGACGCTGCTGGTCAGCTGGGGCCCGATGCTGCTGCTGATCGGCGTGTGGGTCTACTTCATGCGCCAGATGCAGGGCGGCGGCAAGGGCGGGGCGTTCAGCTTCGGCAAGTCCAAGGCCCGCATGCTCGACGAGAACAACAACACCGTGACCTTCGCCGACGTCGCCGGATGCGACGAGGCCAAGGAAGAGGTGAAGGAGGTCGTCGACTTCCTGAAGGACCCGCAGAAGTTCCAGAAGCTGGGCGGGCGCATCCCGCGCGGCCTGCTGCTGGTCGGCCCTCCGGGCACCGGCAAGACGCTGCTGGCCAAGTCCATCGCCGGTGAGGCGAAGGTGCCGTTCTTCAGCATCTCGGGCTCCGACTTCGTCGAGATGTTCGTCGGCGTGGGTGCGGCCCGTGTGCGCGACATGTTCGAGAACGCCAAGAAGAACGCGCCCTGCATCATCTTCATCGACGAAATCGATGCCGTCGGTCGCCAGCGTGGCGCGGGCCTGGGCGGCGGCAACGACGAACGCGAGCAGACCCTCAACCAGATGCTGGTGGAGATGGACGGCTTCGAGACCAACCTCGGCGTGATCGTGGTCGCCGCGACCAACCGCCCTGACATCCTGGACGCCGCGCTGCTGCGCCCCGGCCGCTTCGACCGCCAGGTCTACGTCACGCTGCCCGACATCCGTGGCCGCGAGCAGATCCTCTCGGTGCACATGCGCAAGATCCCGGTCGGCCAGGACGTGAACCCGAGCATCATCGCCCGCGGCACGCCAGGCATGTCCGGTGCCGACCTGGCCAACCTGTGCAACGAGGCCGCGCTCATGGCCGCCCGCCGCAACGCGCGCGTGGTCGAGATGCAGGACTTCGAGAAGGCCAAGGACAAGATCTTCATGGGTCCCGAGCGCAAGAGCATGGTCATGCCCGAGGAAGAGCGCCGCAACACGGCCTACCACGAGTCCGGCCACGCGCTCATCGGCAAGCTGCTGCCCAAGTGCGACCCGGTGCACAAGGTCACCATCATCCCGCGCGGCCGCGCGCTCGGCGTGACGATGAGCCTGCCCGAACAGGACCGCTACAGCTACGACCGCGAGTACATGCTGAACCAGATCAGCATGCTCTTCGGCGGCCGCATCGCCGAAGAAGTGTTCATGAACCAGATGACCACCGGCGCGAGCAACGACTTCGAGCGGGCCACCAACCTGGCGCGCGACATGGTCATGAAGTACGGCATGAGCGAGGCGCTCGGCCCGATGGTCTACGCCGAGAACGAGGGCGAGGTGTTCCTCGGCCGATCGGTGACCAAGACCACCAACATGAGCGAGACGACCATGCAGAAGGTCGACGCCGAGGTGCGCCGCATCATCGACGACCAGTACAACCTGGCGCGTCGCCTGATCGAAGAGAACAGCGACAAGATGCATGCCATGGCCAAGGCCCTGCTCGAATGGGAAACCATCGACACCGAGCAGCTCGACGACATCATGGCCGGCCGCGAGCCGCGTCCGCCGAAGGACTGGACGCCGCGCGTGCCGCCGACCGGCAGCGGCGGCAGTGGCGGTACGCCGGCCGTCAAGCCGGACCCGGCGCCCACGGCCGCATGAGCGTGGCGCTGCGCCAGGACAACGGGGCTTCGGCCCCGTTTTTCTTTCTCTTGCCGGGAACCGACGCATGACCGCCTCCCGGCAGGCCGCTGTGTGGCAGACCGCGCGGCACCGGATCGACCTGCGGCGTCCGCAGGTGATGGGCATCGTCAACGTCACGCCCGATTCCTTCTCCGACGGCGGCGCCCACGGGTCCACGTCCACCGCCCTCCGGCACTGCGAGGCGCTGCTGGCCGAGGGCGCCGACATCCTCGACATCGGGGGCGAGTCGACGCGGCCGGGCAGCCCGGCGGTGCCGCTGGACGAGGAACTGGCGCGGGTGCTCCCGGTGGTGCGCGAGGCCGTTCGGCTCGACGTGCCCATCTCCGTGGACACCTACAAGCCGGAAGTGATGCGCGCCGTGCTCGAACTGGGCGCGGACATCGTCAACGACATCTGGGCGCTGCGCCGTCCGGGTGCCGCCGAGGTGGTGGCCGCCCATCCGTCCTGCGGGGTGTGCCTGATGCACATGCACCGTGATCCGCAGACGATGCAGGCGGCGCCGATGCAGGGCGACGTGGTGTCTCAGGTGCTATTGTTTTTGCAGCGCTCTGCGCAAGCTGCATGCGCCCTGGGCGTCGATTCCACTCGCATCGTGCTGGATCCCGGCATCGGTTTCGGCAAGACGGTTTCGCAGAATTTCGCCCTGCTCGCGCGGCAGCACGAGCTGATGGCCGCCGGCTTTCCGCTGCTGGCCGGCTGGTCGCGGAAGTCCTCGCTCGGCGTCGTCACCGGCATCGAGTCGCCCGCAGGACGCATGGTGCCCAGCGTGGCCGCTGCGCTGCTGGCGGTGGAGCGGGGCGCTCGCATCGTGCGCGTGCATGATGTGCGGCAGACCGTCCAGGCTCTGGCGGTCTGGCGGGCCGCGGACGATGCGGCGGGCGAAGGCGCCACAGAAGAAGAACAGGAAAGGCAACAACCATGACAAGACAGTATTTCGGGACCGACGGTATCCGCGGCACCGTGGGCAAGGCCCCCATCACGCCCGATTTCGTGCTGCGCCTGGCGCATGCGGTGGGGCGGGTGCTCAAGCGCAGCGAAGCGCGGCCGACGGTGCTGATCGGCAAGGACACGCGCATCTCGGGCTACATGCTCGAATCGGCGCTGGAGTCGGGCTTCAATTCGGCCGGCGTCAACGTGGTGCTGCTGGGGCCGCTGCCCACGCCCGGCGTCGCGTACCTGACGCGCGCGCAGCGCGCCAGCCTGGGGGTGGTCATCAGCGCCAGCCACAACGCGTACCCGGACAACGGCATCAAGTTCTTCAGCGCGCAGGGCACCAAGCTCAGCGACGAATGGGAAGAGGCGGTGGAGGCCGCACTGGCCGAGCCGCCGCTGTGGGTCGACTCGGCGGCCCTCGGCCGCGCGCGGCGCCTGGACGACGCCGCCGGGCGCTACATCGAGTTCTGCAAGAGCACCTTTCCCAACGACCTGAGCCTGCGCGGCCTCAAGCTCGTGGTCGATGCGGCCCATGGCGCGGCCTACCAGGTGGCACCCAACGTCTTCCACGAACTCGGCGCCGACGTGACCAGCATCGGCGTGCAGCCCGACGGCCTGAACATCAACAAGGGCGTGGGCGCGACCCATCCCGAAGCCTTGATCGAGGCCGTGAAGGCGCAGGGGGCCGACTACGGCATCGCGCTCGACGGCGATGCGGACCGCCTGCAACTGGTCGATGGCAGCGGGCGACTTTTCAACGGCGACGAGCTTCTGTACCTGATGGCCGCCGACCGCATCGCACGCGGCGAGAAGCCGGTGGGCGTGGTCGGCACCCTGATGACCAACAAGGCGGTGGAGGTGGCCTTTCGTCGCGCCGAGGTCGAGTTCGTGCGCGCCAAGGTCGGCGACCGCTACGTGCTCGAGGAACTCGACCGGCGCGGCTGGCTGCTTGGCGGCGAAGGGTCGGGGCACCTGTTGGCCCTGGACCGCCACACCACCGGCGACGGCCTCGTCAGTGCCCTCCAGGTCCTGCAGGCCGTGGTGCGCAGCGGCAAGGGCGTGGCCGATCTCCTGGGCGGGGTGCAGCTCTTTCCCCAGACCCTCATCAACGTGCGCCTGGCCGACGGACAGGACTGGAAGGGCAATGCCGCGCTGGCCCGGGCGACGGCGCAGGTCGAGGCCGAGCTCGGCGATGCCGGGCGCGTGCTGATCCGCGCCAGTGGCACCGAGCCGTTGTTGCGCGTGATGGTCGAAGCGCGCGATGCCGCGCAGGCCGAGGCCTGTGCCCGGCGCATCGCGGGCACCGTCCATCCCGCCGCGGCGGCGCCCGGGGCGTCTTGACCGCGTCGCCGATGCCGGTTGCGCAGGTGGTCGCCGTCCACGCGAGCCCGACGCACGGCTTTTCGAAGCAGGCGCAGCCGGCGGTTCGTCTGCAGTTGGGGCTGGGCGTGGCCGGCGACGCGCACGCCGGCACGACGGTGCAGCACCGCTCACGGGTGGCGCGCAATCCGTCGCAGCCCAACCTGCGCCAGGTGCATCTTCTGCAGGTCGAGTTGTTCGACATGTTGGCCGAGCGCGGTTTCGTCGTGCGGCCGGGCGATCTGGGCGAGAACCTCACCACCCGCGGCATCGACCTGCTCGCCCTGCCGGCCGGTACACGCCTGCGCCTGGGCGCGGCCGCCGAGGTCGAGCTCACCGGCCTGCGCAACCCCTGCGTCCAGATCGACCGCTTCCAGCGCGGGCTGAGGGCGGCTGTGCTGGACCGCGATGCGGCCGGCGCGCTGATCCGCAAGGCCGGCGTGATGGCGGTGGTGACGGCCGAAGGCGAGATCCGGCCCGGCGATGCTGTCGCTCTCGTGCTGCCTGCGTTGCCGCATCGCTCGCTGGAGCCCGTGTGATCCGCGTCTGCCTGGCCGACTACCACGACCCTGTCCATGCTCGCTGGCTGGTCGAGTTGCTCGACCACTACGCCCGCGACCCGGCCGGTGGGGGCACGCCCCTGGCGCCGGCCGTCAAAGCCGCATTGCCTCAGGCGCTTGCCGACCGCCCGCAGGCCTTCAGCGTGCTGGCCTTCGATGGCGAGCAGGCGATCGGCCTCATCAATTGCATGGAAGGTTTTTCCACCTTCGCCTGCCGGCCCCTGGTCAACGTGCACGACGTGGTCGTGATGGCCAGCCATCGCGGGCAGCGCGTGGCGCATCGCATGCTGGTACGCGTGGAGGAAGAGGCTCGCCGACGTGGCGCGTGCAAGCTCACGCTCGAGGTGCTGTCGGGCAATCGGTCCGCACGACAAGCCTACGAGCGCGAGGGATTCGCCGGCTATCAGCTCGATCCGGCGTACGGCTCGGCGCTGTTCCTGCAGAAGCCGCTCTGAAGAGAAAAGCCCTCGGGCCCCGCCGGTCGGCCGCCGCTGGCTGTCAAGGAGCCAGTCGACGGTGACGCTTCTGCAGGCAGGCAGGCAGGTCGATCGAGGCGAGCCGGGCGGCTCCGAGGACCGGGTTCGTCCGTGGCCGGCATTCGGCACGTCACCAAGACCCGGCGCTGCGGCGCGGCCTGTAAGAAAAATTGCCTATAGCACGTTTGCGCTTCCAAAGGCCCAAATCCTGCTCGATGACTCGGGCCATCGGCTGTTACCTGAACGGATGCTGAACAATTCTTTACACTGCTCGGCAGAGGACTGCTAGCCATAACAACTGCAAGACCGGCGTGCTCGCGATGTTCAACGAGAGGTCGAAGGGCGACGGCAGTGAAGATTCTCATCTACAGTTCGGTTTTCTATCCGGCCATCGGCGGCATCGAGAACCATACGCGCATGCTTGCAGGCGAGTTCGTGCGGGCGGGCCACAGCGTCAAGGTGGTGACCGAGCAGGCGCAGGGTGACGCGCCGCCCTTGCAGGGCATCGAGATCGTCCATTCGAGCCGTCGCTGGAAGCAACTGCGCCTCTTTGCCTGGGCCGACGTGGTCTACATGCCGAACATCACCCTCAAGGGCGCCTGGCTGTTCGCCTTCAACCCGTTCAAGAAGTGGGTGGTGTCGCACAACGACTTCCATCTGACGCAGGGGAACGGGCTGAAGACCCGCCTCAAGCGCCGCATGGTGCGCCACGCCACGCGCAACGTGGCAGTCAGTGCCAGCGTGTCGCGCGTGGTCGGCACCGAGTCGGACGTCATCTACAACTGCTATGACGACTCGGTATTCCGTGTGTACCCGGAGGAAAAACGGGATCGCGATTTCGTGTTCGTCGGTCGCCTGGTGCAGCAGAAGGGCTGCGACATGCTGATCGACGCCTGCCGGCTGATCCAGCGGCCATTCACGCTCACGGTGGTGGGTGAAGGCACGGAGTACGACCGGCTGCGCGCCAAGGTGGAGACCCTGAAGCTGCAGGACCGCATCCATTTCAGCGGCTACCTGCAGGGCGAGGCCCTGGCACGCTGCCTCAACCGGCACCGCACGATGGTCGTACCGTCGATGGGCCCCGAAGGTTTCGGCATCGTGGCACTCGAAGGGCTGGCCTGCGGCTGCCGCATGATCGTCTCGGAGGCTGGCGGCCTGCCCGAAGCCGTGGCGGGCCACGCGGACACTTTTGCCATGGGTGATCTGGTGGCGCTGCACCGCCTGCTCGAGCGCGCCCTGGACGAGGGCGAACCGCGCACCGCAGGACGCGGTCTTTTCCTGGATCGCCACATGCGGCCGCACGTGGCGAGCCAGTACCTGGGGGTGTTCGAGCGCGTTGTCGGCATGCGCCCGCCGGGGGGTGAACAGGCAGGGCTGCCTTGCTAGAGCGCGGGAGCATCGCCGGCCTGCGCCTGCCCGAGCGCACCCTGTGCCTGACCTACGACGACGGCCCGGGGCCCGACAGCGCGGCCATCGGCGCCTTCCTCGCCGAACGTGGGGTGCGCGCCACCTTCTTCGTGGTCGGCAAGTACGCCGAGCCATGCACCGACGTGCTGGCCGGCCTGCATGCGGCGGGCCACATCATCGGCAACCACACCTACGACCATCCCGACATGCCCTACTACGTGGCCGCGGGGGGCGACGTGCGCGAGCAGATCATCCGCACGGACGGCCTGATCCGCCGCTACAGCCGCGACGGCCGGGTCTTCCTGCGTGCGACCTACGGCAAGTGGTCGCCCGAGGTGGCCGACGAACTCAACATCGACTTGCGCAGTTCCCTGGGGCACGTGGGGCCGGTGTACTGGGAAGTGCCCGGCATCGACTGCCACTGCTGGCGAATGGGCCAGTCGGTGGAGGAGGCCGAGCAGCAGTACCTGGCAGAGATCGAGCGCCATGGCGGTGGCATCGTGGTCATGCACGACAGCGTTGCCGACATGGATGCGGTGGCTCAGCGGAGTCGGACCCTTGAACTCACCCGGTCGCTGGTGCCGCGGCTGCAGGGCATGGGCTACCGGTTCATCGGCCTGGACGAGATCGACGATCCCAGGCTGACCGCCGCATTGAGCGACAGCTTCGCATTGCGCAGTGCGGCCGGCGCCTGGCTGGCGGGCACCGACGCGCCCGGCGAAGCACTTCGCTGGGTGCGCGGCCCCGAGGCGGCAGCGCTGCAGTTGAGGCTGGAAGACCATGGCCTTGGCCGCATCGCGTTGCGCACTCCGCTGGGACGCTACCTCAGCGTGGACGCGCGTCAGGACGACGTGGTGCGGCTGGCGGACGCGCAGGGCCCTGCCGCGCTGTTCCACAGCATCCCGCTGCGCGACGGGCAACTCATGCTGCGCTCCTACGACGGCAACTACCTGGCCGGCGAGCGCGGCGATGGCACACCGGTGCGGGCCAACGCGCCCTTCATGCGCCAGGCCTGGCCCCTGCGCTACAGGCCGCAACTGGGTGCCTACGAGCGACCCGTGAGCCTGCGCGACCGCCTGCGTCGGCTGCAGCGCAGCGCGCGCTTCATCCGATCGAAACTGCTGCCGGCCTGAACGGCGCCGGATGTTCCAAAAGAAAAATGCCGCCAGCCCTTGCGGGGCGGGCGGCAGACGCTACAAAAAATATAGCAATCCGACGAGGCGGCTCAGAAGCGCGTGACCGGCGGCGCGCTTTCGCGCTTGTCCGCCGAGTACTTGCCCAGCTCCCACTTCGCGATCGCGTTGCGGTGCACCTCGTCCGGGCCGTCGGCGAAGCGCAGCGTACGGGCGCCGGCGTAGGCGTAGGCGAGCGGGAAGTCGTCGCACATGCCGCCGCCGCCGTGCACCTGCATGGCCCAGTCGATCACCTGGCAGGCCATGCTCGGCGCCACGACCTTGATCATCGCGATCTCGGTCTTCGCGACCTTGTTGCCCGCCACGTCCATGAGCCAGGCGGCCTTGAGCGTGAGCAGGCGGGCCATGTCGATCTTGCAGCGCGCTTCGGCGATGCGCTCCTGCGTCACCGTCTGCTGCGCCACCGTCTTGCCGAAGGCCACGCGTGAGGAGGCACGGCGGCACATCAGTTCGAGTGCGCGCTCGGCGAGGCCGATCAGCCGCATGCAGTGGTGGATGCGCCCCGGGCCGAGGCGGCCCTGGGCGATCTCGAAGCCGCGGCCTTCACCCAGCAGGATGTCGGTGACCGGCACGCGCACGTTCTCGAAGTACATCTCGACGTGGCCGTGCGGCGCATCGTCGTAGCCGAGCACGTTCAGCGGCCGCACGATGCGGATGCCCTTGGCATCGGCCGGCACCAGGACCATGCTCTGCTGCGAATGCTTCGGGCCGTCCGGATCGCTCTTGCCCATGGTGATGAACACCGAACAGCGCGGGTCCGCCGCGCCGGAGATCCACCACTTGTGGCCATTGATGACGTACTCGTCGCCCTGGCGTTCGATGCGGGTGCAGATGTTCGTGGCGTCGCTCGAAGCCACCTCGGGTTCGGTCATCGCGAAGGCCGAGCGGATCTTGCCGTCCAGCAGCGGCTGCAGCCAGCGCTCGCGGTGCTCGTCCGTCCCGTAGCGGGCAATGGTCTCCATGTTGCCGGTGTCGGGCGCCGAGCAGTTGAAGACCTCCGATGCCCATGGCACGCGGCCCATCAGCTCGGCCAGCGGCGCGTACTCCATGTTGGTCAGGCCGCCGCCCTTCTTCTTGGCGATCTCGGCCGTGTCGTTGGGCAGGAACAGGTTCCAGAGGTCCTGTGCACGCGCCTTCTCCTTGAGCCGCTCGATGACCTGGAGCGCGGACCAGCGCTTGCCGGCCGCCGTGTTGGCGGCCAGCTCGGCCGTGTACTCGGCTTCGGCCGGGAAGATGTGCTCGTCCATGAAGTCGCTCACGCGCTTCTGGAGCTCCTTGGTTTTGGCCGAATAGTCGAAGTCCATGGTGTCTCCTGGGGGTGGGGTAGGGAGGTGGGAAAGGGCGTTACGCCTTCTGGGCGAACTGCCAGGCCATCGCGGCCATCGGCCGCGCGCCGCGTGCGGAGGCCACTGCCTGCTCGCTCGAGGCCGTGCCGGCCTCGACCCGCTTGGCGATGCCTTGCAGGATGGCGGCCATGCGGAACAGGTTGTAGGCCTGGTAGAAGTTCCAGTCGGGCGCGAGCGCCTCGGGGGTGCTGATGCGGGTGCGCTCGCAGTAGCGCCGGATGTACTCGGCCTCGGTCGGGATCCCGAGCGAGACGACGTCGACGCCACCGATGCCGCGACCCGTCGTGGGCGGCATGTGCCACGACATGCAGTGGTAGCTGAAGTCGGCCAGGGGATGGCCCAGGGTCGACAGCTCCCAGTCCAGCACGGCGACGATGCGCGGCTCGGTGGCATGGAACATCACGTTGTCCAGGCGGTAGTCGCCGTGAACGATCGAGACCGTGCTCTCGTCGCGTGCGCTGGCCGGCATGTGCGTGGGCAGCCAGTCGATCAGGCGCTCCATTTCCTCGATGGGCTGCGACAGCTCGCCCGCACCATCGGCCGAGGCCTTGTACTGCTTGCTCCAGCGGCCGATCTGCCGCTCGAAGTAGTTGCCGGGCTTGCCGTAGTCGGCCAGGCCGCGCGCGGCGAAATCGACGGTGTGCAGGGCCGCGATGACGCGGTTCATCTCGTCGTAGTACGCGGCGCGTTCGGCGTTGCTGAAGCCGGGCAGCGACTGGTCCCAGAGCACGCGGCCTTCCATGCACTCCATGACGTAGAAGGCGCGGCCGATGACGGATTCGTCCTCGCACAGGCAGTACATGGCGGGCACGGGGACATCGGTGCCGGCCAGGCCCTTCATGACCTTGTACTCGCGCTCGATCGCATGCGCGGAGGGCAGCAGCTTGGCGACCGGGCCGGGCTTGGCGCGCATCACGTAGCTGCGCTGCGGGGTGACGAGCTTGTAGGTGGGGTTCGACTGCCCGCCCTTGAACATCTCGACCGTCAGCGGGCCCTGGAAGCCATCGAGATGCGTGCTCAGCCACCCGGCCAGCGCCTCGGTGTCGAAGGCGTGCTGGGAGGAAACGGCGCGCGTGCCGATGAAGTTGCTGAAGTCCTGCGTCATGTCTCGGGAGCTTGTTGTTCGTTCAGGGCACTGGGTGCGTCAGTCGTCGGCCTGCGAGATGCGCATGAGCGCATCCCGGTCGAGCACCACCAGTCCCGCCGGCTCGATGCGGATCGCGCCTTCGCGCTCCATCGACTTCAGCTCCTGGTTGACGCGCTGGCGCGAGGCGCCGAGCAGTTGCGCCAGCTCTTCCTGCGCCAGTTGCAGGCCGATGCGCGTCTGGCTGCCATCGGCCAGGTTGGGCACGCCGTAGCTGCGCACGAGGTGCACCAGTTGCTTGGCCAGCCGCGCGCGCAAGGGCAGGGTGTTGAGGTCTTCCACCAGGCCGAACAGGGTGCGGATGCGCCGCGCCTGCAGGCGCATCAACGCTTCGTACAGCTCGACGTGCGAGGACAGGATCTTCTGGAAGTCGGCCCGCGCCACGCACAGGATGGTGGTCTCGCCATGCGCATAGGCGTCGTGCGTGCGCCGGTCCCCGTCGAACATCGCCACGTCGCCGAACCAGATGCCCGGCTCGACGTAGGTGAGCGTGACCTGCTTGCCGGACACGGCCGTCGAGCTCACGCGCACTGCACCCTTGGCACAGGCGATCCACGAATCGGGTGGATCGCCGCGTGCGGCGATGAGTTCGCCGTCCTTGTAGCGTCTGACGAAAGCGCATCGGAGGATGTCGTGCCGCAGCGAAGGTGATAGTGAAGTGAACCAGCGACCACCGTTGATCGCTTCTCTTTCTTCGATGGTAAGAATGGGGTCGTCCATTGGTCTGTCTTTTCCGCGACTGAATGAGAGAGGGTTGTCGCACGAGCGACCGAGGCCGTTCGTCGTGCTGCGCCGCCGTGCGGTCTATTCGTACTGCGGCTTGCTCTTGGCGAGGAAGGCCGCGATGCCGATGCCGGCATTGGCGTGGTGCAGGTTGCGCACGAAGTGGTCGCGCTCGCTGGCGAGCTGCGCGTTCAGTCCTGCGCCGCGTGCTTCGCTGAGCAGCTCCTTGATGCTGGCGAGGGCGTTCGGTGCACGCTCGACGAGGCCGCGCGCGAGGGCCATGGCCGTGCTCAGCGCGTGGCCTGCATCGGTCAGCTCGTTGACCAGCCCCAGTTCGTGCAGGCGCGCGGCCGCGATGCGCTCGCCCTTCATGAGCCACTCGCTGGCGAGCTGACGCGGCAGGGCCCGTGCGAGGTGCCAGCTCAGGCCGCCGTCGGGCGACAGGGCCACGTTGCTGTACGACGCGGCGAAGACCGCATCGCGTGCGGCGACCACGAAGTCGCAAGCCATCGCGAGCGAAAAGCCCGCGCCCGCGGCGGCGCCCTCGACGGCCGCGATCACCGGCTTGGGAAAGGTGCGGATCGCGTCGATCCAGCTGTGCAGGGCCTCGATGCTCTCGGCCTGCACGTGCGGGTCACGCTCGCGGTTGGCCTGCAGGCGCTGCAGCGAGCCGCCGGCACAGAACCACGCGCCTTCGCCCACGATGACGACGCAGCGTACGTCCGGATTGCTTTCGGCGCCGCCCAGAGCCTCGATGCCGGCGGCGTACATCTCCGGCCCCAGGGCATTGCGCTGGCTCGGGTTGGACAGCGTCAGCACCATGGTGCGGCCTTCGCTGGTGCTCTTGAGTTCTGCGGTCATCGGTTCGTCTCTGTCTCGCGCACGCCTGCTGCAACGCGCGTCATTCTTCTTCGTGCTTGAGGCTCAGGCCCAGCGCGCCACGGCGACGCAACCAGGGACTCGGGCGATAGCGCGGATCGCCGTACACGGTCTGCATGTTGAACAGCACCTCCAGCATGTTGGTGGGGCCATACAGATCGCCCATCGCCAGTGGGCCGCGGGGATAGCCGAGGCCGAGCGTGACCGCTGTTTCCAGATCGGCCGGCGTGCAGATGCGTTGCTGGCAGATGTCGGCGGCGATGTTGACGATGGTGGCGAGCACGCGCTGCGTGACGAAGCCGCCGCTGTCGCGGATCACGCTGACGGCCTTGCCGTCGCGCGCGAAGAGCGCATGCGCGGCATCGCGCATATCGCGTCGCGTGGCCGGGTTGGTGGCGAGCACGCGGCGCTTCGTCGCGGCGTCGTCGACCAGCATGTCGATGCCGACCGTCCGGGTGGCATCGAGGCGCTCGACCGCTGCGACGGTCGTGATGTCGAAGCCCAGCGGCGCGACGACGATCAGCGCCTGAGAGGAGGGTGCGGCGCCGGTCTCGAGCTGTGCCCCGAGCGTGTGGACCAGCCGCAGCAGTTCCGCACGGCGCGTGGCACGCGGCGGGACCCACACGGGTGGCAGCGTGTCGACGGCGGGCGCCGGCGGCTCGTCGGGCACCGCAGCCGCGCCGTCGGCGTAGCGGTAGAAGCCTTCCCCGGTCTTGCGGCCCAGCGCACCGGCTGCCAGGCGCTGTGCAGTGATCACGCTGGGCCGGAAGCGCGGCTCGTCGTAGTACTGCCGGTAGATCGATTCCATCACCGGATGGGACACGTCCAGCGCCGTCAGGTCCATGAGTTCGAAGGGGCCGAGCTTGAAGCCCGCCTGGTCCTTGAGGATGCGGTCGATCGTCGCGAAATCGGCCACGCCTTCGCCCACGATGCGCAGGGCTTCGGTACCGTAGCCCCGGCCTGCATGGTTGACGATGAAACCCGGCGTGTCCTGGGCCAGAACGGCGCTGTGCCCCATCTGGCGCGCGTACTCGCGCAGCCGATCGCAGACGGCCGCTTCGGTCTTGAAACCGGCCACCACCTCGACCACCTTCATGAGCGGCACGGGGTTGAAGAAATGGAAGCCGGCGAAGCGGCCCGGGTGGCGAAGGCCGGCCCCGATGGCGGTGACCGACAGCGACGAGGTGTTGGTGGCCAGCACCGCCTCGGGTGCCACGATGTCCTCGAGCTCCTTGAAGAGCTGTCGCTTGACGTCGAGTTTCTCGACGATCGCTTCCACCACCAGCTCGCACCCCTCGAGCGCTGAAAGTGCCTCCACGGGACACAACTGTGTCGCATACACGTCACGTTGTGCCGGATCGAGGCGTCCTTTCTCGACCAGCTTGTCCCATTGGGCGACGATGGCGGCAGCTGCCTTCTGCGCTGCACCTTCCTGGGCGTCAAGCAGATAGACGGTGCTGCCCGCTTGGGCGGCAATCTGCGCGATGCCCCGGCCCATGGCGCCGGTGCCTACGATGGCGATGGTCGAAAATTTCACGGTCATCTTTTAAATGTGTCCCAAAGATGTACTTTGTTGATGTTGGTGTCAAAATGTGTCTACTTTTGACTTCTTTCTGGCAGCCCTCCATTGTGCGATTCCGTCACGCTGCGGCGACCCTGTTTGTACTCGGGTTCGTGCTTCCCGCGTCCGCGCTGACGATCGGGCGTCCTCAGGGCGCCGCGTGGATCGGCAAGCCGCTCAACATCGTCATCCCCCTCACGCTCGACGGCAGCGAGGTGGGCGGTTCGCTGTGCCCGCAGGTCGAAGTGGTGCAGGGCGAGGGCGCCATGGACGAGCGGCGCGTGAGCGTCTCGCTCGAGCCCGGTGCGGCACCGGACGCCCCCCGGCTGCGCGTGCGCACCAGCCGGGCGGTGGAGGAGCCCATCGTCACGGTCACGGTCAAGGCCGGTTGTGCGGCCACCTCGACCCGGCAGGTCGTGCTCCTGGCCGATCCGCCGCCTGTCGACGCGGCGCTGCCGTCCTTCGAGGCGCCGGGCGAAGCGGACCGCGGCAGCAGTGCAGCAGCACCCCAGCGTCCGCCGGCACGCGTCGCCCGTGCAGCGCGCGCCGAAGGCGGCGGAGAAGGCGGCGCGCAACCGCGCCGCGCGAGCCCGCCAGCTGCAGCCGCGCGAAGCGCCCGCAGCGTCGCTCCCGAACGCCAAGGCGCCGAGGCCGCCGCAAGGCGGCGCGCGCCCGCCGCTGCGCGCGCCAGCGCGCCTGCCGGCTCGTCGTCGGGCGGCCGTCTCCAGATCGATGCGCTGGCGCCGCTTGCGCCTCGCGCGGCAGTCGCGCCAGCATCAGCGGCAGCGGCAGCGGCAGCGGCGCAACCATCGTCGTCCGGACAGACCCCGGCGACGGCGACCGCCC
>JAVHYA010000020.1:21364-67277 GCA_031119395.1 Pseudomonadota bacterium
GCGGCAGCGGCGCAACCATCGTCGTCCGGACAGACCCCGGCGACGGCGACCGCCCTGCCGCCGACCCCCCCGGCGAGCGAACCGGCTCGCACCGATGCTGCGGCGATCGCGCCACAGCCGGCGGCCAGCGCACCGTCCGCGCCGACGCCGGCGCCGGTGCCGACCCCGGAGGCGGTGCGTGACGCGCAGCGCACCGTGGCGCTGGAGCAGGCGTTGGCCTCGCTGCGCGAGCAGACGGCCCGCAATGAACAGACGCTGCTCGAGATGCGTCGCGAACTGGCTGCGGCACGGGAGAGCCGATACAGCAACCCACTCGTCTATGCGCTGGTCTTGCTGCTGCTGCTGGCCCTGGCTGCCTTGGTCTGGATGTGGCTTGCGTCGCGTCGCGCCGCGCAGTCGGTGTGGTGGCCCGAAGGGGGCGGGGCTGCGCCGGTGCGCTCGTCGCGGTTGGGCGGGCTCGACGATGCCGCCGACACCTACCCGGGCGAGAACGACGCGGGAGCCGACCGCGCCCTGGCCGCGGGTGCCGCAGCATCGGCCGTGGCGTCCGGTGCCGCATCACACGGGGTGCCCAGCGGATTCATCGACCCGGACGCCCCTCGCAGCGCCGAAGACCCCGCCTCCGACGTGCAGCACGCGGATTTCGGTGCCACGACGCTGCCGGGCGAATTGCCGCCGACGACCCGTTCGGTCAACACCGAGGAATTGTTCGACGTGCAGCAGCAGGCCGAATTCTTCTTGTCGCTGGGGCAGCACGAGCAGGCCATTGCGGTGCTGTCGGAATACGTGGCCGACCATCCGGACACCAGCGCGTTGGCCTACCTCGAGTTGCTGCGCATCTTCCACAGCCTGGGCCGCATGCTCGACTATGAACGCGTGCGCCGGCAGTGCCAGCAGGCGCTGAACGTGCGTGTGCCGTCTTTCGACGAGTTCCATCAGGATGCGGGCCGGCCCCTGGACCATCACAACGAGGTGTTGCAGCGCATCGAAGAGCATTGGCCGGGGCCGGAGTCCCTGCCGGTCATCGAGGAACTGCTGTTCCGCCGGCCGGGCGAGGATGGCCAGCCGACCTTCGACCTGGCTGCCTATCGCGAATTGCTGATGCTCTATGCCATGGCCCAGGAGCAGCCCGTCGGCGGCGATTCGCAGCGGCCCTCGCTGGCAGAGGTGCTGATGCGCCACCAGCAGCACGAGACCCTGCCGATGGCGCTCCCGAGCTCGGCCGTCGAACTGCCGACCGCGCCGCAGTCGCTGGCGCGCGACACGGCGCTGGTGGAGCCCCGCCATCCGGATTTCCAGCCCACGCGGCCCCCCCATCCGCTCACGGCGTCGCTCGATTTCGACCTGGACGACCTGGAAATGGCTGGCGTCGACACCATTCCGGCCGCCTTGCGGCGCTCGGCCGACAAGGCGCCGACGGTGCCGGTGATCGAGCCTGCGGCGCTCGATCAGCCGGCCACGGAGCTCGGCGCCGCGGCGCCCGACGCGCCATCGGCGCAATTGCCAGAACTCGAACTGTTCGATCCCGAGATCGAGGAGTCGATCAAGCCCGGTTCGCTCAAGCGCTGAGGACGCCCGGCGCACCGCCAGCGGGCCGAGTCCTCAGCGGCGAACCTGCAGCGCGCCCGGGTTGACGATGTTGGTGGGGTTGCCCCGGATGAAGCTCACGACGTTGTCGAAGGCCTGGCCGAAGTACATCTCGTAGCTCTCCTGCTCGACATAGCCGATGTGGGGCGTGCAGATGCAGTTCTCCAGGCGCAGCAGCGCATGGCCCTGCAGCGGCGGCTCGCTCTCGAAGACATCGATCGCGGCCAGCCCCGGCCGGCCCCGATTCAGAGCCGCGAGAAGCGCGTCCGACTCGACCAGTTCGGCACGCGAGGTGTTCACGAACAGGGCGGTGGGCTTCATCCGCAACAGATCCTCCAGGCGCACCAGGCCGCGCGTTTCGTCGTTCAGCCTCAGGTGCACCGACAGCACGTCGGCCTGCTCGAACAGGGCCTCGCGGCTCGCCGCCACCTGGAAGCCGTCGGAGCGCGCCTTGCTGCAACTGCCCTCGCGGCCCCAGATGACCACCTGCATGCCGAAGGCCTGCCCATAGCGCGCGACGAGTTGGCCGATGCGGCCATAGCCCCAGATGCCCAAGGTCTTGCCCTTGAGCACCGAGCCGAGCCCGAAGTTGGGCGGCATCGACGCGGACTTCAGCCCCGACTGCTGCCAGGCGCCATGCTTGAGGTTGCTGATGTACTGGGGCAGGCGCCGCATGGCGGCCATGATCAGTGCCCAGGTCAGCTCGGCGGGGGCGAGCGGGGAGCCGCTGCCTTCGGCCACCGCCACGCCGAATTCGGTGCAGGCGTTGACGTCGATGTGCGAGCCCGCCCGGCCGGTCTGCGAAATGAGTTTGAGCTTGGGAAGCTTCTCGACGAGTTGCCGTGTGATCTGCGTGCGCTCGCGGATGAGCACGATCACATCGGCGTCCTTGAGCCGGACGGAGAGCTGCCCGATGCCCTTGACGGTGTTGGTGTAGACCTTCGCCGCGTAGGCGTCGAGCTTGGCGGCGCAGCGCAGCTTGCGCACGGCATCCTGGTAGTCGTCCAAGATCACAATGTTCATGGCTGCCCATTGTGCCTTGCGCATGGCCGGCGTCTGGCCGTTGGAGCACATGGCACAGCCTGTTGCTGTGCCATGCGAAGGCCAGCCGCCGGTGCGCCGTGCGCCGCCGGCGGCTGCCCCGATGCGGTGGGCTCAGTGCAACTGCTTCGGCGCAGCCGTCGCGCCAGCCGCCTCGAGCGCGGCGAGGCGGTCCAGCTCCGCGCACACATCGTCCATGCGGCCCGAGATCACGACGCGGCCCTCGGTCTCCTTGGATTGGCCGCGTTCCACGATGCGCACGACGCGCAGCACGCCTTGTGGCCGCGCGGGTGCGGGCAGGGCGGTTGCGCCGTTGCGGCCGCCGCGGGCCGGCCTGACGGCGACATAGCGCAGCCCTGCCGAGGCCGTGCGACGCGCATCGCGCGCCGGCATCCAGCGGCTGGCCAGCGATTGAAGGGGGGTGAAGAGGTCGGCGATTGCGAGCAGAGCGATTCCCATGTGAACTCCTGAGATCAAGGGGTGGAACACAGGCAGGATTCGACGAAGGTCCAGCCGCATCAGGGTGATGGCCATTCCGCCATACGCCCGCCACCTGATACGGCTGTTGTGTGGCGTTACATCAGCATCGTGTTGCGGATCAACCCGACGGCCAGGCCCTCGATCTCGAAGGGCTCGCCGGGTTCGACGACGATGGTGGGGTAATCGGGGTTTTCGGCGTGGAGCTCGACCACGTCCTTGTTGCGCTTGAGGCGCTTGACGGTCACTTCCTCGCCCAGTCGGGCGACGATGATCTGGCCGTTGCGCGCTTCCTTGGTGGCCTGAACCGCGAGGAGGTCGCCGTCCATGATGCCGGCGTCGCGCATGGACATGCCGCGCACCTTCAACAGGTAGTCGGGCTTGCGCTGGAACAGCGTGTTCTCGACGTAGTAGGTCTGGTCCACATGCTCCTGGGCCAGGATCGGGGAGCCGGCCGCCACCCGGCCGATGAGGGGCAGCGCCAGTTGCGCGATGCCCGGCAGTGCCAGCGGGAGCTGCCCGCCGTCGCGATGGCGAGACTCCTGCAGCGAGCGCAGCGCATCGCCGCGCAGACGGATGCCGCGCGAGGTGCCGCTCACGAGTTCGATGACGCCCTTGCGTGCCAGGGCCTGCAGGTGCTCCTCGGCGGCGTTGGCCGACTTGAAGCCCAGTTCGGCAGCGATTTCGGCCCGTGTGGGCGGCGCACCGGTGCGCGCGATGGCGGCCTGGATGAGGTCGAGGATCTGCTGCTGGCGGGCGGTAAGCTTCGCGGCGAAAGGCGAGGCGGGCAGGTTGAGCATGCGAACGGCTCCTTGGCGTGTGACCGGGATTCGGCGGCTTGCGGCCACCGCTGGGTGCATCCACTGGGTGTTCATCCAGTAACTGTATTTTTAACCAGTTTCCATTCGATTGGCAAGCAGACGATGACGACAGGCGAAACGAAGCCGCGCGCGGCGCACGTGGTGGTGCTGGGCACGGGCGGAACGATCTCGGGCCGCGCCCACGCGGCGGGCGACAACGTCGGGTACACGACCGGGGAGGTCGGGGTGTCCGAACTCATCGACGGCCTCGAGGTGCCGGGCGTCGTGCTGTCTGCCGAGCAGGTGGCCAACATCGACAGCAAGGACATGGACTTCGGGGTGTGGCGGGCACTGGCCCAGCGCTGCGCTCACTGGCTGGCGCAGGACGAGGTGACGGGCGTGGTCGTCACGCACGGCACCGACACGCTCGAGGAGACCGCCTTCCTGCTGCAGGAGGTGCTGCCGACTTCCAAGCCGGTCGTCCTCACCTGCGCCATGCGGCCCGCCTCGGCGCTGGTGCCGGACGGCCCGCAGAACGTCTTGGATGCCGTTGCCCTGGCCGCGACGCCTGGGGTGCAGGGCGTCAGCGTCGTGTGCGCGGGCGCGGTCCATGGCGCGTCCGATGTGCAGAAGGTGCACACCTACCGGCTCGACGCCTTTTCCTCGGGGGACATGGGCCCCATGGGCTACATCGAGGAGGGCCGGCTTCGACAGGCACGAAGCTGGCCTGCAGCTTCCGTGGGACGGGCGCAGGCAGCGATGAACAACATCGCATCGACCGTGGCGTGGCCGCGCGTGGAGATCGTGACGAGCCACGCCGGCTCGGGCGCGGCGTTGGTCGACCTGCTGGTGCGCGAGCGCGAGACGGGCGCCGTGGATGCCGTGCAGGGCGTGGTGGTCGCCGCCACGGGCAACGGCTCCGTGCATGCTGCGCTGGAGCAGGCGCTGCTGCGCGCGCAGGCCGCAGGCATCCGCGTCGTGCGCGCCACCCGCTGCGCCTTCGGCCAGATCGTGCCGGGTGCGCACCATGCCCTGCCCGATGCCGGCGCGCTCAGCCCGGTCAAGGCGCGGATCGCACTGATGCTGTCGCTCATGCAGGGCTGAGCCCTGCGTCGGGCGCGTCGGGCAGAAAAAAAGCCACCGCATGCGGTGGCTCCGGGCGTGCGGGGCGCAGGCGTCAGGTCGACAGCGCTTCCAGTGCGCGGCGCGTGATCTCGTCGACCGTGCCCACGCCGCTGATGGCGCGGTACTTGGGGGCGGCTGCCGGGTCCTTCCTGGCCCAGTCGGCGTAGTAGTCGACCAGCGGACGCGTCTGCTGGCTGTAGACGTCCAGCCGCTTGCGCACCGTCTCTTCCTTGTCGTCCTCGCGCTGGATCAGGTCCTCGCCGGTGACGTCGTCCTTGCCCTCGTCCTTCGGCGGATTGAAGCGCAGGTGGTAGGTGCGGCCCGAGGCCGGGTGCGAGCGGCGCCCGCTCATGCGCTCGATGATGTCGGTGAAGGGAACGTCGATCTCGAGCACGTAGTCGAGCTTGACGCCCGCCGCCTTCATGGCGTCGGCCTGCGGGATGGTGCGGGGAAAGCCATCGAAGAGGAATCCGTTCGCGCAGTCGGGCTGCGCGATGCGGTCCTTCACGAGGTTGATGATGAGGTCGTCGCTGACCAGCGCGCCCGAGTCCATGACGGCCTTGGCCTGCAGGCCCAGCGGCGTGCCCGCCTTGACGGCGGCGCGCAGCATGTCGCCGGTGGAGATCTGGGGGATGCCGTATTTCTGGCAGATGAAGGCCGCTTGCGTGCCTTTGCCGGCGCCGGGGGCGCCCAACAAAATCAGTCTCATGGTGTCCTCGGACGTTTCTTGGAATTCGTGCCGCGGCCCCAGCAGCCGCGTGCGCCGCAGGGCGCCATTGCATCGAGGATAGCATGCGCTCCCTCGCTGACTGGGCGCTTGCGCACCCGTGGACGCGCCGTTTTCAGGCGAGCAGCGCCCGCACGCGGGCGAGGTCTTCCGGCGTGTCGACGCCCGGGCCCGGTGCCTGCGCACTCACGTGCACGGCGATGCGGTGGCCATGCCACAGCACGCGCAACTGCTCCAGCGCCTCGGTGCGCTCCAGCGGTGCGGGTGTCAACGACGGAAAGCGGCGGACGAAACCGGCGCGGTAGCCGTAGATGCCGATGTGGCGCAGCGGCGGCGGCTCGGGAAGTGCGGCGGGCGCGCCGCGTCCGCTGCCGTCGCGCGGCCACGGGATGGGTGCGCGGCTGAAGTACAGCGCGTGCCCTGCGTCGTCGAGCACCGCCTTCACCACGTTCGGGTTGGTGAAGTCGTCGAGCGAGTCGATGGCGTGGACCGCCGTGCTCATGGGCGCCTCGGGCCGGGCGGCCAGGGCGTGCGCCACGGCGTCGATCAGCGCCGGGTCGATCAGCGGTTCGTCGCCCTGCACGTTGACCACGATCTCGTCGTCGGGCAGGCCGAGCAGGGTGCAGGCCTCGGCCAGCCGGTCGCTGCCGCTGGGGTGATCGACGCGCGTCAGCAGTACCTCGACGCCATGCCGGCGGCAGGCTTCGGCGATGCGGGCATCGTCGGCCGCCACCACCACGCGCGAGGCCGACGACTGCGCCGCGCGCTGGGCGACGCGCACCACCATCGGCAAGCCGGCGATGTCGGCCAGCGGCTTGTCGGGCAGGCGGGTCGAGGCCAGCCTGGCGGGGATGAGGACGGTGAAGCCCACCTGCTCAGAGCCCGAGTTCCTCGTCCGTCAAGGTGCGCGCCTCGCTCTCCAGCAGGATGGGGATGCCGTCGCGCACCGGGTAGGCCAGCCGCGCGCTGCGCGAGGCCAGTTCCTGCTTTTCGGGATTCCAGGTGAGGGGCCCCTTGGTGACGGGGCAGACCAGCAGTTCAAGCAGCTTGGTGTCCATGTCAGCCTCCGCAGAGCCGCCTGAACGAGGCGAGGGCCCCTTCGGGGGGCAGTGAAGGCACGAAGTGCGAAACGTGGGGGCTCATCGTCCAAATGATAGTCGCGCGTCCAGGGCCGCGAAGAACGCCGGCTCGGGTGCGAACACCAGCGGCACGGCCAGCGCGTCGGGCGCCACCTGCCAAAGCTTGGCCGCGTCCTTCTCGGTGCAAATCAGGCTGTAAGGGCCGCCAGGCGGACGGGACCAGCTATCGAAATCATAGTGATCGGGCAGCGCGATGCACTGGGCGGGCACGACCCCGCGCGCGCGCAGCATGTCGAAGAAGCGTTGCGGCTGCGCGATGCCGGCCAGCGCGATCAGCTTCGGCTGGCGCGCAAGTTCGGTCAGCGGCACCCGGCGGCCGTCCTGCCCGACGGCGTGCTCGGCGAGTGCGCGCCGCGCCGTGTAGCCGGCGAAGGCCGGGCGGTCACCGGTGTGCAGCACGATGTCGCAGGCGCGGGGCCAGGGTTCGCGCAAGGGGCCCGCAGGCAGCAGCCAGCCGTTGCCTGCGCCCCGGTCGTCGAACACGCAGATCTCGACATCGCGCCGCAGCGCCAGGTGCTGCAGGCCGTCGTCGCTCACGACCAGGCGCACCTCGGGGTGGGCAGCCAGCAGGCGCCGGGCGGCGGCCACCCGGTCGCGGTCCACCACCACCGGCGCGCCGGTCGTGCGATGCACCAGCAGCGCTTCGTCGCCCACGTCGCGCGGGTCGCTGTCGGCATGCACCTCGCGGCCGTCCTGCGTGCGGCGCCCGTAGCCGCGCGAGACGACGCCCACCGCCAGGCCGCGCGTCTGCAGGTGCTGGACCACCGCCATCACCACCGGCGTCTTGCCGGCGCCGCCGGCCACCACGTTGCCCACCACGACCACCGGCACGCCCACGGCGTGGGACGCCTTCCAGCCGCGGTGGTAGGCCAGGCGCCGCAGCGCGGCGAGGGCACCGTACAGAAGGGAGAGCGGCCACAGCAGCCGGGCCAGCAGGCCGCGGTGCAACCATGCGCGCTGCAGCATGGCGGTGGGTGGCCCGGCGCGGGTCAGCGCGCGGCCTGCGCCGCGGTCTGCGTGGCGAAGGTGATCTGCATCAGGCCGGCACGGCGTGCGGCCTCCATCACCGTGATCACCGACTGGTGCGCCGCCGTGGCGTCGGCACTGATGATGACGACGTTGTCCTTGTTGCCACCGGCGGCGGCCGCCAGCGCCGCGGCCACGGCATCGACGCTGCGCTCGGGCAGCACGGTCCTGTTGACCGCGTAGCGGCCGTCGGCGCCCACCGCCACGATGATTTCCTTGGGCCGGTCGCGCTGGGCCTCGGCATCGGCCACGGGCAGGCGCACTTCCATCTCGGTGAACTTGCTGTACGTGGTCGACAGCATCAGGAAGATGAGCACCACCAGCAGCACGTCGATGAAGGGGATCAGGTTGATCTCCGGCTCCTCCTGCGAGCCATGGCGAAAGTGCATGCGGCTCATGGCGGCGGCCTACTTGCGCACGGCGGTCAGGTGGCGCGCGAAGCGCTCGCCCGCCAGTTCGAGGTTGAGCAGGTACTCGTCCACGCGCGAGCGGAAGTAGCGCCAGAAGATCAGCGTCGGAATGGCGACGATCAGGCCGAAGGCGGTGTTGTAGAGCGCGATCGAGATGCCGTGCGCCAACTGCGCCGGATTGCCGCTGCCGGCGGCGCCGCTGGCCGGCGACTGCGAGCCGAAGATCTCGATCATGCCGATCACCGTGCCCAGCAGGCCCAGCAAGGGCGCCGCGGAGGCGATGGTGGCCAGGGCGGGCAGGTAGCGCTCCAGCTTGTGCGCCACCGCGCGGCCGGTCGATTCCATGGCCACCCGGACGTCTTCCTCGGTGCAGCGCGGGTTGGCGTTGACGGCGCGAAAACCGGCCGCCAGCACCTCGCCCAGCGCCGAGTTCTGCTCCAGCTTGGTGACCACATCGGGCCCGGGGATGCCCACCTGCGACACGCTCATCGCCTCGCTCAACAGCTTGGGCGGCAGCACCTTGGCGGTCTTGAGGCTCACGAAGCGTTCGATGACCAGCGCCAGCGCCAGCACCGAGCAGAGAAGCAGCGGCCAGATCGGCCAGCCTGCAGCAACTATGATCGAAAACAAGGGGGTCCCTCCGGGCCGGCGGCCACGCAAATGCGGCGGCGATTATGACCGAGCCCACCCAGCGGACACGGTGCCTCGCACTGTCAGACTTCGCTCACAGTTTCTGTGGACAACTTTGTGACTAACCCCCTTGGCAACTCTGCGAAAGCCACGCCAGCCGTGGCCTGCATCAGATCGACCGAATTTTGAGCAGCACTTTCTTCAATCAGATCAAGCACTTGCACGGCAACCCGTGGCCGGCGTGCCGGTGGGCACCCGGTCCGAGGGCGGGCGCGCACCGTTGTGGACGACGCGGCGCTCCGAGGGGGGCATCGCGATGAGCGATTTCGAGCCTGTGCGCGGCCAGCGCGCCGAGGCGGGCCCGCGCGTGTGGGCCGTCGGCGCCCTGTGTCGCGCGGTGGCCGATGCGCTCGACGCGCGCTTCAATCCGGTGACGGTGCAGGGCGAGATCTCCGGCTTCTCGCGCGCCGGCAGCGGGCATTGCTACTTCTCGCTCAAGGACGCCGCGGGCCAGCTGCGCTGCGCGATGTTCCGCCGCGCCGCGTCGCTGCTGGACTTCACGCCGCGCGACGGCGACCAGGTCGAGGTGCGCGGCCGGCTCGCGGTCTACGAGCCGCGCGGCGACCTGCAACTGGTGGTCGAGAGCCTGCGGCGGGCCGGGCAGGGCGCCCTGTTCGAGCAGTTCATGCAGCGCAAGGCCAAACTCGAGGCGCAGGGGCTGTTCGACCCTGCGCGCAAGCGGGCCCTGCCCACGATGCCGCGGCGTATCGGCCTGGTCACCTCGCGGGGCGCGGCGGCGTTGCACGACGTCGTGACCGCGCTGCGTCGCCGCGTGCCGCACATTCCCGTGGTGCTCGCACCGGCGGCGGTGCAGGGCGCCCAGGCGCCGGCCGAACTGGTGCTGGCACTGGAGTCGCTTTACACGCTCTCTCCGCCGGTCGACCTGATCCTCCTGGTGCGCGGCGGCGGGTCCATCGAGGACCTGTGGGCCTTCAACGACGAGGCGTTGGCACGCACCATCGTGCGCAGCCCCGTGCCGGTGGTGTCGGGCGTCGGCCACGAGACGGACTTCACCATCGCCGATTTCTGCGCCGACGTGCGTGCACCCACGCCCACTGCGGCGGCCGAGCTCGCATCCGCGCCGCGCGAACTGTGGCTCGGTGCGCTGGACCTGATCGAGGAGCGGCTGCGCGACGCCATCGGCGGCCGGCTCGATGCCCAGGGCCAGCGCCTGGACCTCGCGGCCGGGCGCCTGGGCCGTCCGTCCGCCATGGTGGCGCGCCAGCGCATCGAGCTCAGCCATGCGGCGCAGCGCATGCACCACGCGGCGCTATCGAAACTGGAGCGCTCCGCGCAGGCGCAGCGCTCGCTGCAGGCCGATTGGCACGCCAAGTTCGAGGGGGCCCTGTCGCAGCGCCATGACCGGCTCTCGCGTGCGGCGCTGCGTCTGGAGCTGCTCGACCCGGCCCTGGTGCTGCAACGCGGCTATGCCTGGCTGGCCGACACCGACGGTGTGCCCATCACGCGCGCCGCGCAGCTGCAGCCGGGCCAGCCGGTGCGCGCCGAGCTGTCAGACGGCGAGGCCTACCTGAGGGTCGAGGCCTTGGGCACAAGCCCACGTCCGACGCGGCCTGCATGAATCCTTTCTAGAATCGTTCATCCTTCAACCAACCCACGAGCAACAAGATGGAACACGTCCTGCCACCCCTCCCGTATGCCCTGGACGCGCTGGCGCCCGAGTACTCGAAGGAAACCATGGAGTACCACTACGGCAAGCATCACAATGCCTACGTGGTGAACCTCAACAACCTGCAGAAGGGCACCGAATTCGAGAGCATGACGCTCGAGGAAATCGTCAAGAAGTCCAGCGGCGGCATCTACAACAACGCCGCACAGATCTGGAACCACACCTTCTTCTGGAACTGCATGAAGCCCCAGGGCGGCGGCGCTCCGAGCGGTGCGCTGGCCAAGGCCATCGACGCCAAGTGGGGCAGCTTCGACGCCTTCAAGGAAGCCTTCACGAAGTCGGCCGTGGGCAACTTCGGCTCCGGCTGGACCTGGCTCGTCAAGAAGCCCGACGGTTCGGTCGACATCGTCAACACCGGCCCCGCCGGCACCCCGCTGACCACCGACGACAAGGCCCTGCTCACCGTCGACGTCTGGGAACACGCCTACTACATCGACTACCGCAACCTGCGTCCGAAGTTCGTCGAGACCTTCCTCGCGAAGCTCGCGAACTGGGATTTCGCGGCGAAGAATTTCGGCTGAGCACGCGCCACGCCCCGACGAAAAAGCCGACCCGCGGGTCGGCTTTTTCATGGGCAATCGGTCCGGGCTTCAGCGGCGTGCTTCGAACAGCGGTCCGCCCAGCTTGAAGCCCTTCTTGATGTTCTTCTTGGCGAACCAGCCCTGGTTCATCTCGAGCACATAGCGCACCGGCTCGGTCGAGCAGTGGTTGTCCGTGGTCTGCGGCTTCATGTCCTCGATGTTCACGATGCGACCGTCGTCGGCCACGAAGGCGGCCGACAGCGGGATCAGCGTGTTCTTCATCCAGAAGCACTGCGGCGAGGGCTGCTCGAAGACGAAGACCATGCCCTCGGACTGCGGCATCTCCTTGCGGAACATCAGGCCCGTCTGGCGCTGCTGCGGCGTGGCCGCGACCTGGGCGTCGATCTGGTACATGCCCGCGGAGATACGGACGCGCTCGAGGTCCATCTGCGGTTGCTGGGCGAAAGCGGCGCCGGCGGCGAGCAGCGCAGCGGCGACGATGGCGGGACGAAGAAAGGCGGCGGGCGAGAAGGACATGACGATGGATCCTGCGGCGGAAGACGACTTTCGATGACCGCCGGTGCGCCGATTGTGGCCGAGGCATCGACATCGCCGCGGCGGCGTATGGAAAGACATGGCGTGGGACGCCGCCGGTCAGTTGGAACTCAGCGACGGGCGCGCGATCGACCAAAGAAAAAGGCGCCCGAAGGCGCCTTTCCATGGTTCAGACCGAAGTCCGAATCACTGGGGCGTGCCGCCCTGGGTGCTGCGGCGCTTCAGGCTGCCGTCCTTGTTGCGACGGCGCTGGTCGCGGCTCTCGGCACGCTTTTCGCCCGACTGGGCTGCCTTGTCGGCGCCGATGGCGCCGCCTTCGGGCGTCTTGTTGATGTCGCCGCCGGCCTGCTTGACCTGACCTTGGGGCTTGGCATCGCGCTTGGCTTGTGCCTTGGCTTGGCCGGGGGTGTTGGTCACGGGGGCTTGCTCGGCCGAAGCGCCGGGCGGGTTCTGGGCGTAAGCGCCAGCGGCGAACAGGCCAGCGACCAGGGCAGCGAGAAGTTTGCTCATTACGGATTCCTCTGTGGAAGTGATTGGAAAACGCCTCCCGACCAGCAGAAGGTTTGCCAACAACGAGACGGGGGTGCCAGTCGTTGACAAAACTCTCGCCTCCTCAGGGTGCCGCAAAATTCTACGGCCATTCATCGGAGCGCTGCGGCACGAATGTCGCGGGGCCGCCACTGGCAGCACGCGGGTGACTTCGGACGCAATTCGGCGACTTGCCCAACCCATTCTTTTTTGACGATCTGCCGTGCCATCCGTCACGATGCCCCGTGCCTTGAATTCCGGGGCCGCGGCGCCAAATCCTGTGCCTGCGCCATGGCGTGGCGCCGCTCTATAGAATGAATTTCATGGCCACGAAAAAACCCTCCACGCCACCCCCGGCGCCCGTCCAGCCCCGGCGGGACGACGGCGACTCCGTGGTGCTGGAGCGCCGTCCGCAGAAGACGGCGCCGCCGAAGATGTACCAAGTCGTGATGCTCAATGACGATTACACCCCGATGGAATTCGTGGTCGTGGTCATTCAGGAGTTCTTCAACAAGGACCGCGAATCGGCGACCCAGATCATGCTGAAAATCCATTTGGACGGGCGCGGAGTTTGCGGTGTGTATCCGCGCGACGTGGCCGCCACCAAGGTCAATCAGGTGATGGAAGCCGCGGTGCAGGCGGGTCATCCGCTGCAGTGCGTGAGTGAACCGGTTGAATAAATTCGGTTCCAACCCATCTGAAGTCTCAGTCTCAATTCACAGCAAGGCAAAGGAAATCACATGATTGCCCAGGAACTGGAAGTCAGCTTGCACATGGCCTTCGTCGAGGCCCGGCAGCAGCGCCACGAGTTCATCACCGTGGAGCACCTGCTGCTCGCTTTGCTGGACAACCCGAGCGCCGCAGAGGTCCTGCGCGCCTGTTCGGCCAACATCGACGACCTGCGTGGCTCCCTGACGAACTTCATCAAGGACAACACGCCCCAGGTCGCCGGCACCGATGACGTGGACACCCAGCCGACGCTGGGCTTCCAGCGCGTGATCCAGCGCGCCATCATGCACGTGCAATCCACCGGCAACGGCAAGAAGGAAGTCACCGGCGCGAACGTGCTGGTGGCGATCTTCGGCGAGAAGGATTCGCACGCCGTCTACTACCTGCACCAACAAGGGGTGACGCGCCTCGACGTGGTGAACTTCATCGCCCACGGCATCAAGAAGAGCGACCCGCCGGAAGCCGCCAAGGGCAGCGAGTCCTCGGCCAGCGAAGGCGAGGAGGGCGGCTCCGAGAAGAACGAGAAGTCGTCCCCGCTCGAGCAGTTCACCCAGAACCTCAACCAACTGGCCAAGGACGGCAAGATCGATCCGCTGATCGGCCGCGACTACGAGGTCGAGCGCACCATCCAGATCCTGTGCCGCCGGCGCAAGAACAACCCGCTGCTGGTCGGCGAGGCCGGCGTGGGCAAGACCGCCATCGCCGAAGGCCTGGCCTGGCGCATCACGCAGGGCGACGTGCCGGAGATCCTGGCCGAGTCCAGCGTCTACTCGCTCGACATGGGCGCGCTGCTGGCCGGCACCAAGTACCGCGGTGACTTCGAGCAGCGCCTCAAGGGCGTGCTGAAGTCGCTCAAGGACAAGCCGAACGCCATCCTCTTCATCGACGAGATCCACACCCTCATCGGGGCCGGCGCGGCCTCGGGCGGCACGCTGGACGCCTCGAACCTGCTCAAGCCGGCGCTGTCCAGCGGCCAGCTCAAGTGCATCGGCGCGACCACCTTCACCGAGTACCGCGGCATCTTCGAGAAGGACGCGGCGCTGTCGCGGCGCTTCCAGAAGGTCGACGTGGTCGAGCCCAGCGTGGCCGAGACCATCGAGATCCTGAAGGGCCTGAAGTCGCGCTTCGAGGAACACCACAGCGTCAAGTACGCCAACGCGGCGCTGCAGGCAGCGGCCGAGCTGTCGGCCAAGTACATCAACGACCGCCACCTGCCCGACAAGGCCATCGACGTGATCGACGAAGCCGGTGCCGCCCAGCGCATCCTGGCCGCGTCCAAGCGCAAGAAGACCATCGGCAAGACCGAGGTGGAAGAGATCGTGGCCAAGATCGCCCGCATCCCGCCCGCCAATGTCAGCAACGACGACCGCGGCAAGCTGCAGACGCTCGAGCGCGACCTCAAGAGCGTGGTGTTCGGCCAGGACAAGGCGCTCGAGGTGCTCGCCTCGGCCGTCAAGATGGCGCGTTCGGGCCTGGGCAAGGGCGACAAGCCGATCGGCTCGTTCCTCTTCAGCGGCCCGACCGGCGTCGGCAAGACCGAAGCGGCCAAGCAGCTCGCCTACATCATGGGCATCGAGCTGATCCGCTTCGACATGTCGGAGTACATGGAACGGCACGCGGTGAGCCGCCTGATCGGTGCGCCTCCGGGCTACGTGGGCTTCGACCAGGGTGGCCTGCTGACCGAGGCCATCACGAAGAAGCCGCATGCCGTGCTGCTGCTCGACGAGATCGAGAAGGCGCACCCGGACATCTTCAACGTGCTGCTGCAGGTCATGGACCACGGCACGCTGACGGACAACAACGGGCGCAAGGCCGACTTCCGCAACGTCATCATCATCATGACGACGAACGCGGGCGCCGAGACCATGAACAAGGCCACGATCGGCTTCACCAACCCGCGGCAGGCGGGCGACGAGATGGGCGACATCAAGCGCCTGTTCACGCCCGAGTTCCGCAACCGGCTGGACGCCATCGTGAACTTCAAGGCGCTCGACGAGCAGATCATCCTGCGCGTGGTCGACAAGTTCCTGCTCCAGCTGGAGACGCAACTGGCCGAGAAGAAGGTCGAGGTCACCTTCAGCGACAAGCTGCGCAAGCACCTGGCGAAGAAGGGCTTCGATCCGCTGATGGGCGCGCGGCCGATGCAGCGCCTCATCCAGGACACGATCCGTCGGGCCCTGGCCGACGAACTGCTCTTCGGCCGCCTGACCGAGGGTGGCCGCCTGGAGGTGGACCTGGACGACAAGGACGAGGTCGTCCTCGACATCCAGCCGCTGCCCAAGAAGGAAGGCAAGAGCAAGCCCGAGGCCGAGGAGGCCGCCGCAGGCTGACGCCCCGAGCCGGACCTGCGGGTCCGGCCCCTGGCCACGAAAGGCCGGTAGCATCGCGCTGCCGGCCTTTTTGTTTTGCTATCGTTTTGATAGCTGGTTGCGCCCGCCGCATGGGCGCTGCAGGCACTTTTCGCTTGAGAGATTCGACGTGATCCTGCCTGCCATCCCGCCCGAGTGGAAGACCGCGCTGTCGCTGGCGTGGAGCTTCTACATCGCGGTGCTGTCGATCTGGATCGTCATGCAGAAGCGCGCGCCGGTGTCGACGCTGGGCTGGATCCTGTCGATGGCGCTGCTGCCCTACCTGGGCTTCGTCATCTATTACTTCTTCGGCCCGCAGCGGCTGAGGAAGCAGCGTCTGAAGCGGCTGCGAAGCCGCGCCATCGCCCATGCGCCGGCCGACCTGGCGCTGATCCGCGACCGCGCCCAGGAGGCGCCGCACACGCTGCGCCAGATGTCCGCGCTGGGCACGGCGGCCTGCGGCCTGCCCATCTCCAGCGCCACGGGCGTGCAGCTGCTGTCGGGCGGCGCCGCGGCCTTCGACGCGATCTTCGAGGCCGTTGCGGCCGCGCAGGACCACATCCACCTCGAGTACTACATCTACGAGCCCGACCGCATCGGCACCCGCCTGGCGGAGCTGCTCATCGAGCGCGCACGGGCCGGGGTCACGGTGCGCCTGCTGATCGACGCGCTGGGCTCCAAGCGCATCGGCCGGCGCTTCATGGCGCCACTGCGCGAGGCCGGCGTGCACGTCGCGCTCTTCCACGACAGCCGCATCGGCCGCCGCCTGCGGCCCGTGACCAACTACCGCACCCACCGCAAGATCGTGGTGTGCGACGGCCACACCGGCTTCACCGGCGGCGTCAACATCACCGACGAGGAAGACGCCCGCACGCGCAAGGACGCCTACCACGACGTGCACCTGCGCGTCGAAGGCAGCGCGGTGCGATGGCTGCAGACGACCTTCCTCGAGGACTGGGCCTACGCGACCGGCGAGCAGCTGCGCGACATCGACGCACAACTGGTGCGCCTGCTGCCCGACATCGAGCCCGGCCCGATCCCGGTGCAGGTCGTCACCAGCGGGCCGGACAACCCGCTCGAGGCCATCCATCGCATGCACGTCTCGGCCATCCATGCGGCGCAGGAGCGCTGCTGGCTCACGACGCCGTACTTCGTGCCCGGCGAGCCCGCGCTGATGGCGCTCACCAGCGCCGCGCTGCGCGGCGTCGACACGCGCCTGCTGGTGCCGCGGCGCAGCGATTCGCTGATCGTCAGCGCCGCCGCGCGCTCCTACTTCGACGAGCTCATCGCCGCCGGCGTGAAGATCTGGGAGTACAAGGCGCGCATGCTGCACTCGAAGACGCTGGTCGTCGACGACCACTGCGCCATGATCGGCACCGCCAACTTCGACAACCGCAGCTTTCGCCTCAACTTCGAAGTGATGGCCGTGGTGTACGGGCCCGAGCTGGCGCGGCCGCTTGCCGCCCAGTTCGAGACCGACCTGCACAGCGCCGCGCCGGTGCGCGCGCATCGCACGCAGCCGGTCCTGCGGCGCGTGGGCGATGCCTTCGCGCGGCTGTTCTCGCCATTGCTTTGAGATGTGGCCCGGGTTCCCAATCGGATTGCATTGCAGACCCCAGGAAGCCGTTCACGCCGAGCTTGTCGAAGCGCCGCGCAGGACGTCGACAAGCTCAGTCCGAACGGCCTGCTGATCGCCGGCTGGCATCAGGTTTCGTAGCGACCTTTCACCTCGCGTGCCGCCACGGCCTCCGGCACATTGCGCGAGCCGCCCAGCCACAGTTCCTTCACGCGGCCCTGGCCGTCGCGCACCAGCCGCGCGGGCTCGCCGAACCCGGCGTAGCCGTTGGCCTGCGAGGTGAGGGCGCGGTCCTTGCCCCTGGGGGTGAGCTCGGTCGCGTCGGTGAAGGGGGCGGTGAGCGAAGGCGCGATGGCGAACACGCGGTCCTTCATCGGCACCAGGTCGACGGGGCCCCACAGATTCCAGTAGCGACCGGACCAGGGCCGCGTCGCAGCGACCGGCGCGCCGTGCCGTGCGAAGGTCTGCAGGATCTGCAGCACGCCATCCATCCAGGGCCAGGTGAAGGCATCGATGGAGTTCGCGAGCAGCGAGATCGCGATGCCCTGCCGCGGCAGCGCGAGGCTGCGCGACAGAAAGCCCTGCAGGCTGCCCGTGTGGCCGACCCAGTCCCAACCCTGGTAGCTGCCCTGCATGGTGCCCAGGCCGTAGCCGCCGGGCACCGTGCTGTGCGGGACGGTCCACTGGCGGCGCAGCATCTCGCGCCGGCTGGCCACGCTCAGCACGCTCTTCTTCGCGTCCGGCAGCAGCTGCGCATAGAAGGCCGCGACGTCGGCCGCGGTGCTCACGAAGCCGCCCGCCGGCGCGATGGCGTTCGTGCGCTGGTCGCCGGGGATCACCACGCGCCGCCCGAGCAGCAGACGGCCCGAGTGGCCCGAGGCCAGCCGCGCCGTGCCCGGCCCGGCGTCGGGCTGCGTGTGCCGCAGGCCGGCGGCGTCGACGATCTCGCGCTGCATCCAGTCGGCGTAGGGCTCGCCCGTCACGGCTTCGATCACCAGTCCCAGCAGCGCGAAGCCGTGGTTCGAATACTTGAAGCGCGTGTTGGCCTCCAGGGGCGGCGCCTCGGCCAGCTGGGCCATCAGCTGCGCCCTGTCCAGGAACGGATGGCGGTCCATGAACTGGCCCGCGTCGGGGCCGTCGCGCGTCGTGCCGGCACTGTGCGACAGCAGCTGCAGCAGCGTGGCCTGCGCCAGCCGGGGGTGCAGGCCATCGACGTACCGGCCCACCGGGTCGTCCAGCTGCAGCCGCCCGGCCTCGCGCAGCTTGAGGACGCCGGCCGCGGTGAAGCTCTTGGAGTGCGAGGCGATGCGAAAGCGGTGGCGCGTCGTCAGCCTGCGCTTCGTCTGCACGTCGGCCACGCCGAAGGCCACGTCGAGCACGGTGCGCTGCCCGTGGTCGATGGCCAGCGCGGCGCCCGGGCGCTCGATGGCGCGGATCTGGAACTCGAGCCAGCGGGGGATGTAGTCGAGGGCGGCCTGCAGCCAGCGGTCCATGGTGCGTCCTTGCAAGGGAGGGTGGAGCGGTGGCCGAGAATACAGGCCGATCACGGGCACTGCCGCCCGCCACGCACACCCATGGCCGACACCCCTCGCACCTTTCTCTGGCACGACTACGAAACCTTCGGCGCGAACCCGCGGCGCGACCGGCCGGCCCAGTTCGCCGCCATCCGCACCGATGCGCAGCTCAACGAGATCGGCGAGCCGCTGATGATCTACTGCCGGCCCGCGCCGGACTTCCTGCCCAGCCCCACGTCCTGCCTGATCACCGGCATCACGCCGCAGCTGTGCCTGGAGCGCGGCCTGCCCGAGCGCGAGTTCGCCGCGCAGATCGAGCGCGCCTTCTCGCAGCCGGGCACCATCGGCGTGGGCTACAACACCATCCGCTTCGACGACGAGGTCACGCGCTTCCTGTTCTGGCGCAACCTGATCGATCCCTATGCGCGCGAATGGCAGAACGACTGCGGTCGCTGGGACCTGCTCGATGTCGTGCGCCTGACCTACGCGCTGCGCCCCGAGGGCCTCGTGTGGCCCACGCACCAGGAGGGCGAGCGCGCCGGCAAGCCGAGCTTCCGGCTCGAGGACCTCACCCAGGCCAACGGCCTCGCCCACGAGGCGGCACACGATGCGCTGTCGGACGTGCGCGCCACCATCGCCCTGGCGCGCCTCATCCGCGAGAAGCAGCCCAAGCTCTTCGACTTCGCGCTGGCGCTGCACCGCAAGGACCGCGTGGCGCAGGAGCTGGGCCTGCCCGCGACGCGGCAGACGGCCAAGCCCTTCCTGCATGTGTCGGGCATGTTCCCGCCCGAGCGCGGCTGCCTGGCCGTGATGTGGCCGCTGGCGAGCCACCCGACCAACAGGAACGAGCTGCTGGCCTGGGACCTCGCGCACGACCCGAGCGAGCTGGCCACGCTGGACGTGCCCACGCTGCGCCAGCGCCTCTTCACGCGCAGCGCCGAGCTGCCCGAGGGCGTGCAGCGCCTGCCGGTCAAGGGCATCCACCTCAACAAGTCGCCCATGGTGGTCGCCAGCCTGCGCACCCTGAGCGATGCCATGGCCGCGCGCTGGTCGGTCGACCTGCCGCAGGCCATGCGCCATGCGGAGATCGCCGCCGGCCTGCCCGACATGAGCGCCATCTGGGGCGAGGTCTACGCACGCGAGCCGCAGGGCCCCGCCGACGTGGACGAAGACCTGTACGGCGGCTTCGTGGGCAACAACGACCGCCGCCGCCTCAACGAGCTGCGCACGCTGTCGGGCGAGCGGCTGGCGGCCCAGCGCGCCGCCTTCGACGATCCGCGCCTGGAGGAACTGCTGTTCCGCTACCGCGCCCGCAACTTCCCCGAGACGCTGAACGAGGACGAACAGGCGCGCTGGCTGGAGCACCGCGTCGCGAAGCTCATCGACGGCGAGGGCGGGGCCTTCAACGTCGACCAGTACTTCGCCGAGATCGACACCTTGTCCGAGACCGCAGACGCACGGGCCGAGGACATCCTCGGCGCGCTCTACGAGTACGCCGAGATGGTGGCCCCGGAAGGCTGAGGGGCTTCGCCATGCCCGTGCGCCGCCTCGTCCCCGCCGATGCGCCCGCCTACCGGGCCCTGATGCTCGACGCCTATGCGCGCCATCCCGAGGCCTTCACCTCCACCGTCGCCGAGCGCGAGCCGCTGCCCTTGGGCTGGTGGGAGGCACGCCTGCCCGAGGGCGATGCGCCGGGCAGCCTGACCGTCGGCGCCTTCGACGGGCAGGGCGCGCTGGTCGGTGCGGCCGGTCTGCTCTTCGAGACGCGCGAGCGCTGGCGCCACAAGGCGACGCTCTTCGGCATGGTGGTCGGGACGGCCGCGCGCGGCGCCGGGCTCGGGCGCGCGCTGGTGGATGCGCTCTTGACGGCCGCGCGCGCACGGCCCGGTCTGCGCACCGTGCAACTCACGGTCACGCAGGGCAACCTCGCCGCGCAGCGGCTGTACGAGGCGGCGGGCTTCCGCGTCTACGGCGTCGAACCGATGGCGGTGGCGCAGGGCGAGGGCTTCCTCGACAAGCTGCACATGGCCTGCGACCTGCAGGCGCCGCGCGTGTCGGCGGCCGGGGGCGTCGGGCTGGCGCGCATCCACCACGCCGCCATCATCTGCAGCGACTACGCCCGCTCGCGCCGCTTCTACGTCGAGATGCTGGGCCTCGTGGTGGTGGCCGAGCATTACCGCGAGTCGCGCGACTCGTGGAAGCTGGACCTCGCGCTGCCCGACGGCTCGCAGGTCGAGCTGTTCTCCTTCCCCGACCCGCCGCCGCGCCCGTCGCGGCCCGAGGCGCAGGGGCTGCGCCACCTGGCCTTCGCCGTCGCCGACCTCGATGCCAGCCTGCGCGCCTTGCACGCGGCCGGCGTGGCGACCGAAGCCGTGCGGGTGGACGAATACACCGGCCGGCGCTTCACCTTCTTCGCCGATCCGGATGGGCTGCCGCTCGAGCTGTACGAGGACGCGGCGGCCGGATTGCTATCGATTCGATAGCTGCTCGCGCAGGCAGGGCGGGCGATGGCGGCCGATTTGGCTCCGAGAACGAGCAGGCGACGCGCCCGGGTCCACACCGCGTGTGCAACGCTTTGTTCGGCCGGCGACGGATTCGCCGCCGTCGCGCGTTGAAAGCAGGCATGGCCCACCCACGGGCCGAAGGAGCCTGCCGATGTCCCTCTTCCCACGAATCGTCCGCCCGGCCGCCCTGGCTGCCGCGCTGTGCGCGCTGGCCCTCGGCGGCTGCGTGGTCGCGCCGGTCGCGCCGGCCTATGTGGCGCCTCCCGGCGTCGCCTACATCGCACCCACCTACCCGGCGCCGGGTGTCGGCTTCGTGTGGGCCTACCACGCGCGCTACGGCTGGGGATGGCACCACCCCGTGTACGGTTGGCACCGCGGCTGGCGCTGAACCGTGCCCGCGCCGCGATCGAATCCCTAGCCGCTCGCGCAGGCACCGTGGGCGCTCCGGGCCTTGTTGTCTCCGAAGATGCGTCGCGCTGCGTTTCTGGGGACGACGGCGACGGATCGCCGCATCCCGCGCGTTGAAGCTGCATGCCCCGGTGCCGCTGCGCCGGCCCTTCCTCCCGCTGGTGTCCATTGGCCGAATCCGATGATCCCGACGACGAGTTGCTGTCCCGCCTCGGCCGGGGCGAGCCGCAGGCCGCCCGCGAGCTGGTGGCGCGCAAGCTGCCGCGCGTGCTGGCGCTGGCGCAGCGGCTGCTCGGGCAGCGCGCGGACGCCGAGGAAGTGGCCCAGGAAAGCTTCCTGCGTGCCTGGAAGCAGGCCCCGCGGTGGCGCCGCGGCGAGGCCCGCTTCGACACCTGGCTGCACCGCGTGGTGCTCAACCTCTGCAACGACCGCCTGCGTGCGCCGCGCCGCCGCCACGAGCAGGCGACCGACGAACTGCCCGACGCCGTGGACCCCGGCGCCACGCCGGAGCAGCACCATGCCGACCAGCGCATGTCGCAGCGCGTGGCCGCGGCGCTCGCCGCGCTGCCGCCGCGCCAGCGCGAGGCGCTGGTGCTCTTCCACTACCAGGAACTCTCGCAGGCCGAGGTGGCTGCCCTCATGGGCGTCTCGGTCGACGCGCTCGAAAGCCTGCTGGCCCGCGCGCGCCGCAGCCTGCGCGCGACGCTGGCCGACGGAGGCCTGCCATGACGCCTGAACGCTTCGCCGACCTGGCCCAGGCCTGGGGCGCACGCATCGCACGGTGGCCCGCCGCCGAGCGCGACGCGGCCGAGCAGCTGCTGCGGCACACGCCGATGCTGCAGGCCGTGCTCGACCGCGAGGCGGCGCTCGACCATGCGCTCGACGCGCATCGGGTGCCGGCGCCCGACAGCGCACTGGCGGCCGCCGTGGAAGCCAGCGCGCCTCGTCCCACCCGTGCCCGCGTGCGCCGGCCCCGGACGGCGTGGTGGCCTTCGGCCGGCTGGTCCGGCGCCGGGGTGGCGGGCCTGGGCCTCGCCGGCGTTGCCGCGGGTGCGCTGGCCGGCGCGCTGCTGGTGTCGGCCGCGCTCGATGCCGTCGGCCCGGTGCGGGCGGCCTCGGCCGAGTCCGGCTGGGCCCGCACCGCCTTCGACCCGGCGGGCGCGCCCGCGGAAGGAATCGACGAATGAACGAACCCACACCCCAGACCCCCTTGCGGCGCTGGCTGCTGACGCTGTCGCTGGTGCTCAACCTGTTCCTGCTCGCCGCCATCGCCGGCGGCGCCTGGCGCTGGTGGGCCGTGCGCCTGCACGACGCGCCGCCCGTCCATGCCAGGGCGGTCGAGGGCGCGGCACCGGCCGCCCCGCGCGGACTGCGCTTCGCCGCCGACGGCCTGGCGCCCGAGCGGCGGCAGGCGTTTCGCGCCGCGCTGCGCGATGCCCGGCGCGACGTCGCCGAGCTGGTGCGCCAGGGACGGGAAGGGCGGCGCGAACTGGCGCAGCTGATGGCCGCGCCCGTCTTCGACCGCGCCGCCTTCGATGCCACCCTGTCGCTCACGCGCGCCGCCGACCTCGGCGTGCGCGAACGCACGGAACGCGCGGTGGCCGACTTCGGCGCCGGCCTGACCCCCGCCGAGCGCGCCACCTTCGCGCAAGCCCTGGCGTCGGCCCAGGGCAGCTTCCGCGTGCCGCCCGCCAATCCGGCGACCCCGGCTGCTCCGGCCGCAGCGACCACCTCCCGGCCCTGAACGAAGGACCTCGCCATGAACACCCCCGACGCCCTGGCCCCCGCCATCGCCCTCAACCGCTTCGGCCTGGGCGCCCGGCCCGACGACGGGCAGCCTGCCGACCCGCGGCGCTGGCTGCTCGACCAGTTCGGCCGCTTCGCGCCGCGGGCGGGCGCATGGATGCAGCAGCCCGGCACCGACGCGCTGCTGGCCGACTACCAGCAGCGCGAGCGCGCCGTGCGCGACCTGCCCGAGGCCGACCGGCCGGCCGCACGGCAGGCGATCCGCAAGGATGCACGCGAGGGCTACCTGGCGGCCGTCAACGCGCGGGTCTCGAGCGCACTCGACACGCCCGCGCCCTTCGTCGAGCGGCTGGTGCATTTCTGGGCCAACCACTTCGCCATCTCGGTCGAGAAGCCGCAGGTGCTGGCGCTGGCCGGCGCCTACGAGGCCGAGGCGATCCGGCCGCACGTGCTGGGCCGCTTCGACCAGATGCTGCTGGCCGTGGTGCGCCATCCGGCCATGCTGGTCTACCTCGACCAGGCGCAGTCGATCGGGCCCGACAGCCCGGCGGCCCGCCGCGCGGCCGAGCGCAACCCCGGGCGGCCGCGTGGCCTCAACGAGAACCTGGCGCGCGAGATCATGGAGCTGCACACCCTGGGCGCCCGCAGCGGCTACACCCAGGCCGACGTGACCGAGTTCGCCCGCGCGCTCACCGGCTGGAGCCTCGCCGCGCCGAACGCGAATCCCGCCGGCGGCCCCATGGCGCCGGAGCCGGCCGCGACGGGCGGCTTCCAGTTCCGGTCCCAGCAGCACGAGCCCGGCCCGCGCACGGTGCTCGGCCGGGCCTATGCGGAGGGCGGCGAGGCGCAGGCGCTGGCCGTGCTGCGCGACATCGCCGTGGCGCCGGCGACGGCGCGGCATGTGGCGACCAAGCTGGCGCGCCACTTCGTCGCCGACGACCCGCCGCCGGCGCTGGTCGAGCGGCTCGCGTCCAGCTTCCAGCGCAGCGGCGGCGACCTGCCCGCCGTGTACCGCACCCTGGTCGAATCGCCCGAAGCCTGGCGCGCCGGCAGCGGCAAGTTCAAGACGCCGTGGGACTGGACGCTCTCGTCGCTGCGCGCCCTGCGCGCGCCCGAGGCGGCGATGGGCAACGCGCGCGAACCCAGGGGCGCGCGCCTGGCGCAACTGCTCGACCAACTGGGCCAGCCCGTGTGGCGGCCCGGCTCGCCGGCAGGCTTCGACGACATCGCCGGCAGCTGGGCCGCGCCCGATGCGCTGGTGCGCCGTGTCGAGCTGGCCCAGCGCCTCGCGGCCCAGGCCGGCAACACCCTCGACCCGCGCGCCATCGCGCCGGCCGTACTGCCCGGCGCGGCGCTGGGCGATGCGACGCGCACCGCCGTCGCCCGCGCCGAGAGCGCCAGCACCGGGCTGGCGCTGCTGCTCGTGTCCCCCGACTTCCTCAGGAGATGAACGCCATGTCCGTTCGCACGCACCGATCCCTGTCCGACCGCCGACATTTCCTGCGCCTGGCCGCGGCCGGCGCGGGCCTGGCGCTGGTGGCGCCGCACCTGGCGCTGGCCGGCGCGGCCACCTCGCGGCGTTTCGTCTTCATCATCCAGCGCGGCGCGGCCGACGGTCTGGAGACGCTCGTGCCGTATGCCGACCCGGGCTATGCGCGCCTGCGCGGCGCCATTGCGCTCGACCCGGCGACCGCCACGATGCTCGACGGCATGTTCGCCCTGCACCCGGCGCTGGCCGAGACCGCGAAGCTGTATGCCGCGAAGGAGGCGCTGTTCGTCCATGCCGCCGCCTCGCCCTACCGCGACCGCTCGCACTTCGACGGCCAGAACGTGCTGGAGACCGGCGGCACCTCGCCCTACCAGGTCAAGGACGGCTGGCTCAATCGCCTGGTCGGCCTGCTGCCGCGCAACGATCGCGAGGCCATCGCTTTTGCGCCCACCGTGCCGCTGGCGCTGCGCGGCCGGGCGGAGGTTGCCTCGTACGCGCCTTCGGCGCTGCCCCAGCCGGCCGACGACCTGCTGCTGCGCGTGTCGCGGCTGTACGAGGAAGACCCGCAACTGCACGCGCTGTGGAGCTCGGCCATGGAAACGCGCGGCATCGCCATGAGCGGCATGAACGGCGAGGGCGGCGCCAAGCCGCGACAGGACGCGGCCGGTCTCGGCAAGTTGGCGGCCGGCTTCCTCGCGCGCCCCGACGGCCCGCGCATCGCCATGATCGAGACCGGCGGCTGGGACACCCACAGCGGGCAGAACGGCCGCCTCGCCGCGCAACTGCGCAACCTCGACGCGATGGTCGCCGCGCTGCGCGACGGCCTGGGTGCGGCGTGGGCCGACACCGTGGTCGTCGTCGCCACCGAGTTCGGCCGCACCGCCGCCGCCAACGGCACCGGCGGCACCGACCACGGCACCGGCGCCGTGGCGATGCTCATGGGCGGCGCCGTGCAGGGCGGCCGCGTGATCGCCGACTGGCCGGGGCTGGGCGCCGGCCAGCTGTACGAGAACCGCGACCTGCGCGCCACCACCAGTGTCGATGCGCTCATCGCCGGCGCGGCGGGCGAGTGCTTCGGCATCGACCCCGGGCAGGTGGGGCGCACGCTGTTCCCGCAGGGCGGCAGCTTGCCCGGCGGGGCGACGGCGAGGCCGCTGCCGCGGCTGCTGCGCGCCTGATGCTACGAAATCGATAGCTGCTCGCGCCTGCGGGGCGGGCGCTGCGGGCCGATTTGGCATCGGGCGCCAACGCGCGTAGGCTCTGCGCCTTTTTCTTGCCCAGGAGCGATGCACGATGGCTGTTCCCGACACCGGCCCCTTCTTCCACGGCACCCGGGCCGACCTGCAGGTGGGCGAGCTGCTCACCGCCGGCTTTCGCTCGAACTACGACGGCCGCGTGGTCATGAACCACATCTACTTCACCGCCTGGCCCAAGGGCGCCGGGCTGGCGGCCGAGATGGCCAAGGGCGAGGGCCGCGGCCGCGTCTACATCGTCGAGCCCACCGGCGCGTACGAGGACGACCCCAACGTCACCGACAAGAAATTCCCCGGCAACCCCACGCGCTCGTACCGCAGCCGCGAGCCGCTGCGGATCGTGGGCGAACTCGATGTGTGGGAGCCCTTCGACGAGGACTACATCCGGCAGCTGAAGGAGCGGGTGAGGGTGGGCATGGGCGAGATCATCAATTGAGCGAGGGAGGGCGTACGGCCGTCGCGCGTTGGCCGTACATTCGCCGCACCCAACTCAATATCAACGGAGCACACCGTGGCCAAAGGCGATCAGCGAAGCAACAAGATGGCGAAGAAGCCCAAGAAGGACACCAGCCCGCCACCCAACCCGTCCAGCACCTCGGACCGGCCCACGCCGCCGGTGACGGCGGTGATGCCTAAGGGGAAGTTGAAGAACAAGTGAGGGCGAGGGCGGTGGTGCGAGTCGCTCGCGCTGCCGTTTCTTGCCAATGGTGGGTGGCGCTGAATCGGCAACCCACGTGCCGAAGGCCTTCGTCGATGCGGATTGGCTACCGCCGACGGTCCCACCACGCAAACGCCGCCATGCCGGCGAGCATCGCCACCACGAACACCACGGCCGGCCCAACCCCCATGCCCACGGCGACCACGGCCGGCCCTGGGCAGAAGCCAGCCAGGCCCCAACCGATGCCGAAGACGATGCTGCCGGCCATCAGCCGCCAATCGACGGCCCGGCTGCCCGGTATCTGCAGCTCAGCCCCGCCCCATGCGGCATGGCGCAACCGCACCCACGCGAAGCCCGGCGCAGCAACGGCAATGGCGCCGGCCATGACGAAAGCCAGCGAGGGGTCCCAGCTGCCTGCCAAGTCGAGAAACCCGAGCACCTTGCCGGGATCGGCCATGCCCGAGAGCAACAGGCCGGCACCGAAGACGAGGCCGGCGAGGAGGGCGGTCAATGCGTTCATCGATGAATGCTCCGTTCAGGCGGCGGCCAGCACATGGCGCACGACGAAGACCGTGGCAAAGCCCGCCGCCATGAAGCCCAGCGTGGCCGCCAGCGAGCGCGGCGACATCCGCGCCAGCCCGCACACGCCGTGGCCGCTGGTGCAGCCGCTGCCCAGCCGGGTGCCGAAGCCCACGAGCAGGCCCGCGGTCACCAGCACGGCCGTGCCGGCCTCGATGCGGGGCACCGGCAGCGGGGCGACGAGCGCATAGACCGTCGGTGCGGCCAGCAGGCCGATGACGAAGGCGAGGCGCCAGCCCCAGTCGTTGCGGGCGGGGCGCAGCAAACCACCCAGGATGCCGCTGATGCCGGCGATGCGGCCGTTGGCGACGACCAGGATCGCGGCCGCCAGGCCGATGAGCGCGCCACCGGCCAGCGAGCGCCAGGGCGTGAAGTGGAGCCAGTCGACGGTCATGGTTGCACCCTTCGGCCTGCGGCCTGTCCCGCCAAGCGGGAGCGAGCTTGCTTGGGGCGGCCCGGCGCGGCGCTCATGCGTCGTCCTTCGGGCAATACAGCGAATGCAGCAGCGCCACGACCTGCATCAGCGAAGGATCGGCCAGTTGGTAGTAGATGTTCTTGCCTTCGCGCCGCGTGCTGACCACGCCTTCGCTGCGCAGCACGCCCAGCTGCTGCGACAGGGTGGGCTGGCGGATGCCCAGCAGGCCTTCGAGCTCGCTCACGCAGGCCTCGCCCTGCGAGAGCTGGCACAGCAGCAGCAGGCGGTCTTCGTTGGCCAGCAGCTTGAGCACCGCGACGGCGCGGCCGGCGGCCTGGTGCAGGGCCGCGGGGTCGATGGCATGGGCGTTGACGGAAGTCATGACTCGGCGAGATGTCGGCGTTTCGATCTACTTGCTGATAGTATATAAAAAAGTAGATTGAACGGAAGCCGCATGACCACCGACTCGACGCAACCCGCCGTCCAGGCCTTCCACGACCCGGCCACCGGCACGGTGTCGTACGTGGTGTGGGACCGCGCCACGCGCCGCGCCGCGATCGTCGACCCGGTGCTCGACTACGACGCCGCGGTGGCGCGCACGTCGACGCGCTCGGCCGAGCGGCTGCTGGCCTGCATCGAGGCCGAAGGGCTCGCCGTCGACTGGATCCTCGAGACGCACGCGCACGCCGACCACCTCTCGGCCGCGCGCCACCTGCAGTCCCGCGCGGGCGGGCAGGTCGCCATCGGCGCGCGCATCCAGGAGGTGCAGGCGCGCTTCGGGGCGCTGTTCGACCTGCGGGGTGACGCTGCACCCGTGGCGCAGGATTTCGACCGGCTGCTGGAAGACGGCGAGACGATCGCGCTGGGCGGCCTCGCCATCGAGGCGATGGCGGTGCCCGGCCATACGCCGGCCGACCTGGCCTACCGCATCGGCGATGCGGTGTTCGTGGGCGACACGCTGTTCATGCCCGACGTGGGCACGGCGCGGGCCGACTTCCCGGGCGGCGATGCGCATGCCCTGTACCGCTCCATCCGCCGCCTGCTCGATCTGCCGGGCGCGATGCGCCTCTTCGTCTGCCATGACTACCCGCCGGACGGCCGCGCGCCGGCCTGGTGTGCCACCGTGGCCGAGCAGCGCGCGCACAACATCCATGTGCACGATGGCGTGGACGAGGCGGCCTTCGTGGCCCGCCGCCAGGCACGCGACGCCACGCTGGGGGCGCCGGCGCTGATCCTGCCCTCGCTGCAGGTCAACATCCGCGGCGGGCGGCTGCCGAAGCCGCAGGCCAACGGGCTGGCCTATCTGCGCATTCCGCTCGATGCGATCGGCGCTGCGCCGGCCCAGGCCTGAGTCCTTGGTCCTGCGCGGATGCGGCGCGGGAGGGGCGCGCGCGCGCGAAACTTCAGCAACTCACCTTCGCCGCGGCCGTGCGACGTCGTCCCCGCTCCAGACCATCATGCGGCGCAGTGGTCCACGGGATCGATCAAGGCTCGATCACCATTCTCCCGTTCACATACTGGTCGGTCGTGATGCCGTTGAGCGTGTGAACGAAGTGGGCGCGGAACGGGTAGGTGTCCGGTGGCATGCAGTCCCCATTGCCATAACAGCCCAACCACGAGAGAGAGACGGACAGCGTCTTGCTCCCCGGCAACATGCCGCCGAAGTCGTTCATGCCGATCCAGCGATTCCTGAGCGTGGCAGGGATCGCCGCGTCCTGCGCCGCAGTGGTGAGGAACTCCACCTGCCGCAGGCGCATGGTGCCGTTCTGGACCCACGCGCCCATGGCACCGTTCTGGATGTTGCGGTCTCCGAATTTGGTTTTCAGGTTCAGCTCGGGCACGGAAAAAACGAAATCGACCGCCGGGTTCTCAGCGATGGTGTAGTTCACCGCGACGCTCTTGACCGGGACGTAGGGTCCGCCTCCCGGTGACCTCGTGCTGAGGCTGAGTTCCGCCTTGTACTTGCCGGGCAGGGCCAGCCCGCCGCTGACGTCGAGTGTTCCCGAACCGTCGGGTGCTGGCGCCGACACCGACGCGGTGACGATCGAACTCGCGGAGCTGACCGACATGTCCGCGATCGAGCGGCCTTCCGGCGGTGTCAGCGGGATCGACACGGTCTGTGATCTCGCTCCGAACAGCGCGTTGAGTTCGACCGTGCTCACGGGAAGCTGCGCGTTGCGGCGGACCTTGACGTCGTAGGGCAGGACATGCGGTGTGTTGCCCAATCGCGTCGCGCAGTTGGTATCGAGGCACGCATAGATCTGCAGGTTGCCGCGGTAGGTCCCGGGGTTGGTGAGCTTGTTGCCACGCAGCTGGAGCTGCACGGCCGGGGTGGCCGAGTTGTCGAGCCGATAGATCTGAGCGTTGCGCTGGAACAGGCCGTCCGGGTCGACCACGATGATGTAGAGCGTCTTGCCGTTGAGGACGGTGAAATCACCGCTGGCAGTCCCCTTCACGAGAAGATCGGGCATCCATGTTTCCGCGTACAGGTCCGCGGTCACCACGGGCTGATCCGTGATGTTCACGCTCAGGTTGACCGTGGTGAAGCTGCCGGCGAGGCCCGGGCCTTGCACGGCGCCCGGATTGGCACTGGCGCCCCCGGACGTCGGGTTCGTCCACGCGTAGTAGGCGATGCCTTCGTAGACGAAGTCGCGCAGGCGGGCGATGACGGAATCCCGTTCGCCAGCCGATGAGGTGTAGAAGTGGGTCCCCGTCCTGGTGTTGAAGAAGCGATAGACCGCCGCATCGCCATATCCCGGTGCTTTCGCTGCGTACCAGGCGGTTCCTTCGTAGTCGTAGGTGTCGCGCAGGTTCTGTCGCACCTGATCGCGCTCGTATTCGCTCGTCGTGAAGAAGTGGGTGCCCGTCTTCCTGTTGAAGAAGCGATAGACAGGGTCGGTGCCTGGACTGGCGCCGATGAAAGCAAAGAAGCTCGTGCCCTCGTAGACGAACTGCGGGAGCTTGGCAATGATCTCGTTTCGCTCGGTCTGAGAGATCGTGTAGAAGTGGGTGCCCGTCTTGGTATTGAAGAAGCGATAGGTCGGGGACACGCCGGCCGTGGCCTTCTCTTGCGGCGCGGGCACGATCTTCAGCAGCAGGAGCGCCGGATCGATCGCGGCAGGCGCGCTGGCCGCCTGCGCGGGCGCCGAGGCGGCCGCCGCCGGTGCCGAGGCGGCCGCCGCGGGTGCCGATGCCGCCGCCGCCGGTGCTTCAACGGCTGGAGCTTCGGCCCGAAGCTCCTTGGCCGAAGCGCCGAAGTCGCCTCCGCCGCCGGACCCGCCTCCGCCACCGCAGGCGACCAAGGCCCACACGCCGAGACCCATCAGGCACGGCCCGACCGCCCGCTTCACGCTGCGAGAAAACATGCTCCGACCCCTCTCCGATCTGTTCGAACCTGAATACTAATTGTGTTTGATGTAACCAGAGGGCACGGTTCGACAGGCGGTGCATCGACGCTGCGACAGGGAGCACCGCTTCCCGGGCGCGCGAATGTCCCGCCCGTGGCGCGACACGGCACGCGGGCCCATGCGGGGGATCGAATGCCTGGCTATTCCTCGACGGTCCACTCCACCCGCGCCCCGAGCCCCTGCAGGTTCTCCACGAAGCGCGGGTGCGCACGCCGGATCGGCGTCGCGTGCTGGATCTCCGAGCGGCCCTCGATGCTGGCCGCGACCATGAAGAGCGCGATGGCCACGCGGATGATGTACGGGCTCTCGACCACGGCCGGCGTGAGCGGGTGGCCGCCGAAGGTGACGATGCGGTGCGGGTCCGACGCGTACACGTGCGCGCCGAACTTCGACAGCTCGCCCGTCCAGCCCAGCGCGCCGTCGTAGACCTTGTTCCAGAACATGGCGTTGCCCTGCGCGCTCACGCCCAGCGCGATGAAGATGGGCAGCAGGTCGACCGGGAAGTATGGCCAGGGCGCGGCTTCGACCTTGGTCAGGGTGTTGGGCGTGAAAGGGGTCTGCACCTGCAGCGGCCCCGCGCGGTGCGCGCGCGACCAGCCGTCGGCATGCTCGATGCGCACGCCGAACTTGGCGAAGGTGCGGTCGATGAGCGGGAAGTTGTCGGGCGCCGAGTTGCGCACGACCACGTCGCCGCCGGTGATGGCGCCCAGCGCCAGGAAGGTGGTGATCTCGTGGAAGTCCTCGTCGAAGCGGAATTCGCCGCCGTGCAGCGGCGCGCCGCCGTCGACCACCAGGCGCGAGGTGCCGATGCCCTCGATGCGCGCGCCCATCATGCCCAGGAAGCGGCAGAACTCCTGCACGTGCGGCTCGCAGGCGGCGTTGGTCAACGTGGAGCGGCCTTGCGCCGCGGCGGCGCACAGCACGAAGTTCTCGGTCGTGGTGACCGAGGCGTAGTCCAGCCAGTGGTGCACCGGCACCAGTTCGCCGCGGCGGCGCACGATGAGCGAGCCTTCGGCGCGCTCGACCTCGCCGCCGAAGTGGCGGAACACCTCGACGTGCGGGTCGATCTCGCGCACGCCCAGGGTGCAGCCCTTGACGTTGTCCTCCAGCCGCGCGACGCCGAAGCGCGCCAGCAGCGGCGGCACCAGCATGATCGACGAGCGCATCTCCTCGGGCAGGCGATGCGCGGCGGGGTCGAAGCGGGTGGCGCGGTGCTGCAGTTCGAGCACGCCGGCGGCCTGGTCCCAGCGCACCTCGCTGCCCAGGGTGCGGAAGATGTCGAGGATCTTGCGCACGTCGGTGATGTCGGGCACGCCGACCAGCCGCAGCGGGTCGGGCGTGAGCAGCGTGGCGCACAGGATGGGCAGGACGGCGTTCTTGTTGGCCGACGGGACGATGCGGCCGGCGAGCGGGGTGCCGCCGTGGACGATGAGGTTCGACATGGGCGCCGACTGTACGCCCGGCCTTGCGCGATGTCGCCCGGCGGCGCCGATGCGCCACGTGCTATCGAATCCATAGCTGCCGGCGCCCGTCCTGCGGGCGCTGGAGCCCGATTTCATTCGGAAGAACCGGCAAGCTGACAGCTTTGTCATCCTGCCGTCAGCGTGGCGTCCGGGCGTGCTTCCTACATTGGCACGGACGGAACGAGTCACGCCATGCCTGCCTTTCATCCACGGCCCGCCGAGCGGGCACCCCAACGGCCTGCGACCGGATGGCGCCTGCGCGTCGCCGCCGCAGCCCTGCTGGCCCTGGCCGGCTGCGCGGTCGGCCCCGACTACCAGCGCCCCACGGTGGCGGCGGGCGCCTCGCTGCCCGCCTTCAAGGAGGACGGGCCCTGGCGCCCGGCGGCGCCCGCGCTGCCCGATGCGCACACGCCCTGGTGGTCGCAGTTCGGCGACGCGCAGCTCGACGCGCTCGTCGCCCAGGCCCTGGCCGCCAACCAGACCCTGCAGCAGGCCGACGCGGCCTATCGCCAGGCGCAGGCGGTGGTGCAGGGCGCCTCGGCGGCCTTCTACCCGACGGTGGGCCTGGCCGCCTCCGGTGGGCGGGGGCGCAGCAAGAGCAACGGCCAGTCGGTGCTGGGCGACACGCACGCCTGGTCGCTGCAGGCCGCCTGGGAGCCCGACCTGTGGGGCCGCGTGCGCCGCACGGTCGAAGCCGGCAGCGACAGCGCCCAGGCCAGCGCGGCCGACCTGGCCGCGGCGCGCCTGAGCATCCAGGCCGCGGTGGTCAACGACTACATCCAGCTGCGCATCGACGACCGGCAGAAGGCGCTGTACGCGCGCACGCTCGAGGGCTACCGCCAGTCGCTGCGGCTCACGCAGGCGCAGTACCGCGCCGGCACGGTGATGCGCTCCGACGTGGCGCTGGCCGAGAGCACGCTGGCCTCGGCCGAGGCGCAGGCCATCGACATCGACCTCACGCGGCGCCAGCTCGAGCATGCGCTGGCGGTGCTGCTGGGCAGGACGCCGGGCGAGTTCGGCCTGCCGCCCCTGGCGGCCGATGCCCCGCTGGCGCTGAGCCTGCCGGTCGCGCCGCCGGGCCTGCCTTCGCAGCTGCTGGAGCGGCGCCCCGACATCGCCGGCGCCGAGCGCCGCGCAGCCGCAGCCAATGGGCAGATCGGCGTGGCCACAGCCGCCTACTACCCCGACTTCACGCTCAGCGCGAGCGGCGGCTTCGCCGGCGCCGGCCTCACGGCCTGGGCGCGCACGCCCGACAAGGTGTGGTCGCTGGGCTTCGCGCTGGCGCAGACGATCTTCGACGCCGGCGCGCGCAGCGCCAGGGTCGACCAGGCACGCGCCGCCTTCGACGCCGCGGCGGCCGGCTACCGGCAGACGGTGCTGGCCGGCTTCCAGGACGTCGAGGACAACCTCGCGGCGCTGCACCAGCTGGCCGACGAGCAGCAGGCGCAGGACCGCGCCGTGGCGGCGGCCAACGACTCGGTGCGCGTGCTGCTGAGCCAATACCGCGCCGGCACCACCAACTACACGGCGGTCATCACCGCGCAGGCGCTGGCGCTCACGGCCGAGCGCACGGCCCTGCAGCTGCAGGGCAGGCGCTATGCGGCGAGCGTGGCGCTGGTCAAGGCGCTGGGCGGTGGCTGGGATGCGGCGCAACTGCCCGTCATGGCGCGCGCCTCGGCTGAAGACGTGCCCGCATCGCCGCCGTCCAACGCCGTTGCCGCCGCCAGCCCCGCGAAGTGACGCATCGCCTGCCGGTGCCTCGGAGCCCTTTCATGTCCAACAGCGATCAAGACCTTTCAACCACTTCATCGGAGCAACGACCGCGGAGCGTTCACGCCGAGCTTGTCGAAGCGCCGCCCGAGGCTCCGCCCGTTCGACAGGCTCGGGACAGGCCAGGCTCGGCCCGAACGCAAGCGCCCGGTGCCCGCACGGCGCGTCCTGTGGCCCGCCGCGGCCTCGCGCTGGGCGCCGTGGCCGTCGCCATCCTGGTGCTCGTGGCCTGGCCCGGCTGGCGCCACGGCGGCCTGGGCGGCGCGCAGGCCGCAGCGCCCGCCACCGTGGCCAAGGTGCCGCCCGTGCCCGTGCACACGGCGGTGGTGAAGAAGCAGGACATGCCGGTCGCCGCCACCGGCGTCGGCAGCGTGCTGCCCGTGGCCTCGGTCACGGTGCGCACGCGGGTCGACGGCCAGCTCGACCGCGTCGAGTTCAAGGAAGGGCAGGACGTGAAGGCCGGCCAGCTGCTCGCGCACCTGGACCCGCGCACCTTCCAGGCCCAGCTGCAGCAGGCGCAGGCGGTGCAGGCCAAGGACGAGGCGCAGCTCGCCAACGCGCGGGCCGACCTGCAGCGCTACACGGCGCTCATCCAGGAAGACGCGGCCACGCGTCAGCAGCTGGACACGCAGACCGCGCTGGTGCGCCAGCTCACCGCGGCCGTTCAGAGCGATGCGGCGCAGGTCAACGCGGCGCGCGTGCAGCTGGGCTTCACCACCATCGCCGCGCCCATCTCCGGCCGCATCGGCGCGCGGCTGGTGGACCCCGGCAACATCGTGCACGCGGCCGACGCCAACGGGCTCGTCGTCATCAACCAGATCGACCCCATCGCGGTGCAGTTCACGCTGCCCGAGAGTGCCTTCCAGTCGGTCAACCGCGCGCTCAACCGCGGCGGTGCGCCGCTGCAGGTGCAGGCCATCGACCGCGCCACGCGCGAGGTGCTGGCCACGGGCAGCCTGACACTGCTCAACAACCAGATCGACAGCACCACCGGCACCATCGCGATGAAGGCGCACTTCCCCAACGCGGCCCACACGCTGTGGCCCGGCCAGTCGGTCGATGCGCGCCTGGTGCTCGGAACGCAGCCGGACGCGCTGACGGTGCCCGACGCGGCCGTGCAGCGCGGGCAGGACGGCCTGTTCGCGTACGTGGTCGATGCCGACCACAAGGCGCGGCTGCAGCCCATCGAGGTCAGCAACAGCGAGAAGGGCGTGTCGGTCGTCTCCAAGGGGCTGGCCGAGGGCGACCGCGTGGTGACCGACGGCCAGTACCGCCTCACGCCCGGCGCACCGGTGGCCGACGCGAAGCCGGCCGCGCCCAGCGGCGGCACGCAGGACGCACAGCGGGAAGCACCCGCCACGGGCACCGGCGGGGCAGGGGGCAGCAAGTCATGAGCATCTCCGCCCCCTTCATCCAACGGCCCATCGGCACCTCGCTGCTGGGCGTGGCGCTGCTGCTCATCGGCCTGGTGGCCTGGCCCATGCTGCCGGTGGCGCCGCTGCCGCAGGTGGACTTCCCGACGCTGCAGGTCACGGGCAAGCTGCCCGGCGCCAGCCCGGAGACCATGGCGTCGAACGTGGCGCAGCCGCTGGAGCGGCAGTTCTCGCTCATCCCCGGGCTGTCGCAGATGACCTCGACCAGCTCGCTGGGCCTCACGCAGATCACGCTGCAGTTCGACCTGGACCGCAACATCGACGGCGCCGCGCTGGACACGCAGTCGGCCATCAACGCGGCCACCGGCCAGCTGCCCAAGAACCTGCCCAGCCCGCCGAGCTTTCGCAAGATCAACCCGGCCGATTCGCCGGTGCTGCTGTACGCGGTGCATTCCGACGTGCTGCCCATGACCGAGGTGGACGACTACGCCGAGAACATCCTGGCGCAGCAGATCTCGCGCATCGAGGGCGTGGGCCTGGTCAACGTGTTCGGCCAGCAGAAGCCCGCCGTGCGCATCCAGGTCGACCCGGCCAAGATCAAGGGGCTGGGGCTGAGCCTGGAGGACATCCGCGGCGTGATCGCCAACACCACGGTGAGCGCGCCGACGGGCACCATCGACGGGCGCAGCCAGGCCTTCAACGTCTACACCAACGACCAGATCCTGAAAGCCGGGCCGTGGAACGACATGGTGCTGGCCTGGCGCAACGGCGCGCCGATCCGCGTGCGCGACGTGGGCGTGGCGGTGGACGGGCCCGAGAACGCCAAGATCGCCGCCTGGGCCTACCCGGGCGCCGCGGCGCCAGCGGACACCGGCATCCAGGGCGGGCCGGCCATCACCCTGGCCATCACCAAGATGCCCGGCGCCAACGTGATCGAGACGGTGGACCGCGTGCAGGCCGCGCTGCCCCGGCTGAAGGCGGCGATCCCGCCGAGCGTGAAGGTCGACACCATCATCGACCGCACGCAGACGATCCGCGCGTCGGTCAAGGACGTGGAGTTCACGCTCATCCTGTCGATCGCGCTGGTGGTGGCGGTGATCTTCGTCTTCCTGCGCAACCTCACGGTGACGCTGATCCCCAGCGTGACGGTGCCCCTGGCCATCCTGGGCACGTCGGCGGTGATGTACGTGCTGGGCTACTCGCTGGACAACCTGTCGCTCATGGCGCTGACCATCGCGGTGGGCTTCGTGGTCGACGACGCGATCGTGATGCTGGAGAACATCTACCGCCACATCGAGGACGGCATGGAACCGCTGAAGGCCGCGCTGCAGGGCGCCAGCGAGATCGGCTTCACCATCGTGTCGATCTCGGTGTCGCTGGTGGCGGTGTTCATCCCGCTGCTGCTGATGGGCGGCATCGTGGGGCGGCTGTTCCGCGAGTTCGCGGTGACGGTCACGCTCACCATCCTGGTGTCGGTGCTGGTGTCGCTCACGCTCACGCCGATGCTGTGCGCCAGGTTCCTCAAGAACCACCCGAAGGACGCCGCCGGCCACAGCACCGAGAAGCACGGGCGCCTGTTCCAGCTCTTCGAGCGCGGCTTCGACGCCATGCTGGGCGGCTACCGGCGCGGGCTGGAGATCGTGCTGCGGCATCCCTTCGCCACGCTGATGAGCTTCCTGGCCACGGTGGCGGCCACGGTGGTGCTCTTCATGGTCATCCCCAAGGGCTTCTTCCCGCAGCAGGACACGGGCTTCATCTTCGGCTCCGCCGTGGCCGGGCAGGATTCGTCGTCCGAGGCCATGCACGCACGCATGCTGGCGCTGGCCGACATCGTGCGCGAGGACCCGGACGTCACCACCTTCGGCATGCAGGCCGGGGCCAGCACCTTCAACGCGGGCAACTTCTTCATCGCCCTCAAGCCCATCGACGAGGGCCGCACGGCCAATGCCGACCAGATCATCGCGCGGCTGCGGCCGAAGCTGGCGCGCGTGCCGGGCATCACGCTGTACATGCAGGCCGGGCAGGACATCAACGTCGGCGGCCGGCTGGCGCGCACCCAGTACCAGTACACGCTGACGGACACCCACCTGGCCGAGCTCAACGACTGGACGCCGCGCATCGTCGAGAAGCTGCAGGCCCTGCCGCAGCTGGCCGACGTCACCTCCGACCAGCAGAACGCCGCGCCGACGGCCAACGTGACCATCGACCGCGAGAAGGCGTCGAGCTACGGCATCACGCCGGCCCTGGTGGACGCGACGCTGTACGACGCCATCGGCCAGCGCCAGGTGGCCCAGTACTTCACCCAGCTCAACAGCTACAACGTGGTGCTGGAGGTCACGCCCGCGCTGCAGAAGGACCCGCAGCTCTTCGACAGGCTGTTCCTGACCTCGCCCATCAACGGCCAGCAGATCCCGCTGTCGACCTTCGTGAGGATCGACACCACCCGCACCGGCTACCTGGCGGTCAACCACCAGGGCCAGTTCCCGGCCGTGACCATCTCCTTCAACCTGAAGCCGGGCGTGTCGCTGGGCGACGCGGTGAACGCGATCCAGAAGACGCAGACCGAGATGGGCGTGCCGCCCACGCTCACCGGCACCTTCCAGGGCACGGCGCAGGCCTTCGGCGCGTCGCTGCGCACGCAGCCCTACCTGATCGCCGCGGCGCTGGTGGCGGTGTACATCGTGCTGGGGCTGCTGTACGAGAGCTACATCCACCCGCTCACGATCCTGTCGACGCTGCCCTCGGCGGGCGTGGGTGCGTTGCTGATCCTGATGGCGGGCGGCTACGATCTGTCGGTGATCGCGCTCATCGGCATCATCCTGCTCATCGGCATCGTGAAGAAGAACGGCATCATGATGGTCGACTTCGCGCTGCATGCCGAGCGCGACAAGGGCATGAGCCCGCGCGACGCGATCTTCGAGGCCTGCCTGCTGCGCTTCCGGCCGATCATGATGACCACGATGTGTGCGCTGCTCTCGGGCCTGCCGCTGATGCTGGGGCACGGCGCCGGCTCGGAACTGCGCCGGCCGCTGGGCTACGCCATGGTGGGCGGACTGATCCTGTCGCAGGTGCTCACCCTGTTCACCACGCCGGTGGTGTACCTCTACCTGGACCGCGCGCACCACTGGTACGTGCGCCGCAAGGAGGCCCGGGCAGCGCGTCGCCGCGGCGCCGCGCCGCTGGCACCGGAGGCGGCGGCCCACCCATGAGAGTGCTGATCGTCGAGGACGAGCGCAAGACCGCCGACTACCTGCGCCAGGGCTTGACGGAGCAGGGCTGCACCGTCGACGTGGCGCACGACGGCATCGACGGCCAGCACCTGGCCGTGCACTACGACTTCGACGTGATCGTGCTCGACGCCATGCTGCCCGGCCTGGACGGCTTCGAGGTGCTGCGCTCGCTGCGCGCCGTGAAGGGCACGCCGGTCATCATGCTCACCGCGCGCGATGGCGTGGAGGACCGCGTGAAGGGCCTGCAGGGCGGGGCCGACGACTACCTGGTCAAGCCCTTCTCCTTCATCGAGCTGCTGGCGCGGCTGCAGGCGCTCACGCGGCGCGGCCGTGCCCAGGAGCCCACGCTGCTGCGGGTGGGCGACCTGCAGGTGGACCTGATCGGCCGCAAGGCGCATCGTGGCGGCCAGCGCATCGACCTCACCGCCAAGGAGTTCGCGCTGGTGGCCCTGCTGGCGCGGCGCCAGGGCGAGATCCTGTCCAAGACCACCATCGCCGAGCTGGTGTGGGACATGCATTTCGACAGCAACACCAACGTGGTCGAGGTGGCCATCAAGCGCCTGCGCGGCAAGATCGACGCGCCCTTCGCGCAGCCGCTGCTGCACACCATCCGCGGGATGGGTTATGTGCTGGAGGAGCGAGGCGGGCATTGAATACGGGCATCCGTACGCGAAGGGCGCGAAGATCACGCGAAGGACGCGAAGAATTCAAGATGAAGTTGGCTGTTCTTTTGCGCTCTTCGCGCAAGCTTCGCGCCCCTCGCGCACGGATGTCCGTCCCCCCATGAGCCCCCGCAACTCCATCGCCATCCGCCTGGCACTCATGTACGCCGTGGTGGCGCTGGTGGTGTTCTCGCTGGTCGGCGTGGCCCTGCACCAGGTGCTCAGCCGCGAACTGGCGCGCCACCGGCACGAGCAGGTGCAAGGGCGCCTGGAAGACGTGCGCTACCTGCTGGTGCACGGCCGCTCGCCCCAGCTGGCGAGCCGTGCCAAGGACAAGATCGCCGCGCTGGTGAGCCACGGCGGCGAGACGCGCTTCTGGATGTGGAGCGACGACCCCGCCTTTCGCTGGGGCGAGGGCGCCGAGGCGATCGCCGCGCACATGCGCACCCATTCGGGCGTGGTCGACCTGCCGGTCGGGCCGGGCGGCAGCGCGATGGCGGTGCTGTCGGTCGACGTGCCGGCCAACGACATCCGCGCGGGCCTGCAGCTCATCGCGGCCGTGAGCGAGGCCTCGTTCTCGCGCACCCTGCGGGCCTTCGAGACCGCGCTGGCCCTGTTGACGGTGGTCGGCGTCGTCAGCGTCGGCCTGCTGGGCTTCTGGATCGCCCGGCTGGGCCTGCGGCCCGTGCAGCAGCTGTCGGAAGACGCCCGGCGCATCGGCCCGGACAACCGCGGCCAGCGGCTGGAGCTGCCCGACCTGCCGCTGGAGCTGTCGCAGCTGGGCGGCTCCTTCAACGCCGCGCTGGACCGGCTCGATGCCGCCTACCGCCAGCTGGAGACCTTCAACGCCGACGTGGCGCACGAGCTGCGCACGCCGCTGGCCAACCTCATCGGCCAGACCCAGGTCACGCTGGCGCGCGAGCGCGACGCGCCGGAACTGCGCGAGGTGCTGCAGTCCAACCTGGAGGAGCTGGAACGCCTGCGCGCCATCGTCGCCGACATGCTGTTCCTGGCGCGGGCGGAGCAGGGCGAGCGCGCGCACCGGCTCACCGAGTCCTCGCTCGCCCAGGAGGTGGACAAGACCGTCGAGTTCTTCGACGTGCTGCTCGAAGACGCCGGCATGCACGTCGAGGTGGTGGGCGACGCGGTCGCGCCCATCGAAACCTCGCTCTTCCGGCGCGCGCTGAGCAACCTGCTGCAGAACGCCATCCAGCATTCGACGGGCGGCGGCACCATCGTCGCGCGCATCGAGCGGCATGGCGAGCGCGCCGAGGTGAGCTTTTCCAACCCCAGCGAGCCCATCCGCGCCGAGCAGCTTGCTCGCCTGTTCGACCGCTTCTACCGTGTCGATGCCGCGCGCCACAACAGCGGCGAGAACCACGGCCTGGGCCTGGCGATCGTGAAGGCGGTGGCGGCAATGCATGGCGGCACGGTGTTCGCGCGCTCCGGCGAGGGGGTGACCACGATCGGTTTCAGCGTCGGGTTGCTATCGAAAAGATAGCTGCTCGCGCAAGCTGGACGGGCGCTGTCGCCCGATTCGGCGCTCAACTCGGCGCGTGCAACCGCCGGTCGATGAAGCGGTCGACGGCCGCGGTGTAGTCGCCCGGCGCGCCCAGTTGCGCATTGATCTGCCCATGGTCGAGCTGCAGCGGCAGCACTTCGGCGTTCCCGCCCACGGCCCGCACCGCCTGCGCGAAGCGCTGCGACTGGCCGCAGGCGTCGTCGCGCCGCGGCGCGCTGCACACCAGCAGCATCGGCGGCCCGCCGGGCGACAGGCGCGCCGTGGGCGACACCTGCGTCCACAGGGCGGGGTCGGGCCCGAAGGCGCGGTCGTACAGCGGCAGGTGGCGGCGCTGCATCAGGGCCACGGTGTCGAGCGCCGCGCTGTCGAGGGCGATGGTGGCCCGCCACGACCGCGCACCCTGCGAGCGGACCAGGTCGGGCGCGGCACTGAGCAGCGCGACCAGATGCGCGCCCGCCGAGTGGCCCATGAGCACCACCTGCCGCGGGTCGGCGCCCCACGTGGCGGCCTGCGCCTGCACCCGGGCCAGCGCGCGGGCGATGTCCTCGGCCTGTTGCAGGACGGTGACCTGCGGCACCAGGCGGTAGCCGACCGACACCAACACGAAGCCCCGTTCGCGCACCCAGTGGTCGACCTTGGCGTCGACGACCGAGGCGGCGGCCTTGTCGCCGTACATCCAGCCGCCGCCATGGACCATGACCAGGACCGGCGCCTGCCGCGCCTGTGCGGGCCGGTACACGTCGATGCGCTGCGCCGGATCCGGGCCGTAGGGCAGGCCGGCGTCGCGCACCACGCCCGCGGGCACGACGGGCGCGCCGAGCTCGACCGTGCGGCCGCGCCAGCGCACGGTCTCCTGCGCGTGGGGCGCGGCGCACAGTCCGGCGAGCAGGCAGGCCAGCGTCGCGGCGCGCAGGCGAAGCTTGTCGAATGGCATGGCTTGTCCCGCCCTCATTCGCCGCCGGCGCGGCGGCCGCGCCGGCTGGCCGCGTAGGCCTCGATCTGCTCCATCGTCACGGCGCCGGTGTGCGCGCTGTCGATGGCGTCGAAGTTGCGGTAGACCCCGGGCATCCTGCCCTTGGCCTCCTCGCGGGTCAGGCGGCCATCGACGTTGGTGTCGGCGGCGCCGAATCTTTTGCGCAGTTCGGTGCGAAGCCGCTCCTGGCCGGCGGGGTCGGGCGCTTGGGCCAGAGCCTGCGACGCGAGCAGGGCACCGACCAGCGCGGCCAGCGGGGCGTGTCGAAGCGGTGTCATCGGTGGCTCCTCAGCGGCAGGCGATCACGGCGCCGGCGGCGTTGTAGCAGGTCGCGCTGTGGCTCAGCCCGGTGGCGCTGCTGTAGGCGGTGCTGCTTTGCACGCTGTTGCCGGTGACGTTGCTCGTCGCGGTGGTGCTGCGGCCCTGGCTGACATGGCCGGCGGCATCGCGGGTGGCACTGCCGCTGCTCTGCACGCTGCCGTTGGCATTGGCCGCACTCAGGCCGCTCTGGTGGCTGGCCGAGCCGTCGGCATTGACGCGGGTGCTGCCGCTGCGTGCGCCCGTGCCGCCGTGGGGCCCCATCACGCGGGCAGCGCTGGCCACGGTGCCTTGGCCCTGGCCGTCGGTGGTGAGGGCGCGGCCGCGCACCAGGCTGCCGCCGTTGGCGCCCTGGCGGCGCACCAGCGCGCCCGACGCCACGCCGCCGTCGGCGTTCGTGCCGCGGTAGCGCAGGGCGCCGGCCTCGGCGCCGGCGGCGGTCAGGGCGGCAGCGAGCGCCACGGCGCCGAGGGCGGCGCCGCGCAGGAAGAGGGGATGGGCATGGGTCGGCATGGCGGTGTCCTCGCAGTGAAGGGGTGGATCGGGGGTGGCACGGCGGGGTCTGCCGTGCCGCTACTGTGGCCGCGAGATGTGAGCGAACGATGCCTGCGGACGGGGCGTCGATGACCATCCATGACACGGCGCCGCGCCCTGTCATCGTTTGTCATGATTTCGCGCGGCGGCCGAAGGCCGTGCGCCGGGTGCTCGCTACGATCGCGCCATGCCCGAGCCGCTCGCCCGCATCCTGATCGCCGACGACGAGGCCGACCTGCGCGCGCTGCTGGAGCGCTACCTGGGCGACCAGGGCTACGCGGTGCGCACCGTGGAGGGCGCGGCGCCGCTGGACCGGTTGCTGGCGCGCGAGCGCTTCGACGTGCTGGTGCTCGACGTCATGATGCCCGGCGAGGACGGCCTGGCCGTGTGCCGTCGCCTGCGCGCACAGGGCGAGACCATTCCCATCGTGATGCTCACGGCGCGCGGCGATCCGGTGGACCGCATCGTCGGCCTGGAGATGGGCGCGGACGACTACCTGCCCAAGCCCTTCAATCCGCGCGAGCTGCTCGCGCGCATCCAGGCGCTGGTGCGGCGCCAGCGCATGCTCGGCGCCCACGGCGGGCCGATGGCCGAAGACGGCGAACTGCGCTTCGGCGCGCACGTGCTGCACCTGGGCCGGCGCACGCTGCACAAGGGCGATGCCGAGGTGCCGCTCACCACCGGCGAGTTCGGCCTTCTCGCCGCCTTCGCCCGCAACGCCGGCCGCCCCCTGGGGCGCGAGCGCCTCATCGCGCTGGCGCGTGGGCGCGACCACGAGGCCACCGACCGCAGCATCGACGTGCAGGTCATGCGCCTGCGCAAGCTGATCGAGGCCGACCCCGCACAGCCACGCCACATCCGCACCGTGTGGGGGGTGGGCTACGTCTTCGTGCCCGAGCCGCAATGAACTGGCGTCCGCGCAGCCTCTTCGGGCGCAACGCGCTCTTCATCGTCGCGCTGATCGTGCTGGGCCAACTGGGCGGCGCCGTGCTGCTGCGGCAGATGGTGGTCAAGCCGCGCCTGGACCAGGCGGCCGACGGCGTGGCGCGCACCGTGGCGGCCATCCGCGCCGGCCTGGTGACGGTGCCCGCGGCGCAGCGGCAGGCCTTCGTCGAGGCCTTCAACGCGCGGGCGCGGGCGGCCGACGGAGGCCGCGAGGCTCCCGCCCCGGCCCTGCTGCGGCCGCTGCTCACGCCGCTGGAACGCGGCTTCGTGCGCCGGGTGTCGGCCCGCCTGGCCGACCAGGGCGTGGAGGTCATCTGGCGCCGCGACCCGAGTGGCCGCCTGGCCTTGCGGCTGCCGATGGAGGGCAGCGACGCGTGGGTGGTGCTTCCCGGCCTGCTGCCGGAGCGCGAGTTCACCGGCGCCTGGCTGGCGGTCAGCACCGTGAGCGTGGTGCTGGCCATCGCGGGCGCGCTGTGGCTGCAGAGGCGGCTGGACCGGCCCCTGGCACGGGTGGTCGGCGCCGCCCGTGCGCTGGCCGGCGGCCAGGTGCCTGCGCCGCTGCCGGAAGACGGCCCGACCGAGATCGCCACCGTCAGCCGCAGCTTCAACCAGCTCGTCGCCAGCCTGCAGCAGGCCGAGCGGGAGAGGGCGCTGATGCTGGCGGGCCTGTCGCACGACCTGCGCACGCCGCTCACCAAGCTGCGGCTGGGCGTGGAGATCCTGCACGGCCGCAGCGAGCCCGAGCTGATGGCGAGCATGACCCGCAGCATCGAGGAACTGGACGCCATCGTCGGGCAGTTCCTGGATTTCGCGCGCGGCGAGGAGGCCGAGGCGCTGGTGCCGGTCGACCTGGACGCGCTCGCACGGGCCGTGCACGCGGCCGCCGCCGACCACGGCCGGACGCTGCGGGTCGAGGCGTCGGCCGGCGGGCCGCCGGTCCCCGCGCGGCCGAAGGCCTTGCGTCGCGTGCTCGACAACCTGGTGGAGAACGCGTTCCGCCACGGGAAGCCGCCGGTCGTGCTGCGCACCGGCCGCGAGGCACCCTGGGCCTGGATCGAGGTGGAGGACCGGGGGCCGGGCATCGATCCGGCGCAGGCCGACCTGCTCAAGCAGCCCTTCCGGCGTGCCGGCGACGCACGCAGCGGTGCCGCGGGCGCCGGCCTGGGCCTGGCGATCGCCGAGCGCATCGCGCGCGGCCACGGCGGGCGCTTCGAACTGCTGCCAGCCGCGCAGGGTGGCCTGCGGGCGCGCGTCAGCCTGCCGCTGGATCCGGGTGATCTGCTATCAAGAAGATAGCGGCCCGCGCAGAGCGGACGGGCGCTCACAGCCGAAAAGGTTCGGAAGATGGGCCGAGGCGGCCGCTCAGGCGGGTTCGATGGCCAGCACGCGGCCGTCGCGCGTCACGGTGCACACCGCCTGCGCGCCATCGCTGCCATTGGTGAGCTGGATCTCGTAGTGGCCGGTGAAGGTCTGGCGCGAACCGCCCAGCACGATGGTCTGCCAGGGGCGCCGGAAGGCCTTGGCGCCGGCGCCGACGCAGCCCATGTTGGCGACGGCCGGGGCGGTACCGGCGGAACCCGGCACCACGGAGGACCCCATCATCGGGGAGGAGGAGAAACCGGTGCTGGCGTCGCACGCAGCAAGCGTCAGGGGAAGCAGGGCCAGAACCATCGAGCGCAGCATGGGGCGCAATCTACCCCCGACGTGTGACACGCTGTGTCGGCGTTCACCCCGAGCTGTGGCTTTTACGCATCGCCTGGGCGACGCCGCACCCGGCTCAGAGCGCGGCGTTGGACCAGGCCATGCGCCGCAGCATCTCGGTCTGGCGCGCGTTCTCCGCTTCGCGCAGGCTGCGCGCCGCGCGCGCAGCGGTGTAGGCCACGTAGCCCACTTCGACACGCCGCTCCCACTCGTCCAGCGGCGCGTTCTCCTGCGGGAGGGCGACGCCGAGGCCCGCCTTGGAGAGGATCTGGGCTTTCTGAGCGATGGTGAGCATGGCGGTGGACCTTCGGGATGGGCGCGCGGCGGTGGTGTGAACAGCCTCGGAACGCGATGCAAGAAAGATAGCCCGCCTTTGTGACAAGCGGTATCAGCCAGTCGGCGTACGGGCGGTCGGCGGATGCCTACCAGTTCCGTTTTGCGCCGCTTTGTGCGTCTCGGCCGTTCGGGAGGGCGGGGCCCGGG
>JAVHYA010000074.1 GCA_031119395.1 Pseudomonadota bacterium
ATCGTGCCCACGTTCACGTGCGGCTTGGTGCGCTCGAACTTGCCTTTTGCCATTTTTTCGACTCCGAAAAATAACTGGATCACACGACAAGGAGGGCAGCAGCGCTGCGCTCTCCCTGAATTTCTGGTGCCCTTGGCGGGAATCGGACCCGCGACCTCTCCCTTACCAAGGGAGTGCTCTACCACTGAGCCACAAGGGCGACACGAAAACCATTGCCTGGACCAACGACAACGGATCTGCCTGGAGCGGGAGACGGGAATCGAACCCGCGTCATCAGCTTGGAAGGCTGGGGTTCTACCATTGAACTACTCCCGCATCGTGACGCCCCGGCACGTGCCGGACCGTCGCGTGCGCTCGTTTTTCAGGCGCCTGACAAATCCATTCAATCGCTGGTGGAGAGGGCTGGATTCGAACCAGCGTACTCGTAAGAGGGCAGATTTACAGTCTGCTGCCATTAACCACTCGGCCACCTCTCCGGCGAACCTCGAACTATAGCACGACCGAAACGGCTCGTCACCCGCCTCGGCACGGATGCGACGCAAAGTCGCCACCGCGGCGAACCGGCACCCCGCAACCCTTTTGGCTCAAGGGTTAACCCTAGGATCATTGCTGCAGTGCACAATTACCCGGATGAAACCGATTTCCTTGCCTCTTCCTGCGCCGGCACAGCGCACCCGCCGCCGGGTGAACCTCGCCCTGCAGGGCGGCGGTTCGCACGGCGCCTTCACCTGGGGCGTGCTGGACGCACTCCTCGAAGACGGCCGCCTCGACTTCGAGGGCATCAGCGGCGCCAGCGCCGGCGCGGTCAACGCGGTGGCGCTGGCACATGGCTTTGCGACGGCGCGCGCCGCCGGTGGCGACCGCGCTGCCGCCCAGGCCGCTGCCCGCGCAACGCTGGGGCGCGTCTGGCGCCGCGTGGCCGGCGCCGGGGCGCCCGGCGCGATCGCCCAGCAGTTCGCGCGCCTGCTCTTCGGCGATGGCTCGGCCCTGCGCTCGACGCTGGGCATGGACCCCTGGGCCTCTCCGTACCACTTCAACCCGCTCGACATCAACCCGCTGCGCCAGTTGCTGGACCAGGAGATCGACTTCGACGCGCTGGCCGAACTGAACGCGCCCCGCGTCTTCGTCTCGGCGACGCAGGTGCGCACCGGCCGCGCCGAGATCTTCCACGGCGAGCGCCTCACGCTCGCCACCGTGATGGCCTCGGCCTGCCTGCCGACCATGTTCCAGGCCGTGGAGATCGACGGCGAGCCCTACTGGGACGGCGGCTACTCGGCCAACCCGGCGCTGCTGCCGCTGATCGACCGCTGCCAGAGCGCCGACATCGTGCTGGTGCAGCTCAACCCCCTGGCGCGCGTGGAGACGCCGCGCACGCCCTTCGAGATCGAACAACGCATGACGGAGCTGGCCTTCAACGCCAGCCTGCTGTCGCAGATGCGCAGCATCGACTTCATCAACCAGCTGCTGGCCGACGGCCGCCTGCAGGAAGGCACGCAGTACCGCAAGCTGCTGCTGCACCGCATCGACGTCGACAGCGCCAGCCACGCGCCGCTGTCGGCGGCCAGCAAGATGTCGGCCGACATCCGCATGATCGAGGCGCTGTTCGAGAGCGGCCGCGCCGCCGCCGGCGACTGGCTGGCGCAGAACTTCGACGCCCTGGGCCGCCACAGCACGATCGACATCCAGCAGGACTACGTGGCCGGCACGGTGACCACGCCGCTGCCGCCGCCGGTGAACGAAAAGCCGTCGAAGCGCGCGTAGGATTTGCGCGGGATGCTATCGAAACGATAGCAATCCGGACGGTCAGCCCGCCGGCTCGGACGGGGCCTCGGCCATCAGCGCCCGCTGCGCCTCGCGCCACGCGCGCGCCTGCCCGAAGTGCCCGCAACCGATGAAGGGCACCGGCGGCCTGAGCGCCGACAGCGGCGAGGGATGGTTGGACAACAGCAGCTTGTGACGCTTGCCGTCGATGAAGCCGCGCTTGCCCTGCGCATGCGCGCCCCAGAGCATGAAGACCACCGGCTGCGGGCCCTCGGCCACGTGGCGGATCACCGCGTCGGTCAGCACCTCCCAGCCCTTGCCGGCATGGCTGGCCGCCTGGCCCTCCTCGACCGTGAGGCAGGTGTTGAGCAGCAGCACGCCGTTCCTGGCCCACTTCACCAGGCTGCCGCCCGGCTCGGGGAAGGCGGGCGGCGGTGTGCCCAGGTCGCGCTCCAGCTCCTTGAAGATGTTGCGCAGCGACGGAGGCAGCGCCACGCCGGGCGCCACCGAAAAGGCCAGCCCCTCGGCCTGGCCGCGGCCGTGGTACGGGTCCTGGCCGAGGATGACGACGCGCACCGCCTCCGGTGGCGTCAACTCCAGCGCGCGCAGCGGCTGCGGCGGGAAGATGCTGGCGCCGGCGGCCAGCCGTTCACGCAGGAAGCCCAGCAGCTTCGCGCCGACGGCCGAGGCGAAGAAATCGTCGACCAGCGGCCGCCAGCCGGGCGCCACGGGCCAGTCGGCCGGGTCGGCGGACTGCAGCTGGGTGATGTGGCAATCACGCATGAAATCGGCCTCCGGCGCCCGCCCTGCCTGCGCAGGCAGCTACGAAATTCATAGCACCACCACCCATCAGGCGAAGAGCTTCGCCAGCGCCTCGCCCGGCTCCGGGGCGCGCATGAAGCTTTCGCCGACCAGGAAGGCGTCGACGCCGGCGTCGCGCAGCGTCTTCACGTCCTCGCGCGTGGCGATGCCCGATTCCGTCACCAACAGCCGGTCGGCCGGCACGGCCGCCTTGAGGTCGATCGTGGTCTGGATCGAGACCTCGAAGTTGCGCAGGTTGCGGTTGTTCACGCCGACCAGCGGCGTCCTGAGCCGCAGCGCGCGCTCCATCTCGGCCGCGTCGTGGACCTCGACCAGCACCGCCATGCCCAGGCCCGTCGCGATGGCCTCGAAGTCCCTCAGCTGCGCATCGTCGAGGCAGGCGGCGATCAGCAGCACGCAGTCGGCACCGATCGCACGCGACTCGTAGATCTGCCAGGCGTCGACCATGAAGTCCTTGCGCAGCACCGGCAGCTCGCACGAGGCGCGGGCCTGCTTGAGGTAGTCGACGCTGCCCTGGAAGAACTGCCGGTCGGTCAGCACCGACAGGCAGGCCGCGCTGATGTCGCCGTCGCCCTCGGCATAGCTCTGCGCCAGATCGGCCGGGATGAACTCGCCCTCGCGGATCACCCCCTTGCTGGGGCTGGCCTTCTTGATCTCGGCGATCACGGCTGCGTGGCCGGCCGCGATCTTGGCGCGCATCGCGCCCACGAAGTCGCGCGTGAGCACGCGGCTCTCGGCGTCGAAGCGGATCGCCTCCAGCGAGGTGCGTTGCTTCGCCGCGGCCACTTCCTCGTGCTTGACGGCGACGATCTTGTTCAGGATGTCGGACATGGGTCGATTCTCCGTGCGCCGCTCAGGCCGCCGTGCTGGCCGCCACCAGTTGCCCCAGCTTGGCCTTGGCCGCGCCGGAGTCGATGGCCTCGCGTGCCTTCTCGATGCCGATGCCGATCGAGTCGGCCACGTTGGCCGCATACAGCGTCGCGCCGGCGTTGAGCAGCACGATGTCGCGCGGCGCACCGGGCTCGCCATCGAGCACACCGACCAGCATCGCCTTCGACTGCTCGGGCGTCTCCACGCGCAGGCTGCGGTTGCTGACCATCTGCAGGCCGAAGTCCTCGGGGTGGATCTCGTACTCGCGGATCTCGCCGTTCTTCAACTCGCCGACCAGGGTGGCCGCGCCCAGGGACACCTCGTCCATGCCGTCGCGGCCGTAGACCACCACCGCATGCTCGGCGCCCAGTCGCTGCAGCGCGCGCACCTGGATGCCCACCAGGTCGGGGTGGAACACGCCCATCAGGATGTTGGGCGCATCGGCCGGGTTGGTCAGCGGCCCGAGGATGTTGAAGAAGGTCTTCACGCCCATCTCCTTGCGCACCGGCGCCACGTTCTTCATGGCCGGATGGTGGTTGGGCGCGAACATGAAGCCGATGCCCACGCGGGCGATGGTGTCGGCGATCTGCTCGGGCGTGCGCTGCAGGCTCACGCCCAGCGCCTCGAGCACGTCGGCGCTGCCCGACTTGCTCGACACGCTGCGCCCGCCGTGCTTGGCCACGCGCGCGCCCGCGGCGGCGGCCACGAACATCGAGCAGGTGCTGATGTTGAAGGTGTGCGAGCCGTCGCCGCCCGTGCCCACCACGTCGACCAGGTGCGTCTTGTCGGCCACGTGCACGCGGGCGGAGAGCTCGCGCATCACCTGCGCGGCGGCGGTGATCTCGCCGATGGTCTCCTTCTTCACGCGCAGCCCGGTGGTGATGGCGGCCACCATGAGCGGCGAGATCTCGCCCTTCATGATCAGCCGCATCAGGTGCAGCATCTCGTCGTGAAAGATCTCGCGGTGCTCGATCGTGCGCTGCAGGGCTTCCTGGGGGGTGATCATGGGTCTCTCTCCTTGAATGTCGGGTGTCGGTGACGCGGGGCTGCTCAGGGCGCTGCCGGACTGTCGGTGAAGGCCAGGCGCACGCCGAAGGCGATGAACACGGCCCCCGCGACGCGTTCCATCGCCTGCATGCCACGCCGCATGAAGCCCGCGCGCCGCGCCGCCCAGGCCGCGGCCAGCGCCCAGCCGGCGCAGACGGCGAGGCCGTTGAAGGTGAACAGCAGCCCCAGCGCCAGGAACACGGCCCAGGCGTGCGGCGTGCCGGCCACGATGAACTGCGGCACGAAGGCCAGGAAGAACAGCGCCACCTTGGGGTTGAGCACGTTGGTGAGGAAGCCGCGGCGAAACACGGCGGCCGCCGAGCTTTCGGAGCCGAATCGGCCCGCGGCGCCCGCCCCGCCTGCGGGAGCCGCTATCAAATCAGGAGCATCCGCCGGCTTGCGCGCGAAGAGCATCGTCGCGCCGACGTAGACCAGATAGGCCGCCCCCACCCACTTGAGCACCGAGAAGGCCGTGGCCGACGCCGCGACCAGCGCGCTCACGCCCACGGCCGCCGCCACCACGTGCACGCAGCAGCCTGCCGCGATGCCCAGCGCCGCGACCAGGCCGCGGCGCGCGCCGCCGCGCAGCGCGTGGCTGACGATGAAGAACACGTCCGGCCCCGGCGTGAGGTTGAGCAGCAGGCCGGCGCCGATGAAGAGCAGCAGGTGCTGGGCGTCGGGCATGGTGCGCTGCGGGCCGCTCAGGCGCGGGCGGAGAAGAAGCCGCGCACGGCGGCGATGGCGCGGTCCACGCCCGCGGCGTCCACGTCCAGGTGCGTGACGAAGCGCAGGCGGTACAGGCCGGTGGCCAGCACGCCCTGCGCCTTCAGGTGCTCGATGAGCGCCGTGCCGCGCGCGGCGGCGTCGCCTTCCAGATCGACGAAGACGATGTTGCTCTGCGGCGCCTCCACGCGCAGGCCCGGCACCCCGGCCAGTCCCTCGGCCAGCCGGCGCGCCAGCGCGTGGTCCTCGGCCAGGCGCTCGACGTGGTGGTCCAGCGCATGCAGCGCGGCGGCGGCCAGCAGCCCGGCCTGGCGCATGCCGCCGCCGGCCATCTTGCGGATGCGGTGCGCGCGCGCGATGAACTCGCGGCTGCCCACCAGCGCCGAGCCGACCGGCGCGCCCAGCCCCTTGCTGAAGCACACGGAGACGCTGTCGAAGTGGCGGGCGATGCGGCGGGCTTCTTCGAAGACGAGCTCCGTTCGGGCTGAGCTTGGCCTGTCCTGAGCCTGTCGAAGGGTCGAAGTCCGGGCAGGGCCTTCGACAGGCTCAGGCCGAACGGACTTGGACTGCGACTGCGACTGCGCCACCGCCGCATTGAAGAGCCGCGCGCCGTCCAGGTGCGTCGCCAGGCCGTGCTTGCGCGCGAGCGCCGTCGCGTCGTGCAGCCAGTCCATCGGCAGCACCTTGCCGCCCAGCGTGTTCTCCAGCGCGAGCAGGCGGGTGCGCGCGAAATGCGCGTCGTCGGGCTTGATGGCGGCCTCGACCTGGGCCAGCGGCAGCGTGCCGTCGGGCGCATGGTCCAGCGGCTGCGGCTGCACGCTGCCGAACACCGCGGCGCCGCCGCCTTCCCAGCGGTAGCAGTGCTGCTGCTGCCCGACGATGTACTCGTCGCCGCGGCCGCAGTGCGCCAGGATGCCGCACAGGTTGCTCTGCGTGCCGGTGGGCACGAAGAGCGCGGCTTCGAAGCCGAGCAGCGCGGCGATCCGCTCCTGCAGCGCGTTGACCGTCGGGTCGGCGCCGAAGACGTCGTCGCCCAATGGCGCTGCGAGCATGGCGGCACGCATCGCGGGTGTGGGCTGCGTCACGGTATCGCTGCGCAGGTCGATCACGGGTTCATGCATCAAATCGACCTCCAGCGTGCATCCAGTGGGCGCACGCAGCTACAAAATTCATAGCAGATAACAAGCTCAATCCCAGGCGCCCGAGGAACTGGCTTTGCCAGGCCTCTGGGTGCGCCCCCTTCCCGCGAAGCGAGAGAAGGGGGAGCCGCGAAGCGGCATGGGGGATGCTTCATTGCAGGAAATTCCTGAGCATGGCATGGCCGTGCTCGGTCAGGATCGATTCGGGGTGGAACTGCACGCCCTCGATGCGCACCTCGTGCGCGAAGCCGGTGTGGCGCACGCCCATGATCTCGCCGTCGTCGGTCCACGCCGTCAGCGCCAGGTCCTTCGGGCAGGAGTCACGCTCGATGGCCAGCGAGTGGTAGCGGTTGACGGTGAAGCGCTCCGGCAGGCCGGCGAACACGCCCTCGCGCGTGGTCGTGATCTCGCTGACCTTGCCGTGCATGAGCTGCTGGGCCCGCACGATGGTGCCGCCGAAGGCCGCGCCGATCGACTGGTGGCCCAGGCACACGCCCAGGATCGGCAGCTTGCCCGCGAAGGCGCGGATCGCCGGCACCGACACCCCCGCCTCCGCCGGCGAACAGGGCCCGGGCGACACCACCAGCCGCGTCACGCCCGCGTCGATGCGCGCGCCGATGTCCTCGAGCGTGAGCTCGTCGTTGCGCACCGTCTCCACCTCGGCCCCCAGCTCGCCCAGGTACTGGACGATGTTGAAGGTGAAGGAGTCGTAGTTGTCGATCATGAGGACTTTGGTCATGTCGGAGCTCCCGAAAGCGGACATCCGGACGCGAAGAACGCGAAGGTTTCGCGAAGGACGCGAAAGGAAGACAGAAAGGATGTCATGCCTTGTTCACCATTCTGTGGATGCCCTTCACGACGGGGAAGGCATGAAAGTTGACCAGCAGGCCCACCCGCATATTCGCCAGACGCAGGTACGACAGCAGTTGCGCGCGGTGGACGTCCGCGAGTGCGTCGGCCACCTTCAGTTCGACGATCAGCGACTCCTCGACGACGAAGTCCGCGCGGTAGGCCACGCCCACGTTGCGCCCTTTATAGAGCGCCGAGATCGGCACCTCGCGCTCGAACCGAAGACCGCGCTCAGCCAGCTCGATGGCCAGCGCCGCTGCATAGGCACTCTCCAGCAGCCCCGTGCCCAACACGCGCTGAACCTCGACCGCCGCGCCGATCACGTCGTGCGAGAAGTCCCCTTCGAAATTTTGGTCTTCCTTTTGCGTCCTTCGCGAAACCTTCGCGTCCTTCGCGTAGGGATGTCCGAATTCAAGGTCGCTCATTCCAACCCCTCCTCCACCAACTCTGCCGCCCGCAGCAGCGCACGCGCCTTGGCTTCGGTTTCCTTCCACTCCATCTCGGGCACCGAGTCGGCCACCACGCCCGCCGCGGCCTGCACGTGCAGCATCTGGTCCTTGACGATGCCGGTGCGGATGGCGATGGCGACGTCCATGTCGCCGGCGTAGCTGATGTAGCCGCAGGCGCCGCCGTACAGGCCGCGCTTGGTGGGCTCCAGCTGGTCGATCAGTTCCATCGCATGCACCTTCGGCGCGCCGGTCAGCGTGCCGGCCGGGAAGGTGGCCTTGAGCACGTCGATGGCGGTCATGCCGTCCTTCAGGATGCCTTCGACGTTGCTCACGATGTGCATCACGTGGCTGTAGCGCTCCACCGCGAAGGCCTCGGTCACCTTCACCGTGCCGATCTTGGCGATGCGGCCGATGTCGTTGCGCGCCAGGTCGATCAGCATCACGTGCTCGGCGCGCTCCTTGGGGTCGTTCACCAGCTCGACCTCGGCCGCCTTGTCCAGCTCGATCGAGGCGCCGCGGGGCCGCGTGCCGGCCAGCGGGCGAATGGTGATCTTCTGCTCACCCTCCGGCGTGTGTTCCTGCCGCACCAGGATCTCCGGCGACGCGCCGACGACATGGTGGTCACCCATGTCGTAGTAGTACATGTAGGGCGACGGATTGAGCGAGCGCAGCGCACGGTACAGCGACAGCGGCGACTCGGTGTAGCGCTTGCTGATGCGCTGGCCCACCTGCACCTGCATGAAGTCGCCGGCGGCGATCAGCTCCTTGGCGCGCTCGACGGCCGCCAGGTAGTCGGCCTTGGCGAAGGGGCGCTCGGGCGGATGCGCCTGCGTCGGCTTCACGACCGGCGCGCTGACGGAGTAGCGCAGCTTGTCCTTCAGCTCGCGCAGCCGGCGCTTGGCGTTCGGATACGCCTCGGGCTGCTTCGGGTCGGCGTACACGATGAGGTACAGCTTGCCCGAGAGGTTGTCGATGACGGCCAGTTCCTCGCACTGCAGCAGCAGGATGTCGGGGCAGCCCAGGGTGTCAGGCGGGCAGCTGGCCTCGAGCTTCTTCTCGATGTAGCGCACCGCGTCGTAGCCGAAGTAGCCGGCCAGGCCGCCGCAGAAGCGCGGCAGCCCGGGCGACAGGGCCACCTTGAAGCGCCGCTGGTAGGCCTCGATGAAGTCCAGCGGGTTGCCTTCGGCCGTCTCGACGACCTGGCCGTCGGTGACGACCTCGGTGCGCGCGTCGGCCCCGAAGCCGCGGGCGCGCAGCAGCGTGCGCGCCGGCAGGCCGATGAAGGAATAGCGGCCGAAGCGCTCGCCGCCCACGACGGATTCGAGCAGGAAGGAATGCCGGCCGCCGCCCTGGGTGTGCGCCAGCTTGAGGTAGAGCGAGAGGGGGGTCTCGAGGTCGGCGAAGGCCTCGAGCATCAGCGGGATGCGGTTGTAGCCCTGGGCGCTGAGGCTCTTGAATTCGAGTTCGGTGATCACGGGTTCTCCATGGGCCCGCGCCGCTGGGTGCTCAGGCGCAGGCGTTCATTCACGGGGCGGTTCGCAGCGGCGGCGAACCTCGGGTGCACGGCAGGCGCCGTGCCATCAGTCAGCGCACGGCAGCGGCCGCGCTTCAGGCAGGCAAAGTCGCTGGCGTACGCCAGGGCCAGGCTCCCCGGCTCCCGCGACCTGTCTGGATGACGTGATGAACAAACATGGAGCGGCGAGTGTAGCCCAGCGCGTCGGCCCGTCACCCGGCACGCCGCTCGGGATTTGCCCCCAGCGGCGCGGCCCCCCGGGCTCGGCACAATCCGCGCCACAACGACAACCAGGCACAGGGGGCGCACCTTCATCCGGACCCCTTCCATGGCATCCCTCCTGTCCCTGCGTCCCGCCCTCGGCGGCCTGTTCCTCCTGTGCAGCGTGGCCGCCGCCGCGGCGAGCGTCGACATCGCGGGCGTCAAGTACGACGACGGCCTCGAGTTGCGCGGGCAGAAGCTCGAGCTCAACGGCGCGGGCGTGCGCTACAAGGCCGTCTTCAAGGTCTATGCCGCCGGGCTCTACCTCGGCAAGAAGGCGTCGACCGTCGAGGAGGTGCTGGCCCAGCCCGGCCCCAAGCGCATCGCGATCACGATGCTGCGCGACATCGACGCCAACGAACTCGGCAAGCTCTTCACCAAGGGCGTGGAGGAGAACTCGCCGCGCGCCGAGCTGGCCCAGCTGATTCCCGGCCTGGTGCGCATGGGGCAGATGTTCGCGGACCAGAAGCAGCTCAAGGCCGGCGACACCTTCCATGTCGACTGGCTGCCCGGTGCCGGCAGCCTGGTGGTGGTCAAGGGCGTGCCGCAGGGCGAGCCGATCAAGGAGCCGGCCTTCTTCAATGCCCTGCTGCGCATCTGGCTGGGGCCGGCGCCGGCCGACTGGAAGCTCAAGGACGCGCTGCTGGGCAAGGGCTAGCGGCCAGGGCCTGGCAAGCGCGTCAGGCCAGCAGCTCGCTGATGGCGTCGACGAAGCCGTCGGCGTCCACGCCGCGCACCGGCTCGCCGTGGTTGTAGCCGTAGGTCACCAGCACCACCGGGCAGCCTGCGGCACGCGCCGCGCGCGCGTCGTTGCTGGAATCGCCGATCATCAGCGTGCGCGCGGGCACGGTGCCCAGGGCCTCGCAGGTCTTGAGCAGCGGCAAGGGATCCGGCTTCTTGCGCTCGAAGTCGTCGCCGCCGAACACGTGGTCGAAGTAGCCCGCCAGGCCCTTGGCTTCCAGGAGGGGCCGGGCGAAGTCACGCGGCTTGTTCGTCAGGCAGGCCAGGCGCAGGCCGCGCGCCGCGAGGCCCTGCAATCCCTCGGCCACGCCGGCATAGAGCAGCGAGTGCCGGCCGTTGATGGCGAGGTAGTGGTGCTGGTAGCGCGTCCACGCGCGGTCGTACAGCGCATCGTCCGGCGGTGCCTGCACATGCTGCAGCACGGCCCGGATCAGGTGTTCGGAGCCCTTGCCCACGCGCGTCTCGACCACCGAGGGCGTGACCTGCGCCAGGCCCAGGTCGTCCAGCATGCCGTTGAGCGCGGCAACGAAGTCGCCCAGGGTATCGACCATGGTGCCATCGAGGTCGACGATGGCGGCATCGAAGGCGTCGAGGCCCGGATGCGTGGGGGCGGAAGAAGTCATGCCGCGATTCTCGCGCGGCGCGGCAGCCTCTCAGGCCTCGGTGAGCGATTGCGCCGCGACCACCGCCTCGGTGCGGTTGCGCACATTGAGCGCGCGGAAGATGGCGGCCAGGTGGATCTTCACCGTGCCTTCGCTGATGCCCAGGCTGCGGCCGATGAGCTTGTTGGGCTTGCCCTGCGAGAGCAGCTGCAGCACCTCCACCTGGCGTTCCGTCAACACCTTGCGCAGGTGCTCGAGGGTGGGCGCGGCCACGCCGCCGATGCGGGGCGCGGCGCCCTCCGCGCCGGCGGGCGCCGCCACGCCGGCCACCACGCCCGGGGGCAGGGCCGACAGCAGCATCGGCGGCACGTAGACACCCCCTGCCAGCACCAGCCGCACGGCCGAGAGCATGACGTCGGGCGAATAGGCCTTGGGGATGAAGCCCAGCACGCCGCGCTCGAGCACGGCGCGCATGATGGCCGGGTCTTCGTAGCCCGAGAGCACGATCACCGGCACGGCCGGATGGCGGCGGCGCAGCTCGTCGATGTGCGACTGGCCTTCGGCGCCGGGAATGTTCAGGTCGATCAGCGCCAGGTCGACATCGTCGGCCGCGCCCGCGAACAGCTCGTCCACGCTCATCGCGAGAACGAATTCGATGTCGCTCTGCAGTTCGGAGAGCTTGGTCTTGACTGCCTCGATGACGAGCCGGTGGTCATCGGCGATCAGGATTTTCATGGCTGGATGGGCGTGGGCACGCGCGCTGACTGGCTTTGACGATAACGGCGAACGCGCCTTGCAGCAAGGCGGCAGGCGCTGCACGAACGGCATAGCTCCCTTGCGGTATGGCGCCGCCCGGGCACCGGCTCCAAGAATGCCCTCCACTTGATTGGGGGTGGACATGGTCGGCAGCCGAGGGGGTGGGTGCGCGCACGGATCGCCCGGCATCGCCCCCGCCGCTCGCTAGCGGCCGGGTCGTCATGCCGCGGCTCTTCGACTTCTACGCACCGGTCTTCACCTTCGGGTTGGCGCTGGATGCACCCGCAACCTCGCTCGCCGCACCGCTCACGGGCGGCGAGGCGCAACAACGCGCGCGCCGCCTCCTCGATCGCGCACGCGGCAGCGCGCTGGCCGCGGGCAAGCCGCTGCGCCAGGTCGAGTCCGCCGGCTTCGCCCTCGTGGCCTGGTTCGACGAGCTGATGGCACGCCATCCGCGCTGGGCCGACAGCGCGGCGCCGCTGCAGATGCAGCTCTTCAACTCGAACAACGCGCAGACCGAGTTCTTCCATCACCTGTCGGCCCTCCAGGGCGAGGACGCCGAGCTGCGGGAGATCTACTGGTACGCCCTGGCCCTGGGCTTCAAGGGGCAGTACTACTTCGAGAGCGAGCACGGCGACGGCGAGATCGCCAAGCTCATCGCCCTGCACGCCGCACAGCTGCCGCTGGCGCCGATCGACCCGCGTTCCCTGCGCGACGCCCCGCTCGTGCCGCAGCAGGCGCCGCGCGTCGAGCCCTTTCGCTCCCGCGACCCGCAGCATCGGCAACGCGCGATGCTGCGCACGGCGGCGGCGCTGCTCGCGCTCGTCCCGCTCGGCCTGCTGCTGTCGGCGCTGCTGGGCCGGGGCGTCGACGCACCGTCGAGCCTGGGCGAGCGCCTCGAAGGCCAGCTCCAGGCGTATGCGTGCGCCGACCTGGCCGCGACGGTCGATGCCCACGGCAACGCGCGGGTGCGCGGCTTCGTCCCCCAGCGCGAGGACATCGACCGCGTGCAGCGCGACGTCGGCCGGATGCCGGGCGTCACGACGGCCGACGTGGACCTGCAGCTTCGCCCCTGGCCGTACTGCGAGGTGGTGACCATGCTCAAGCCCTACCTGGCGCGCAACCGCCAGGGCCGTGCGGGCCTGCAGGTGGACACCCCCACGGCGCGCGACGGCCAGCTGCGCGAAGGCGATCCGGTGCGCGTGCGGGTGAAGGCGCCGGCGCACGATGCGCAGCTCTGGGTCGACTACTACACCGCCGACGGCGCCGTGCTGCACTTCCGCTCCGAAGGCGCCCAGCTGGTGGACACGGCCCCGGGCCAAAGCCTCGTCTTCGGCACCGATGTGCCGGCGAGCTGGCTCGTGAGCCCTCCCTTCGGCACGGTGCTGGTCACTGCCGTGGCGATGCCGCGGGGCCAGCTCGCGGCCGAGTCCGGGCCGCCGCCCTTCGAGCTCGCATCGGCCTACCTGCTGCGCCTGCGCGAGCGACTGGGTGCGAATCGGTCGGGAGAGAGGACCGTCGCCGACTACGTGTTTCTCGAGACCGTGGAGCGCTGACCTCGATGCGATGGTTCCCGACCTTCTGGCTGGCCCTGGTCCTCTGCGCGGCGGCATGGGGAGTCCTGTGGTGGACCCTCCTCGGCGCCGGCCGTGCCGCGCGACGGCGCGCCCTCGACGCACGCATCCGCCTGTGGGAGAACCTCCATCCCCCGCCCTCGCCCGCGACGCTGGGCGCCCTGCGCGCCGCGGCACGGGATGCACGCCGCACCCCCTGCGGCGTCGGCGAGCGGCAGTGGCCGCCGTATCGGCATCCCTGGTTCCTGTTCGCCGGTGACCCCACGGCCGATGTGCCCGGCCTGCTCGCGGCAGCGCATCCCGACGGGCCGACCGCGTCACCGATGGCGGATGACGGCGACATCTTCTGGCGCTGGTGGCTCATGGATCGTCTGACGGCGATCGAGGTGTGCCCGCCCCCGCTGGCCCCTGCACTGCCGCAGGATTCCCTGTGGTTGCGCGCGCTGCGCGAACTGGCTCGGCTGCGCCCGCGCCTGCCGCTCGATGGTGTCGCACTGTGCGTGTCGAGCGCCGCGCTGCAGGCCGATCCGTCCGTGGCCCGCCCCACTTTCGAGCTGCTGTGCCGCCGCGTGCAGGACACCGTGCAGGGCCTGCGCGTGCGCATGCCGGTGTACGTGATCGTCACCGGCCTGCAGCGCCTGCCGGGCTACGCGACCGTGCGTGCCGCCTTGCCACCGGAAGCGATCGCCCGCACGCTCGGCATGCGCGCGGACGCCCCGGCCCCGGGCCCTGCGCCGCCGGCCCTCGATCTGCTGTTCGATCCCTTGATGCTGCGCCTGCAGGCCCTGCGCCTGGGACTTCTGCCTCAGATGCGCGAGGCATCGGCGCGCGCCGACGTTCACGCCTTCGTCGAAGCCATGCAGGCCCTGGGGCCGGGCCTGGCCCTGCTGTTCGAGCAGATGGCCCAGGCGGAGGACGCCTGCGGCCTGCTGCCGTGGCATGTGCTGTGCTTCACGGCCTCGGGGCCGGACGGCGCCTTCGTCGGCGATCTCTTCGGTCGCTGGATTCCCGAGGACCAGGGACTGGCCAGGCCGCAATCCTGAGCGTGGCGCCGCGCGGCGCCCTCCTCACTTCGCAGGCGCAGGCGGCGGGGGCGCGGGCTCCAGGCGGATCTGCCTTGCGCCGAACACGACATTCAGACCCACCGGCTTGCCCGGCTCGAGGGCACGCACCTCGCGCCAGCGCGCGCGGTCCAGGTCGCGGTAGGCCGCCATGAAGGCCAGGGCCTTGGCGTCGGCGGGCAGGGTCATGTCGAGCTTGCGGGTCTCGCCGGGGCGCAACAGCATCTCCTCGCGCTGCACCAGTTCCGCACCGAGCGTGGCCTGGTCCTTCTCGTACAGCGAGAAGAAGTCCGCGCCATCGAAGGGGCCGGAGGTCTTGAGTGCGTAGACGCGGACGGTGACCGGCGATGCACGGCCACGCGCATCGGGGTTCACATCGGGAGCACCGACCAGCGAGAGGGCCACCGGCGTCACGACCGGCTTCGGCGGCGCGGCAGCGCATCCGGCCAGCAGCACCACGGCACCAGCCATCGTCGCGCCCATCCACCCCAGCAAGGAACGGCGGCCATAGGACGAATGGTAGGTACCGATCTCGCTCATGCTATTTCCTTCGTTGCATTGACCCTGTGGTGGGCATCTTTGATTATCACCAGCGAATTCGAACAGGCAACATGCTCACTCCCGATCTCGTCGACGCATTGCAGGCGCCCATCAGCGAGGCTTCGCCCTGTGGCGACGACCTGGAGTACGACCCCGCATTCACGGCCGCCGAGTCGGCCGCCCGAGGCAAGCCCGAACAGCAGTTCGGCGACACCGTGATCCCTGCGGTGGACCCGGACTGGCACCAGGTGGGCGAGCAGGCCACGGACCTGCTTCGCCGCAGCAAGGATGTGCGCCCCGCCGTTCTGCTGCTGCGCACCTCGACACGCCGCCAGGGCGTGGCGGGCTTCGGGCTCGGCATGCAGTTGCTGACGGGCCTGCTCGAACGCCATTGGGACGGCATCCATCCCCAGCTGGACGCGGACGACGACAACGACCCGACGATGCGGCTCAACGCGCTGGCGCCGCTGTCGGACGAGTCGCTCGTGCCGCGCGACCTCTACGACGCGCTGATCGGCAACTCGCGCAGCGTCGGCCCCCTGCGCGTGCGCGACGTGGCCGTGGCCCGCAATGCACTGGCACCGGTGGGCGATGCGGGCTATTCGCCCACGCAGGTGCAGGGCGCGCTCGAAGAGATCCTGGCCGACCACCCCGACACGGCCGCCTCGCTGCGCGCGGTGGCGCCGGCCGTGATGGGCCTGCAGAACCTGCTGGTGGAACGCAGCGGCCGCTCGGACGCCGTCGACTTCTCGCGCCTGCGCGGCATCGGCCAGGTGCTGCAGCAGGCGGTGCAGGCCGCCACCGGCACCGCCGACCCGCAGGCCGACGACGCCGGCGCGGGCGCCGCGGCGGCGGGTGGCGCTGGCCAGGGCATCGCGCCGCCGATGCGCGGCGACATCGCCACGCGGCAGGACGCACTGCAGATGCTCGACCGCGTCATCGACTACCTCCGGCGCACCGAGCCCGGCAACCCCGCGCCGCTTCTGATCGAGCGCGCCAAGAAGCTCATCGGCGTCAGCTTCCTCGACATCATCGCCAACCTCGCCCCCGACGCGATGAACACCATCGAGCACGTCACCGGTGCGCGCGCGGTGTCCGAATCCGATTAGCGCGGCCTGTCACCCCGCGCGCCCCCTCCTCCCTCCACCTCACCCGCCCGCCAGGAGCCGACATGTCCAAGAGCAGTCAGAAATTCATCGCCCGGAACCGTGCGCCCCGCGTGCAGATCGAGTACGACGTCGAGTTGTACGGCGCCGAGAAGAAGGTGCAGCTGCCCTTCGTGATGGGCGTGCTGGCCGATCTCTCCGGCAAGCCGGCCGACCCGCTCGCGCCGGTGGCGGACCGCAAGTTCCTCGAGTTCGACGTCGACAACTTCGATGCCCGCATGAAGGCGATGAAGCCACGCGCCGCCTTCGCGGTCGAGAACACGCTCACGGGCGAAGGCGACCTGAAGGTCGAACTCACCTTCGAGAGCATGGACGACTTCTCGCCCGCCGCCGTGGCGCGCAAGGTCGACTCGCTGAACAAGCTGCTCGAGGCGCGCAACCAGCTGAGCAACCTGGTCACCTACATGGACGGCAAGGGCGGCGCCGAAGAGTTGCTGGCCAAGGTGCTCGACGACCCCGCGCTGCTCCAGTCGCTGGCCGCCACCAAGAAGCCTGAAGACGGCAGCGCCGCCTGATCCCCCGCCACCGAGGAGAGAACACCATGGCAGAAGCACTCCAGCAGAGCCCGCTGAAGGAAGTCGAGTACGCCGGCAGCGATTTCGCGTCGCTGCTGCAGAAGGAATTCAAGCCGCGCAGCGACGAGGCCAAGAGCGCGGTCGAGCAGGCCGTGCAGACGCTCGCGCAGCAGGCGCTGAGCCAGACGCAGCTCATCGGCAAGGACGTCACCAAGTCCATCGAGGCCATGATCGCCGCGATCGATGCCAAGCTCACCGAGCAGATCAACAGGATCATCCACCACCCCGACTACCAGAAGCTCGAGAGTGCCTGGCGCGGCCTGCACTACATGGTGAACAACACCGAGACCGACGAGCACCTGAAGATCCGGGTGATGGACATCTCGAAGCAGGAGCTGGCCAAGAACCTCAAGAAGTTCAAGGGCGCGGCCTGGGACCAGAGCCCGATGTTCAAGAAGATCTACGAGCAGGAGTACGGGCAGTTCGGCGGCGAACCCTTCGGCGCGATCGTGGGCGACTACCACTTCGACCAGAGCCCGCCCGACGTGGAAATGCTGGGAGAGATGGCCAAGATCGCCGCCTCGGCGCATGCGCCCTTCATCACCGGCGCCAGCCCGTCGCTGATGCAGATGGAGAGCTGGCAGGAGCTGGCCAATCCGCGCGACCTGACGAAGATCTTCCTCACGCCCGAGTACGCCGGCTGGCGCTCGCTGCGCGAGTCGGACGACTCGAAGTACCTCGGCCTGTGCATGCCGCGCTTCCTGGCGCGCACGCCCTATGGCGCCAACACCAACCCGGTCGAGGAGTTCGACTTCGAGGAGGACACGGCCGGCGCCGACCACAGCAAGTACGCCTGGGCGAACGCGGCGTATGCGATGGCCACCAACATCAACCGCTCGTACAAGCTCTACGGCTGGGGCTCGCGCATCCGCGGCATCGAATCGGGCGGCGCGGTGGAGAACCTGCCGCTGCACACCTTCCCGAGCGACGACGGCGGCGTGGACCAGAAGTGCCCGACCGAGATCGCGATCAGCGACCGCCGCGAGGCCGAACTGTCCAAGGCCGGCCTGCTGTCGCTCATCCACCGCAAGAACTCGGACTTCGCGGCCTTCATCGGCGCCCAGTCGCTGCACAAGCCGGCCGAGTACGACGACCCCGATGCCACGGCCAACGCCAACCTGGCCGCGCGCCTGCCCTACCTGTTCGCCTGCAACCGCTTCGCGCACTACCTCAAGTGCATCGTGCGCGACAAGGTGGGCAGCTTCAAGGAGCGCGCCGAGATGGAGCGCTGGCTCAACAAGTGGATCATGAACTACGTCGACGGCGATCCGGCCAACTCGTCCGAGATCACCAAGGCGCAAAAGCCCCTGGCCGCGGCCGAAGTGGTGGTCGAGGAGGTCGAGGGCAACCCGGGCTACTACACCTCCAAGTTCTTTCTGCGGCCGCACTACCAGCTCGAGGGCCTGACCGTGTCGCTGCGCCTGGTCTCCAAGCTGCCCTCGGCCAAGGGCGGCAAATAAAGCGCCTGCGGCCTTTCAAAGTCCGGCGCCCTCCATCGTTCTCTAGGCAACCGGACCCGGCGGGCACAGCGCCCGCAGGCCGCAGCCGGTGCCACCCCACCCTTCCTCATCGTTCAACCCAGGAGAAGCAGCAATGAGTTCCGATTTCCACATCAAGTTCGACGGCGTCGACGGCGAGTCCGTCCACAAGGACCACAAGGGCGAGATCGAGCTCCTGTCGTGGGACTGGGACGTGAGCCAGCCCTCCCAGGCCTCGGGCGGCGGCTCGGGCCGCGGCAAGGCGGTGCCGGGCACCTTCAACTTCGTGCACCACTACGACAAGGCCTCGCCGGTGCTCGCCAAGAGCTGCGTCTCCGGCAAGCACTTCAAGGAAGTCAAGGTCACGGCACGCAAGGCGGGCGAAGGCCAGCAGGACTACCTCAAGGTCACGATGAAGGAAGTGCTGATCACGCATTGCCGCCCGGGCGCCTCGGCCGGCGGCGACATCCACGAGCGCGTGAACTGCAGCTTCAAGGACATCGAGTTCGAATACAAGCCGCAGGACGACAAGGGCGGACTGGGCAGCGCGGTGAAGTTCGGCTGGAACGTGGCCGAGACCAGCACCCGCTGATGGCGATGGGGCGCGTGCCGTGGGGCCGGGCGATCCGGCCCCGACTTCGGCCTGCGTCCGTCCCGCTCAGGAGAACACCATGGCCTTCACCGCCGTGCTGACCACCCAGGCCGCCCAACCCTTTCCCGCCTACAACGTGGACTGGGCGGTGGGCCGCATCGGCGCCAACGCCCGCGAGGACGTGATGCTGGTGCAGGCGCTGCTGCGCATCTTCTACTACGAGCTGATGGGCTTCACCGACGAGGGCTTCGAGCCACCGCCGAACTCCACCGACGTGATCAAGGTCGACGGCCGCATCGGGCCGGTGACCCAGGCCCACATCGTGCACTTCCAGAGCCAGATCGCCGCGAAGGGCTCGCCCACCACGCAGGACGGCATCTTCGATCCCTTCCGCGGTCCGGGCCAGCTCAGCACGATCACCCACTCGCGGTACTCGCTCGATGCGCTGAACAGCGGTTGCAACCACTTCTGCAACAAGCAGGGGATCGACAACTACCGCAACCTGCCGAACCGCGCGGACATCCCCGGCTCGCTGCGCGCCGCACTGCGCACGCACAAGAGCACCGCCGCGCAGTACACCCACGTGCCGCAGACGGTGCCGACCACCGGCGGCGCCTGAGCCCGGCCCCGGACCGCCCGGGCGCCATGTGCGTCCGCGGTCCGGCCCTCGTCACCCCGGCAAAGTCGGCCCGCGCCACGGGCCGCCTTCGCCCATCCATCCGTGCGCCATGAGCTCCCCTTTCCACGCCCTTGCGATGCGCCTCGTCATGGCGGCCCTGTGGGCTGCAGCCTGGCTGCCGATCGGCGCGGCGGCGGCAGAGCCCGGCAAGGACCACCCGCTCGTCGGCCGCTACGACGGATCGGTGCTCGAAGCGGTCCGCACCAACGCCTTCGACGAAGTCGGCCTGATCCAGAAGCCCTTGCAGAACTGGGGCGGCGGCAAGCCCGAGCTCCTGAAGCTCGAAGGCAAGGTGTCGCTCTACTACTACCAGTTGCCCGCGGGCCGCTCCACGCTGGAGGTGCTGCGCAACTACGAGGCGAGCCTGAAAGCCAAAGGGTTCGAACTCCTCTTCAGCTGCGGCACCGCCAACGGCTCCTGCTACCAGCACCGCCCGGACTCGGGCGACACGACCACGCCCTACGACTTCGCGCTCGCCTTCGACGAGCCCGAATGGCCCCGTCTGGGCAAGCGCGGCGACTACGTGCGCAACTACTTCGGCACCAGCGCGCGCTACCTGCTCGCACGCAAGAGCTCCGACAGCGGCACGCTGCACGCGAGCATCGCGCTGGCCGAACACAGCCCGGAGGTGGGCAACCACGCCTTCGTGCGCGTCGTCGAGAGCAAGCCCATGGACACCGGGCGCATCGTGTTCCTCGATGCCGGTGCGATGCAGAAGGGCCTGGCCGAGCAGGGGCGCGTCAACCTCTATGGCCTGCACTTCGACACCGACAAGGACGTGCTGCGCGCCGAGTCGCAGCCGACGCTGGACGAGATGGCCAAGCTCCTGCGCGGCAATCCGCAACTGCGGCTGCAGGTCGTCGGCCACACCGACGCCCAGGGCAACGAGGCCCACAACAAGGACCTGTCGCAGCGGCGCAGCGTGGCGGTGATCGCGGCGCTGGTGAAGGCCGGCATCGACCCGCGCCGCCTGGGCACGCGCGGTGCCGGTGCGGCGGAGCCGATCGCGCCCAACGACTCGGAGGCGGGGCGCGCGAAGAACCGGCGGGTGGAACTGGTCCGCCTCTGAGCCACGGCAGATTGCTATTCTTTTCGTAGCTGCTCGCACCCGCTGCACGGGCGCTGCAGGCACTTTTCACTCCGAATCAGCCACCCAGGGATCGCCCATCAGACGGGTCGATTCCTCGTCCTCGCGCAGCACCCACAGCACCACCGCCGTGTAGTTGTCGTGCCCCGGCTTGGCCTGGGCCTGGATCTGCGCGTCGAGCTCCTCGGCCCACTGCGCCGCCGTGCGGGCGGCATGCAGCGTGTCGACCAGCCACTCGTCGCCCAGGGGCTCCCACACGCCGTCGGAGCACAGCAGCAGGACGTCGCCCACCTCGAGGCGCATGCGACCCGACACCTCGATCTCCGGCGGCTCCTGCACCGAACCCAGCGCCGACAGCAGCATGTTGCGCTGCGGGTGCAGGCGGGCCCCCTCGTCGTCGAGCATGCCGCTGGCCACCATCTGCTGGACCAGGCTGTGGTCGGTCGTGCGCGCGACGATGGCACCGCCGCGGAACAGGTAGGCCCGGCTGTCCCCGGTGTGCGCCCACACCAGCGCATGCTGCTCCAGGTCCACCGCCGCCAGCACCACCGTGGACCGCATGCTGGCCAGCTTGCCACCCTCGGCCTGGCGGGCCACCACGTCCAGGTTGGCCTGGGCCAGCAACTCGCGCACCGCGTCCTCGTCCAGGGTGGGATGGGCCGCGAAGCCGGCCAGGATGCTGCTGCGCGCGGTGGCTGCCGCGACGTCGCCGCCGCCATGGCCGCCCGCGCCGTCGGCCACCAGGCAGGCGACGAAATGCCCGTTGTGCCAGTGGCCGTGCACGTCCTCGTTGTACTCGCGCCCTCCCTGCTTGGAGAGCGACACGATCTCGATTTCCACACCCTGCTCCTTGTGCGCTCAACGGGGCGCCGCAGCGCCGGCGTCCTTCAGGCGTGCCATCTGTTCCTCGTAGGCCTCGAGGAAGGCCTTGCCGAAGAGCGTGTGGAAGTCGTCCTCGGCCTCCGCGGCGATGGTGCCATACAGCGCCACGAACTGGTCCCACAGCCGGGCCTTGCGTCCCGATGCGAACAGGCTGTCGAGCGCCGACTTGGCGGCGATCTTCTTCTCCAGCTCGTCGGGGCCGAAGCGCTCGATCAGGCTGGCGAGGGCCGCGCGCATGCCGACCATGACGCCGAACTGATGCGAGCGCAGGTCGTCGTAGGCGTCACGGATCGCCGCCTCGGCCGGCATGAAGCCGCGCACGCCGGGCCCCAGCAGGTGGGCCAGCGCCACGTCGACGGTGGGCGAGAACTTGAGCGGGTTGTTGGCCTGCGCCGCGATCATGGTCACCTCGGCCCGCACCTCGCGCTTGAACTCCTGGCGGGTGAGCAGCAGCTGCAGCGTGCCCTCGGTCGCGCCGCGCAGCAGCACGCCGATGCGCTCCATCAGCGCCGGCGTCAGGGTGGTGGGGGCCTGGTGGACCGGCCCCAGGCCGCGGAGGAAGGC
>JAVHYA010000021.1 GCA_031119395.1 Pseudomonadota bacterium
CTGGTGCTCGCGCTGCTGACGCTGGCTTCGGCGCGCGCGGACACGGCGCGCGAACCGCTGCGCCTGGCGCGCCAGGCCGGCGGCATGGCGGCCGTCCATGCCCTGCAGGTCCTGGAAGACGACAGCCGCGCCCTGACCCTCGAGCAGGTGCGGTCCGCACCCGACATGGCGCGCTTTGCCTATCCGCCGGACCCGCTGCGCGGCAAGGAAGCGGACCGCGTGCTCTGGTTCCGCCTGGAGATGCGGCTGGCCGACCCGGCCGACGCGAGCCGCGACTGGCTGATGGTGGTTCCCACCGTCTCGACCCACGAGATCCGGTTCTACGGCCCCTTCGATGCCGACGGCAAGGCACTGGCACCGGCCGTCGTGACGGGCATGCGCCATCCCTGGGCGAGCCGCCCGGTGGCGTCGGAACAGATGGCCTGGCGCTTCCGCCTGCCCGGACCGGGCGTCTACACCGCCTATTTCCGGGTGGATTCGACCTTCGCCCGGATCTACGACGTGAAGATCTGGGACCCCGTCGACTACCTGCAGTCCACGCAGGACAAGCGCATGTTCGATGCGCTGACCTACGGCCTGCTCGTCGGCCTCATGGTCTATGGGCTGGTGCTTTTCAAGGTGTTCGGCGAAGCGCTCTACGGGTTCTACGTGCTGGCCTGCGCCACCGGGATCCTCGCGCTGTCGAGCATCAACGGCCATGCGCTGCGCTACGCCTTCCCGGACTGGCCCGCCGCCGCCGAGTTCGCGTACGGGGCGGGGCCCGCGCTGTGGGCGGTGTGCAAGCTGCAATTCGGCCGTCGGCTGCTGCGGCTGCGCCACTTCGCGCCGCGCCTGGACCTGCTGGTGCAGGCGATCACGGTCGCCCTGCTGCTTGCGGTGCCCTATGCCTTCTGGGGAGCGTACCCGCTGGCGACCTTTCGCCTCGTCCAGCTGTCGGTGGTGGGCTCGACGGCGGTCATGGTGGTGGGCGCCCTCATCGCGATGCGTCGGCGCTACTGGCCGGCTGTCCTGTACTTCTTCGGCGTCGCGATGCTGCTGGCCGGCATCGGTGCGATCGTGGTGGCCAGCTGGGGCTGGATCGCCTGGGCGCCCAACCAGATGAACATCTCCCAGGGCGCGCTGCTCGCGGAACTGATCGTCTTCGGAGTGGCGATGGGCTCGCGCCTGCAGCTGGTGCACCGGTCGGAGCGGGCGCTGGCGGTGCGCACCGAGCAGCTCGTGCAGGCGCTGGGCACCGATGCGCTGACCGGCGTGGCCAGTCGCGCCGCCTTCGACAGCGCGGGCGAAGCGCGCCTGCGCGACGGGAACGCCTTCGCCGTGGCCATGCTCGACCTGGACGGCTTCAAGGCGGTGAACGACAAGCACGGCCACGCGGCGGGAGACGCCGTGCTGGTCGCGGTCGCCCAGCGCCTGCGCGAACGGCTGGGCAGCGGCGAACTGGTGGCCCGCCTGGGCGGCGACGAATTCGCCCTGCTGCTGGCCGAACGTCCCGTCCACGCGCTGGCCGAACTGGCCGAGGACCTGCTCGACGCATGCCGCGCGCCCGTCCGGTTCGACGGGCTGGACCTGGTGGTCGGGGCGAGTGCGGGGATCGCGGTCCATGGCCGGCAGGACGAGACGCTGGCGCAATTGCTCCGGCGGGCCGACCGGGCCATGTACGACGCGAAGCGCCAGCGTCCGGGCTTGCCGCTGGCGTTCGCCGACGGCGCTGCCGCCGCGCGCTAGCCCCCGCTCCTCTCAGATCGCCCGCGTCAGATACACCGCCTCGCGCCCCACGATCGGCTCGCGCGTCGGCATGAAGATCGTGCAGCCGTCGCAGGGCGAGACGATGCGGCGGTCGCCGTCGGTGGCGATGAGTTCGTCCTTGGCGAAGGTCTCGAAGCCGACCAGCGGGCGCTCGAAGCGGAACTCGGTGGTGTGGACCATGTGCGTCTGCAGCAGCTCGTAGCGGCGCTGCGGCTCCTTGGGCGCCGCGGGCTCGGGCGCGTCGATGAGGCCGAAGTGCGCGAGGAAGTCCAGGGTCACCGCGGTGGCCAGCTGCGCCGCCGATGTCTTGAAGTGCTGGCCGCATTCGACCACCATCGCGGTGCCGGGGCCGGGGCCGTCGTTGCCGTGGCGGCCGTACTGGATGAGCGGGATGCCCGAGCCCAGACCCTGCGGCATGACCAGGTGCACCGGCGGCCGGCCGATGGCCATGGCGACGGCGCCGTTGCGCTCGAAGGCCGGGTACACCCAGAACGGCACCACGTCCTGGCTGGTGGAGTGGATGTCGAGGATGTGGTCGGCCGCGTCGACCACGCCGCGCATGGCGCGGGCGCGCTGCAGCTCGGGGCTGTCCTCGGCCCCGTCGAGCCACTCGGCGGACCAGATGCGGTTCATGTTGTGCACCAGCTGCCGGCTCTCGAAGGGCTTCTCGATGTCGAAGCTCTCGTAGGCCGCCACGTTGGCAAAGCTGACGGTGAGCGTGCCGATCCTGGGCCGCACGCCGGTGTCGAGCAGGTGGGTGGCGGCGACCATGCCGCAGATCTCGTTGCCGTGCGTCAGCGCGTTGATGAGCACGTGCGGGCCGGGACGGCCGGATTCGAAGCGGTGGACGTAGTCGACCCCGGTGTTGCCGGCCTTGTAGGCCGACAGGTCGCGGGGCGTGACTTCGAGCGTGGGGAGCGGAGGGGGGGTGTGGGTCATTGCGGCATTCTGGCGCGTCATCCGCCAGGCTGCAGCGCGCCGGCCGTGAGGCCGACCCAGCGCAGGACGACGAACTCCGCCGGACGCAGCAGCGCGATGCCGATGTCGCACACGACGCGGCCCTGGGCGATGTCGTCGGCCGTCATGGTGCGGCCGGCAGCGCACTGCACCCACCAGGCCTCGTTCGCGCGGCCGCCCTGCAGCGCCCCCTCGCGCCACTGGCCCAGCAGGAAGTCGTCGACGGCCGCGCGCACCTGGGCCCACACGGCCTCGCCCTGCCGTTCGAAGGCGACCCAGCGCAGCCCCGCGTCGAGCGAGGCCTCGACGGCATCGACATACCGGCGCACGTTCACATAGCGCCACTGCGACTGCGACGACGTGGTCCGGCCGCCCCACAGCACGAGGCCGCGGCCGATGAACTCGCGAAAGCAGTTGATGCCGCGCGGGTTGAGCTGATCCTGCTCGCTCGCGCTCACGGGCTGCTCCGCGCGCACCACGCCGCGGACCGGCTGGTTGGCCGGCGTGTGATGCGCCCCCCACTGCAGGTCGGCATGCGCATACAGGCCCGCGACCGCGCCGCTGGGCGGCACGGTGATCGTTGCGCCGACGACGCCCGGCGGCGGCAGCGGGTCGGCCACCACCAGGCAGGGCCAGTGCAGCGCGGCGTGCGGCGAATCGACCTCGGCGCGCTGCACCTGCACCTCGGCCAGCGTCAGGCCCGGTGCCGGATCGAGCAGCGCCATGCGCCAGGCCCGCGGCGCGCCGGCGTGCGCGACCAGCGCGGCGCGCAGCGCGGCGCCGTCGGCCCGCAGGCTGCTGCCGGGTGCGGCGACGAGGCGCACGTCGCCCAGGCGGCCCAGCGTGGCAAGACCCGCGGCGTAGCTGCCGGGCTCGTCGGCCGTGCCCAGGGGCGGCAGTGCGCCGTCGGTGCCGCCGGCCAGCGCGACGGGCGCCTGGCCATCCGCATCGGGCACCTGCGCACGCACGGCGTCGAGCAGCGTCCAGGCATCGACCGCCGGACCGAGCGCCCACCACACGGCCGCCCGCCCGCCGGCCGCCGCCTCGCGCGAGAGCACCGCGCCCACCCACCGCGGATGCAGGGCGGACAAGGCCAGTCCCGTCCAGCTGCCCAGCGGCAGGCCCTCGGCATCGAAGCATTCCAGCTCGACGCTGAGGATGCGGCTCACGCCGACGCGGCCGTGCGCCACCCGGCGGCCCCGGCGATCGTGCCAGCGGCCCTGGGCATCGGCGACGCATTCGACCGTGCCGTCCGCGTTGGCCGTGCGCAGCACGGTGCCCGGCTCCGCATGGGTCATGGCGCGCAGCGTGACCGGGCTGGCACGCTCGCGCAGCCGGACCGTGCCGTTGCCCAGGCGACCGGGCGTCGCGGCGTGGATCACGATGGTCCGGTCCGCCGGGACGGTCTCCAGGTGCAGCGGCGCGCTCGCGACCGTCGCCGCCCCCGCGGTGCGCTGCACATACAGCCGCGCGCCGCCGTTGTCGAAGAAGGCGCGCACGGCCAGCGCCATGTGGTTCGTGTGCGGCGCGACGCCACCGGTGCCGTCGTCGAGCCACAGCGGCTGGGCGCCGCCGTAGACCCGTTCGAAGTCCGCCACGCTCCCGAGCATCGGGGGCGCGCCCTCCAGGGGCCCGCGCCGGGTCGGTCCGACGAAGGCGGCGACATGCGTGGGCACCAGGGTGATCCGGCGGCCCGGCAAAGGTGCCTCTTCGACGTAGACACCGGGCGTCGTGTAGGCCGGCAAGCTCAAGGCCTCCCGGTTCTGGGGCGGCGGAGCGCGTGGAGGAAGGCGAAGCGGGCAGCCATGGGGCGCGAGACGGGGCCGGAACGAGCGGACCATTGTGGGCAACGCCCTGCGCGCTGCCCATCTGCCGGATGGCCAGTGCGTACCCCCTGCGGCCAGGGATCAGTCGGCTGCTTCGCCCCGGTCGTCCGGCGGGTCGTCGTCGGCGCGGCGGCCGGTGCCCTTCTTGGCCTTGAGCGCCGCCTCGCGCCGCCTGCGCAGTTCCGCCTCGGCCTTGCGGCCGTCGCTCAGCCACTTGGTGAACTGGTTGACCGTCTCGAGCGTGATGCGCCCGAGCGCGCCGCTGCGGAAGTCGGTGATCAGCGCCTCGGCCGCCTTCTGCCGGTCGACCCGGCCCCCGCCGACCAGGGCGCCGCGCCTGCGGCCGATGGCGTCGAGGATGTCCTCGTCCGCCTGGGTGCACAGCGCCGCCTGCGCCGTGTCCGCCGCCAGCTTGTAGCGGCCGCGCAGCGCCTCGGTGTACTGGGCCTTGAGGTAGGCGATCAGCTCCAGCGCGACCTCCTCGTCGTCGTAGGCGTTGCGGCCCACGGCACCGCTGATGGCCAGCCGGTAGCCGCTCTCGGGCACGATGATCTTGGGCCACAGCATGCCCGGCGTGTCGTAGAGGTAGAAGTCGTCGGCCAGCAGGATGCGCTGCTCCTGCTTGGTCACGCCCGCCTCGTCGGCGGCCTTGGCCTGGCGCTTGAGGCTGAGCGTGTTGATGAGGGTGGACTTGCCCACGTTGGGCACGCCGCAGATCAGCACGCGCATCGGCTTGGCCAGCCCGCCGCGGTTGGGCGACAGGCGATGGCAGGCGTCGATGATGGCCTGGCGCTGCGCCGGCGCGGTCTGGCTGGCATCGAGCGCGATGGCGCCGGTGGCGCTCTGCGCCTGGTAGTGGGCCAGCCACTCGGCGGTGCGGGCGGGGTCGGCCAGGTCCTGCTTGTTGAGGATCTTCAGCCGCGGCTTGACCGAGGTCATGCCCTCGATGGCCGGGTTGGCGCTGGAGCCCGGCAGGCGCGCGTCGAGCAGCTCGATCACGACGTCGGTGGTCTTGAGCCGCTCCGCGATCGCCTTGCGGGTGGCATTCATGTGACCGGGAAACCACTGGATCGTCATCGGGGCGCGGGCTGCTGGCTGCAAAGAAGGAAAGGCGCGATTGTCCGCGCTCGGCCCCATGCCCCGGCCTGCTATCGAAATGAGAGCTGCCTGCGCAGGCGGGACGGGCGCTGGAGGCCGATTCGGCTGGAAGACGCGCTTCAGGCGGCGGCCGCCGTCAGGGCCTCCCGGTAGCGCCGGCTGCAGGGCACCACGCTGCCGTCGTGCAGGTGCAGCCGCGCATCGCCGCCGTCGGTGGGCTCGATCTCGCGGATGCGGTCGAGGTTCACGGCGTGGCTGCGGTGCACGCGCACGAAGCGGGCCGGGTCGAGCTGGGCGAGGAAGTCGGTCAGCGTGGCACGCAGCAGGTAGTCGTGGCCGTTCACGTGCAGGCCGACGTAGTTGCCCTGGGCCTGCAGCCAGTCGATGTCGGCCGCGGCAATGAGGAATTCGCGCCGCAGCTTGCGCACCAGGAAGCGCTCGGGCCGCGCGGGCGGCGCGCTGGCCTCGGGCGGCACGGGCTCGGGCGGCGCCCGGGCCGCGTCCCCGGGCGCCTCCGGCGCATCGAGCACCCGCGCCTCGCCCTGCAGGCGCAGCAGCCAGAGGCGGTAGATGGCGATGCCGGCCACGATCGACGCATAGCTGCGCACGTCCTTCAGGTACTCGTACAGCCACGAGCCGCCGCCGCCGAAGTCGTAGGCGCCGCCGGCCGCCCAGGCCACGGCCTTGCGCAGCAGCACCATGCCGCCCACGTGCAGCGCGCAGAAGACGAGGCTGCCCGCCACGTGCGCGCCCAGCGTGCGCCACCAGCCCAGCGGCCGGTAGAGCGGAAAGCGGCGCTCGAAGGCCGCCAGCACCGGCACCAGCGCCAGCAGCACGAGGTGGCTCGAGAGCTCCCAGCTCACCACCTGCCAGGGCGCCGGCGGGTGCGCGGCCGCCCGCGCGTCGACCAGGGCCACGGCCGTGTTGAACGCCGCCTGCAGCGCCATCAGGACGACCCAGAAGCCGACCTCGACCACCCGCCGCACCGGCGCATAGCGTTCGTAGAAATTCCTCTGGCCCGTCGTCGCACCCATGCAGCCGATTCTGGGCCCGCCGGCGCCGCCGCGCCCGGCTTCTCGGCGGCTGCACCTACGCCCAGGCCAGCGCAGGACCACAGCGCTGCGCCCCGCAGCCGCCAAGCTGGAGGCATGCACCCGTAAGCAAGCCAGCCGCCATGGCGGCGCCGGTGCATTTCCCTTCACCATCAACCAGGAACATCGATGACCAACCCTCTCGACAGCGGGGACGGCACCCGCCCCACCACCGACGGCGCCGCCGCCAACATCGGCCCCGCCAAGAAACTCACCAGCAACGGCAACGTCGCGCCTGCGAAGACCGAGCGCATGACCCACAAACGACAGGACGCCAGCTCCGCCGAAACCGACGGCTCCGACGCCTTCCACCTGCACGAGAACCTCAAGCCGGACAGCAACCAGGAGCCCTGACGCCCGCGGGTGGCGCACCCGGGCACGCGGCGCGCCGTCCGGGTCGTCCAACCTCGGGGCCGAACTCGTCCCCGCGGGCCACCGCTCGTCCCACCGACGGGCCCATCCGGCCCGGCGTCGCACGGCCCGGCGGGCCGCAGCGCAGCATGCGTGCATCGTCCACGCCTGCCCCCCGCCATGACCCCGTTGCCTGCCACCGACCGCCGCCACGACATCGACGCCCTGCGGGCCATCGCCTTCGCGCTGGTCATCCTCTACCACCTGGGCATGTACTACGTGGCCGGCTGGCCCTGGCACCTCAAGAGCCCGCATGCGGCCGAGTGGCTGCAGTGGCCGATGCGGCTGATGAACCTGTGGCGCATGGACCTGGTGTTCCTGATCTCCGGCGTGTCGCTGGGCTTCCTGGCGCGCGGACGCTCGGCGGGCCCGCTGCTGCGCAGCCGTGCCTGGCGCCTGCTGCTGCCGCTGGCCTTCGGCATGGTGGTGGTCGTGCCCTGGCAGGCCTATGCGCAGGGGATGGCGAACGGCTTCGTGGCACCGGGCTTCGGCGCCTTCCTGCTGCGCTACCTCGGCGGCGGGCCGCACTGGCCGGCCGCGGCCTTCGACGGTGCCGACGTCGGCATCACCTGGAACCACCTGTGGTACCTCCCCTACCTGTTCGCGTACACGGCCGTCGTCGTGCTGCTGCTGCCGGTGCTGCGCTCCCGGGCCGGCGAGCAGGTGGCCGCAGCGGTGCGCCGGCTGCGCGGCGGCTGGCTGCTGGTGCTGCCCGCCCTGCCGCTGGCGGCGTACGTGCTGTGGCTGGCGCCGCGCTACCCGGCCACGCACGACCTGCTGCACGACGGCTACCTGCATCCGCGCTACTTCACCTGCTTCCTCTACGGCTGGTGGCTGGCCACCGATGCGGGCCTGTGGAGCGAGCTGGCGCGCATCCGCTGGGCGGCGCTGGGCCTGGCGCTGCTGTCGGCCGCCCTGCTGATCGCCGGGCGCGAAGGCCTGCTGGGCACGGGCGGTGCCGCCCTGGCGCAGGGGCTGCGCGCCGTGTACGGCTGGGCGGTGATCGCCGCCGTGCTGGGCTTCGGCCACCGGCACCTGAACCGCCCGTGGCGCTGGCTGCGCTGGGCCAACGAATCGGTCTATCCCTGGTACGTGCTGCACCAGACGCTGATCCTGCTGGCCGCCGTGTGGCTCGCCCCGCTCGCGCTGGGGCCGGCGGCCGAGCCGGCGGCGATCCTGGCCGCCACGGTGGGCGGCTGCTGGCTGCTCAATGACGGGCTGATCCGCCGCCTGCGCGGGTTGCGGCCCCTCTTCGGGCTGCCCCCGCGCAGGCCGCAGCCTCAGCCGCGCGCGGCCAGCCAGCCGCCGATGGCCTCGCGAGGCACCTGGTAGAAGGCCTCGCGCCGGTGGACCTCGTAGCCCATCTGGCGGTTGACGGCGAGCATCGGCGCATTCACCTCGGTGTTGAGGGTCACGGCGCGGCGCAGCGTGGGATGCAGTTCGCGCGCGCCGATCAGCAGCGCCGCCTTCACCGCCTTGGCCAGGCCGAGCCCGCGCCAGCGCCGGTCGGTGGTGGTGAGCTTCTGCCACAGCACCTCGGGCATGCGCGCATCCCACGAGCCGATGCTCAGCGCCGCCACGTCGCCGGCCGCGTCGAGCAGCAGCGCCACGTGGTGGGCGCCGCCGCGCGCGTCCATGTCGGCGTACCAGCTGCGGAAGTCGTCCAGTTCCTGGCGCACCGGCGGGCCTTCGAGCGTGCCCAGCGGCACGTCGCGGAACAGCCGGTCGATCACCGGCAGCAGTTGTGCCAGCCGGTCCAGCGGCACGCGGCCGGCGTGCAGTTCCCAGCGCAGGCCGTGCGCGGCGATGCCCGGCGCCCCGCGCCAGCGCTGCAGGAGTGCGGCATCGAGCCGATCGAACGCCAGCCGGTTCTGCACCGTCGCGAGCCGCGGCGAGGTGCCCAGCGACGCGAGCCAGGCCCAGGCCGCGGGATCGTGCGCCTGCACCGTGACCAGCGTGCGGCCCTGCGCCTGCAGGAAGCCGTGCAGCGTGCCGAGCATGCGGGTGGCGATGCCGCGGCGCCGCCAGGTGGGCAGCACGTAGCACCACGCGTCGGCGAGCGCGGCGTGCTCCCGTGCACCGGGTGCGCCGGGCCGGCGCGTGCTGGCCAGCAGGTTGCCGACCGGTTCGCCGTCGGCCGCGACCGCAGTCCAGCGGTGGTGCTGCACCAGCGGCTCCTCGCGCTGCAGGGTGCGGGCGAACTCGGCGTCGCTCATGAGCGGCATGTCGGGCGCGCGGTCGAGGTCGCGCACGCGGCGGTAGCGCTGGTAGGCGGTCCAGGTCGACGCACTGGCGCCGTGCACGTCGAAGGGCTCGATGCGGACCTCGGGCACGCGCGCCCGGTCCGCGAGGGGATCGTGTGTCATGGAATTCCCACGGGAACGACGACCGTGCCACGCAGGGCGTGGACACGGGCGTCTGGAACTGGACGGACCGGCGCGAAGGGCCGGCGCGATGCGGAGCGCGGCCTCAGCCGCGCGGCATATGCGGGCAGCACATGCCCGGCATGGCCACAGGTGCGGATGCGATGGGGAAGAAGCGGTTCGGCATGGGCACCTCCTGTTCGCGTTGTTGTGGGAGCTAGCGCATCACTCTAGCGGCGCAGCGCGCCGCCGGCCAGCGCGGTGTGGCGCGCACGCACAATCCCGGCTCGCCATGAACGTCCAGCGCCTGCCCTTCCACGTCGACCATGCAGGCACCCGCCTGCATGGCAGCCGATGGGTCACGGAGGCCGACCACGCGCCGCACGTGCTCGCACTGCATGGTGGCGGCGTGTCCACGCACCTCGGCGCGCAATGGCTGATGGCCGCGCTTGCGGCGCAGGGCTGGCCCGGCGCCGGCTTCGACTTCGTCGGCCATGGCGAGACCGGCGGCGCGCTGGAAGGCTCGAGCCTCGACCACCGCATCGCGCAGGCACGCGCCGTGGCCGAGGCGCTGCCGATCGCCGCGCCCCGCGTGCTGGTGGCGTCGAGCATGGGCGGCCACATCGCCTGCCGCTTGATCGGGCCGCTGCAGCCGCGCGCGCTGATCCTCCTGTGCCCCGCGGCCTACGAGGCGGCGGCCGAGTCCCAGCCCTTCGGCCCGGCCTTCCAGCGCACCCTGCGCGCGACCACGGACTTCGACGCCTCGCCCGCGTTCGCGGCCCTCGAGCGCTTCGATGGCCGCCTGCTGCTGGTGCTCGGCAGCGAGGATGCGGTGATCCCGCCCGCCGTCGTCGCGGCCTACCGCCGCCGTGCACGCGCCGCCGAACGCGTCGAGGTGCTGATGCTCGAAGGCGCCGGCCACCTGCTGCACCGCTGGCTGGCCGAACGCCCGCAGGAAGCCGCGCGGGTGCAGGCGCGCGTGCTCGCGATGCTCGACGGCCTGGCCTGATCAGCGCGCGGGCGGCACGTCTTCCACAGGCACCAGGATCGCGTCGCCGGTGGCGACCAGCTTGCGCGTGCTCGCGTCGCCCGCGCGTGCCTGCGCGAACAGCTCGGCCGTGGTGAAGACCTGCTTGCGCCCCGCGCGCACGACCCGGCCGCGCGCGACGAAGCGCTCGCCCACCGCCGGCGCCAGGCAATTGACCGCGAAGTGCGAGGCGAGCACGCGGCCCGACACGGTCGCGGCCGCGAAGCCGCACACGGTGTCGATCAGCGCGCCGATCAGCCCCGCGTGCAGGTAGCCGGCGTACTGCCCCATATCCTCTGGGCGCCAGGCGAGCTGCAGTTCGGCCTGCCCGTCGGCGGCCTGCGTGACCTCGAAGCCGGCCCAGCGGTTGAAGGCGGCACTGGCGTTGATGGCGGCGATCGTGTCGAGCATGGGACGACTCCTGGTGCAACGGTGCGGCCACTCTAGGAAGCACGGGCCCTGCGCGTCGTCCCGCGCGCGACGCCCACCGCCGCGGCGGTTGCATGGGCGACAGACGCGAGGGCGACAGCGCTACGAGCTTGCTATTGAATCGATAGCATCCCGCGCCCATTCCACGGGCGCTGCAGGCCTTTTTTCTTGAAGCCGCGAATCCTGCAACCCCGAAACGCGGCGTGCGCCGTATGAGCCTTCATCGCCGCCTGCGGGCTGCGAGTCCCTCAACTTCGGAGAAGCCCACCATGCCCTTGCTGTCCCCCACCTTCCTGCGCCGCGAACCGCTGCTGGCTGCGTTGGCCGCGGCCTTCGCCCTGCCGGCCGCCGCCCTCGACCTGCCGCCGCCCGCGGCGGTCGCATCGCGCATTGCGCAGGTCAAGGTCTACCCCGGCAGCGCGACCGTCGAGCGCGTGGCACGCATCCCGGCGGGCAGCCGCAGCGTCACCATCGCCTGCCTGCCCGCGGGCCTGGACGTGCAGAGCCTGCAGGTGAGCGCCGACGCCTCGGTGCGCGTGGGCGAGACCTCGGTCGTCACCGGGCCGCGCGCGCTCTCGGCGGCCTGCGCCACCAGTGCGCTCGACGGCCGCATCCGCGCGCTGGAGGACCAGAAGGCCACCCTGCAGGCCGAGCGCGATGCGCTGGGCCTGGTGACCGGCTACCTCAAGGGACTGGGCGGCGGCGATGGCGATGCGAAACGGCCCGCGGTCGATGCGCGCAACCTCGCCGCGACCGCCGACGCGATGCGCCGCACCGGCCAGGAGTCGCTGCTGCGCCAGCACCAGATCGACCGGCGGCAGGAAGACATCGACCGGCAACTGCAGCCGCTCGTGGCCGAGCGCCAGCGCAGCCAGGGTGGCGAGAACGGCCAGGTCACCGCCGTGACGGTGACGCTCGACGCGCCGCGCGAGGCCGAACTGCGCCTCGCCTACCAGGTGGCCGGGCCGGGCTGGGCGCCCAGCTACCGCGCGCTGCTCGACACCACCACCCGCAAGCTGCGCATCGAGCGCCAGGCGCTGGTCGCGCAGGCCACCGGTGAGGACTGGCGCGGCGTGAAGCTGGTGCTGTCCACCGGCCAGCCCAGGCGCAACACGGCGGGCCGGACGCCTGCGCCCTGGCGCATCGGCGTCGAGCCGCCAGCGCAGCCGCAGGTCGCGCGCGAGGACAGCGTCGCGCGTCTGGCGATGGCGCCGGCGCCCGCGGCGCCCATGGCCGCGGGCAAGGCGATGGCGCCCGAGCGGCCGCTGTTCGACGTCAACGTGTTCCACAACAGCTTCGCCACCGAGTTCGACGTGACGCAGCCCATCGACGTGCCGTCGAACGGCCAGCGCGTGGCCATGCCGCTGGGCCAGCATGAAGACACGGCGCAGGTGGCGGTGCGCATCAGCCCGCGGCTGGAGCAGGCGGGCTACCTCGTCGCCGACATCGCGCAGCCCGAAGGGGTGTGGCCGGCCGGCGCGCTGCAGCTCTACCGCGACGGCGCCTTCGTCGGCAGCGGCCAGTGGAATGCACCGGGCAACGTCGACGGGCCCGCGCGCGTGACGCTTTCGTTCGGCCGCGACGAGCTCGTGCGGGTGAGCGCCGAGCCCGAGCGCGACAACCAGGGCACCGGCGGATTCGCCGGCAGCCGTGCCGAGCGCCAGGTGCAGCGCGCGTACGTGGTCGAGAACCGCCACCGCACGCCGATCGCCGTGCAGGTGCTGGAGGCGGCGCCGGTGTCGGTGAACGAGCAGGTGCGCGTGGCCGCAAGCTTCTCGCCGCAGCCGGCCGAGCTGGCCTGGAACCGGCAGCCCGGCGTGGCGATGTGGCGCACGGAACTGGGCGCCGGCCAGCGCGCCCGCTTCACCGCCGACTACACCATCGGCTACCCGAAGGACGCGCGGCTGCAGGAACGCTGATCGGCGACTGCACCCCACGCGCAAGCGGCACGGCGTCCAACGCCGTGCCGCTCACTTTTTGATAGCTGCTCGCGCCCGTCCGGTGGGCGCTGCGGGCCTTTTCTATCTAAGACGCTGCGAAGCGATCAGCGCCACACGTAGTGGCCGCGCACATAACGGCCCCGGTGGTCGCGGTGCGCGGGCACCCAGACCTTGTGCTTGCGGTGATGGGGCCGAACGTGCGGGCGCTCCATGTGCGGGCCGGGCGGCGGCGGCGGACGCATCGGCTGGGCAAAACTGGCCACACACATGGTGGCGGCGGCAAGCGCGATCAGGTACTTCTTCATGTTGGTCTGTCCTGTGAATGGTCGAAACGATGTGCCCGAGAGGGACGGCAAGACGCTAGCGCGCACGCGGTCGCGGCGGCTGTAGGCCAAGGCCGATGCCGGCCGCCACACCGGGGCCAGCGGATGGATTGGGCAGGAACGCCGAACGGCGGCTTGGACCTCGGCCTACGCATTCACGCCCCTGCATGCCGCAACCTCGCCGTCATGTTGAACTGCCCCAGGAGATGGCACGCATGCAAATCCAGCTGAACACGAGCAACGGCGTCGAGAACAAGGAGTCGCTGGACCGCTGGGCCGACGAGGAACTGCGCCAGCAGCTGCATCGCTATGCGGACGACCTGACCCGCGTCGAGGTGCACCTGAGCGACGAGAACGGCCAGCGCGCCAGCGATGCCGACAAGCGCTGCGTGATGGAGGCGCGGCTCGCACACCATGCGCCCCTGGCCGTGACGCACGATGCGGGGACGCTGGACGACGCCTTCCGCGGCGCGCTGGACAAGCTCAAGCGCCAGATCGAGCACAAGACCGAACGCACTGCCAAGCACCGCGACCGCACCACGATCCGCACCGTCGACGGCACGCAGGAGTGAGGATGGGTGGAACGAACGCGGCAACGCCGCATGCCTGGCAGTTCGTCCGCGCGGGTGGTGTGGACCAGGTGGTCTTCCGCAGCGGCGAGGACATCGCCCGCCTGCGCGAGCTGGATCCGAAGCTGTGGGTCGCCCTGGCCTGCCCGGTGCAGGGCCTGGAGTTCGACGCCCGCACGCTGGAGCTGATCGACACCAACCATGACGGGCGCATCCGCCCACCCGAGCTGATCGCGGCCTGCGAATGGGCGTGCAGGGAGCTGCGCGATCCCGACACGCTGCTCGCACCCCACGCCAGCCTGGCCGTGGCCGACCTCGCCGAGGGCAGCGCGCTGGCGCCCGAGGTGGCCCGCATCCTGGAGATCGTGGGCAAGGGCGCGGGCGACGCGCTCACGCTGGAGGACGTGACCGGCCGCAGCGAGCTGCTGGCCGCAATGCGCTTCAACGGCGATGGCATCGTGACGGCGGCAACGGCGCAGGACGCGCCGACGCAGGAACTCATCCGCCGCATCATGGCCACCCACGGCAGCGTGCAGGACCGCAACGGCGAGGCCGGGGTGAACCGCGCCCACGCCGACGCCTTCTTCGCGGACGTGCAGGCGCTGCGCGACTGGCATGCGCGCGCCGTGGCCGACGGCCCGGCCATGCCGCTGGGCGACCGCACGCTCGACGCCGCGCAGGCGGTGGAGGCGGTGCACGGCAAGGTGGAGGACTTCTTCGCGCGCTGCCGCGTCGCCGCCTACGACATCCAGGCCGTGCCGGCGCTCAACCCCTCGCCTGCCGAGTACGAGGCCTTGGCCGGCCAGGCCATCGACGCGCAGGCCGCGGTGCTCGCCGCACTGCCGCTCGCGCCCGTCACGCCGGGCCGCACCCTGCCGCTGGGTGGGCACGTCAATCCCGCCTGGGCCGACGCGCTGGCGCGCTTGCGCGACGCGGCGGCGGTGCCGCTGCTCGGCGAAGACGCCGACGCCCTGAGCGAGGCGCAGTGGCGCGACCTGCTCGCGCGCCTGGCGCCCTGCCGCGAGTGGCTGCGCACGCGGCCCGACACGAAGCTCGGCGCCGCCGACTCGGCCGCACTCGACGCGTGGCTGCAGGCGCGGCCCGCGCTGCTCGCGCTCATCGCCGAGGACGAGGGCGTGGAGGCGCACAACGCGCGCATCGTCGACCTGGAACGCCTGATCCGCCTGCGCCGCGACCTCGTCGCGCTGCTGCACAACTTCGTCTCCTTCAAGGCCTTCTACCACCGCGAGGGCGCGATCTTCCAGGCCGGCACGCTGTACCTCGACGGCCGCAGCTGCGACCTGACCGTGCGGGTGGACGACGCGAAGAAGCACGCCATGCTGGCCGGCCTGGCCAAGACCTGTCTGGCGTATTGCGACTGCACGCGCGAGGGCAAGAAGATGGGCATCGTGGCCGCCTTCACGGCCGGCGACGTCGACTTCCTCTTCGTCGGGCGCAATGGCGTGTTCTACGACCGGCAGGGCCGCGACTGGGACGCCAGCATCACCAAGCTGATCGAGAACCCGACGAGCGTGGCGCAGGCCTTCTTCTCGCCCTACAAGAAGTTCGTGCGCGTGATCGAGGAACAGGTCGCCAAGCGGGCGGCGGCGAGCGAGGCCACGGCGCAGAGCTCGCTGACCTCGATGGCCACCACGCTCACCACCGCCGACAAGGCGGCCGCCGCGCCGGCCAAGCCCGGCGTGGTGCCCAAGGCCGGCAACGGGCGCATCGACGTCGGCACGGTGGCGGCCATCGGCGTGGCGCTGGGCAGCATCAGCGCGGTGATGGTGGGCATCTTCGCGAAGTTCATCGACCTGGGCGCCTGGATCCCGATCGCCCTGGCGGGCATCGTGCTGGCGATCTCGGGGCCGAGCATGCTGATCGCATGGCTCAAGCTGCGCCAGCGCAGCCTGGGGCCGATCCTGGACGCCAGCGGCTGGGCCATCAACGGCCGCATGAAGGTCAACGTGCGGCTGGGCGCCTCGCTGTCGCAGGTGGCGCACGTGCCGGCCACGGCGCGGCGCATGACGCGCGATCCCTTCGCCGACCGCAACGGTTTCGCGGGTGCGGCGGCGGCGGTGGTGCTGGTCGCCGCGGTCGCGGTGCTGGCCTGGCGCATGGACTGGCTCGACACGCGCCTGCCCGCCGCCCTGCAGCACGCGCCGCAGGGGCCGGCGGCCACGGGCGCACCGGCGTCCTGAAAGGCGCGTGCCTCAGCGGCGCGCGGCCATCGCCTTGCCGACCTCGTTGGCGCCCTGTGCGGCGCCGCTTTGCGGCACCTGCTCGCCGTTGCGGTCGGTCACTTCCTGCAGCCGCGCGGCCAGCAGCTCCGGCGTGTCGGCCGCCAGGCCGACGTAGGCGCCCTGGGTCAGCGTGATGTGCGCCGCCTCGAAGGTGCCGGCGCCGGCGCACAGGATGGTGCGCGTGGGCGCGCTCTCGGCCGCCAGCACCAGCATGGCGGGCACCACGGCCTCGGGCTTGAGGGCGTCGAGCACCTCCTGGGGCATCAGGCCCTCGGTCATGCGCGTGGCCGCGGTCGGCGCCAGGCAGTTGACGTGGATGTTGTTCTTGGCGCCCTCCAGGCTCAGCGTCTGCATCAGGCCGACCAGCGCGAGCTTGGCGGCGCCGTAGTTGCTCTGGCCGAAGTTGCCGTACAGGCCGGAGGAGGACGTGGTCATCACGATGCGGCCGTACTTCTGCTCGTTCATCAGCGCCCAGACGGCCTTGGTGCAGTGCACGGCGCCCATCAGGTGCACGTCGACCACGAGGCGGAAGTCGGCCAGGTCCATCTTGGCGAAGCTCTTGTCGCGCAGGATGCCGGCGTTGTTGACCAGCACGTCGACCCGGCCCCAGGCGTCCACCGCCTGCTGCACCATCGCCTGCACCGCGGCGAAGTCGGTGACGGAGGCGCCGTTGGCGATGGCTTCGCCGCCGGCCGCGCGGATCTCGTCCACCACCTGCTGCGCTGCCGTGGCGGAGCCGCCCTGCCCGTCCACCGCGCCGCCCAGGTCGTTGACCAGCACCTTGGCGCCCCGCGCCGCCAGGGCCAGCGCGTGCTGGCGACCCAGGCCGCCGCCGGCCCCGGTGACGATGGCCACGCGGCCCTTGAAATCGATGTTCACGCTCGGTTCCTTTCCTTGTCAGGCATTGAATGGCCGCACGCGTCCCGCAGGGACCGCGGCCGGAGGATCGCAACCGGCGACTGTAGTGCCTCGCGCAGCGACGGCCCTGTCGCGGGCGCACGCGCACGTCCCGGCGAGCGAGGCGCCGGCCACGACAGCGCGGGGAGACGGGACGCCGTCAGGCCGCGAGGGCCCAGGCGCGCGGGATGGCGTCGAACTGCGGCACCGAAGCGGCCGCGGGCTGCGGCTGGGCCTCGACGAGGGGGGTGATGGTGGCGGTTTCGCCGGTGATGCGCGGCGCTGCCACGGGGCGGCTGCGCTCGTCGATGCGGCGCGCGATGAGCTGGCTGGACAGCTCGACCTGGCGCAGCAGCTGTTGCTCGCGGCCGGCGTCGGCGGCAAAGCGCGGGGCGTAGATCACGCCCACCACGCGGCCGCTGGCCAGCACGACCGGCACCGTGAAGCAGCCGGTGGGCAGCGGCGCGTCGGCCTCGATCCAGTGGGGCATCACCACGTCGCGGCAGAAGGCGCTGTCGAACAGGTACCACTGGGCGCCTTCGGAGAGCTCGCGGCCCGGCTCCGGCGCCGCGCCCACCACCACTTCCGAGGCGAAGACGAAGTGCATGCCCATCTTGTCGTGGATGACCCGCAGCACCTCGCCGATGGTGGTGTCGATGTGGCGATCGGGCCGGCGAGCCGTGACGACGGCGAACTCAAGCTCCTCGACCTGCACGGAGGCAGGGTTGTGCTGGAAGTCGAAGAAGTTCACGGCGGTGGTCCAATGTCAGTCAGAGGTATTCAGTTTCACACTTTGTGACGACTTTGAAAACCTTTGACTGCCAAAGTTTGATAAGCCAAATGGCCTATATGTGGCAAAAGTCCCGACCTGCAGGGCCCTGTGCACCAAAAAGAAGCGGGACCCGAGGGTCCCGCCGTTCTGGGAGCGCCGCGCGGGCGCCGGAGCCGCGCCCTCAGGCCGGGGTGAGCACCCGCAGTTCCATGCCCCGCACATAGGGCTTGACGGCCGCCCGGTAGGCCTTCATGTGCGGCGCCGCGCCGTGGGCCTTGAGCGCGTCCAGGCTTTCCCACTGCTCGACCACCACCACGCGGTCGGCGCCGACCTCGAACTGGCCGGGGATGGCCGGCTGGTTGTCGACGGTGGGCGTGTAGGCGACGCAGCCGGCTTCTTCCAGCACGGTGGGCACGACCTTGTGGAACTCGGCCAGGAAGGCGTCGCGCGTGCCCGGGTTGAGCTCGACGGTGGCGATGACGTGGATCATGGGTTTCCTTGAGAGAGGTGAAGGCGATGGCGCGACGCGCGCGCCGCGGCGGGCAGTGTTCCATCCTTCGCGCGGCGCCGCTGTCCGGCGCCGGACAGCGGGCGCGGCCTCAGATCGCCAGCGCCACGTCCCCGCGCAGGGGGCGCAGGCCCAGGCGCGCCGGCGAGACGTACTGCTCCCGGTACTGCTCGAATGGCAGCGTGTCGGCCGCCTCGATGCGCCGCTGCTCCTCGACCGAGGCGGCGGTGGCGGCCTCGAAGGCCTGCTGGCGTTCGGCGCTCCAGGGCAGCGCCAGCAGCGCGTCGCGGACGGCTTCGGAGCGCGCCCGCGTGAAGGCGGTGAAGGAGTTGTCGTGCTCGGCGGCCATGTGGGCCAGCACGCGCGCCGAGGGCAGCGTGTCGGGCGCCGCGAGGGCGGCCCGCGCGGCATCGAGCGCCTGGGCATGCAGATCGCCGCCCTGGGCGGCATCGAGCGCAGCGGCGATCGGGCGGCACTGGTCGAGGATCTCGCCGCCCCACTCCACCAGCTTCACGGGCCGGCCGCCGCGCTGCAGCGACAGCCCCGGCTCGCGCCCGCGCGCGGCCGTGAGGTGCTGGTTGTGCGCGATCTCGCCGATCTCGTCGCGGCTGTCCGGCGGGCTGTCGGCCAGCAGGCAGTGCAGCAGGAAGATGTCGAGGAAGCGCATGGTCTGGGCGCGGATGCCGACCGGCTCGAAGGGGTCCAGGTCCATCAGGCGCACCTCGACGTACTCGACGCCGCGCTCGCGCAGCGCGTGCAGCGGGCGCTCGCCGGGGAAGATCACGCGCTTGGGCCGGATGGTGCCGTAGAACTCGTTCTCGATCTGCAGCAGCGTGGTGGCCAGCTGGTTGTACTCGCCGCCCAGGTTGCGGATGCCGATCGCCTCGTACGCGGGGTACGGGCGCGTGAGCGCGTCGGCCAGCGAGGCGCCGTAGCCGTCCAGGCTGTTGTAGCTCACGAAGAGCGAGGCCTGCGCCTCGCTCTGGTAGCCGAGCCGGCCCATGCGCAGCGAGGTGCCGTGCGGCATGTACATGGTGTATTCGCCCAGCGGCTGCAACTCGTGCGGACGGCCCTCGACGAAGCTCGCGCACACCGCCGGCGAGGCGCCGAACAGGTACAGCAGCAGGAAGGCGTGGCGGCGGAAGTTGCGGATCAGGGCGAAGTACTCGTCGCTCTTCACCTCGGGCAGCGACCAGTTGTAGTGGATGCCCGAGATGGTCTGCATGCGCCGGCCGTAGCGGTGCGCCAGGCCCATGCGGTAGACGCTCTTGGCACGCCCGACGTTCGAGGTGCCATAGCGCCCGAGCGGGATGTTCTCGTCCGACGGCAGGCCGCAGGGCATGCTCGACACCCACATCATCTCGCCCGGCTCGCCCGCCGCGCCCTGCAGCGCCCGGTAGGTGAACTGGTGCACCTCGGTCAGTTCGGCCAGGCAGGCGTCGACGTCGGCGTGCACGCCGGTGATGAGTTCGAGTTGCGACTCGCTGAAGTCGGTCGTGATGTGCGGGTGCGTCAGGGCGCTGCCCAGCGCTGCGGGATGCGGCGTGAGGGCGAGCTTGCCGTCGGGCTGCGAACGCAGGCTTTCCTTCTCGATGCCCCGGCGGATGCCTTTCAGCCTCGCCGGCGGAATCGCTCCCAGCCGCTGCTGCAGTTTGCTCATGTTCTCGTGTCTCATGAATCTCGGATTGGGCCGGACGGTAACACCGCCCGCGCCTTCGCGCCGGGCGGGCGATGCCCCGGCGCGTCCGTGACCCGTTTGCTATGCTTTTCATAGCTGTCAGCGCCCGTCCCGCGGGCGCTGCGGGCCGATTCGACCCTTAAAGACCCTATGGCAGCGGCCGCCGCTCAGCCGCCTGCGGGGCCCGCCCGCGCGACCAGCTCGGCCGGCGTCACGGGCTCGGCGACGTACAGCGTCATCTGCGGCGGCTCGGCACCCAGCGTCGCCATCGCCTTGGCGAAGCGCCGCGAGGCATCGACCTGGAAGTGCGCGGCCAGTGCCGCCGCGTCGCTCCAGCGTTCGGTGAAGGTCAGCTGCAGCGGGCGCAGCGCGTCGATCGCGACCTCGTGCGACAGGCAGCCGGGCTCGCGGCGCGAGCGTTCCACATGCTCGATCGACAGGCGGCGCATTTCATCCAGCGTGTCGGGGCGCGCGAGCGCGGTTCCGATGACGACGATCATGACGGGTCTCCGTTCGGGGGGTGGGCCGTGCCGCGCTCAGGACGCCAGCACGTCGGCGAGGAAGGCGCCCAGCGCGCCGACTTCTTCCATGCACAGGCTGTGCGCCATCGGGTAGGTGTGCCACTGCACGTCGTAGCCCAGCGCCCGCAGTGCGTCGCGCGAGGCCTCGGCGCGCGCCAGGGGCACGACATCGTCCTGGGTGCCGTGCGCCAGGAAGATGGGGGTGCCGCGATTGGCCGGGTGGGCCTCGGCCGCCGTGAGCGCCGCCAGCGGCAGGTAGCCCGACAGGCCCGCGATGCCCGCCAGCCGCTCGGCATGCCGCAGGCCGGTGAGCAGGGCCATGGCGCAGCCCTGCGAGAACCCCGCGAGCACGATGCGCGACGCCGGAATGCCGCGTGCCGCCTCGACGGCGATCAGCGATTCGACGGCCGCCTGCGAACGGCGCAGACCCGCCTCGTCTTCCGGGCCGGCGGGACCCAGGATGTCGTACCACGCCGGCATGCGGTAGCCGCCGTTGATCGTCACGGGCATCTGGGGCGCATCGGGGAAGACGAAGCGCACACCGCCCACGGCCTGCAGGGCGGGCGCCAGTTCCTCCACCAGCGGCACGAAGCTGCGGCCCTCGTCCCCCAGGCCATGCATCAGCAGCACGGCGGCGCGGGGCGAGGGGCCGGTTTCGATCTCGATGGTGGACAGCGCTGGCATGGAGAGACCCAGGAATACGGAACTTGCGACCTTACCCGACTTCGGCGGACCTCGGCCGGCCTGCAGCACCCGCAATTCCAATCGCCAGAATCCGCGAATTAGAACTTTTTCCCAATATCAGAATTACCTAGGAAAAAAGAACTATATGACCGCGCATTTCAATTTTCTGTGAATTTTTAAGCGATTTGATCTCGTATATTATTTTGATGAATGTAAATAAATAATTCCCAAAACCCACACTGACATCGGCCGGGTGCAAAGGAGATTCCGCCCCGGCCAAGGCGGGCGATGCACAGGCCTCGCCCCGTGTGTGAGCTGGAACAGGAGTTGGACATGAGCGCAACGAATCAGAGGGAATTGAATTTCGGGAGACTTGCCACGGCGGCTGCGGCGGCGGCTGCACTGTCGGTGCTGGCGGCCTGCTCGTCGGGCTCGGCAGCGTTCGGTTTGCGCGGCACCAGCACGGCGGCGACGCCGGGCGGCCTGGGCGGCGGCACGGGCGGCTCCTCCACCGGCACCGACCCCGGGGTGGCCGGCGGCGGCGCGGGAGGGGCTGGCGGAAGCGGCGATGGTTCCGGCAGCGGCGGCACCGGAGGCGGTGGCGGCGGCACGAACGTCGGCGGCGGTGGTGGTGGCGGCGGCACGCCCCCCGGCGGCGGTGGCGGCAACAACCCCGGGGACGCAGACCCGGGCACCGCCGGCCCGGCGCTGGATGCCAGCAACAACCTGATCCGCTCGGCCGGCAGCACGGTCGAGAAGACCGGCCAGCTGGTCGGCACGCTCGGCGGCCGGCTCGGCCAGGTGGGCAGCGGCACCGCACTGGGCGGCACGACGGCCGGCGCGGGCAGCGCCGTGACTTCCGCAGGCGCTGCGGTCAGCGACCTGGGCAAGGGAGTCGCCGGCGGCCTGGGCCGGCTGGGCGAAACCGGCGATCCGCTGGGCACGACGCTGTCCAGCGCCGATCCGGCGGTGAAGAACGTGGGCGCGGCAGTGTCCGGCGTGGGCAGCGCCGTCGGTGCCGTGGGTGCCGGCACGCCGCTCGCGGCCGTGACGCAGCCCGTGGGCGGGCTGGTCGACCGGGTCGGCGACGGCGTGGGCCAGGTCGGCGACCGGGTGGGCGGCGTTCTCGACCATGGCGCGGTGCGGCAGGTCACCAGCCGCACCAGCGAGGTGGTGGTGGCGGTCGACCGCACGGTCGTCGGCACGACCCAGCGCCTGGGCGAGGCGACCGGCCTCGGCGCGCCGGTGGACGGCCTGACCGATCGCCTGGGCGGCGCGATCAGGCAGGTGGGCAGCGCCCTGCCCGGCAACCAGGCCGATGGCGTGACCAACGCCCTGGGCACGACGGTCGGCCATGCCGGCGACCTGGTGAACGCACCGAACGGGAGCAACGGCGGCGCAGGCCTGGGCAGCGTGCTGGGCGGGCTGGGCGCCACCGCCGGCCTGGGGCTCGGCGGCGGCGTGAGCGCGAGCCCGGGCGGCGTATCGGCGGGCGTTGGAGCAGGCGCGGGAGCGGGTGTGAGCACCGCAGGCCTGGGCAACGCCGTCGGCGGGGTCGGCACCACGCTGGCGCCGGTCACCGGCACCGTCGGCAACGCGTTGAGCACCACGACCAACGTGCTGACCGCCACCACCGGGGGCTTGGGAAGCGCAGTGGCCGGCACCACCGGCAGCCTGGGCAACGCGCTGTCCTCGGCGCCGGTGATCGGCAGCCCCGTGGCCGCGGCCACCACCGGCGCGGCGAACACGATCGCCATCGCGACCTCGGAAATCGGCAGCACGCTGTCGACCGCGACCTCCGGCCTGGGCAGCACGCTCGCCATGGCGACTTCCTCGCCGACGGGCACGCTGAGCGCGGCGGGTTCGACGTTGACCAACACGTTGTCCTCCACGACCTCCACGCTGGGCAGCACCACGACGTCGACCGTCAACACGGTCACGAACACAGTAGGCAGCTTGATCGGAGGTCACCGTCGGTGAGAAGAAGCACGCCCCGGCCTCTCCTGCAGGCCAGCATCGTGGCCGTCCTGAGCGGCGGGGGGTGGGCGGCCGCCCACGCCCAGGCCGGCGGCAACCCCCTCGACCAGTTGCCGCTGCCCGCGTCCCAGGCGCCGGCACCGGCCCCGAGAGCGCAGGTGGACGTGCAGACGCCCGCCCAGGCGGACGGCCGGATGGGCCAGACGGTCACGCCCACCCGCTTCGACATCGAGGGCGTGGCCGCCCTGCCCTTCGCCGAGGTGGGGGCCTTCTTCGCGCCGCTGGCCGGCCAGCCGGTGCCGGTGGCCCGGCTGGTCCAGGCGGCGCGCGAGGCCACCGCGCTGTACAAGGAACGCGGCCATCCGCTGGCCTTCGTCTACGTGCCCGAGCAGGCCTTCGACGGGGGGGTCGTGCGGGTGGTGGCCGTGGAGGGTTACATCGCCGATATCCGCATCGACGGCGATGCCGGCCCGTCGCAGGCGCGCCTGCGTGCGATGGCCGAGGCGCTGCGCGGCGAACGGCCGTTGCGCCAGGCCACCTTCGAGCGCGTGACCCAGCTCATGGCGCGCCTGCCCGGCCTCACCGTCACCGCGACGGCGGCGCTGCCCGGCACCACGGACGGCGCCACCACGCTCGTGCTGGCGGTGAAGCGGCGGCCCTACGACATCTCGCTGGGCGCCGACCTGCGCCAGCCCACGCCGCGCGCGGTGCTCACCGGCGTGATCAACGACCCCTTCGTGGCGGGCGGCCAGCTCACCGCCTCCACGCTGCTGGGCAATCCGCGCAACGAGGCGCTGCTGACGACCAGCTACACCCAGCTGGTGGGTGCCGACGGCCTGGCCCTGAAGGCCGCCTTCAGCCACTACCGCGGCTATCCCGACGAGACGATGGACCGCGGCTCGCGCATCGAGCGGCGCAACACCAACCGGCGGGTCGAACTCTCGGCGAGCTACCCGCTGCTGCTGGGCGCCCGGCGCAGCCTCACGCTCAGCGGCGGCTTCTACGGCGTGAACAACCTCGACGACTACCGCGTGCCGCTCGCCGGCACGCGGCTGGACGACGACACCCGCGTGCGCGCGCTGTTCGCGCAGCTGAGCTACCTGGAGGCCACCGCCACGCGCAGCCGCAGCGCCAGCGTGATGCTGGCCCAGGGCGTGCGCGGCCTCGGCGCCCTGGCCGAGCAGCGCAGCAACGTGGCCGGCGTGGCGGGCACGAACCCGGCCAGGCTCGATTTCACCCGCCTCGCGCTCGACCTCGGCCAGCGCGACCGCTTCGAGAACCAATGGGGCACGGCCGTGAGCTTCGGCGCGCAATACAGTCCCCACACCCTGGCCAGCTCGGAGCGCATCTCCTTCGGCAACCAGCGCTTCGGGCGCGGCTACGCGGCCGGGGACGCGGCGGGCGATTCCGGCTGGGGCCTGGGCCTGGAGGTCAACCGGCTGTTCAAGCTGGAGGGTGGCGAATGGCTCAAGCAGATCGAGCCCTACCTGCTGGTCGAGGCCGCGCAGGTGTCGCTCAAGCAGGGACAGCCCTCGCCGCGCAAGCTGCGCTCGGTGGCGCTGGGTGCGCGCTTCACCGACGGCAAGCACTACAACCTGGACGTGGCCATCGCCAAGCCCACGGGCGACCCGAGCGCCGCCAACCCGCTGAGGCGCACGAGGCTGACGGTGCTGCTGAGCTACAACCTGGGCGATCGCTGAACCGCGGCGGCGCACGCGAGGCGCCGGCCGCTGCGCCGAATGCCGCAGCCTGACACACTCGGGGCGTGTCCAGCCTTCGCCCCACCCCCATGCGCCATCCCGCCCAGCATTTTTCCGGCACCTATGCCGAAGCCCGTGCCAAGTTCCTCGATGCCGCCGCCGACCGCGGCGCGCGGATCCAGTCCTTCGAGATGGACGGCCAGCGCGGCGCCCTCGGCGAAGTGCTCGCCATGGATGCCGCGCGCCTGGGCCCGGCCGATGCGACGCGGCTGTTGATCGTCACGTCGGGCACGCACGGGCCGGAGGGCTTCTGCGGCTCGGGCTGCCAGGTCGCCACGCTGCGCGACGACGAACTGCTCGCCCGCTTCGACGCCGCGAAGATCGCGCTGCTGCTGGTGCACGCCGTCAACCCGCACGGCTTCTCGCACCTGCGGCGCACCAACGAGGACAACATCGACCTCAACCGCAACCACATCGATTTCGGCCAAGCGCTGCCGGTCAACGAGGGCTATGCGGACGTGGACCCGCTGGCCATTCCCGCCACCTGGCCGCCGGGCGCGGCCGACGAGGCGGCCCTGGCGGCCTACATCGAGCAGCACGGCCTGCGCGCGTACCGCACGGCGGTCAGCAAGGGCCAGTACACCGTGCCCGACGGCCTCTTCTACGGCGGCCAGGCGCCGAGCTGGAGCAACCGCACCATCCGCGGCGTGCTGCGGCAGCACGGCGCCGGCATGACGCACATCGGCTGGATCGACGTGCACACCGGGCTGGGCCCGCGCGGCCACGGCGAGAAGATCTACCCCGGCCGCGCCGACGGCCTGGCGCGCGCACGCGCCTGGTGGGGCGCCGACGTGTTCGCGCCCTTCGAGGGCAACTCGGCCTCGCCCGATGTCTCGGGGCCGGTGGTCACGGCGATCTACGACGAGTGCCCCGACGCCGCCGTCGCCCTGATGGGCCTGGAGTTCGGCACCCTGCCCGACCTGGAGGTGCTGGACCGCCTGCGCGCCGACCACTGGCTGCACCGCCATCCCGAAGCGACCGATGCGCAGCGGCGCGCGATCCGCCAGGGCGTACGCGAAGCCTTCTACTGCGACGACGACGTGTGGAAGGGCATGATCCTCGGCCAGGCCCGGGTGGTGCTGCTGCAGACCCTCGAGGGCCTGCGCAAGGCCTGAGGCGCCGCCGCGGCCCTGCGGGCCTGGCGGCCGGAACAACCCGCCCGGCGGCGCGGTTTCAGGTGCATTTTTCCGTGGCCGGCGCATCATGCGCAGCCCAGCACGTCATCGCGGCCCTTTCACTTGAGGAGACGGCCATGCACCCTGCCCCCGGTCTTGCGACGAGCCTTGCCATGCAGGCCTACCTGCGGCACCACGGCACCCCGGTGTGCCTGCACGAACTGCTGGTGAAAACGGTGCGGCAGCAGGGCCAGCGCGCCAGGACCGGGCCGACGGGGCCCACGCCCCCGTCGGCCGGCTTGGCCGGCGCAGCGGCGCCGCCGTCGCGCTGAGAGCGCACCCCGTCGGGGTGCTTGCACCGCGCACTGCGCAACCCAGGACGCCTTGAACGAGCAGCCCGGCCGGGGCGCGCGGCGAAGCCCTCAGGGCGCCCGCGCCACTGCCTTGGCCAAGCCGCCGGGGGCGCCCGCTCCCGCCGAAGGCGAGACCCGGGTGAGCCGCGAGGCGGCCTGAGGCGTGCGTGGCTTCACCGTGCCGCGTCGCGGCAGGCGCGCAGGTTGCGCTCGAAGCCGCTGGCCAGCATCGGCGTGCAGTCCTCGCCGTTGGGCGTGACGCGGCACAGGCCGACCACCAGGAAGTCCTGCACGGCGCCGGTGCACATGGGGAATCGCGCCAGCTCGGGGTTGGCGCGCGACTTGAAGCCCCAGGCGTCGGCGAAGTCGACCATCCGCGCCATCGCATCGTGGAAGTACGTCCGGTCGCCGCTGCGCACCGCGGCGTCCATCGCCGGCAGTTCGCCGTCGAGGAAGCGCACGGCGGCGGCGGGGAACTGCGAGGGGTCCTGCTGCGCCGCGGCCCAGGGCGCAGCGGCGAGCAGCGCCGCCGCCAACACGCGGCGCACGGCGCCGGCCCCACACGAAGTCGAAAAAGTCATGCGAACTTTGGTTTGCTATGTTTTTGATAGCGGTCCGCGCCCATCCGGCGCGCGCTGGGCACCGATTTGACCCGAAAATCGGCACCCCGGCCGCCGTCCGCGCCGGCCGCTGCCCCGCCCGCGTTGCGGCGCCCCCGCCAGAGAGCCGCCGCAAATGTGGCCCAATACGGGGTTCCGGATTTTTCATCGCCGGGCCGCCCCCCAGGATGAAAGCGCCCCCTCGGGGGCAGCGAACCCACGAAGTGGGGAACGTGGGGGCCTTTTTTTCATCAGCCAACCGAAGGAGTCCCGACATGGGCAACAAGATCGTCACCGAAGCAGACCGCAAAGCCACCAAGCCCCTGCCGGGCGCCACCGTCGCCAAGCAGGGCGTGGGCCAGAAGCGCAGCCTGGAGCGCGGCTCGGCGACCCGCAGCAAGAAGAACCCCGGCAAGCGCCCCCACCAGGGCTGATCGGCGCGGCCGAACCTGCGAGCGCCCCGAGCGGGCGCTTTTTTTCTTGTTGGACGCGAGGTCTTGCCCCGAATGAAGAACGACCAGATGCTGCTGCGCGGCGCGATGTGCGCCGTGATCGGCGCGGCCGTGCTGCTCGGCCCCTACGTGCTGCGCTCGCCCGCCTGGCGCGACATGGTGGCCGGCGCCCACGTGGTGGGCTGGTTCGCCCTGGCGCTGGGCGTGGTCATGATGGCCGTCGCGCTGCTGCGCCGCAAGGGCTGAAGCCGCGGTGGCTCAGTGCGCCGCGGCCTGCCGGCCGCCGCGCAGCCGCTTGAAGCCTTCCACGGCGCCGAGCACGATCGCACCGGCGATCACCCCCACCACCAGGTTCACGCCCAGCGACCCGAGCGAGCCCACCAGCGCGCCGGCGTCGACGGCCCAGTCCTCCACGGCATGGCCGACCTGCGGCACGCCGTGCACGAGGATGCCGCCGCCGACCAGGAACATGGCCGCGGTGCCCACCACCGACAGCGCCTTCATCAGCCAGGGCGCCAGGCGCAGGATGCCGCGGCCGATGGCCTGGGCGGCGCTGCCCGCCTTGCGGCTGAGGTAGAGGCCCAGGTCGTCGAGCTTCACGATGCCCGCCACCAGGCCGTAGACGCCCACGGTCATCAGCAGCGCGATGGTCACCAGCACCGACAGCTGCGTGGTGAAGGACTGGCCGCCCACGGCGCCCAGCGTGATGACGATGATCTCGGCCGAGAGGATGAAGTCGGTGCGCACCGCGCCCTTGACCTTGTCCTTCTCCATCGCGGCCGGGTCGACGCCGCCCTGGACCATCGCCTGCGCGTGGCGCGCGAGCTCGTCCGCATGCGCCTGCTTGTGCAGGAACTTGTGGACCAGCTTCTCCACGCCCTCGAAACACAGGAAGGCGCCGCCCACCATCAGCAGTGGCGTGATCAGCCAGGGCAGCCAGGTGCCGATGGCCAGCGCCGCCGGCACCAGGATCGCCTTGTTGACCAGCGAGCCCTTGGCCACCGCCCACACCACCGGCAGTTCGCGGTCGGCGTTGACGCCGGTGACCTGCTGCGCGTTGAGCGCCAGGTCGTCGCCAAGCACGCCGGCGGTCTTCTTGGCCGCGACCTTGGTGAGGACGGACACGTCGTCGAGCACCGACGCGATGTCGTCGAGGAGCAGCAACAGGCTGGAGGCCATGCAGGGGTCTTTCGTGAGTGGACGGGCGGCGCCACGATGTGCCGCCGTGGCCGGCCTTGCAAGGGGGATGCCGGCCTGCGGTGGTGTCAGCCCAGGTCGCGCTTGAGGCGCACCTCCTCGATGCGGATGGCGCCCAGCGCCGTGGTCTTGGCGGTCTTCATGTCGCGCTTGAAGCCGGCCGTGTGCTCGAAGAAGCGCAGCGCGCGCTCGTTCTTCAGCGGCACCCAGGCGGTGACGGTGGTGCAGCCCTCGTCTTCCAGGCCTTCCTCGGCGGCTTCCCAAAGTTGCTGGGCCACGCCCTTGCCCCAGTGGTCGGGATGCACGTAGAGCGACCACACCTCGCCGTCCACCGGCTTGGTCTTCGGGTCGCGCGAGCGGTCGAAGCCGACGAAGCCGACCACCGTGTCGCCCTGCACCGCCACGTGCACCTGCGGCTCGGCGAATTCGATGGCCTGGCGCCACTTGGCCTCGCGCGTGGACGGCGCCAGCGCATCGAGCTGGTCGTCGGGCACGATGCCCTGGTAGGCGGCGCGGGCGGCGGCGGCGTGGATGTCGGCGATGGCCTTGGCATCGCGCAGCTCGGCGGGGAGGACTTCGTAGGGAGACATGAGCAGAAAAGCAGACGGATCGGAAAGCCGCCCATTGTCGCCGCTGGGGGCCGGCGCCGGCCCCGACAATCGCACCCCATGAGCCATCGGATCGACGTCGTGCCGGCCGGCCTCGCCTTCGAGGCGCCCGACACCGGGCGCAGCCTGCTGCTGGCCGCGCAGGACGCGGGCGTCGAGCTGCCCAGTTCCTGCCGCAACGGCACCTGCCGCACCTGCCTCGCCCGGGTGGTGAGCGGGCGCATCGTGCACACCATCGACTGGCCGGGCCTGTCGGCCGAGGAGAAGGCCGAGGGCTGCGTGCTGCCCTGCGTGGCCGAGGCGCGCAGCGACGTGGTGCTGGACGTGCCGCACGCGCGCTCGCTGTTCGACTGAGGCGTCTTTCCTCAGCGAAAAGTGGCCCCAACGCCCGCGCGACGGGCGCCACCCGCTATCTATTTGATAGCAACCGACGCCTCGATCCGGTCGCGTTGCGCCAGCCCCGGGAAGAGCCGGAACCACGCCAGCGCCACCAGCACCGTCCCCACGCCGCCGGCCACCACCGAGCCCACCGGGCCGAGCAGCGCGGCCGTCGCGCCCGACTCGAATTCGCCGAGCTGGTTGCTCGCGCCGATGAAGATCGAATTGACGGCGCTCACCCGGCCGCGCATGGCGTCGGGCGTTTCCAGCTGCACCAGCGTCTGGCGGATGACGACGTTGACCATGTCGGCCGCGCCCGAGACCGCCAGCGCCACCAGCGAGACGAGAAAGCTCGTCGACAGGCCGAACACCACCATGCACAGGCCGAAGGCGCCCACCGCCAGCAGCAGCGTGCGGCCCACGTGCCGCTCGACGGGCGTGCGCGTGAGCGTGATCGACATGGCCAGTGCGCCCACCGCCGGCGCGCTGCGCAGCAGGCCCAGGCCCCAGGGGCCGGTGTGCAGGATCTCCTTGGCGTAGATGGGCAGCAGCGCCACCGCGCCGCCGAGCAGCACCGCGAAGAGGTCGAGCGACACGGCGCCGAGCACCGGCTTGCGCTGCCAGATGAAGCGCACGCCCGCCAGCAGCGTCGCGGCCGTCACCGGCTCGCGCTGCGGCGCGTTGTGCACGTAGCGCAGGCGCGCCACCAGCACGCAGGCCGCCGCGAAGAGCAGCAGGCTCGCCCCGTAGACCACGCCCATGCCGGCCACGAACAGCAGCCCGCCCAGCGCCGGCCCGCCGATGATCGAGGCCTGCTGACCGGCCGAGCTGAAGGCCATCGCCCGCGGCAGCATGAGCGGCGGCACCAGCAGCGGCGTGAGCGACTGCTGCGCCGGCATCTGGAAGGCGCGCACCGCCCCGAGCACCAGCGACAGGCCCAGCAGCAGCGCACGCGAGTCGTGGCCGACCAGGTGCGCGCCCAGCAGCGCCGCCGCCACCCCGCCCTGCGCCGCCAGGCACAGGGCCAGGATGCGCCCGCGGTGGTGCTGGTCGACCACATGGCCGGCATACAGCGCCAGCAGCAGCGCCGGCACGAACTGGAACAGGCCCACCAGCCCCAGGTCCCAGGCGCTGCCGGTGATGTCGTACATGTGCCAGCCCACCGCGACCATGAGCATCTGCTGCGCGGCCGTGCCCAGCATGCGCGCACCCCACAGGCGCATGAAGGGGCGCTCGCGCGTGAGGTCGGAAAAGCGGTAGCGGGGGGGATCGGCGGGCGCCCCGGCAGGAGGGGCGCTCGCGGCGCCCTCGTCGGGCGCGGGGTCGGCGGCAGGCATCCGTTCGAGGATAGCCCAGGTCCCCCTGCCCGGTCCTGGGCTCGACCGGGAAGCGCTGCCTACACTTCGCGCCGTGACCGACGACTACCGCCTCGTCCATGAAGACGCCGACCTGCTCGTGCTCGACAAGCCCAGCGGCCTGCTGTGCGTGCCCGGACGCGGCGACGACAAGCAGGACTGCCTGAGCGCGCGCGTCCAGTCGCGCTGGCCCGGGGCGCTGGTGGTGCACCGGCTCGACATGGCGACCAGCGGGCTCGTGCTCATGGCGCGCAGCGCCGAGATGCAGCGCGCGCTGGGCGACGCCTTCGCGCAGCGGCAGGTGTGGAAGCGCTACGAAGCGGTGGTCGACGGCGTTGCGCAGAGCAAGGGCTGGTCGGTCATCGACGCACCCATGATGGCCGACTGGCCGCGCCGGCCGCTGCAGAAGATCGACGAAGCCGGCAAGCCCAGCGTGACGCGCTGGCGCACGCTCGACGCGTGGCCCGAGCGCGGGGAACGCGGCAGCGCGCGCCTGCTGCTGGAGCCGCAGACCGGGCGTTCGCACCAGTTGCGCCTGCACCTGGCGCACATCGGCCACCCGATCCTGGGCGACACGCTGTACGGCGATGCGCGCGTGCAGGCGTCGGCCCCGCGCCTGCTGCTGCACGCGACGGTGCTGCAGTTCAGGCATCCGGCGACGGGCGCCGCGGTGCGCTTCGAGAGTCCGGCGCCCTTCTGAGCCCGTCTGCGCGCCGTCAGGTTTCGCTCTTGACCACGAGCACCGGCATCGGTGCTTCCTGCAGCACGCGCTGCGTCACGCTGCCCAGCAGCAGCTTCTCGATGCCGCTGCGGCCGTGCGAGCCCATCACGATCAGGTCGGCGTGCAGCGCCACGGCCGTGTCGACGATGCCCTCGTGCACGACATGGCCGTCGATCACGCGCTGGTCGCTGTGCAGGCCCTCGGCGGCCAGGGCCGCCACGCCGCGGGCCAGCGCGGCATTGGCGCTCGAGGTGGCCGCGGCCAGGTATTCGTTCTGGCCCAGCGCGTAGTCGGCGCCGACGCCGATGAAGGGGTAGTTGTCGATCACATGGATCAGCGTGATGCGGCTGCCGAAGGCCAGTGCGAGGCCGCTGGCCTTGCTCACCGCGAGCATGGAGGTCTCGGAGCCGTCGATGGGAACCAGGATGTGATTGAACATGGCGCTGCCCTCGTTATTCGAGCCAGGCGACCAGCGGCAGCCGGTCGCCGAAGGAACCACGCGCCCGCAGGCAGCAGGCGATGGCATGCCGTGCGACTGTACCTTGCCGCGCCCTCGGGCCCTGTAGGACGCCGAGACCGGGCTTGCGCGCGCTCAAACGCCCTGGAAACCCTGCGCGCGGCAGGTGATGACCAGCGTGTCGCGCCATCCCGCCCGGCCGTCCTGCAGCGGCTGGATGGGCGTGGATTCGTGGATCACACGTGCGTCGTCCAGCAGCAGCAGCGTCCACGGCTCGGTCATGGTGAAGCGCTCGCCGCGCCGGCCCTCGAAGACGCGGGTTTCGCCGCCCTTGATGCCTTCGCGGCCGACCAGCGCGACCGCCACCAGGTCGACCCCGTCGCGGTGCGCGCCCTCGGGCGTGGGGCGGCCGATGCCCTCGGCCGTGTCGATGCGGAACTGGTGCGCCTCGATGTACCAGGGCTGCGGGCCGCGCAATGCGCTCGCCGCCTCGGCCAGGCGCTGCAGCAGCCGGTGCCACACGGGGCGCGACACGGTCGCGTCCTCCATCGGCGCGAACCAGCGCTGCATGCCGCCGTGCAGCGCGTTGTATTCGACCGGCTGCCAGTGCGCACGGTGCGGCGCCTGCGTGAGTGCCTCGCCCTCGGCCACGAAGCAGGCGTGGCGGCGCGTGCGGTAGCGGCCGCCATCCTTGAGGTACTCGTCCGGCGGCAGGTGCTCCCAGTCGGGGCGCATGGCGTCCAGTTCGCCCACCGGCATGCCGAGCCAGTCGCCCGTGCCCTTGGGGCTGAGGACGGCGTAGCCTTCCTGGCGCAAGGCGGTGGCCACCTCTTCCGGCGGCGTGAAGGGGGGGCTGTAGTCCGTGCCGCTCATTGCACGCGACCCGTCGTCACGCCTCGACCTTCACGCCCTTCCAGAAGGCGACGCGGTCCTTGACCATCTCGGCCTCGGGCTTGGGGTCGGGGTAGTACCAGACGGCTTCGGGGTTCAGCTCGCCGTTGACCAGCAGCGAGTAGTAGCTGGCGGTGCCCTTCCACGGGCACACGGTGTGGTTGTTGCTGAAGGTGACGTAGTCGCGGTTGAGCGAACTGGCGGGGAAGTAGTGGTTGCCTTCGACGAGCACCGTGTCGTCGCTCTCGGCGATGGTGACGCCGTTCCAGGTTGCTTTCATTCGGATCTCCATGAGCTGGCCCACCACCGGCAGCGTCCGATGCGCCTCGCAACCGAAGGCCGCGCAGCAGCCCATCCGGGAACACGCGCGGAACTGGATGTGCCAGCCGCATCGCGTGCCCCCATCAGGGGGGTTGGCGGAGCGACACGAAGTGCGCGAAGCCTGGGGGTGGGTGCCTATTGTGCCGTTGGCAGCCAATGCACGCTGAAGAGGCGATCGGGGTCGGTCCACACCGGCCCGATGCCGAAGCCGGCGCGCACCGCCAGCGCCCGCAGACCATCGATGGTGAACTTGTGCGAGTTCTCGGTGTGGATGGCCTCGCCTTCCTCGAAGGCATGGCGCTGCCCGTGCAGCGTGACGGCCTGGGCGCGGCGGCTGACCAGGTGCATCTCGATGCGGCGCAGCGGGGCGTTGTAGAAGGCCGCATGGTCGAAGCCGTCGAGGTCGAAGTCCGTGCCCAGCTCCGCGTTGGCGCGCGCCAGCAGGTTGAGGTTGAAGGCCGCCGTCACGCCTTGCGCGTCGTTGTAGGCCGCGTGCAGCAGCGCGGGGCGCTTGACCAGGTCGACGCCCAGCAGCAGCCCGCCGCCGCGCAGCAGGCGCGCGGCCTGCTGCAGGAAGGCCAGGGCCTCGTCGGGATCGAAGTTGCCCAGGGTCGAACCGGGGAAGAAGCCGACCCGCCGCCCGGCACCTTCCAGCTTCGGCGGCAGCGCGAAGGGCCGCGTGTAGTCGGCCACGATGGGCTGGACCGCGAGGCCGGGGTAGTCGGCGCGCAGGGCGTCCGCGGCAGCCTCGAGGTGCTCGCCCGAGATGTCGATGGGCAGGTAGCGCTGCGGCGACTGCAGGGCATCGAGCAGCAGCCGCACCTTGACCAGCGAACCGGCGCCGAACTCGACGATCTCGGCGCGCGGGCCGATCTGCGCGGCGATCTCGCCGGCACGCTGGGTGAGGATGCCGAGCTCGGTGCGCGTCGGGTAGTACTCGGGCAGGTCGCAGATGCGGTCGAACAGCTGCGAGCCGCGCACGTCGTAGAAGTACTTGGGCGAGATGCGGCGCGGCCGCTCGGCCAGCGCACGGGCGAGGTCGTGGCCGAAGGCGCAGTCGGTGTCGGCGGCGCAGTCGCGCTCGGCGGCGCTGGAGGAATGGGAAGGAGGTGCCATCGTCGGGTGGGGTGTACGGGGTGGATGGAAAGCGTTCAGCGCGCGAGGCGCAGTCCTGTGAACTGCCAGCGCGCGGCAGGCGGGAAGAAGTTGCGGTACGTGGGGCGCGTGTGGCCCTCGGGCGTGGCCTGGCTGCCGCCGCGCAGCACCACTTGCCCCACCATGAACTTGCCGTTGTATTCGGCCGCCACCCCCGGCAGCGGGCGAAAGCCCGGGTACGGGTCGTAGGAGGAGCGGGTCCACTGCCACACGTGGCCCGTGAGCTGGGTGATCCCCGGCAGCGCACTCGCGGCCTCCCACTCGAATTCGGTCGGCAGGCGCGCGCCTGCCCATTCCGCATACGCCGCCGCCTCGTAGAAGCTCAGCTGCGAGACCGGCGCCTCCGCCTCGAGCGGCCGCACGCCATGCAGCCCGAAGACGTGCCAGCCACCGCCATGGCCCGACGAGAGGTGCGCCAGGCGCGGATCGTCGGGTGCCAGCCAGTACGCGGGGTGCTGCCAGCCCTGGGCCTGCACGGCCGCCCAGCCGTCGGACAGCCAGAGCTCGGGCCGGCGATAGCCGCCGTCGGCGATGAACTGCGCGAACTCGCCGCAGTTGACCAGCCGGTCCTGCACCGAGAAGGCCGGCACCAGCGCGGTGTGGCGCGGCCCTTCGTTGTCGAAGGCGAACCCCTCGCCACCATGGCCGACCTCGACCGGCCCGCCCGGGTGCGCCAGCCACTGCGCGGCCGGTGCCTGCGTGGCCAGCCGCAGTGCGGGCTGGGCCGTGCTGCGGTACGCCGGCAGCAACGGGTTGCACGAGAAGGCGTGGAGGATGTCGGTGAGCAGCAGTTCCTGGTGCTGCTGCTCGTGGTGCAGGCCCAGGGTGACGATGGGCTCGATGGCCGCGAGTCCCGCCGCATCGGCCGAGGCCAGCAGCGACTCCACGGCCGCGTCGACGTGCTCGCGATAGGCCATCACCTCGTCCAGCGAGGGCCGCGTCAGCAGGCCGCGCTGCGGCCGTGGATGGCGGGGGCCGAGCGCCTCGTAGTAGGAGTTGAAGAGGTAGTGGAAGCGCCGGTCGAAGGCGCGGTAGCCCGTGGCATGGCGCTCCAGCAGCACCGTCTCGAAGAACCAGGTGGTGTGCGCGAGGTGCCACTTGGTCGGGCTGGCATCGGGCATCGACTGGATGCACTGGTCCTCGGGCGACAGTGGTGCGGCCAAGGCCAGGCTGTGGGCGCGAACGGCACGAAAACGCTCGTGCAGGCCGCTGGCGTCGCATGCGGCGGCGCACGCGACCGGAGTGGGTGTTGTCATAGATCTCCTTGAGCCCGGTTTTTTTAAGTGTTGGCGGGGGGCGACCGGCGTAGGACGAGAAGCCGCACTCTGCCCGCTGTGCGCGACGCGTCGCCCGGCCCCGGCTGGCCGTCCCCACCGGCCGCGCGGTTTTCCGTGGCCGGCCTGCCCATAATGCCGCATGAGCGATCCGTCCTCCAAGCCGCCGGGCGATCCGGCACCGCGCCCCCGGGTGGTCATCGTGGGTTGCGGCTTCGGCGGGCTCGAAGCCGCGCGCAAGCTGGTCGGCCACGAGGTCGACGTGACGGTCGTCGAGAAGACCAACCACCACCTCTTCCAGCCCCTGCTCTACCAGGTGGCCACCGCCGGCCTGGCCGCGCCATCGATCGCGGCACCGGCGCGCCAGCTCTTCCGCGGCGACGAGAACGTCACCACGCTGCTCGGCGAGGTCGCGGGCATCGATGCCGCGGCGCGCCGGGTGCACCTGGCGGACGGCCTGGCGCTGCCCTACGACCACCTGATCGTCGCCGCGGGCGCCACGCACAGCTACTTCGGCAACGACCAGTGGGCCCCGCTCGCACCCGGACTCAAGACGCTGGCCGACGCCTTCGACATCCGCCGCCGCGTGCTGATGGCCTTCGAGATGGCCGAGCTCGAAGCCGATCCGGTGCGGCGCAAGGCCTGGATGACCTTCGTGGTGATCGGCGCCGGCCCCACGGGTGTCGAGATGGCCGGCACGCTGGCCGAAATCGCGCGCCACACGCTGTCGGGCGAGTTCCGCCACATCGTGCCGGCCGACGCCGAGGTGCTGCTGGTCGAGGGCGGCCCGCGCGTGCTGCAGGCCATGCCCGAATCGCTGAGCCAGCGTGCCAGGGAACAGTTGGAGAAGCTCGGCGTGCAGGTGCGGCTGAACGCCATGGTCACGCACATCGACGCCTCGGGCCTGGAGGTCAAATTGGCCGGCGGCGCAGACGGGGCGGGCGCGACCAGCTATCGAATCGATAGCAACTGCATCGTCTGGGCCGCCGGCGTCGCCGCCTCGCCCCTGGGCCGCCTGGTGGCGGCCGCGACGGGCGCCGAGACCGACCGCCCCGGCCGCGTCAAGGTCGAGCCCGACCTCAGCCTGCCCGGCCACCCGGAGATCAGCGTCGTCGGCGACCTGGCGGCCGCCATGAGCCACGTGCCGGGACAGCCGCCGCGGCCCGTGCCCGGCGTGTCGCCCGGCGCCAAGCAGATGGGCCGCACCGCCGCCGAGAACGTGCTGCGCCGCATCGCCGGCCAGCCCACCCGGCCCTTTCGCTACCGCGACTACGGCAACCTCGCCACCATCGGCCGCAACGCCGCGGTGGTCGACCTGCCCACCCCCTTCGGCCCACTGCGCTTCTCGGGCCGCATGGCGTGGTGGTTCTGGCTCTTCGTGCACATCTACTTCCTCATCGGCTTTCGCAACCGGCTGATCGTGCTCATGGACTGGGCGAGCGCCTACCTGAGCTTCCGGCGCAATGCGCGGGTGGTGGCGGATGTGAAGGGGACGGGGGAGTCGTAGCGTGGAGGCGCGCCGTCGGCGCTCATCGACTTGAATTCTTCAGGCGCTCCAACAAGAGTCCTGCGCGCTCGGCCTCGGCGATCAGGCCCGGCAACACGTTCGCGAAATCCGCGTGCGCCAGCAGCTGCGCGAATGCGGCGCCCACCGCCTCCTTCAGGTCTGTCGGGGCCTTGGCCATTTCATCGTCGAGTGGCTTGTGCACCCATCGGCAGATGACGTCGCTGCTGGCATCGCGTGCAAAGCCGCGCCGCTCGACCTGCTCTTCGATCCGGCTAAAGCTCAGCCAATCCGCGTTCACGACGGCATCCACGTCGCGCGTGGCGCGCACGCTGTCGGCCAGTGGGTCGGTCACCAGCAGCCCCGCCACGGCGCCGCCCACGAAGACGACCTGCTCGCGCAGTTCGCCGAGCGCCTCGGCGATGCGGCGAAGGTGCGGCAGGTTCGGATCATCCGCGCGCATCGGCGTCTTCCGGTTCCTCAGTCAGCGCGGCCTGCATGAACTGGGCGGCCAGGGTCCGCTCGCGGGCGCGCCCCGCCCGGAGCGCGTCCAGCAAAGCCAGCAGGCGATGCAATGCCGGGTCGGCCAGGGCCGCGTGCGGCGCCGTCCGGTACAGCGGCGACAAGGTGGGCCCCTTGGCGCCGCCTGCGGGGTGCGCCCACACCGGGGTGTCGCCCGGCGCGGCAGTGATCTTCCCGACCAACGGCTCGGCACCGTAGGACGTGAGTACGCCACGCTTTGCCGGCCCCAGCGTGGCCGGCCAGACGTAGCGCACGCCGTGCAACACGAATTCCAGCAGATTGGGCCGTACCGGTGACCATTCGCCGCGTGCCGGCGCGACGGCCAACCCACTGGCCACGGCCCGCCGAACGCAGGCATGCGCCTCCGAGGCGCTCATGGACAGCGCCCCGCCCAGCGAGGCATAGGTCCAGCGTTGCGGCGGGTGGGCAGCCACCTTCAACAGCACCAGCAGATCTTGAGGTTTGAGCTCCATGCAGGGAGCCATATTCTCTATTCGCGAATTGCGGATATCACCGAAGCCAACAGGAATGGCAAGGGGGTGCTGCACCCCCGACCTGGTGGACTGCACCACCGGCCGACCGCTTGAAACAAGGCGCCGTGTCGTCGGCGCGTCCTGTATCGGCAAGGCATATCGATATGCCCCGATCTTCGTTGGCTACGAGCATCCGGGCTTCCACAATGCGGCCCCGGCCACGACGTGCTGCCGCGAAACAACCATGCGCAAACGCAGCTTCCTGCTCTCTTCACTTTGCCTTCTGGCCGCCACCGCGGCGCAGGCGCAGACTTTTCCGAACGGCCCCGTGCGGCTGATCGTGCTCAACGTGGCGGGCAGCCCGCCCGACCTGCTCGCGCGGCGCCTGGGCGCCAAGCTGGCGGCGGAATGGAAGTCGCCCGTCGTGGTCGAGAACAGGCCCGGCGCGGGCGGCGCCATCGCGGCCGACGCGGTGGCCAAGGCGGCGCCCGACGGGAAGACGCTGCTGGTCGGCGCCGACGGCCCGATCACCATCCTCCCCGCCCTGGGCGCCACGCTGCCCTACGACGCGCAGCGCGACCTGGCGCCTGTGGCCGCGCTCGGCGAGACGGACTTCGTGCTGGTGACGCATCCCGGCACGGGCTGGCGCACGCTGGCCGACTTCGTGCGCGCGGCCAAGGCGCGCCCCGGGCAGTTGAACTACGCCTCGGGCGGCAATGGCAGCCCCCAGCAGCTGGCGGCCGAACTGCTCAAGCAGCGCGCCGGCATCTACGTCACGCACATCCCCTACCGCGCCGCTCCCGCGGGACTGCAGGACGTGCTGGCGGGCCGCATCGACGCCATGTTCATCGCCGTCGGCGCCGCGCTGCCCCAGATCCAGGCCGGGCGCCTGGTGCCACTGGCCAGCGGCGGCGCGCGCCGCCACCCGCTGCTGCCGAACACCCCCGCGCTCGCCGAAAGCTATCCCGATTTGCGCGCAGGCACCTGGTTCGGGTTGTTCGCACCCGCTGCCACACCGCCCGCGACACTGCGGCTGATCGAGGCGGCCAGCACGCAGGCCCTGGCGGACCCGGCACTGCGCGCGGAATTCGCGGCGCAAGGCGTCGACATCACGGGCGAGCCGGGCGCTTCGTTGCGCACACGGGTGCATTCGGAGTCGGCGCGCTTCGCCGCGCTGGCCAGGGCCACGGGCATCCGGCCCGACTGATACGCACGCGGGCCGGCCGCGTGCGCGAACGGATCAACCGGCCTTGGCCTTGGCGCCGTCCTCCGCCTCCTGCAGCAGCCGCCACATGACCTTGCCGCTCCCGCTCTTGGGCAGCGCATCGAGGAACTGCACCTGCCGCGGCACCTTGTAGGCGGCCATGTTCTCGCGGCACCAGGCGATGATGTCCTCGGCCTTGGTGTCCTTGTGCGTGGGGCGCAGCACGACCATGGCCTTGACCGATTCGCCGCGGTAGGCGTCCTTGGTGGAGATGACGCAGGCCTCCTGGACCGCCGGGTGCCTGAACATCAGCAGCTCGACCTCGGCCGGCCAGACCTTGAAGCCGCTGGCGTTGATCATGCGCTTGAGGCGGTCGGTGATGAAGAAGTAGCCCTCCTCGTCCATGCGGCCCATGTCGCCCGAACGGAAGAAGCGCTTGCCCTCGAATTCGATGAAGGCCGCCGCGGTGGCGTCGGGCCGCTTCCAGTAGCCCTGGAAGACCTGCGGGCCGTGGATGATGATCTCGCCCGATTCGCCGATAGGCAGTTCCTGCAGGGTCTCGGGGTCGACCACGCGCGCGTCGACGCCCTCGAAGGGCATGCCCAGGCACTGCTGCTTGGCATGGTCGGGCGGGTTGGCGTGCGAGGGCGCGGCGGTCTCGGTCAGGCCGTAGCCTTCCTGGTAGCTCAGGCCGAACTCTTCGAGCAGGCGCTGCGCCACGGCCTGCGGCATGGCGGCCCCGCCACCGCCGATGTAGATGAGGCTCGACAGGTCGTAGTTCTTGAAGTTCGGGCTGGCCATGAGGTCGATGACCATCGTGGGGATGTTGGTCCAGCTCGTGACCTTCCACTTGGAGATGAGGTGGCCGGCCACGTCGCGGTCCCAGCGCGGCATGATGATCAGGCTGGCCGAACTCAGGATGGCCGTGTGCATCATGCTCACGATGCCGGTGATGTGGAACATCGGCACCACGGCCAGCACCACCGTCTCGGCCGACGCGCAACCCCACATCTTGCCGGAGATGGCGTTGTGCATCGGGCTCGAGTGGTGGTGGATGCAGCCCTTGGGCAGGCCGGTGGTGCCGCTGGTGTAGGGCAGCAGCGCCATGTCGTCGCGGCCCACCACGTGCTCGGGCGGCGGCTCGCCGGCGGCCAGCACCTCGGTCCAGGCGTGGACCTCGCCGCCGTCGAGCGACGGCAGCGGGTGTCGCGTGAGCAGCCAGTCGCGCCATGCGTTCGCCATCGCGGGCGTGTCGGCGGCGGCCGTGTCGAAGGCGTCGGTGAACTGCGAGACGACGAGGTGCTTCAGGCCCTGCCCCGCGGGCAGCGCGTTGCTGGCCTTGGCGAGTTCGGGCGCGAGGTCGCCGGTGGTGATCGCGACCTTGGCGTCGGGGTCGGTGATGTAGTGCTTGAGCTCCTCGGCCTTGTTCATCGGGTTGACCGGCACGACGACGGCATTGGCACGCAGGATGGCGAAATGCGCGATCACCAGCTGCGGCGTGTTCTGCATGTCGAGCACCACGCGGTCGCCACGCTGCACGCCCATCGCATGCAGGGCGCCGGCCAGCGCGTCGACCTGCGCCGCCAGCTCGCGGTACGTCGTCACGCGGTCGAAGAACACCAGCGCCGGCTTGTCCGGGTAGCGCTCGGCGGAGGTCTTGAGGTTGTGCCACAGCGAGGTGGCAGGCAGCAGGATGTCGTGCGGGATGCGCTTGGGCCAGAACTTGAAATGCGGGCGGTCGGCGGGTGTGGGCATGCAGGCTGTCTCCGGAAAGACAGCGAGGGTACGACGCGACTTCGCGCCGGCGGATGAGGAAAAGCCCCGCGTGCGTCACCTGCGTGACGCCCGACCGAACGGCCCCCGGGCACGCCGGACGCGCTGTGCGACTACAGACGCCGGCGCCACCGTGCGCGATACAGGGCTCTGGGCCCGTTTTCCGCCCCACCGCCACACGCACGAAAGGACATCGCCATGGCTGCAGACAAGAAGGCTTCGGTTCACTGGGAAGGCGCCGGCAAGGCCGGCAAGGGCGCCATCAGCACCGAGACCGGCGCGCTGAAGGACTACCCCTATGGCTTCGCCAGCCGCTTCGAGGATGACCGCACCGGCACCAACCCCGAAGAGATCATTGCCGCGGCGCACGCGGCCTGTTTCACCATGGCCTTCGCCTTCGCGGCCGAGGCCGCGGGCATCGCGGTGAAGTCGGCCGACACCAAGGCGTCGGCCCGCCTGGCCAAGGACGGCGCGGGCTTCAAGATCGACCGCATCCAGCTCGAACTGGAGGCCGAGGTGCCGGGCATCGACGACGCCAAGTTCCAGGAACTGGCCGCCGGCGCCAAGGCCGGCTGCCCGGTGTCCAAGGCGCTGGCGGGCGTGCCCGAGATCACGCTGAAGGCCACGCTCAAGGGCTGAGCCCCCTCGTTCGCGAGGAAGACGGCGCCCTCGCGGCGTCGTTTGCTATCGAATCGATAGCTGCCGACGCAGGCGGGGCGGGCGCTGCAGGCCGATTCGGCTTGAAGACCCCACCCCCGGGCACGCCTCAGCCCGCCATGCCGGCCAGGCGCTGGCGGATCAGCTGGTCGGCCTCGCCCATGATGCGGTCGATCAATGCCTGGCAGCTCGGCACGTCGTGGATCAGCCCGGCCACCATGCCGCAGCTCCAGGCGCCGGCGTCCATGTCGCCGCTCTGCATGATGCGCGGGTAGACGCCGGCCACCTCTTCGATGATGTCCTCGAACCTGAGGTTGGCGCCGAGCGACTTCTCCTTCTCGAGCAGGCGCTCGACCGCGGCGTTGTTCAGCACCCGCTCGGTGTTGCGCAGCGGGCGCATCACCAGGCGCGTGTCGAGCTCGCTGGCGGCCACGATGGCCTGCTTGACCTTCTCGTGCACGGGCGCCTCTTTCGTCGCGATGAAGCGCGTGCCCATGTTCATGCCCTCGGCCCCCAGCGCCAGCGCGGCCACCAGGCTGCGGCCGTCGGCCATGCCGCCCGAGGCGACGAAGGGGATCTTCAGCTCCTCGGCGGCGCGCGGGAGCAGGATGAAGTTGGGCACGTCGTCCTCGCCCGGATGGCCGCCGCACTCGAAGCCGTCGACGCTCACGGCATCGCAGCCGATCGCCTCGGCCTTGAGCGCGTGGCGCACCGAGGTGCATTTGTGGATGACCTTGATGCCGTGCTCCTTGAGCAGCGGCATCCATTTCTGCGGGTTGTTGCCGGCCGTCTCCACGGCCTTCACGCCGCCTTCGATGATGGCCTTGATGTAGCCCGGGTAGTCGGGCGAGCTCACCGTGGGCAGGAAGGTGAGGTTCACGCCGAAGGGCTTGTCGGTCATCTCGCGGCAGCGCGCGATCTCCCGCGCCAGCAGCTCGGGCGTCTTCTGCGTCAGGCCCGTGATGATGCCCAGGCCGCCCGCGTTGGACACGGCCGCCGCCAGCTCGGCCAGGCCGACGTAGTGCATGCCGCCCTGGATGATGGGGTGCTGGATGCCGAAGAGTTCGGTGATGCGGGTCTTCAAGGGATGCCTCCTGGAGTGATGGTGCGGCGGCCCGGGCGGCCGTGCGCGGATCGGGAACGACCCGGATCATCGCCAAGCCGGCAGGCGCGGCCTGCCACGCGCGCGACAACGCGTCCTGCCGCCGGGCGCGGGGGGTCCTTCGGCTCCCCGTTCGTGCGCCCGCCCGGCGCGCCGCGCCCGTCCGTGGTGCGCGCGCATGCCGCGGTGGTGCGCAAATCTTGCATACCAGTTGGCACGGATGCTGCTGGTATGCAGCCATGGCGATCTCCGCATCGGACATCAGCGCCCGCATCGTCGCGGCCGTGATGGCCCAGAAACTGGCACCCGGCTCGCGGCTGGGCGAGCAGCAGCTCGCCCTGCTGTTCGACTGCAGCCGCACCATCGTGCGCGAGGCGCTCACCCGCCTGGCCGCGCGCGGCATCGTGACGGTGAGCGCGCGCCGCGGCTGGTACCTGATCGAGCCCTCGCAGGACGAGGCGCGCGAGGCCTTCGAGGCGCGCCGGGTGATCGAGGTCGGCCTGATCCGCAGCGCCGGCCGCGTCGACAAGGCCGCCCTGCGCAAGCTCAAGGCCCACCTGCAGCAGGAGAAGGCCGCGCTCAAGCAGGACGACGTGGGCACGCGCAGCTACCTGCTGGGCGACTTCCACGTCTGCCTGGCCGAGTGCCTGGGCAATTCGCTGCTGGCCGACACGCTGCGCGACTTCACGGCGCGCACCACGCTCATCGCCATGCTCTACCAGTCCTCGCACGACGCCGTGCAGTCCTGCGAGGACCACGTGCGCATCGTGCAGGCGCTGGAACGCGGCGACACCGCGGCCGCCGAGACGCTGATGGCCGAGCACATCGGCACCGTGCAGTCGGCCCTGCGCGTCACGGCCGACCCCGACCCGCTGGCGCGCCTGCGCGACGCGCTGGCGCCGCTGGACACGCCGGCCGGCGCGCCCGCCGCCAAGGCACGGGATTTGCGTTCCGCCCCCTCACCCGGCGCCCGGGGCCGCAAGGCCGCCGGCGCGCCACCGTCCCCCGACGACGATTCATCGACCTACCTCGGAGCCCTGCTATGACGCTGATTTCCAAACGCCTCTTCACCACCGGCCTGCTGGCCGCTGCCGCCCTCGTCGCCGCCGGCGCCGCCCAGGCGCAGAGCGCGCTCGACAACATCATGAAGTCGAAGACGCTGAAGGTCGCCGTGCCCACGGACTACCCGCCCTACGGCTTCGTGGGCACCGACATGGCGCCGCAGGGTCTGGACATCGACATGGCCAAGCTCATCGCCGCCAAGATGGGCGTCAAGCTCGAGCTGGTGCCCGTGACCAGCGCCAACCGCATCCCCTACCTGCAGACGAAGAAGGCGGACCTGGTCATCTCCACCCTGGGCAAGAACGCCGAGCGCGAGAAGGTGATCGACTTCTCGTCCGCCTACGCGCCCTTCTTCCAGGGCGTGTTCGCGGCCAAGTCGCTCAAGCTCACCGACTTCAAGGACATGGCCGGCAAGACCGTGGCCGTGACCCGCGGTGCCATGGAGGACCAGGAACTGAACAAGGTGGCGCCGCCCAATGTCGACTACCGCCGCTTCGAGGACAACAACGCCACCGTGGCCGCCTTCGTCGCCGGCCAGACGCAGACCATCGCCATGAGCGGCGCCGTCGCGGCCGAGATGATCCGCAAGAACCCCAAGATCAACGCCGAGTACAAGCTGCTGCTCAAGGACAGCCCCTGCTTCGTGGGCATCGCCAAGGGCGAGGACGCGCTCAAGGCCAAGGTCAACGAGATCATCGCCGCCGCCAAGAAGGACGGCACGCTCGACAAGATGTCCAAGCAGTGGCTGGGCAAGGGCATCGGCGACCTTCCGGTGTAAGGCTCCCCCCGTTTGGCCGGCCTCACTGCGTGTGGCCGTCCCATACCCCCTCAAGGGGGCGCACCCAGCGGCCCGGCAAGGCCGGTTCCGCGGGTGCTCCCGAACAGGCTTCGCTTCGCTTGCCCTTGAGCCGCAACCGTACTCCGCTGCTCGCAGCCCCTTGCCATGACCTTCGATTTCTGGGCCATCCTCGTCGACTGGCGGCTGCTCGCCAAGGGCGTGGCATGGACGCTCGGCCTCACGGCCATCGCCACCGTGATCGGCATGGTCGTCGGCGTGGCCTGCGCCTGGGCGCGGGCCTACGGCGCGCCGTGGCTGCGCTGGGTGGTGGGCACGTACGTGGAGCTGATCCGCAACACGCCCTTCATCGTGCAGCTGTTCTTCATCTTCTTCGGGCTGCCGGCCTCGGGCATCAAGCTCACACCCGAAGTGGCGTCGATCATCGCGATGGTGCTGAACCTCGGCGCCTATGCCACGGAGATCATCCGCGCTGGCATCGAGGCCACGCCCAGGGGGCAGATCGAGGCGGCGGTGAGCCTGGCGCTCACCCGGGCGCAGGTCTTCCTGCGCGTGGTGCTGCCGCCGGCGATGAAGAAGGTCTGGCCCGCGATGGTGAGCCAGATCATCATCGTGATGCTGGGCTCGGCGGTGTGCGGGCAGATCTCGGTCGAGGAACTGAGCTACGCCGCCAACCTGATCCAGAGCCGCAACTTCCGCGCCTTCGAGGCCTTCATCGTCGCGACGCTGATCTACCTGGCGCTGTCGGTCCTTGCGCGCCGCTTCTTCAACTGGGCCGGCCCCAGGTATTTCGGAAGATGATGGCCCACCCCCAGTCTCCGCGCACTGCGTGTCGCTCCGCCAACCCCCTGCGAGGGGGCGCAGCCAGCGGCCCGGCCGAGCCGGTTCCGCGGCCGCTCCGGACCCAGGCAACTGCAGCTGCAACACCCACCACGCAGGTCACCGCCATGGAGTGCGAGGTTTTCGATGAGTGAATTCACCCTCTGGGACATCCTGCGCAACCTGCTGCTGGCACTGCGCTGGACGGTGGTGCTGTCGCTGATCGCCTTCGTCGGCGGCGGCATCGTGGGCGGGCTGCTGCTCGCGCTGCGGCTGCGCGCCGGGCCGGTGCTGCAGAAGATCATCTCCGGCTACGTGCAGCTCTTCCAGGGCACGCCGCTGCTGATGCAGCTCTTCCTGGCCTACTTCGGCATCGCGCTCTTCGGCATCGACGTGTCGGCGTGGACGGCCGCCTCGGTGGCGCTCACGCTCTACACCAGCGCCTTCCTCACCGAGATCTGGCGCGGCTGCGTGGCCTCCATCCCCAAGGGCCAGTGGGAGGCCTCGGGCAGCCTGGCCCTGTCCTTCGGCGAGCAGATGCGGCACGTGATCCTGCCGCAGGCCGTGAAGATCGCGATCGCACCCACGGTCGGCTTCCTGGTGCAGGTCATCAAGGGCACCGCGCTGGCGTCGGTCATCGGCTTCGTGGAGCTCACCAAGGCCGGCAGCATGATCGCCAACGTCACCTTCGCGCCCTTCACCGTCTTCAGCTGCGTGGCGCTGCTGTACTTCGCGCTGTGCTTCCCGGTGAGCCTGTACGCCAAGCACCTCGAACGCCGCACGCGCGGCACGCGTTGAGCACGCACCCCGTTCTCCCCAACCTCCACCTTCGCACCATGAACGCCACCGTTGCAGAACCCGCGGCCCACGCCCATGTGGCCCCCGGCGCGCCGATCGTCAAGATCACGGCGCTCAAGAAGTCCTACGGCACGAACCAGGTGCTCAAGGGCATCGACCTCGACGTGCTGCGTGGCGAGGTGATCGCCATCATCGGCAAGAGCGGCTCGGGCAAGAGCACGCTGCTGCGTTGCATCAACGGGCTGGAGGTGTTCCAGGAAGGTTCGCTCACCGTCGACAACAAGCCGCTGCTGCACGAGAGCGCGCTCGCCATGCGCGAACTGCGCCAGCGGGTGGGCATGATCTTCCAGAGCTTCAACCTCTTCCCGCACCTCTCGGTCGGCCGCAACGTGATGCTGGCCCCCACCCTGGTGAAGCGGCGCTCCAAGTCCGAGGCCGAGGCGCAGGCGAAGAAGCTGCTGGCCCGCGTGGGCCTGGCCGAGAAGTTCGACGCCATGCCCGACCAGCTCTCGGGCGGCCAGCAGCAGCGCGTGGCCATCGCGCGCGCCCTGGCCATGGAGCCGGCCGTGCTGCTGTGCGACGAGATCACCTCGGCGCTCGACCCCGAGCTGGTGGGCGAGGTGCTGCGCGTCGTCGAGTCGCTGGCCGACGAAGGCATGACCCTGCTCATGGTCACGCACGAGATGAGCTTCGCCCGCAAGGTGAGCGACCGCGTGATCTTCATGCACCAGGGCCGCGTGCACGAGATGGGCCCGCCGGCCGAGCTGTTCGGCAACCCGCAGACGGCCGAACTCAAGCAGTTCCTGTCGTCGCTGCACGACTGAGACGCGAGCCGGAGCCGGCCCCCCACGAGACAACGCCCGCCGGCGCATCGCACCGGCGGGCGTTGTTCCTTGCAGCGAAGCCGCTGCCGCGCCTACTTGGCGAGCACGCCGGTCACCGGGCTCAGCAGCCCGCCCACCAGGCCGCCGCCCAGTCCGGCATTGGCGGTCGTGGTGCCGCCCGAGGTGCCGGCCCCGGCGCCCAGGCCCAGTCCGCCGGTGATGCCGCCGACGGTGGTGCCCACGCCGTTGACGACATTGCCGACCAGGCCGCCGACACCCGCGCCGGCACCGACACCCGCCCCCGCGCCCGAGGGCGTGGCCGCCGCGCCCACACCCAGCCCGAGGCCGGCCGTCACGCCGCCCACCGTGCTGCCCAGGCCGTTGACGGTGCTGCCGACCAGGCCCGCGCCGGCCCCTGCGCCTGCACCGGCGGCAAGGCCACCGCTGCCCGCGCTCACACCGCCGCCGGCACCGACACCGAGGCCGGCCGTCAAGCCGCCGTTGCCCCCGGTGAGGCCACCCGTCAGGCCGCCCAGCAGGCTGCCCTGCTGCGCGTCGGTGGCATGGACCACGCCGCCGACGGCCGCCACCGTGTTGCCCAGGCCGTTGGTGATGCCGTTGCTGCCGTTGCCCTTGATGCCCTGGCCGAGCTGGTTCGTGAGGTTGGCCACCGGCTCGCCCACGCCCAGGCCATCGCCCACGCGCTGCGTCAGCGTCCCGACGTTGCGGTCGATGGGCACGATCACGTCGTTGAGCTTGCCGGTCACCTGGCGCACGCTGCCGTTGTCGGTCACGTTGGCCAGTTGGCCCGAGAGCCCGCTGACGCCATCGCCCACCCTGTCGACCAATCCGCCGGCCGCACCCGTCACGGGCCGCAGCGGGGTGTTGCTGCCGATCGCGGTGACCAGCTCGCCGGTGCTCGACACCGTCTTGCCCGCGTTGTCGACCACCGGCGGCAGGCCGCCCAGCGTCCCGCCGACCGCGTCGTCGCTCTTGCCCAGCTGGCCCAGCCCGTTGCTCACGGCCGTGCCGGTGCTGCCGACCGTGTTGCCGGCATTGGTGAGCACGCCGCTGGCGGGCGTGCCCGTGCCCAGGCCCGACACCGTCGTGCCGACGCCGGTCACCGTCTGGCCGACGCCATTGAGGAGGTTGCCGGTGGCCGAGGCATTGCGGGTGCCGCCGCCGTCGCCGCCGCCCGGGTTGCCACCCCCCGGGTTGCCGCCCCCGGGATTACCACCGCCCGGGTTGCCGCCCACGTCGGTGCCACCGCCCCCGCCGCCACCGCCGCCCGTGCCACCCCCACCGCCGCCCGTGCCACCCCCGACGTCGCCGCCGCCGCCGACGTGTCCGCCGCCTCCGAGCCCGAAGCCCACATGGCCACCGCCCGATGAGCACGCGCCCAGCGTGCCGAGCGCTGCCACCACTGCGGCAACGCATGCGACGCGCCGCCATTCCGAACCTTGCTTGACTGCCATGATCCACTCCTCGTGATTGCGTTTGCACATCGGGGCGCGACCGACGCGAGATGCCCCGTCCGTCTCATGCGCCGAACCGCCGCAGGCCAGCACATGACGCGCTTTTTACGGGCGAGTCACATTTGTTTGACGTTTTTTGCCTAAAAAATCAGCAACGTCCTACGGCATTTATCGAGACTTTTTTCACGTATTTGCGCCATCAACCGCTTTCTTAGGTCAAAGGTTCCAAAGATCTGTGCTTGTGAATTTCCACCATCGTCGCGTTGGCTCTCCCCCTTTTCGCGAGACCCGCGCCGCGTCGCCCGCGCGGCGGCAGATGCTGCGCCTGGCGGCCGCGGCCGGTCTGCTTCCTGCCTGGCCGGCACTGGCGGGTTTCAACTTCTTCACCAGCGAATACACGGCCACGCGCGAGGAGCTGCAGGCCCAGTTGCTGCGCCGCTTTCCGCTGCAGCAGGGTTATGGCGAGCTCTTCACGGTGACGCTGACGGACCCGGTGCTCGGCCTGGACGCGGCCAACAACCGGGCCGCCATCGCCACGCGCGTGTCCATCGCCAGCCCCTTTCTGCAACCGCCGCGCGTGGGTGGCTCGCTCACGGTCAGCAGCGCGCTGCGCTACGACGCCGCGACGCTCGCGCTGCGGCTGGAACAGCCGCGCGCCGAGCAGATCGCCCTGGACGGCGTGACGGGCCAGGACGCGGTGCGGCTGCAGCGCATCGGCGGCGCCGTGGCGCAGGAGGCGCTGCAGGGCCAGGCGCTGCGCACCTTCACGCGCGAGGAATTGACCGTGGGACGCAAGACCTACGAGATCGGCGCCATCCACGTGGTGGCCGACGGCATCAAGGTCGAACTGAAGTAAAAGACCGCCTCGCCGCCGCCTCGTGCACCGGCCCTGCTCCACCCCCACGCCTGCCCATGCCCCTTCACTCATTTTTCGATAGCACCTCACGCCCGCCGGGTGGGCGCTGGCGGCCTTTCTGGCTTGCGGCCTTGCTTCTGGCCGGCTGCGCCGGCAGCGTGACCGGCGGCCGCTCCTTCGACCTGCAGGCCCATCGCGGCGGACGCGGCCTCGCGCCGGAGAACACCCTGGCGGCGTTCTCGCACGCCGCGGCCATGGGGGTGGACACGCTGGAGCTGGACATCGGCCTGAGCGCCGACGGCGTTCCGGTCGTCTCGCACGACACGCGCCTCAACCCCGACCACACGCGCGATGCGCAGGGGCGGTGGCTGCCGGCCCAGGGCGCGCCGATCCGCAGCCTCACGCTCGCGCAGCTGCAGGCCTACGACGTGGGCCGGCTCGACCCGGCGACCGCCTACGGCCGCCAGTTCGCGACGCAGCAGCCGCGCGACGGCGAGCGCATTCCCACGCTGGCCCAACTCTTCGCGCGCATGCAGGCGCAGGGCGCGACGCGCGTGCGCTTCAACATCGAGACCAAGATCGACCCCACGAAGCCCGATGAGACGGCCGCGCCCGAGCCGATGGTGCGCGCCCTGCTGGCCGAGATCGAGCGCGCCGGGGTCGCCTCGCGCGTGACGGTGCAGAGCTTCGACTGGCGCACGCTGGCGCTGGTCGGCCGCCTGGCGCCGCACCTGCCGCGCGCCTACCTCACGAGCGCGCGCACGCTGCGCGACAGCCGCTGGACGGCCGGGCTCGCCGCTGCCGACTTCGGCTCGACGCCGCGCCTGGTGAAGGCGGCTGCCGCCAACGGACCCGGCCCCGTGATCTGGTCGCCCGCCTTCGCCGACCTCACGCCCGAGGCGCTGCGCGAGGCGCATGCGCTGGGCATCGCCGTGCTGCCCTGGACGGTGAACCAGCGCGCCGACATGGCGCGCCTGGTGGACTGGGGCGTGGACGGGCTCATCACCGACTACCCCGACGTGCTGCGCAGCGTGATGGCCGAGCGCGGCCTGCCGCTGCCCGCCGGGGCGCCCGCGCGATGAGCACGCCGGCCGCCCAGCTCGATGCGGTCGCGGCCGCACTGATCGCCCTGCGCGAGGGCACCGGCCGCATCGCCGCGCTGTCCGACACCGCCCGCGCGAGCGAGGCCCTGCTCGGCGCCCTGCCCGCGCGCTACCGCGAGGTGTTGCTGAACCTCCTGGACCGGCTCGAATCCAGCGCGCTCTTCAGCGAGGAGAGCTGCTCCTTCAGCCAGAAGGACCTGCTGGACAGCCTTCAGATGTGGGTCGACAAGGCGCGGGCGCAGCTGTGAAGCCGGGCGCCTTCAGCCCGCGCTGAGCGCGACGAACACGCGCCCGTCCTCGATGCGGATCGGGTAGGTGCGCAACGGCTCGGTCACCGGCTCGCAGGTTGGCTGGCCGGTGCGCACGTCGAAGCGGCCCTGGTGCAGCGGGCACTCGATCTCCTCGCCGAGCAGGAAACCGTCGCACAGCCGCGCGTGGCCGTGGGTGCAGAGGTTGTCGGTGGCGTAGAACCGGCCATCGACCCCGAAGACCGCGATCTCGCGCCCGCCGACCTCGAGGGCCACCACGTCTTCGGGGGCCAGCGCGTCAGCGGCACCGGCGTCGGTCCAGGCCAGGGTGGAATCGGTCATCGTGGGTCCTCGGGGCTCAGTCGGGTTTCAGGCCGGCACGCTCGATCACCGGCCTCCAGCGCTGCAGCTCGTCGCGCATGAAGTCCGCCAGTTGCCTGGGCGAGCCGCCGACGGGGTCGAAGTAGGCCGTGAGCAGGCGCTGCCTGGTCTCGGGCTCGGCCAGCACGGCCGCGATCTCGCGGCTCATGCGGTCGACGATGGGCTGCGGCGTGCCCCTGGGCGCCATGTACGCGAACCAGGGCACGGCCTGGATGTCGGGCAGGCCCGATTCGCGCAGCGTGGGCAGCTCGGGCAGCAGCGCCGAGCGCTGCGCCGACGTGACCGCCAGCGCCTTGAGCTTGCCGGCCTTGACCTGCGGCATCACCGTGACGGGCGGGAGGCACGCGAACTGCACGTCGCCCTGCACCAGCGCCGTCACGGCCTGCGCCGACGAGGCATAGGGAATGTGCACGGCGAAGGACTGCGTCTTCGCCTTGATGAGCTCCACGCCCAGGTGCGAGATCGAGCCGTTGCCGGTGGATGCGAAGTTGTACTTGCCCGGGTTGCGCCGCAGGGCGTCGAGCCAGCCCTTCACCGAATCGATGCCCAGCTGCGCGTTGACCGCGCACACGTTGGGCGTGGTCGCCGCCAGCGCCACCGGCACCAGGTCGCGGAAGGGGTCGTAGGGCAGGTTGCGGTAGAGCACCGTGTTGTAGACCAGGGGCGCGTTGACCGAGAGCAGGAAGGTCTGCCCGTCGGGTGCGGCCTTGGCCACCAGGTCGGTGCCCGCATTGCCGCCCGCGCCGGCCTTGTTGTCGACGATCAGCGGCTGGCCCAGGCGCTGCGCCAGGCGGTCGTTGACGATGCGCGCCAGGATGTCGGGCGACGAACCGGCAGCGAAGGGCACCACGATGCGCACCGGGCGCTGGGGCCAGTCCTGCGCGTGGACGAGCGTTGCCAGCAGGCCGGCGGCCAGGACGACGAGGCGCCGCTTCATGCGTCGGCCTGCGCGACCGGCACCATCTGCGCATGGTCCTGCTGCTCGCGCGCGATGAAGCCGGCCACCATCGCGCGGTAGCAGGCCTCCACCACCTCGGGGTAGGCGCCCTCCTGCTCGGCCAGCCGACGCACCTTGTCGAAGACCTGCTGCTGGCGCTGCGGCGCCGACACCTGGAAGGCGTCGCGCTTGAAGCGGGCCGCGTCGCGCACGCAGCGGCCGCGCTCGGCCAGCAGCTTCACGATCTGCACGTCCAGTGCGTCGATGCGCTCGCGCACCTCGGCCAGTGAATCGCACAGCGGCACGTAGGCCGGGTCGACGAAGCGGCGCAGCGCCGGGCCGTGGGGATCGGGTTCTCTGGTTTCTTGTTCGCTCATATCGGGTAGATGATGGAATTCGGGATCATTTCGCTGTCGTACACCACCAGGCGCGCGGCGAACCTCAGGCCCTGGGGCGTGCGCACCACCTCGTCGATGGTGCGGCCGACGTTGAACACCGTGGTGAGCTGCGAGAGCTTGGTGCGGAAGACCGCGTAGTTGGCCTCGCAGTGGATGTGGCCCTCCTCCACCTTGCGCACCAGCGGCGTGCCGACCACATGCCGCTGGTAGTAGGGGTCGTGGAACAGCGTCTCGCGGATGCCGTAGACACGGTCGCGCAGCATCGCCCGGCTCTCGAAGGACAGCGTGGCCAGAGGAAAGCCGCGCTCGTGGTTCTCGCGCGGCTGCAGGCGGTAGCTGCAGTCCTCGGTGAAGAACTCCGGCCAGCGGTCCCAGTCGGCCGCGTCGAGGGCGCTGGCGTATTCGGCATAGAGCTGGGTGAGCTCGAACCATTCTTCCGAATTGAGCAGGGTCATGGCCTCTCCATCACCTCGCGCCAGTACGCGTACATGCCGCGGATGAGCGTCTCGGTCACCATGTGGTCGGTGTCTTCGACGGTGCGGCCACCCAGCTCGGCCAGCGTGCGGTGCCAGGGCCTGGACTCGAAGCCCATCTGCGACAGCTCGATCACCTCGCCGTCGTCGGCGGAGACGAAGCCCGCCGGGCCGAAGAGGTTGGCCTGGCGCAGGCGGCGCTGGACCATCTCCTCGCTGTCGTCCTCGAAGGCGAAGTGCGTCCACTCGAAGAAGAAGGCGCCGTGCCCGTCGGGCTGGATGTGGCGGGTGGACACGCTGTTGACCTGCTGCTGCAGGATGACGCTGGGAAAGAGCGTGGTCATGACGGCCGTCGGCCCCTTCCACCAGTCCTCGGGCACGATGTCCAGGAAGCGCGCGTCCTCCAGCTGCATGCTCTCCTTGAAGCTCGACACCTGCGTGACCTGCGCCGCCTTGCCCTGCGCGCCGCGGGTGGAGATCATGGCCGCGTGCCGGTGCCGCTCGTCCATGACCAGCTGCGACTTGTTGTCGGCCCGCCAGAGGCCGAAGGTGACGAACCAGGTGTGCAGCAGGCCCGGGTGGTACGGGTCCTTGATGTTCTCCTGCATCAGCTTCCAGTTGCCGGGAATGCGCTGGCGGTTGTAGCCCAGGATCCTGAGGCGGCGGCCGTCGAACATCCGGTCGAACCAGCGCAGGATGGCCGGCCCCATGAAGTCCTCGAGCGACTCCACGTCGTGGTCGAAGCTGGCGAAGACCACGCCGCCACGCACGGCCACCTTGAGCTTGTTGAGGCCGTTGTCCTCGGTCTTGAAGTCCGCCGGCATGCCGCCGTGCACCTTGCCGTCCTGCTTCACGCCGCGGCGGAAGGGCACGCCCTGCAGGTCGCCCTTGAGCGTGTAGTTCCACTGGTGATACGGGCAGACGAACTCCTTGCGGTTGCCGTGCCGCTCGCGGCAGAAGGCCATGCCGCGGTGGGCGCAGACGTTCTCGACCACGTGCACGCTGCCGTCGGCGGCGCGCGTGAGGATGACCGAGCGCTCGCCCACCGCCGTGCGCTTGAAGTCGCCCGGGTTCGGTATCTCGGCCTCGAGGCCGACGTAGCACCAGTGGCCACGGTAGAAGAAGCGCTCCAGTTCGCGCCGGTGCAGGGCCTCGTCGGTGTAGGCGGCGAAGGGAATGCGGCTGCTGCCGCCGCCTTCCCAACGCAGGGGCTGCGCGGGACCGTCGGGCGTCGCGGGGCGTGGGGTCTCCATGGCGTCCATGGGCCGTCCTTGTCTCTGTCGTTCTCGGAAGGACGATGGTCGCTCCCGCCGCGTTATCCATCAATAGAATCTTGTGAATACGTCACATCACCATCGTCAATAACGCCGATGAACCTGCACGAGATCGACCTGAACCTGCTGGTGGTGCTCAACCAGTTGCTGATCGAGCGGCGCGTGTCGGCGGCCGCGCAGACGCTGGGCCTGAGCCAGCCGGCGGTGAGCAACGCCCTCGCCCGCCTGCGCAAGGCCTTCGGGGACGAGCTGTTCCTGCGCACCTCGCAGGGCATGGTGCCGACCCCGCTGGCGGAACAGCTGGCCGAGCCGGTGGCCAATGCGCTGGGCCTGCTGCACGGCGCGCTCAACCAGCGCGACGGCTTCGACCCCGCCACGAGCGAACGGGCCTTCACCATCGGCATGACCGACATCGGCGAGATCTATTTCCTGCCCGGGCTCATGGCGGCGCTTCGCGACTCGGCGCCCGGCGTGCGCGTGAGCACGGTGCGCAACACCGCGGTGAACCTCAAGGACGAGATGGAGGCGGGACACGTCGACCTGGCCCTCGGCCTGCTGCCCGACCTGCGCGCCGGCTTCTTCCAGCGGCGCCTGTTCACGCAGCGCTACGTGTGCCTGATGCGCCGCGGGCATGCGCTGGACAAGCGCCGCATCAGCCTGCGCGAGTTCCAGGCGGCCGAGCACGTCGTGGTGGTCGCGGCGGGCACCGGCCACGGCCAGGTCGACGAGCTGCTTGCGCGCCAGGGCATCCGGCGCGACGTGCGGCTGACGGTGCCGCACTTCGTGGCGGTGGGCCACATCCTGCAGGCCAGCGACATGATCGCCACGGTGCCCGAGCGCTTCGCCCAGCGCGTGGGCGCGCCCTTCGACCTGGTGAGCGTGCCGCACCCGGCCGCGCTGCCGCCGATCGCCATCAACATGTTCTGGCACGCCCGCCAGCACCGCACGCCGGCCAGCCAGTGGCTGCGCCAGCTGGTCGCGGGCCTGCACGGGGGCTGAGCCGGCTCAGCGCTCGGCCGTTGGCGGCATGCCGAGCATGCCGGCCAGCACGCGATGCTTGGAGTGCTCGATGTGCGACATCATCTGCGCCAGCGCGCCCTCGCGGTCCCCGGCCGCCAGCGCGCGCAGGAAGGCCAGGTGCTCGCGCATGGCGGGCACCACCTGGACCGGGCGCATCGAGTCGGCGTCGTAGCGGATCAGCCGCACGTGCAGGCTGTTGACGCGGTAGATCTCCGACAGGATCTCGTTGCCGATGCTGTCCACCATCAGGTCGTGCAGGCCCCAGTCCACGGCCTGCGCGTCCTTCTCCAGCGCCGCGTCGGGCTGGGGCTGCAGCGCGCGCTGCAGGATCGCCTCGTGGTCGGCGATGAGGCGCTCCAGCGTCGCCGGCGTCGCCACCTCGGCGAAGCGCTGCACCGCCTCGCGCTCGACCATCGCACGCACCTGCCAGGCATTGCGGATGAGCTTCATGTCCACCGTCGCGACCTGCAGGCCACGCTTGGGCACCGCCTTGATGAGCCCGGCCGCCTCCAGCCGCGGCACCAGTTCGCGCACCGCGGCCAGCGGCATCGCCAGCAGCTGCATCAGCTCGCGCTGCGAGACGAACTGGCCCGGGCGGATGCGCGCGTCGATGATCTGCTGCCTAAAGCCCTGGTAGGCGAGGTTGCGCTGCGTGACCGGCTCGACGGCCTGTCCGGCGGCCGGCTCGGCGCGGCCCGGCCGAGTGGCGGCGCGGGCGGTGGCTGTGGGGTTCATGGGGGCCATGGTATCGGGGCGGGACGGCGGCGCGCACGCTGGGTGCGTACTAGGGATAGTACTAACATCCATCTGACATGTCAGTGAGCGTATAGTCCGGGCTCAGCGCTCCAGGCCCGGCCTCCGCGCCCTTCATTCCACCCCACCGCAGTCCCACTGCTCACGGAACCCAGCTCATGGCCCTCGAACTCAACGGCATCATCCCGCCCCTGGTCACCCCCTTCACCGCCGACGGCGAGATCGACGAAGCGGCCTTCCGCAACGTCATCCGCTTCAACCTGTCCAAGGGCGTGCACGGCGTCTGCCCCGGCGGCAGCACCGGCGAGGGCCACACCTTCACCGCCGAGGAATTCGCGCGGGTCATGGAGATCACCGTCGACGAGGTGGCCGGCAAGGTGCCGGTCGTCGCCGGGATCATCTCCAACAGCACCCGCGACGCGATCCGCCGTGCCAAGTCGGTCGCGCACCTGCCGATCGCCGGCCTGCAGGTCACGCCCGTGCACTACCTCTTCAAGCCCGACGAGGAAGCCACCTTCAACCACTTCAAGGCGCTGACGGAGGCCGTGGACATCCCGGTCATCATCTACAACGTCGTGCCCTGGAACTACCTCAACCCGGCGCAGATGATCCGCCTGATGCAGGAGCTGCCCGGCGTGCAGGGCATCAAGCAGAGCCAGGGCGACCTCAAGCTCATGGCCGACCTGGTGCTGGGCGTGCCCGAGGGCTGCAAGGTGTTCTCCGCCGTCGATGCACTCATGTACTCGTCCTTCGCGCTCGGCGCGCACGGCGCCATCGCCGCCACGCCGGCCGCGCTGCCGGGCGTGTGCGTGGCGCTGTGGAACGCGGTGCAGGCGGGCGACCATGCCAAGGGCCTGGAGATCCACCGCGCCATGCTGACCTTCTGGAACGCCGTGGTGGGCGACAACCTGCCGGCCAACCTCAAGACCACCATCGCGCTGCAGGGCTGCCCCACCGGCCTGCCCCGCGCGCCGATGCCCGCCACCAGCGAGGCCCAGACCGCCCGCATCCGCAAGACCCTGGACGCCGTGCTGGCCTTCGAGGCCTGAGCGCACGCGCCATCCCGACAACGACGGAGACAAGCATGAACATCCAACGACGCAATCTGATGAAGGCCGGCGCGCTGGCCGCCGCCGGCCTCGCCGTGGGGCCGCGCGCCTTCGCGCAGGGCGGCTTCCCGACCAAGCCGGTCACGCTCATCGTGCCCTTCGCACCCGGCGGCAACACCGACATCGTGGCGCGCAGCGTCGCAGTGTCGCTGGGCAAGGTGCTCGGCCAGTCGGTGGTGGTGGACAACCGCGCCGGCGCCGGCGGCTCCATCGGCGCATCGCTGGTGGCACGCGCGCAGCCCGACGGCTACACGCTGCTGCTGTGCGGCGCGGGCGTGATCGTCACGGTGCCCGAGATCGTCAAGACCCAGTACACGCGCGCCAACTTCGCGCCCATCGGCCTGGTCAACAAGAGCTCGATGGTGATCCTGGCGCGCAAGAACGACGCCCGGTTCAAGAACTTCCAGGACTTCGCCACCTACGCGCGCACCGCCGAGGGCAAGGTCCTGGCCGCGCATTCCGGCCCCGGCACGCCCAACCAGCTGGCGCTCATCCAGCTCGAGAACCTGCTCAAGGCCCGCTTCACCAGCGTCAGCTACAAGGGCTCGGCGCCGGCGCTGGTCGACCTGATGGGCGGCCAGGTGGACGTGCATTTCGACCAGGTGACGAGCTCGCTGCCGTACATCAAGTCCGGCCAGCTCGAGCCGCTCGCCGTCCTCGGCCCGGCGCAGGACCCCTCGCTGCCGGGCGTCAAGACCGTGGCCGAGCTGGGCTTCGGCAGCCTCGACGGCACCACCTACGTCGGCGTCCTCGGCCCGGCCGGCATGCCCAAGGACCTGCAGGACAAGCTGGCCGCCTCGCTGGCGCAGGCCGTGAAGGACCCGTACACGGTGCAGAACGCCCGCGAGCTGGGCAGCGTCGCCGTCAGCAGCACGCCGCAGGAATTCGCCCGCATCCTCGACACCGAGTACGCCCTGGCCAGCCAGTCCGTCAAGGACGGCCGCCTGAAGGCCGACTGACCCCACCCGCCCCCGGACACCGCAACGTGAAGAAGATCCTCAACGACCCGAAGGCCTACGTCGACGAGATGCTCGACGGCCTGGTGCTGTGCCATCCCGAACTCGCCCGTGCCGGCGACGACGGCCGCGTCGTCGTGCGCAGCCGCGGCCCGGTCGCGGGCAAGGTGGGCATCGTGACCGGCGGCGGCTCGGGGCACCTGCCGGTGTTCCTGGGCTACGTCGGCGACGGCCTGCTCGACAGCTGCGCCGTGGGCAACGTGTTCGCCGGCCCACGCATGGACGACTGCATGACCGCCGCGCGCGCGGCCGACGGCGGCGCCGGCGTGCTCCAGCTGTACGGCAACTACGGCGGCGACCGCATGAACTTCGACATGGCGGCCGAGATGCTGGAGATGGAAGGGCTGCAGGTCGCGTCCGTGCGCGTGTCGGACGACGTGGCCAGCGCGCCGGCCGACCAGCGCGAGAAGCGCCGCGGCGTGGCCGGCCTGGTCTTCGTCTACAAGGCGGCCGGCGCCAAGGCCGCAGCCGGGGCGTCGCTCGAGGAGGTGACGGCGCTGGCGCGCAAGGCCAACGAGGCCGTGCGCTCCATCGGCGTGGCCCTCACGCCCTGCGTGGTGCCCGAATCGGGCAAGGCCTCCTTCGAGATCGCCGACACCGAGGTGGAATTCGGCATGGGCATCCATGGCGAGCCGGGCATCTGGCGCGGGCCGCTCAAGAGCGCCGACGCCCTGGTCGACGAGATGCTTGGCCACGTGCTGCCCGAACTGCAGCTGGCACGCGGCGACCGCATCGCCCTGCTGGTCAACAGCCTGGGCGCCACGCCGCTGGAAGAGCTGTACATCCTCTACCGCCGCGCGCGGCAGGTGCTCGACGAGCGCGGCATCGCGATCGCCCATCCGCTGGTGGGCCGCTACGCCACCTCGATGGAGATGGCCGGTGCGTCCCTGAGCGTGATGAAGCTGGACGACGAACTGGCGCAGCTGCTCGCCGCACCGGCCGACTGCCCCTTCTGGAGCGTGCGCTGATGCTCGACGCGCAGACCCTGGCCGCCGCACTGCCGACGTGGTGCGCCGGCGTGCACCGCGCGGCGCCCGAGCTCAACGCGCTCGACGGCCGCCTGGGCGATGCCGACCTGGGCGCCACGCTCGACAAGTGCGCCACGCTGGTCGAGCAGGCCCTGCCCGAGATCGCCGGCGCGCCGCTGGACGCCATGCTGCGACGCTGCGCGCAGGCCTGCGCCAAGGCCTCGGGCTCGAGCTTCGGCACCCTGCTGACGGTCGCGCTGATGACCGCCGCCAAGCGATGCGCCGGCACCGACGCGCTCGACCGGCCGGCCCTGGCGGCCCTGCTCGGCGAGATCGGCGACACGCTGGCGGCCCGCGGCGGTGCGAGCCTGGGCGACAAGACCGTGCTCGACAGCCTGCACGCCGTGCGCCAGGCCCTGGCCGAAGCGCCGGACGGCACGCCCCTGCGTCCCGTGGCGTGCGACGCCGCGCGAGCCGCGCTCGACAGCTTCCGCGACCGCCCCAACCGGATCGGGCGCGCACGCATGTTCGCCGACAAGACCATCGGCATGGACGACCCCGGCATGGTCGCACTGCTGCGCATGGCCGAGAGCCTGTAGACCTGCCAACGACGCCCCTCGCGGAAGGGGCGGTTCACGAACCGGAGACAACGCAATGCTGGGACAAGTGATCATCAGCGGCCTGGCCATGGGCTGCATCTACGCGCTCATCGCGCTGGGCTATGCCTACGTGTGGAACACGATGGCCATCGTGAACTTCGCGGCGGGCGAATTCCTCACCTTCGCTGCCTTCGTGTTCGTGGCCACCTTCACGACCAGCCTGAACCTGCCCTTCTGGCTCGCGGCGCTGAGCACGGCCGGGGCCATGGCGCTCATGGGCGCCCTGTTCTCGGTGCTGGTGTTCGCGCGGCTGCAGCGGCAGAAGGCGCTGGTGGCCATCATCGCGACGGTGGGCTTCGGCATCTTCCTCAAGGAGATGGCCCGCATCATCTACGGCCCGGAGCCGCTGCTGTACCTCAGCCCCTTCGGCGACGGCGTGCTGGACTTCGGCGCCTTCCGCATCCCGGTGCAGCAGCTGGTCATCATGGCCATCGTGCTGGTCATCATGGTGCTGCAATACCTGGCGCTGCGCTACACCACGGTCGGCAAGATGATGCGCGCCACCGCGCTGGACCGCGAGACCGCACGCCTCATGGGCATCCCGGTCAACCGGGTGCTGGCCGGCACCTTCGCCTTCTCGTCCGTGCTGGCGGCGCTGGCCGGCATCCTGCTCGCGCCGCTGTTCTACGTCACGACGGAGATGGGCACGCTGGTGGGCCTGAAGGGCTTCGTGGCCATGATCATCGGCGGCTTCGGCAGCGTGCCGGGGGCGATCCTGGGCGGCGTGCTGCTGGGCATCGCCGAGAACGTGGGGGCCTTCACCATCTCGTCCACCTACAAGGACGCGCTGGCCTTCGTGCTGCTGCTGGTGTTCCTGCTGGTGCGGCCGCAGGGCCTGCTGCCCGAACGCCATGCCGACCGCGCCTGAGGGAGCCCGCTCGATGTCCTCCCGACTCCTGCGCCCCCTGGCCTGGCTGGCCGTGCTGGCCGCGCTCGCCGCGCCCATCGCCTTCGGCCTGAACGACTACTACCTGCGGGTGCTCAACCTCGCCTGGATCTTCGCCATCGCGGCGCTGGGCCTGCAGATCGTCACCGGCGTGGCCGGCCAGATCGTGCTCGGCCAGGCCGCGCTGGTGGGCTTCGGCGGCTATGCCACGGCGCTGCTGATGATGCGCCTGCAGCTGCCGTGGTTCGTGGCGCTCCCCGCCGCGGTGCTGCTGACCACCGCCGTCGGCGCCCTGCTGGGGGCCGTGAGCACGCGCATCAAGGGCCACTACCTCGCGATCGTCACGCTGGGCCTGAACGAGATCTTCCGCATGGTGGCCATCAACGAGGAATGGCTCACCGGCGGGCCGATGGGCCTGCGCGACATCCCGACGCTGTCGATTCCCGGCCTGGGCGGCAGCATCGACCGGCAGCTCTACCTTCCGCTGCTGGCGGTGTGCGCCGCGGTCTACGCCCTGGCCGTGCATTTCCACCGCAGCCGCATCGGCCGCACGCTGCGCGCGGTGCGCGACGACGAGATCGCCGCCGAGGCGATGGGCGTGGATTCGCGCAAGGCCAAGACCATCGCCTTCATGCTGTGCAGCGCCTGCGGCGCGCTCGCCGGCGGCCTGTACGTGCTGCTGGCCGGCTTCGCGGCGCCCAACAACTTCACCGTGTTCGAGAGCATCAAGATGATGCTGATGGTGGTCATGGGCGGGTTGGGTTCGATCGCCGGGACCTTCCTGGGCGCCGTGGTCATCACCGTGCTGCCCGAGGCGCTGCGCGACCTGCAGACCTACTACCTGGCGGCCTTCGGGCTGGGCGTGGTGCTGATCCTGCTGGTCGCGCCGCGCGGCCTCGGCGTGATCGGCGACTGGATGCTCGGCCGCTTCCTGACGGGCCCGCAGGCGTCCGTGGCCGAGGCGCCGGCCAGCCCGCTGAACCTGCGCGACGCCGCCGAGGCGGCCAGCGCGGCGCTCGCCGGCCAGGTGCATGCGCCGCAGGCCGCCGCACTGCTGCGCGTGGAGGGCGTGTCGCGCGCCTTCGGCGGGGTCAAGGCGCTGAACGACGTGCGCTTCGAACTGCGCCGCGGCGAGATCCTGGGGCTCATCGGGCCCAACGGCTCCGGCAAGTCCACCATGATCAACGCCTGCTCCGGCGTGGTGAGCGTGGACGGCGCCATCGCACTGGAAGGCACGCGGCTGGACAACCACCGGCCCTGGGAGATCCATGCCAAGGGCGTGGCCCGCATCTTCCAGAACGTGCGCCTGTGGGAATCGATGAGCGTCCTGGAAAACGTGATGGTCGCCTGCCCGCGCACGGCCGGCGGCGCCGGCCCCGGCGCCCGGGAGGCCGGACGCCGCGAGGCCGCGCTGCAGGCGCTGGTGCACATGGGCGTGGGACACCTCGCGCACCGGCGCGCCGGCGACCTCTCCTTCGGCCAGAGCCGGCTGGTGGAGATGGCACGAGCCATCGTGAGCCGCCCGCGCCTGCTGCTGCTGGACGAGCCGGCGGCCGGCCTGCGTGGCGGCCTGATCGAGGAGCTGGCGCTCATCCTCAAGCACCTGCGTGCCGAGGGCATGTCCATCCTGGTGGTGGAGCACCGCGTGCGCCTGGTCATGGACATGTGCGACCGCGTGGTCGTGCTCAACCTGGGCGACAAGATCGCCGACGGCCGGCCCACCGAGGTGATGAGTTCGCCCGCCGTGGTGGAGGCCTACCTGGGCGAGCGCATCCCGCCCGAGACACCGCCAGCCGCGATGCCGCCCGCGGGGCCGCCGGACGCGGCCGACGCGCCGAGGGCCGTCGCCGTGGCCTGACGCCGCCCCTTTCCCTTCTTGCTTCATCACAACGTGCCCAGGCACAAAACAACGGAGACCTCTGCCATGCGTGATTCCTTCCTCCGCGCCTCGCGCCGCACCGCGGCCGGCGCCGTCGCCCTCCTGCTGGCCGGCTCGGCCCTGGCCGAGGCCGTGATCGGCGTGTCGCTGCCGATGACCGGCCCCAAGGCCCTGGTGGGCCGCAACTACAAGCAGGGCGTGGAGCTCGCTGTCAGCGAGATCAACGCCGCCGGCGGCGTGCTGGGCAAGCCGCTGGAGGTCGTGTTCCAGGACGACCAGGGCGACAACCCCAACGGCGCGATCAACGCCGTCAACAAGCTGATGCAGGTCGACAAGGTGCCCGTGATGATCGGGCCCCACTACTCCGTGACGCAGATGGCCACGCAGAAGACCTACTGCAACGGCAAGGTGATCTCGCTCACCGGCGGCACGTCGGTGGCGATCACCCACAGCGGCTGCAACTACGTGATCCGCACCCGTTCGGACGACGACGTGCAGGCCAAGGCGCTGATCGACTACGCCCAGAAGGAACTGAAGGCGGGCGAGAAGACGGCCATCTTCTACGCCAACGACGACTTCGGAAAGTCGGGCCAGGCGCGCGTGGTCGCGCAGATGGCCGCGCTGGGCCTCAAGCCCGTCGCGGTGGAAAGCCACAACCCGAGCGACAAGGACTATTCCGCACAGCTCGCCAAGCTCGAGAAGGCCGGTGCGCAGCTCGTGATCCTCTGGGCGCACGACACCGACGCCGCCCTGATCCTGCGCCAGGCCAAGCAGTTCGGCCTGAAGTTCAAGTTCGCCGGCGCGGTGCTGTCCGAAGACGCCTTCCTCAAGCTCGCAGGCAGCGCCGCCGAGGGGGCGATGAGCGCCTCCTACTTCGTGCCGACCGACCCCAACCCGGCCGTGCAGGACTTCGTCAGGAAGTACGAGGCGAAGTTCAAGATGGCGCCGGACGTCTGGTCGGCGACCTACTACGACGCCACCCTCCTCGCGGCCAAGGCCATCAACGAGGCGAAGAGCACCGACGTCGACAAGGTCCGCGCCGCCTTCGGCCAGGTCCAGTACAAGGGCCTGCTGGCCGACTACAAGTGCGACAAGGCCGGCGATTGCAACAAGCAGGTGAACATCGTCGAGATCAAGGGCGGCAAGCCCGTCGTGCTCTCGGCCGTGCGCTACTGAGCGGGGCGCGGCGCCCACCATGACGCAAGCGGTCCTCACCCCTCCCGACGCGCAGGCCGGCACGGCCGAGCTGGAGCTCTCGCACGTGGACGTGTTCTACGGCAAGGTGCAGATCCTGTTCGACCTCTCGATCCGCGCGATGCCGGGCCAGATCGTGGCGGTGATCGGCGCCAACGGCGCCGGCAAGTCGACCACGCTGAACCTCATCGTCGGGCGACTGCGCCCCAGCGCGGGCGAGGTGAGCTTCCGCGGCCGCAGCCTGCAGCAGCGCAGCGTGGAGCAGATCGTGGCCGGCGGCATCTCCTGCGTGCCGCAGCGCCGGCGCATCTTCTCGACCCTGACGGTGCGCGAGAACCTCGACGTGGGCGCCTATGTGCGGCGGCACGACAAGGGCGCGGTGCAGGCCACGCTGGACGAGGTGTACGAGCTGTTCCCGGTCCTCAAGCGCAAGGCCGGCGAGATGGGCGGCGTGCTCTCCGGCGGCGAGCAGCAGATGCTGGCCATCGCCCGCGGCCTGATGGCCGGCCCGCGCCTGCTGCTGCTGGACGAGCCGTCGATGGGCCTGTCGCCCAAGCTGACCACCGAGATGTTCGTCGACATCCGCCGCATCGCCCGCGGCGGCCGCACGGTGCTGATCGTGGAGCAGAACGCCTTCGCGGCCCTGAGCGTCGCCGACCACGGCTACGTGCTCGAGGGCGGGCGCGTCGCGCTCGAAGGGCCGGCCGCGCAGCTCATGCGCGACGACCATGTGCGCGCCGCCTACCTGGGCGCCTGAACCCCACGTCTTGCCTCCTTCGCCCATGTCCTTCTCCAAGACCCTCGAAGAAACCGCCGCCGCCGTCGCCCGGCTGCTGCCGGCCCTGCAGGCGATCTTCGGCGAGCGCGCCGTGACCTCGGCCGCGGTGCGGGCCCACCACAGCCACGGCGAGGGCCTGCCCGACCCGGGCCAGCCCGATGCGGTGCTGTTCCCGCTGTCGACGGAGGAAGTGGCGGCCGCGATGAAGCTGTGCCACGAGGCCGAGGTGCCGGTGATCGCCTTCGGCACCGGCACGTCGATGGAGGGCCACGTCGCGGCCATCCACGGCGGCGTGTGCATCGACCTGTCGCGCATGGACCGCATCCTGGCGGTGTCGCCCGAGGCGCTGGACTGCCGGGTGCAGGCCGGCGTCACGCGCGAGCAGCTCAACGCCCACCTGCGCAGCAGCGGCCTGTTCTTCGCCGTCGATCCGGGTGCCAACGCCTCGCTCGGCGGCATGGCGGCCACCCGTGCGTCGGGCACCGCCGCCGTGCGCTACGGCACCATGCGCGAGGCCGTGATGGGCCTGACCGTGGTCACGCCCGACGGGCGCATCATCCGCACCGGCACGCGCGCCCGCAAATCCGCGTCCGGGCTCGACCTCACGCGGCTGTACGTGGGCAGCGAGGGCCTCCTGGGCATCATCTGCGAGGTGCAGCTCCGCCTCTTCGGACTGCCCGAGCACGTGGTGGCCGCGGTGTGCCAGTTCGACAGCCTGCGCGCGGCCGTCGACACCGTCATCGCCGCCCTGCAGCTGGCCGTGCCGGTGGCGCGCATCGAGCTGCTCGACGACGCGCAGATGGACGCCTGCATCCGCTATTCGCGCCTGGAGGAGTTCGAGGCGCGCCCCACCCTCTTCATCGAGTTCCACGGCAGCGAGGCCGCCGTGGCCGAGCAGGTGGCGACGCTGGAGGCGCTGTCGGCCGACCATGGCGGCAGCGGCTTCCGCTATGCGCACCAGCCCGAGGAACGCACGCGCCTGTGGAAGGCGCGCCATTCCTGCTACCACGCCAACCTGGCGATGCACCCGGGCTGGAGCTCGATGGGCACCGATGCCTGCGTGCCGATCTCGGCGCTGGCCGAGTGCATCATGGAGACGCAGGCGGACATCGCGGCCAGCGGCCTGTACGCACCCATCGTCGGCCATGTGGGCGATGGCAATTTCCACCTGGGCATCATCTACGACGATGCCGATCCCGCCGCGCGCGCCGCGGCCGAGGCCCTCGCCGAGCGCGTGGCGCTGCGGGCCATCCGCCTGGGCGGCACCTGCACCGGCGAGCACGGCGTGGGGCTGCACCGCATGCAGCAGATCGAGGTGGAGCACGGGCCGGCCATCGAGGTCATGCGCGAGATCAAGCGCGCGCTGGACCCCAAGGGCATCCTCAACCCCGGCAAGATGCTGAGGATGGACCGAGCCGCCGCGTCAGACGTGCCGCGAGGCGGGTGAGCCGCGCTCGCCGGCCGCCGGCTGCGCGTCGGCCCGCGCATGCAGCGTGCCGATGATGTGGCATTCCGCGTCGCTGCCGTCGCAGCTGTCGCGCAGCGCCAGCAGGTCCTTCTCGAGCGACCGCAGCTCGCGCAGGCGCTCGCGCACATGGCCCAGGTGCGCATCCAGCGCGACGCAGGCCGCTTCGCAGTCGGACTTGCGGCGCAGGTCCAGCGCCAGCAGCGTGCGCACCTCGTCCAGCGACATGTCCATGGCCCGGCACAGGCGGATGAAGCGCAGCGCGTGCACGTCGGCGTCGCTGTAGAAGCGGTAGCTGTTGTCGCCGCGGCCCTGCGGCGCGATCAGGCCCTGCTTCTCGTAGTAGCGGATGTTGGCGGCGCTCACGCCGCTGGCGGCGGCGGCTTCGCCGATGCGATAACCCTGCGGGCCGGGCGGGTGGGGGGTGGGCATGGCTTGACCTTGAAGTGACTTCAACCTTTCCAATGCTGGCACAGCTTCGAAAACCGTACCGCCAGCCATGTCCGC
>JAVHYA010000075.1 GCA_031119395.1 Pseudomonadota bacterium
GGGCCATTGCTACGAAATCGATAGCGGATCGCGCAAGCTGGACGGGCGCTGCGGGGCGATTTGGCTTGAAAATTCCGGCACGCCGCTGCCGGCGTTGCCGGCGCGACGGGCGAACACCTCGTCTTCCTGCGTCCCGGCGCTGACCGACGGCGCACCGCCTGTCCGGACCACCGCGGCTGGCGCACGCGGCGTTGTTCGGTCGCGTCGATCCCCCCCCGAATGTGAACTGGCGCGTGGGCGCGCAATGGTGGAGCATTCCGCACAGGCTTGGCCTGGGTCAAGCTCCGTCGTATGATTGTTGAAATTTCAGTAATTACTGAAAATTCACGAAAGAGCAGCGTGCACGACACCCCCTCCCGCCCAGCGCAACGCAGTGCGCCACGCCGCCGGCCCGATGCCGGCAGCCTGGCGCAATTGCTTGCCGCGGTCCTGTGGCTGCCGCAGGCGGGGCTGGTCGCCTGGGCGGTCCAGCGGCTGGCCGACGGCGGCGGATGGCGGGCGGTGTGGGTGCCGGCGGCCGGCGTGCTGGCGCTCGGTCTGCTGCGCGCGGCCGGCGAGGCCTGGGGCCTGCGGCGCGTGTTCGGCGGCGCACGCGCCGAGCTCTCCGCGTGGCGTGCCCGGGCCACGGCTGCGCTGGCGTCACGCTCGCCGGTCGACCGCGCCCGGCCCGCGTCCGGCGCGGCGGCCAGCGTGATCGCCGAGCAGGCCGAGGCGGTGCTGCCCTGGCTGGTGCGCTACCAGCCGGTGCGGCTGCGCGTGACGGTGATGCCGGCCGTCATCGTGGCCGCCGTGGCCTGGTTCTCCTGGGCCGCGGCACTGGTGCTGCTGGTGGCGGCGCCCCTGATCCCGCTCTTCATGGCCATCGTCGGCTGGCGCGCGCAGGCCGCGAGCGAGGCGCAGATGGTCCGGCTGGGCCAGATGAACGGCTTCCTGCTCGACCGCCTGCGTGGCCTCGTGACGCTGCGCGCCCTCGGCGCCGTGGACGCGACCGCGGTGCGGCTGCGGGACGCGGCCGAGGGCCTGCGCCAGCGCACGATGGCCGTCCTGCGCATCGCCTTCCTGTCCTCGGCCGTGCTGGAGCTGTTCTCGGCGCTGGGCGTGGCGATGGTGGCCGTCTACATCGGCTTCCACCTGCTGGGCCACCTGGGCTTCGGCACCTGGGGAGCGCCATTGACCCTGGGGCAGGGCCTGTTCGTGCTGCTGCTCGCGCCGGCCTTCTTCGAGCCGCTGCGCGACCTGGCCGCCGTGTGGCACGACCGCGCCGCGGGCGAAGCCGCCATCGGCGCGCTCGAGCGCCTGTCCGCGCAGGGGCGGCCGCTGCCCGATGCACCCGCCGATGCCGCACCGCGGCCCGCGCGCGCGACGGGCGCCCTCGCGGTCGCGGTGCGCGGCCTGCATTTCGCGCATGCCGGCGAAGCGCCGGTCTTCGAGGGTTTCGACCTGGGCGTGCACGCCGGCGAGCACGTCGCGTTGATGGGGCCGAGCGGCAGCGGCAAGACGGCCCTGCTGGCCCTGCTGGCCGGCCTGGCCACGCCCGATGCGGGCGAGATCCGCCTGGGCGAGCAGGTGCTCGACGCCGGCAGCGCCGCGGCCCTGCGTGCGCGCATCGGCTGGATGGGGCAGCGCCCCCACGTGTTCGCCGGTTCGGTGGCCGCCAACGTGGCATTGGGGCGTGCGGCGCTGTCGACGGCCCGGATCGAGGACGCCATGCGCTTCGCAGCGCTCGACGCGGTGGCCCAGGCCCGCCCGTCGACCCCACTGGGCGAAGGCGGCGCCGGCCTGTCCGGCGGCGAGGCGGTGCGGCTGGCCCTGGCGCGCCTGGCGGTGCATCCGGACGCCGGGCTGCTGCTGGCCGACGAGCCGACCGCACACCTCGATGCCGAGACCGCCGCTCGCGTGGTCGATGCCCTGTTGGTGCTGTCCCGCGGGCGCACGCTCGTCGTCGCCACGCACGACCCGCGCGTGGCCGCGCGCATGCACCGCGTGGTCACACTCGGCGCCGATCCGCTGAAGGAGGCCGCGTGAATTCCCGCCCGGCCGTTCCGAAGGGGGCTCGCACCGCAGGCGACGCCGAAGCGACGCCGGTGCACCGCGCCGCCCGAGCCTCGGTGGCACCGGCGCTGCGCACGCTGTTCGAGGGCCAGGGGCGGGCCTTCGCACTGGGCGCCGCGCTGGCGGTGCTCACCGTCGCGATGGGTGTGGGTCTGCTGGGGCTGTCGGGCTGGTTCATCACCGCGACGGCGCTGGCGGGCCTGCAGGCCGCGACGGCCATCGTCTTCGATGTCTTCATGCCTTCGGCCGGCATCCGGTTGTTGGCACTGGGCCGCACCTTCTCGCGCTACGGCGAGCGCATCGTGACGCACGACGCCACGCTGGGACTGCTGGCGCGCCTGCGCGAACAGCTGTTCCGCGGCTGGGCGGGGCGCGCGCCGGCACGCGCGCTGGCCCTGCGTCCCGCGCGCCTGTTGTTCCGGCTGACGGCCGACATCGACGCGCTGGAAGCGCTCTACCTGCGGCTGCTGGTGCCCGCGCTGAGCAGCCTGGGCGCGGCGCTGCTGGCCGGCGTGCTGGTCGGCCTGCACAGCCCGTGGCTGGGCTTGGCGCTGGCGCTGTGGCTGTCGGCCACGGGGTGCGCCGTCACGCTGTGGCTGGCGCGGCGTGCGGCGCAGCCCTCGGCGCGACGCGCGGTGGCGCTCGAGTCGATGCGCGCGCGCACCGCCGACCTCGTGGCCGGCCAGACCGAACTGCTGATGGCCGGCCGGCTCGGGGCGCAGCGCCAGGCCATCGCCGCGGCCGACGCACGCATCGCCCGCACCGACGAGCGGCTCAACCGCGTCGAAGCACGCGCGGTCTTCATGCAGGGCGCGGCGGGCGCGGTGACGCTGGCCGCGATGGTGCTGGCCGCCGGCTGGCTGGTCGGCGAGGTGCATATGGGCGCGCCGGTGGCGGCGCTGTGCATCCTGGTGGCGCTGGCCGCGGGCGAGCCCTTCGCGGCGCTGCGGCGCGGCGCACTGGAGGCAGGGCGCACCGCCCTGGCCCTTCGCCGGCTGGCGCCCGCGCTGGGCGCCGTGCGCGAGGAGCCCTCGCTCGCTGCGCCGGCCGATGGCGATGCCGTGTGCATCGAGGCCGCCGAGGTGCGGCACCCCGGCGCGTCGCAGGCGGCCCTGCCAGCCCTGTCCTTGCACATCGGGGTCGGCGAGCGCGTCGCGCTGGTCGGCCCGAGCGGTGCGGGCAAGTCCACGCTGCTGGCCCTGGTGGCCGGCGAGATCGCCGCCGCGCAGGGCCGGGTGCAGGCGCTGCCCGCCAGCTGGCTCACGCAGCGCATCGACCTGTTCGAGGATTCGCTGCGCGACAACCTCCGCGTCGCCGATCCAACGGCCGACGACGGCGCACTGCGCGCCGCGCTCGACGACGCCGGCCTGGGCGCCGACGTCGCGGCGCTGCGGGCGCAACTCGATACGCCGCTGGGCGAGGGCGGGCTCGGCCTTTCGGGCGGCCAGGCCCGCCGCCTGGCGCTGGCGCGCCTGTTCCTCCATGCCCGGCCGCTGTGGCTGCTGGACGAGGCGACCGAGGCGCTCGATGCCGCCACCGCCGACGACCTGCTGGCCCGCCTGCGCGTGCGCGCCGCCGGCCACACGCTGCTGATCGCCACCCACCTGCGCCGCGAGGCCGCGCTGGCCGACCGGCTGCTGCGCATCGACCACGGCCGCGTGGTGCAGGACCTGCGCCGCGGCACCCCCGAATTCGCGGCGGCGCTGGCCGCGCTCAGGCCGGATTGAGAAGAGAACAGGAAAAAGGAAAGGAAACCACCCATGGACCTCGACATCGTCGGGCTGTCGCGATTGCAGTTCGCACTCACGGCGCTCTATCACTTCCTCTTCGTGCCGCTCACCATCGGGCTGGCCATCGTCATCGCCATCATGGAGACGGTCTACGTGATGACCGGCCGCACCATCTGGCGCGACATGACCAAGTTCTGGGGCGTGCTGTTCGGCATCAACTTCGCGATGGGCGTGGCCACCGGCATCGTGATGGAGTTCCAGTTCGGCATGAACTGGAGCTACTACAGCCACTACGTGGGCGACGTGTTCGGCGCGCCGCTGGCCATCGAGGGGCTGATGGCCTTCTTCCTCGAGGCCACCTTCGTCGGCCTGTTCTTCTTCGGCTGGGACCGCCTGTCCAAGGTCGGCCATCTGGTCGCGACCTGGTGCGTGGCGCTGGGCTCCAACTTCTCCGCGCTGTGGATCCTGATCGCCAACGGGTGGATGCAGAACCCCGTGGGCGCGCAGTTCAACCCGCAGACCATGCGCATGGAGGTGACCGACTTCTTCGCCGTGCTGACCAACCCGGTCGCGCAGGCCAAGTTCGTCCATACCGTGTCGGCCGGCTACGTGACCGCCGCGCTCTTCGTGCTCGGCGTGTCGGCGTGGTACCTGCTCAAGGGCCGCCACGTGCAGCTCGCGAAGCGGTCGATGACGGTGGCTGCCTCCTTCGGGCTGGCCGCCGCGCTGTCGGTGGTGGTGCTGGGCGACGAGAGCGGCTACCTCTCGACCGAGCACCAGAAGATGAAGCTGGCCTCGATCGAGGCGATGTGGAAGACCGAGCCGGCACCGGCGGCCTTCACCGCCTTCGGCTTCCCGGACCAGGCCACGCGCGAGACGCACTTCGCCGTGCACATCCCCTGGGCCATGGGCCTGATCGGCACCCGCTCGCTGACCACCGAGATCCCCGGCATCGAGGACCTGGTCAAGCGCGCCGAAGGCCACATCCGCGACGGCCTCAAGGCCTACGACGCCCTGCAGCAGATCCGCGCCGCCAGGACCGATGCCGACGTGCCGCCGCAGGCGCGTGCCGACTTCGAGGTCAACGGCGCCATGCTCGGCTACGCGCTGCTGCTCAAGCGCTATGTCGACGATCCGCGCCAGGCCACGCCCGAGCAGATCGCCCAGGCCGCCTGGGACACCGTGCCGCAGGTCGCGCCGCTGTACTGGACCTTCCGCATCATGGTCGGCCTGGGCATGTTCTTCATCCTGCTGACGGCCACCTTCTTCTGGCTGTCCGCCCGCCGCCGGCTCGACGCGCATCCCTGGCTGCTGAAGGTCGCGCTGTGGTCCATCCCGCTGCCCTGGATCGCCGCCGAGTGCGGCTGGTTCGTGGCCGAGTTCGGCCGCCAGCCCTGGGTGATCGAGGGCGTGCTGCCCACGGCGGTGGCGGTGTCCAACCTCGGCGCGGGCACGCTGCTGCTGACCATCGCCGGCTTCGTCGCGATCTACACGGTGCTCTTCGTCATCGAGATGAAGCTGATGCTCAAGGCCATCCGCAAGGGGCCCGACGAGTACCCGATGCCGCCGGTCGAGAGCTTCCGCGCAGAGGCCGATCCCGAACTCGCCGCGCGTCCCGCGCTCGCGCCCGTGCGCTGAGCGCCCTCCGAGGAATTGCAACCATGATCCTTCACGAACTCATTTCCTACGACGTGCTGCGCGTCATCTGGTGGCTGCTGCTGGGCGTGCTGCTGGTGGGCTTCGCGGTCACCGACGGCTTCGACCTCGGCACCGGCACGCTGCTGCCCTTCGTCGCCCGCAACGACCTGGAGCGCCGCGTCGTCATCAACACGGTGGGGCCGGTGTGGGAAGGCAACCAGGTCTGGCTGATCCTGGGCGGCGGCGCGATCTTCGCCGCCTGGCCGCACATCTACGCCGTGTCCTTCTCGGGCTTCTACCTGGCGATGTTCGCGATCCTGGTCGCGCTCATCCTGCGGCCGGTGGCCTTCAAGTTCCGCAGCAAGCGCGCGGACCCGGCCTGGCGCAGCCGCTGGGACTGGGCGCTGTTCGTCGGCGGCGTCGTGCCTTCGCTGATCTTCGGCGTCGCCATGGGCAACGTGCTGCAGGGCGTGCCCTTCCGCTTCTCGCCCGAGATGCACATCTTCTACGACGGCAGCTTCTTCGGCCTGCTCAATCCCTTCGCCGTGCTCTGCGGGCTGGTGTCGGTCGCGATGCTGGTGATGCACGGCGCCGCCTGGCTGGTGCTCAAGACCGGCGGCGCGGTGGCGGCCCGCGCCCGCGCCGCCGGCATCGGCGCCGCGCTGGTGGCGGCCGCGCTCTACGTGCTGGCGGGGGTGGCGCTGTCGCTGTGGGTGCAGGGCTACCAGGTCACGAGCCCGGTGGTGAGCACGGGCCCGTCGAACCCGCTGCTCAAGACCGTCGGCCAGCAGGCGGGCGCATGGTTCGCCAACTATGCGGCCCACCCGGCGCTGTGGGGCGTGCCCGCGCTCGGCGTGGCCGGCGCGCTGCTGGCGGCGCTGGGCCTCGCGGCGCGGCGCGAACTGCTGGCCTTGCTGGCCAGCGGCGCGGGCATCGCCGGCATCGTGCTGAGCGTGGGTGTGTCGATGTTCCCCTTCATCCTGCCCTCGTCGATCGACCCGCGCGCCAGCCTCACGGTGTGGGACTCGTCCTCGAGCCACCTCACGCTCTTCATCATGCTGGTGTGCGTGCTGATCTTCCTGCCGATCATCCTGGCCTACACGAGCTGGGTCTATGCGGTGCTGCGCGGCAAGGTCGATCCGAAGGCGATCGAGGACGAGCGCACCCACGCCTACTGACGACCGCCCCCACCATCAAGAAAGGACATCCCATGTGGTATTTCGCCTGGCTCCTGGGCCTGCCCCTGGCCGCCGCCTTCGCGGTGCTCAACGCGATGTGGTTCGAGCTGATGGAGGACGACGCCATCCGCCGCGACAAGCTGGAAAAGCCCTGAACCCCAGGCCGGCGCCGCGGCGCCGGCCGTCGGGCCGGGTGGCTCAGCCCGCCTTCTTGCCGGCGGCCTTGCGGCCGGCGGCACCGGTGATGCGGTCCTTCAGGCCCAGCACCTTGGTCACCGTGGCGCCCATGCCCATGAGCTTGAGCGCGGTCTCCGGCGCCAGCTTCTGCACGTCGTCGAACCAGGTCATCAGCCGGTCGATCAGGTCGTGCATCTCGCGCATGCGCTGCTGCGCATGGCGCTCCTCCTCGGTGTGCACCTCCTCGAGCAGCGCGCTGCGCAGCATCGAGAGCGTCGGCTCGATCTCGCGCCGGCGCCGCTCCTCGGCCAGCACGCGGAAGATCTCCCACACGTCGGCCGGCGCCTCGAAGTACTCGCGCCGGTCGCCGGGCAGGTGGCGCAACTGCACCAGCCGCCAGGCCTGCAGCTCCTTCAGGCCCATGCTCACGTTGGAGCGCGAGAAGGCCAGCAATTCGCCGATCTCGTCGGCATTGAGCGGCTTCTGCGACAGGAAGAGCAGGGCGTAGATCTGCCCCACGGTGCGGTTGATGCCCCAGCGGCTGCCCATCTCGCCGAAATGGGCGACGAACTGGCGGTTCAGGGGCGGGAGTTCGGCGGGAGAGCGCATGCCGCCATTGTGGCGCGATGCTGAAGATTCAGGAATTTCCGAACTTTGGGCGTGCCCGCGCGGGCTCGGGATCGGCGCGGCCGGGGCAGTGGGTGCACCGCCACGCGAAGTTTCAAGAAAAAAGTGCCTGGAACGCCCGCCGAGCGGGCGCCAAGTGCTATGAAAGAAGTAGCAATTCGTGGACGCCGCGGCGCCCGGCCCTCATTTCCAGGGCGTGGGCTCCGGCACCTCGGCCGCGGGCTCGACGTCGATGCTCTTGAAGTCCGCCGGCGACACGATCTCCAGGTACTCCATGTCGGGCGAGTAGTCGAAGAGGTAGTGCCGGATGCCGGGGCGCTGGTGCACCACGTCGCCGGCTTCCACCAGCGTCTCCTTGTCCTCGTACATGAACCGGGCCCAGCCCTTGACCATGATCACGATCTGGAAGTCCGCCTCGTGGCGGTGCCAGCCCGTGCCCTTTTCGGGGGCCATGTTGGCCTTGACCAGGTGCGCGATCACCTTGCCGTGCGTGGCGTCGGCGATGCCGAGGTCACGGTAGAGGAAGAAGTCGCGCAATCCGCCGCCGACGTACTCGGTGTCGCCGGGCTTCACATGGGAGAACTTCGTCGCCGTCCGATCCAACATGGGGCACTCCTTGGCAGTGAGGGGGATGCTGCGTCGCAGCACGCATAAAGCATTCCTGCCGGGGCCCCGGGGTGGTTCAGGCGACGACCTCGCTGACCTGCATCACGGGCGTGATGTCGGTGTAGTTCTTGATGTCGCCGCGGATCTCCCTGGCATGCGGGCCGAAGGCCGCCTCGAAGGCCTCCACCGAATCGCAGAGGATGTGGCACATCGCCTCGTACACCGGCGCCGAGCCCGGCGCGCCGCCGGCCAGCCCCTTGTCGATCTGGTAGCTGCGGCAGACCTCGCCCAGCCGCGCCTTCAGCAGGGGCATGTGCTTCTGCCGGTAGTAGTCGTGGTCGAAACGCGCACCGGGGGTGTGCGGGTACATGACACTGAAGCGGATCATCGGAGTCTCCTGGGGGGTTGGGAAATGCGAACGCGCTCAGCCGCGCTTGGTCGCGATGAGCGGCTTGACGTCCGGCGCCTGCAGGCGCGGCCGGTCGGCCTCGATCTGCGACAGCGGCGCCACCTCGCGCAGGCTGGCCAGGCTGCGGCGCGTGAGGTCCTGGTAGGTGAGGGTGCCCTCGTGCTTCCAGGCCATCTCCTGCTCGGTCAGCGGGCGCTTGACCTTCGCGGGCACGCCGGCCACCAGCACCTCCGCCGGCACCTGCGTGCCGGCCGGCACGAAGGCGCAGGCGGCCACGATGGCGCGGTCGCCGATCACCGCGTCGTCCATCACCACCGCGTTCATGCCCACGAGCGCGTCGCGGCCGACGATGCAGCTGTGCAGCACCGCGCCATGGCCGATGTGGCCGTTCTCGCGCACCACCGTGTCGTGGGCCGGAAAGCCGTGCACCACGCAGGTGTCCTGCACGTTGGAGCCGGCTTCCAGCACGATGCGGCCGAAATCGCCGCGCAGGCAGGCGGCGGGCCCGACGTAGCAGCCGGGGCCGACGATGACGTCGCCGATCAGCACGGCGGTGGGATGGACGTACGCGCTCGGGTCCACCACGGGGACCACACCTTCGAGGGAGTAGCAGGGCATGGGCTGAATGTCTCCTGATGCGGGCGCGCCGGCCATCGCTGGCAGTGGCGGCGGGCCCCGGGTTTTCACGGGGGAGCTTGACTTGCGTCAACACCGTCCGGGATTCTATGATCTGCCGACCGGTCGGTCGAAAGTATTTTCTGCGGCCCGGCCCCTCGACAGAATCCCAAGACCCGGAGACGCCCCATGTCCGACGCCCTGGTGCTGCAGAGCACGAACGGCCCCGTGCGCACGCTGACGCTGAACCGCCCGTCGTCGCTCAACAGCTTCACCCAGGCCATGCACGCCGAGCTGATGGCCGCGCTCGAAGCCGCCGCCGCGGATGTGCAGGTGCGCGCGCTGGTGCTGACCGGCGCCGGCAGGGGCTTTTGCGCCGGGCAGGACCTGGCCGACCCGGCCGTGGCGCCGGCGCCGGGTGGCGCACCCAAGGACCTGGGCGACACGGTGGCCCGCTTCTACAGGCCGCTGGTGCTGCGCCTCAAGACCTTTCCCGTGCCGGTGGTGGCGGCCGTCAACGGCGTCGCGGCCGGCGCCGGCGCCAACCTGGCGCTGTGCTGCGACCTGGTGCTCGCCGCGCGTTCGGCCAGCTTCATCCAGGCCTTCGCGAAGATCGGGCTGGTGCCCGATACCGGCGGCACCTGGCTGCTGCCGCGGCTTGTCGGCCGCGCGCGGGCGCTGGGCCTGGCGATGCTGGGCGACAAGCTGCCCGCCGAGGAGGCCGAGCGCATCGGGCTGATCTGGCGCTGCGTGGACGATGCGTCGCTGGCCGACGAGGCGGCCGCGCTGGCCACCCGCCTGGCGGCCATGCCGGTGGCGGCGCTGGCCGCCACGCGCGCGGCACTCGATGCCGGCCCGTCCGTCTCGCTGGAAGACGCGCTGGACGAAGAAGCGCGCCTGCAGAGCCGGCTCGGCCGCGCGCACGACTACCAGGAAGGCGTGGCCGCCTTCGCCGCGCGCCGTGCCCCCGTGTTCAAGGACCGTTGAGCCGTGAGCGACGCCACCGCACAACAGGTAGCCGAGCATGTGCGCCGCGGCATGTTCGCCAACGACCGGGCGCTGCAGGCGCTGGGCATCGCCGTGACCGAGATCGCGCCCGGGCAGGCGACGGCGACCATGGCGGTCCGCGAGGCCATGCTCAACGGCCACGACATCTGCCACGGCGGCCTCATATCGACGCTCGCCGATTCGGCCTTCGCCTACGCCTGCAATTCCTATGACGAGCTCACGGTGGCCTCGGGCTTCAGCGTCGACTTCGTGGCGCCGGGCCGCCTGGGCGATGTGCTGACGGCCCGCTGCGCCGAAGTGTCGCGCGCCGGGCGCACCGGCGTGTACGACGTCGAGGTGAGCAACCAGAAGGGCGAGCGCATCGCGGTCTTCCGCGGCCGCTCGTACACGGCCAAGGGCCGCCCGGCCGTGCCGCGCTGACAACCCGCAGATCAAGGAGACACCCCATGCCCGTCAAGCGCCCCGCCCCCGGCGACCTGGAGCCGATCGAGACCGCCAGCCGCGACGAGATCGCGGCCCTGCAGCTCACGCGGCTGCGCGCCACGCTCGCGCATGCCTACGAGAACGTGCCGCACTACCGCCGTGCCTTCGATGCGAAGGGCGTGCACCCGTCCGACCTGAAGCAGCTGTCGGATCTCTCGAAGTTCCCGTTCACCGTCAAGAACGACCTGCGCGACAACTACCCCTTCGGCCTGCTGGCCGTGCCGCGCGAACGGCTGGCGCGCATCCACGCCTCCTCGGGCACCACCGGCAAGCCGACGGTGGTGGGCTACACGCAGGGCGACGTCGACCGGTGGGCCGATCTGGTGGCCCGCTCCATCCGTGCCGCGGGCGGGCGCGCGGGCGACCTTGTCCACGTGTCGTATGGCTATGGCCTCTTCACGGGCGGACTGGGTGCGCACTACGGCGCCGAGCGGCTGGGCTGCACCGTCATCCCGATGTCGGGCGGGCAGACCGAGAAGCAGGTGCAGCTCATCCGCGACCTGCAACCCTCGATCATCATGGTCACGCCCAGCTACATGCAGGTGATCGTCGAGGAGTTCGCGCGGCAGGGCGTCGACGCGCGCGAGTCCTCGCTCAAGGTCGGCATCTTCGGCGCCGAGCCCTGGACCGAGGCCATGCGCCGGGAGATCGAGACCCGGGCCGGCATCGACGCCGTCGACATCTACGGGCTGTCGGAAGTGATGGGGCCGGGCGTCGCGAGCGAATGCATCGAGTCCAAGGACGGCCCGGTGATCTGGGAGGACCACTTCTACCCCGAGATCATCGACCCCGACACCGGCGAAGTGCTGCCCGACGGGGAGGAGGGCGAGCTCGTCTTCACCACGCTCACCAAGGAGGCGCTGCCGATCGTGCGCTACCGCACGCGCGACCTCACGCGCCTGCTGCCGCCCACCTCGCGCGCCTTCCGGCGCATGGGCAAGATCGTCGGCCGCAGCGACGACATGCTCATCATCCGCGGCGTGAACCTGTTTCCCACGCAGATCGAGGAGATCGTGCTGGCGCACCCGCAGCTGTCGGGCCAGTACCAGCTGCAGGTGCGGCGCGAAGGCCACCTGGACGAGGTCGAGGTGCGCTGCGAGTTGCAGCCCGAGGGCGCCGCCGCCGCGCCCGTGAACGAGATCGCGGCCTGGGTGCAGCAGCGCATCAAGACCCTGGTGGGCATCAGCACCGTGGTCAGCGTGCTGCCGCCCGATGCCATCGAGCGCACGCTGACCGGCAAGGCCCGCCGCGTGTTCGACCAGCGCGCGAAGGCACGCTGAAACTTCGAGGAGTTTGAGGATGTACACCCAAGCCATGGACACGCTCGGCAAGGACGCCGAGGACCGCAAGCCGGTGCGTTCGGCCGAGCAGGCGATGCTGGAGGCGCGCTTCGACGCGCGCATCGACGACGGCGCCTTCATCGAGGCCAAGGACTGGATGCCGGACCACTACCGAAAGACCCTGGTGCGGCAGATCAGCCAGCATGCGCATTCGGAGATCGTCGGCATGCTGCCCGAGGGCAACTGGATCAGCCGCGCGCCGACGCTCAAGCGCAAGGCGATCCTGCTGGCCAAGGTGCAGGACGAGGGCGGCCACGGCCTGTACCTGTACGCCGCGGCCGAGACGCTGGGCACCTCGCGCGACGAGATGCTGCACGCGCTGCACACCGGCAAGGCCAAGTACAGCTCGATCTTCAACTACCCGACGCTGACCTGGGCCGACGTCGGGGCCATCGGCTGGCTGGTGGACGGCGCCGCGATCATGAACCAGGTGCCGATCTGCCGCTGCTCCTATGCGCCCTATGCGCGCGCGATGGTGCGCATCTGCCGCGAGGAGAGCTTCCACCAGCGCCAGGGTTTCGAAAGCCTGCTCACCATGATGCAGCACGGCACCGAGGCGCAGAAGGCGATGGTGCAGGACGCGGTGAACCGCTGGTGGTGGCCCTCGGTGATGATGTTCGGCCCGCCCGACGACCAGTCGCCCAACTCGGCGCAGTCCATGCGCTGGGGCATCAAGCGCATCTCGAACGACGAGCTGCGCCAGAAGTTCGTCGATGCCGCGGTCGAGCAGGCGAAGGTACTGGGCGTCACCCTGCCCGACCCCGACCTGAAGTGGAACGAGGAGCGCCAGCACCACGACTTCGGCGCCATCGACTGGGACGAGTTCTGGAACGTCATCGCCGGCAACGGCCCCTGCAACCGCGAGCGCCTGGCCGCCCGCGTGAAGGCCTGGGACGACGGCGCCTGGGTGCGCGAGGCCGCGCTGGCCCACGCCGAGAAGCAGCAGCAACGATTCAAGGAGGCCGCATGAACGAGCAAGCAAGACCCGAAGGCGCCGAATGGCCCCTGTGGGAGGTCTTCGTCAGGACCAAGGCGGGCCTGGACCACAAGCACTGCGGCAGCCTGCATGCGGCCGACCCGAAGATGGCGATCCAGCTGGCGCGCGACGTCTACACGCGCCGCCAGGAGGGCACCAGCGTGTGGGTGGTGCGGGCCGACCAGATCGTCGCCAGCGACCCGGGCGACAAGGACATGTACTTCGACCCGATGGAAGACAAGGTGTACCGCCACCCGACCTTCTACCGGCTGCCCGGCGCGGTCGACCACATGTGAGATCGGAGCGGACATGCAGCCATCGATCGCCGTCGCCGACGACCTCGCCACGCAGTACCTGCTGCGCATCGGCGACACCGCACTGATCCTCGCGCAGCGCCTGGGCGAGTGGACCGGCCACGCGCCGGTGCTGGAAGAAGACATCGCCCTGGCCAACATGGCGCTCGACCTCGTGGGGCAGGCGCGCGCGGTGCTCTCGCATGCCGGCGCCATCGAAGGCGCGGGCCATGACGAGGACCAGCTCGCCTTCCTGCGCGACGAGCGCGACTACCGCAACGCCACGCTGGTCGAACTGCCGAACGGCGATGGCAGGCCGGGCGACTTCGCCTTCACCGTGCTGCGCAACGCGATGGCCGCCACCTTCTTCCGGCTGCTGTGGACGCGGCTGCAGGCCTCGTCGGACGCCGAACTGGCGGCCATCGCCGCCAAGGCCGTGAAGGAGGCGCGCTATCACCAGCAGCACGCGGCCGACTGGGTGGTGCGGCTGGGCGACGGCACGGCCGAGTCGCGTCGCCGCATGCTGGCCGCGCTCGCCACGGCCTGGCCCTATGCGGCCGAGCTCTTCGCCGACGACGCCGTGGACGAGGCGGCAGCGGCCAGCGGCCTCGGGCCGCGCTGGAGCGAGCTGCGCGCCGATTGGGAATCGCAGATGGCCGAAGTGCTGGCCGAGGCGGACCTGCCGCTGCCCGCCGCGTCCAGGTTCCTGAGCACCGGCAAGCGTGGCGTGCACAGCGAGCACATGGGCTACATCCTGGCCGAGATGCAGCACCTGCAGCGCGCCTATCCGGGGGGCGTGTGGTGACGGCGGCGCTGGCCGAGGCGGCTTCGGCGCGCGTCGAACGCGCCTGGGCCGTGCTGGCCGGGGTGCCCGACCCCGAGGTGCCGGCGCTGTCGGTGTGCGACCTGGGCATCGTGCGCGACGTGCGCGAGGCCGGTGACGCCCTGGAGGTGGTGCTGACGCCGACCTATTCCGGCTGCCCCGCGACCGAGGTGATCGAGCAGAGCGTGCTCGAAGCGCTGGCCGCCGCCGGACTCGGCCCGGCGCGGGCCACGCTGCAGCGTGCGCCGGCCTGGACCACGGACTGGATCAGCGCCGATGGCCGCCGCAAGCTGCGCGAGTACGGCATCGCGCCACCGGGCGCCGCGGCGGGGGAGGGCGTGCCCATCCGCATCGTCGGCCGTCGTGCCGCGGCGCCTGCCGTGCCCTGTCCGCGCTGCGGCAGCGAACGCACCGAGCGCCTGTCGGCCTTCGGCTCCACGGCGTGCAAGTCGCTGTACCGGTGCATGGCCTGCCGCGAGCCTTTCGAATATTTCAAGCCCCTATGAGCACCTTGTTCCACTCGCTCAAGGTCCGGTCCGTCGAGCCGGACACGCAGGAAGCCGTCATCGTCAGCTTCGAGGTACCGCCCGAACTGCGCGAGACCTTCGGCTTCACCCAGGGCCAGTACCTCACGCTGCGCAAGCAGATCGAGGGGCAGGACCTGCGGCGCTCCTACTCGATCTGCGCCGGGGTCGATGACGGGGTGCTGCGCGTGGGCGTGCGCAAGGTGCGCGGCGGCGTGTTCTCGAACTGGATCAACGAGGCGCTCCAACCCGGCGACGAGATCAGCGTCATGGCGCCGCAGGGCCGCTTCCATGTGCCGCTCGCGCCCGACGAGCGGCGGCACCACCTGGGCATCGCGGGCGGCAGCGGCATCACGCCCATCCTGTCGATCATGAAGACCGTGCTGGCGCGCGAACCCGGCAGCCGCTTCACGCTGATCTACGGCAACCGCCAGCTGCGCTCCACCATGTTCAAGGAGGAGCTGGAAGACCTGAAGAACCGCTACCTGACGCGGCTGGTGCTGCACCACGTGTTCTCGGACGAGCACACGGACGCGCCCATCAACATGGGCTTCCTCGACCGCGCCAAGCTGGGCGAGTTCCTGTCCACGCTGGTCCCGGCATGGAGCATCGACCATGCCTACATCTGCGGCCCGTTCCAGATGAACGACGAGGCGGAGGCGGCCCTGCGCGCCGCGGGCGTGCCCGAGTCGGCGATCCACATCGAGCGCTTCGGCATCGCGCAGCCGGCCGCGGCGCCGGTGGGTGCCGTCATGCACGAGGCGCGGCCGGGCGACGCCGAACGCGCCAGGGTGGTCATCGTGCGCGACGGCCTGCGCCGCGAGATCGAGTTCCAGCGCGACCAGCCGAGCATCCTCGACTGCGCCTCGGCCGCGGGGCTGGAGGTGCCTTACTCCTGCACCTCCGGCGTGTGCGGCACCTGCCGCGCCAAGGTCATCGAGGGCGACGTGCGCATGGAGCGCAACTTCGCGCTGGACAAGGCCGAGGTGGCCGCCGGCTTCGTGCTGACCTGCCAGGCGCACCCGACCACCGAGCGCGTGGTGCTGTCCTTCGACGAACGCTGAAGGGCAGACGATGGCCAGAGGACGGGCGGCGGGCTACGACGACCAGCGCGAGATGATCCTGGAGCAGGCCGGCCTGCTGTTCGCGCGGCGCGGGTACCCGGCCACCTCGATGAACCAGGTGGCCGAGGCCTGCGGCCTGTCGAAGGCCACGCTCTACCACTACTACAAGGACAAGTACACGCTGCTGGTGAACATCGCCGAGGCGCATGTCACCCGGCTCGCGGCCATCGTGGAGGAGGTCGCCGCCCGCGGGCTCGAACCGGAGGCGCGCATGCGCGAACTGATCCTCAGCCTGGTGCGCGAATACGCCACCGCCCAGAGCGCGCACCGCGTGCTGACCGAGGACGTGAAGTTCCTCGAGCCCGAGGACCGCCAGCGCGTGCTGGACCAGGAGCGGGCGGTGGTGCGGGGATTCGCCCAGGCCGTGGTCGCGCTGCGGCCCGACCTCGAAGGCACCGTGATGGGCATGCCCCTGACCATGCTGCTGTTCGGAATGATCAACTGGATGTTCACCTGGATGAAGCCCGAGGGCCCGCTGGGCTACGAGGACATGGCCCCGGTCGTGGCCGACCTGTTCCTGGGCGGCCTGCCTGCCGTCCAGGTGCCCGCGACGCGCCCAGGTGTCTAGGTGTTTCAATCTATTCCAGGCAGATATTTAACTTATTAAATTATTGTCCGCTTCCGCTCAAACCAAGGAGACGCAACCATGAAGTTCAAGATCCAAGCCCTGGCCGCCGTGGCGCTGGCCTGTGCGGCCGGCCTGTCCTGGGCCGACCTCACCGTCGGCGTGACGCTGTCGACCACCGGCCCGGCCGCCTCGCTGGGCATCCCGCAGAAGAACACCATCGCGCTCATGCCCAAGACCATCGGCGGGCAGAAGGTCAACTACGTGGTGCTCGACGATGCGAGCGACACCACCACGGCGGTCAACAACACCCGCAAGCTGATCACCGAGAGCAAGGCCGACGTGGTCATCGGCTCGAGCGTGACGCCCAATTCGCTGGCCATGATCGACGTCGTCGCCGAAGGCAAGACGCCCATGATCACCCTGGCCGCCTCGGCCCGGATCATCGAGCCCATGGACGACAAGAAGAAGTGGGTCTTCAAGACGCCGCAGAACGACGGCATGATGGCCCAGGCCATCGTCGACTACATGGCCGCCAAGGGCGTGAAGTCGGTGGCCTTCGTGGGCTTCTCCGATGCCTACGGCGAGGGCTGGTACGACGTGTTCTCCAAGGCCGCGGCGGCCAAGAACATCAAGCTGGTGGCCAACGAGCGCTATTCGCGCACCGACACCTCGGTCACGGGGCAGGCCCTGAAGATCATGTCCGCCAACCCCGACGCGGTGCTGGTCGCGGGCTCGGGCACGCCGGCGGCGCTGCCGCAGAAGACGCTGGTCGAGCGCGGCTACAAGGGCAAGATCTACCAGACGCACGGCGTGGCCAACAACGACTTCCTGCGCGTGGGCGGCAAGGACGTCGAGGGCACCATCCTGCCGGCCGGGCCGATGCTGGTGGCCGAGCAACTGCCCGACAGCAACCCGGTGAAGAAGTCGGCGCTGGCCTATGTGGCGGCCTACGAGGGCGCCAACGGCAAGGGCTCCGCGGCCACCTTCGGCGGCCACGCCTGGGACGCCGGCCTCGTGCTGCAGGCCGCCGTGCCCGAGGCGCTGAAGAAGGCGCAGCCCGGCACGCCCGAATTCCGCGCCGCCCTGCGCGACGCGCTGGAGCAGGTCAAGGAAGTCGCCGGCGCGCACGGCGTGTTCAGCATGACGCCGACCGACCACCTGGGCCTGGACAGCCGGGCCCGCGTGATGGTCACCATCCAGAACGGCGCCTGGAAGTACCTGCCGAACTGATCGTCCCCAGCCTGGCGGCCGTGCCTTCTCCAGGAGGCCGGTCGCCTTCCTGTATCCGGCCGCGCGGCGGCCCTTTGCGAGCGAACCGACATGGATCTACAGATCGCCCTGCTGCTCGGGCAGGACGGCATCGTCAACGGCGCGATCTACGCGCTGATGGCGCTGGCGCTGGTGCTGGTGTTCTCGGTCACGCGGGTGATCTTCATCCCGCAGGGCGAACTGGTGGCCTTCGGTGCCTTGTCGATGGCGGCACTGGGCGCGGGCAAGGTGCCGGGCACGCTATGGCTGCTGCTGGCGCTGGCCGCCATCGTGCTGGTGGTGGAACTGTGGCGCGCGCGGCGCGGCGTCATGGTCGAGTGGAAGTCCACGCTGGCCTGGGCGGTGCTGTTCCCCGCGATCGCGGCCGCCGCCGTGCTGCTGGGCCGGCCGAGCTCGATCTGGGCCCAGTCGCTGGTCACCTTGCTGCTGGTCACGCCGCTCGGGCCGCTGCTCTACCGCCTGGCCTACCGCCCGCTGGCCCATGCCAAGGTGCTGGTCCTGCTGATCGTGTCGGTGGCGCTGCACGGGGTCCTCGTGGGGCTGGGCCTGTTCTTCTTCGGCGCCGAAGGTTCGCGCACGCCGGCGTTTTCCGACGCGCGGCTGGACATCGGCGGCATTCCGGTGGCCGGGCAGTCCCTGGTGGTGGTCGGCGTCACGGTGCTGCTCGTCGTGCTGATGTTCGTGTTCTTCGAGCGCTCCATCGTCGGCAAGGCCCTGCGTGCGGTCGCGATGAACCGCGTCGGCGCGCGGCTCATGGGCATTCCCACCGACCTGTCGGGCGACCTGAGCTTCGCGCTGGCGGCGCTGATCGGTGCGGTGGCGGGGCTGCTCGTGGCGCCCATCACCACCGTGTACTACGACACCGGCTTCCTCATCGGCCTGAAGGGCTTCGTCGCCGCCATCGTCGGCGGCCTGGCGAGCTACCCGGTGGCGCTGCTGGGCGCACTGGTCGTCGGCCAGCTCGAATCCTTCTCGTCCTTCTGGGCCAGCGCCTTCAAGGAAGTGCTGGTGTTCACGCTGATCATTCCCGTGCTGTGGTGGCGCTCGCTGCACAGCCGCCACGTGGAGGACGAGGAATGATCGCCGCGTCCGCCTGCAGCCGCACCGGGAGCCTCGCATGACCCGTCGCCATCTCACGCTGCTTTTCGTCGTCGCGCTGGCCGTGGTCTGGCCTTTCCTGTCGGACTTCAGCACCACCGTCTTCAGCTACATCGCGCTCTATTCGCTGGTGGCGGCGGGGCTGGTCATGCTCACCGGCGTCGGCGGCATGACCTCCTTCGGCCAGGCCGCCTTCGTCGCCATCGGCGCCTATGCCACGGCGTGGGTCTGCACCTCGCCCACGACGGCGGGCGCGCTCGCGGCCCTGCCACCGGCGCTCGTGCCGTGGCTGGGTCTGGTGCTGGGCCTGGTGCTGACCTTCCTGGTGGCGTGGAGCCTCGGTGCCATCACGGTCAAGCTCTCGGGCCACTACCTGCCGCTGTGCACCATCGCCTGGGGCCTGAGCCTGTACTACCTGTTCGGCAACCTGCAGTTCCTGGGCGGGCAGACCGGCATCACCGGCCTGCCTGCGCTGAGCGTCCTCGGCTTCTCGCTGGCTTCGCCGCGGGTGCTGGGGCCGGTGATCTGGGCCGTGCTGCTGCTGGCGCTGTGGGCGCTGCACAACCTGCTCGACTCTCGCGAGGGCCGCGCCATCCGTGCGCTCAAGTCGGGCCAGCTGATGGCCGAGTCGATGGGGGTGGACACGGCGCGCCACCGCGTCAAGGTCTTCGTGCTCGCAGCGCTGCTGGCCGCGCTGTCGGGCTGGCTCTATGCGCACATGCAGCGCTTCGTGAACCCGACGCCCTTCGGCCTGAACATCGGCATCGAGTACCTGTTCATGGCCGTGGTGGGGGGCGCGGGCCACCTGTGGGGCGCCGTGCTCGGCGCCACGCTCATCACGCTGCTCAAGGAACAGCTGCAGGACTGGCTGCCGCGCCTCCTGGGCGCCAGTGGCAACTTCGAGCAGATCGTGTTCGGCCTGCTCATGGTGCTGGTGCTGCAGCGCTTCGCCGAAGGCCTGTGGCCCACGCTCGCACGTTGGAGCGGACGGGTGCTCAAGGCCGAGGCGGCGAAGGCGCCGCGCGCCGCGCAACCGCTGCCCGCGCGACCGCTGCCGGCCACCGGAGAACTCCTGCTGGAAGCGGCCGGCGTCACCAAGCGCTTCGGCGGCCTGGTGGCCAACAGCAACGTCGACATGACGCTGCGCGCCGGCGAGGTGCACGCGCTGATCGGCCCCAACGGTGCCGGCAAGAGCACCTTCTTCAACATGATTTCCGGCGTGGACGACCCCACCGAAGGGCAGGTGCGCCTGCTGGGCACGCCCATGAACGGCCGGCCTTCGCGCGACTTCGCATCGCGCGGCCTGGGCCGCACCTTCCAGCACGTGCGCCTGCTGGGTGACCGCAGCGTGCTCGAGAACGTCGCGCTGGGGGCGCATCTGCGTGGCCGCAAGGGCTGGCTGGCCGCCATGCTGCGCCTGGACCGTGCCGAAGAGACCGACCTGCTGGCCGAGGCACGCCGCCAGATCGAGCGCTGCGGCCTGGGCGAGTACGCCGACCTGCCCGCCGCCTCGCTCGCGCTGGGGCAGCAGCGGGTGGTGGAGATCGCCCGCGCGCTGGCCGGCCAGCCGGCCGCGTTGCTGCTCGACGAGCCGGCCGCCGGCCTGCGGCACCTGGAGAAGCAGGCGCTGGCCCGGCTGCTGTCGCAACTGCGGGCCGAGGGCCTGGGCATCCTGGTGGTGGAACACGACATGGAGTTCGTCATGAACCTGGCCGACCGCGTCACGGTGCTGGAGTTCGGCAGCGTGATCGCCGAGGGCACGCCCGATGCGATCCAGCGCAACCCGCGCGTGCTCGACGCCTACCTCGGTGGCGGCGACGAACCGCCGGCGCCTGCGCCGGTGCACGGCGCGCCGGGCCCGGTGCTGGGAGCGGCGGCATGAGCGCGGCCGAATCCAGGCGCCTCTTCACGCTCGAGGACTTCCACGTGGCCTACGGCACGGTGGAAGCGGTGCACGGCGTCGCGCTGCACATCGACGAAGGCGAAGTCGTGACGGTCATCGGCCCCAATGGCGCCGGCAAGAGCACCCTGCTCAACGCCGCGATGGGACTGCTGCCATCGCGCGGTGCCGTCACCTTCGATGGCGAGCGCATCGCGCGCCCGAGCGTCGAGGCGATGGTGGCCCGCGGCGTGGCGCTGGTGCCCGAACGGCGCGAACTCTTCGGCGAGATGCCGGTCGAGGACAACCTGCTGCTGGGCGGTTTCTACCGCTGGCGCACCGGCCGGCGCGACCAGCGCGCGCGCATGGACGAGGTCTTCGCCATCTTCCCGCGCCTGCGGGAGCGGCGCGCCCAGCTGGCCAGCACCTTGTCGGGCGGCGAGCGGCAGATGCTCGCCATCGGCCGCGCGCTGATGGCCCGGCCGCGGCTGCTCATGCTCGACGAGCCCTCGCTGGGCCTGGCGCCGCTGGTCGTGCGCGAGGTGCTGCAGGTGGTCGGCGCGTTGCGCACGCACGGCGTGTCGGTCCTGCTGGTGGAGCAGAACGCGCGTGCGGCCCTGCAGGTGGCCGACCGGGGCTACGTGCTCGAGACGGGGAGCGTCGCGCTGCAGGGGCCGGCCCAGGCCTTGCTGAACGACCGCCGCATCATCGACACCTACCTGGGGCTGGGCAACCGGCACGCGGTCGAGGCCGGCTGACCGCAGATCGTCACGTTCGTGACGAATCTGGCCGCAGCCCTTCGCTGGCGGGCGCCCATCACCGGCATCTACCGTGAGCAGGTGCGGATGGCGCGGGGCCATCCCTCGTCCGCGGACACGCCGGACCCGGGCTCGGGCAGCTGGCAACCGGGGCCATCGCCGCTTTGTTGGGATAATCCGCAGCCATGAGCGACGTCCACCCGGCCTGCGGCACCCC
>JAVHYA010000076.1 GCA_031119395.1 Pseudomonadota bacterium
CCTTCGCGTACGGATGTTCTTCTTCAGAAACCGGCAGGTGCTCGCACGTGCCAGTCGGTGGCCTGCTGGAAGCGGTGGGCGGCGTTGAGCAGCTTCGCTTCGGCGAAGTAGTTGCCGATGAGCTGCAGGCCCACGGGCATGCCCGCATCGAAGCCGGCGGGCACGCTCATGCCGGGCAGGCCGGCCAGGGAGCCGGGCAGGGTGAAGATGTCGGCCAGGTAGTCGGCCACGGGGTCGTCGCCGTGCTCGCCGATCTTCCAGGCGACGGTGGGCGCGGCCGGGCCGGCGATGACGTCGCAGTCCTTGAAGGCGTTCTGGAAGTCGTCGGCGATCATGCGGCGCACCTTCTGCGCCTGCAGGTAGTAGGCGTCGTAGTAGCCGTGCGAGAGGACGTAGGTGCCGATCATGATGCGGCGCTTGACCTCGTCGCCGAAGCCCTCTTCGCGGGTCTTCGCGTACATGTCGGCCAGGTCCTTGTACTGCGCGGCGCGGTGGCCGAACTTCACGCCGTCGAAGCGGCTGAGGTTGGAGCTGGCCTCGGCGGCGGCGCAGATGTAGTAGACCGGGATCGACAGCTCGGTGCGCGGCAGGCTCACCTCGACACGTTTCGCGCCGAGCTTCTCGTACTCCCGCAGGGCGGCATCGATGGCCGCGCGCACGCCGGGTGCGACGCCCTCGCCGAGAAATTCCTTCGGCACGCCGATGCGCAGGCCTTCGAGCGAGCCGTTCAGGTCGCGGCCGAAGTCTTCGGCGGGCCGGTCCAGCGAGGTCGAATCGCGGTCCGGGTCGGGCCCGCACATCGCGGACAGCAGCAGCGCGCAGTCCTCGGCCGAGCGGGCCATGGGGCCGGCCTGGTCCAGGCTGGAGGCGAAGGCCACCATGCCGTAGCGCGAGGCGCGGCCGTAGGTGGGCTTGATGCCGGTCACGCCGCAGAAGCTCGCGGGCTGGCGGATCGAGCCGCCGGTGTCGGTGCCGGTGGCGGCGGGCGCCAGGCGCGCGGCCACCGCCGCCGCACTGCCGCCCGAGGAGCCGCCGGGGATGCGGGTGCTGTCCCAGGGGTTGCGCACCGGCGTGGCCTGCGCGGCACCCACGGCCGGCACGGCCACGTTCTCGTTGGCCGAGCCCATGGCGAACTCGTCGCAGCTGAGCTTGCCCAGGGTCACCATGCCGGCACCGCCCGGGTCGCCGGGCGCGCCGATCCCCAGCTTGCGCACCACCGTGGCGTCGAAGGGCGACTGGTAGCCGGCCAGGATCTTCGAGCCGGCGGTGGTCGGGAACGCGGTGGTGACGAAGATGTCCTTGTGCGCGATCGGCACGCCGGCCAGCGGCGGGGCGTTGCCGGCGGCCAGGGCGGCATCGGCGGCGCGGGCCTGGGCGAGCGTGGCGTCCCTGTCGACCGCGACGAAGGCGGCCAGCTGCTGGTGCGCATCGATGCGGGCCAGGAAGTGCTCGGCCGTTTCGACCGCCGACACCTCGCGGGCGGCCAGCGCCCTGGCCAGTTCCGCCACGCTTTTCTCGTGCAACTGGCTCATTCGATCACCTTCGGCACGAGGAACAGCCCGGCCTCGACGGCCGGCGCGCTCTTCTGGTTGGCGGCGCGGTTGTCGGGCTCGCTCACGACGTCCTCGCGCAGGCGCAGGGTGATGTCCTCGATGGCCGCGACGGGGTGGGCCAGCGGCTCCAGGCCGGCGGTATCGACGGCGCGCATGCGCTCGACCAGGTCGAAAAAGCCGTTGATCTGGCTAAGCATGCGCTCGCTTTCGTCGGGAGCCAGTTGCAGCTTCGCCAGCGAGGCGATGCGCGCGATGTCGGTGGAAGTCAGTGCCATCGGAAGAAGGCGCCCGGGAGGGCGCGTAACGGGACGCCGTTCCACGCTCCGGAGGGGCGGGAAAACACGGGATCCAGGGGGGATTCGGGTATTATCCCGCCTTTGCCGCAACGCGCGCGATCGCGCAGGTTCAAGGGCCCGTCTGGCCGCAAAACCTGCCCAAAATCTGCTTACTTCTCCCACCCAATAACAAGGGGCGACGCCCGGCCGAAGCGCCGCCGTGCCCCCAAGGACTCTCGCCATGTTTGGAGCCTTCCGTCGGTACTTCTCCACCGACCTCGCGATCGACCTCGGCACCGCCAACACCCTGATCTTCGCCCGCAACAAGGGCATCGTGCTCGACGAGCCCTCGGTGGTCGCCATCCGCCACGAGGGCGGGCCGCACGGCAAGAAGGTCATCCAGGCCGTGGGCGCCGAGGCCAAGGCCATGCTGGGCAAGGTGCCCGGGAACATCGAGGCCATCCGCCCGATGAAGGACGGCGTGATCGCCGACTTCGTGATCACCGAACAGATGATCAAGCAGTTCATCAAGATGGTGCACCCGCGCACGCTGCTCACGCCCAGCCCGCGCATCATCATCTGCGTGCCCTGCGGCTCGACCCAGGTCGAGCGCCGCGCCATCAAGGACGCGGCCGAAGCGGCCGGCGCCACCTCGGTCTACCTCATCGAGGAACCCATGGCCGCCGCGATCGGCGCCGGCCTGCCGGTGAGCGAGGCGAGCGGCTCCATGGTGGTCGACATCGGCGGCGGCACCACCGAGGTGGGCGTCATCTCGCTGGGCGGCATGGTCTACAAGGGCTCGGTGCGCGTGGGCGGCGACCGCTTCGACGACGCCATCATCAACTACATCCGCCGCAACTACGGCATGCTGATCGGCGAGCCGACGGCCGAGATCATCAAGAAGAGCATCGGCTCGGCCTTCCCCGGCTCCGAGGTCAAGGAGATGGAGGTCAAGGGCCGCAACCTGTCCGAAGGCGTGCCGCGCAGCTTCACCATCAGCTCCAACGAGGTGCTGGAGGCGCTGACCGACCCGCTCAACAACATCGTCTCGGCCGTCAAGAACGCGCTCGAGCAGACGCCGCCCGAACTGGGCGCCGACATCGCCGAGCGCGGCATGATGCTCACCGGCGGCGGCGCGCTGCTGCGCGACCTGGACCGCCTGCTGGCCGAAGAAACCGGCCTGCCCGTGCTGGTGGCCGAGGACCCGCTGACCTGCGTGGTCCGGGGCTGCGGCATCGCCCTGGAACGCATGGACCGACTGGGCAGCATCTTCACGAGCGAGTGATTGCACGCTAGTCTCGCGAGCCGGCCACCCAGGCCGGCTTTTTGCCATCTGACCTAGCGCTTTCCTCTCCTTTCCATGCCGCTCGGCACGCTCGACCGCTCCGCGCCGCCCCTGTTCAACCAGGGGCCCTCGGCGCTGTCGAAGCTGATCTTCTTCAGCGCGCTGGCCCTGTTCCTGATGGTGGCGGACGCGCGCTTCGACGTCGTCAATCCCCTGCGCACCGCCGTGAGCGCGGTGCTCTATCCGATCCAGTGGATCGCGATGAAGCCGGTGCAGGCCGTGGCCGGCGCCAGCCAGTACCTGGAAGACCTGCGCACGGCGCAGTCCAACGAGGCCGAGGCACGCCGCGCACTGGCCCTGCAGGCCGAGCGGGCGAGCCAGGCCGACACCCTGGCGCGCGAGAACGCGCGCCTGCGCGCCCTGCTGGAACTGCGGCAGAACTCGCCCGCGCCGGGCCGCGCCGCCGAGGTGCTGTTCGACACCGCCGACCCGTACACCCGCAAGGTCGTGATCGACCAGGGGCTCACGCAGGGCATCGCGCCCGGCTCGCCGGTGATCGACGAGCAGGGCGTGCTGGGCCAGGTGACGCTGGTGCAGCCCTTCTCGAGCGAGGTCACGCTGGTCATCGACCGCGACCTGTCGATCCCCGTGCAGAACACCCGCACCGGCGTGCGCAGCGTGGCCTTCGGCGACGCCACCACGCACGGCGGCGGCATGGAGCTGCGCTTCATCGCCGCCAATGCCGACATCCAGGAGGGCGACGTGCTCGCCACCAGCGGGGTCGACGGCGTCTACCCGGCCGGCCTGCCCGTCGCCCGCGTCGACCGCATCGACCGCCGGGCCGACTCGGCCTTCGCGCGCATCCACTGCACGCCGCTGGCCCGGGTGAACGCGGCGCGCTACGTGATGGTGCTGGCGCCGGTGGGCACGCCGGCCGCGGCGCTGGCGCCCTCCGCGACGCCCGCGCCCTCGTCCAAGAAGGCCGAGGCCAAGAAGGGCGACGGCAAGGACAGGAAGTCCGGCCCCGGCCGCCCGGGCCGCCAGGAAGGCGCACCGCGATGATCATGCGTCCCGGCCAGGAGCAGTTGCTGCTGCCCGTCAGCCCCGTCTTCATGTGGTGCAGCCTCTTCGGCGCGCTGCTGGTCAACCTGCTGCCGCTGGGCCGCCTGGCCTGGACGCCCGACCTGCTCGCGCTGGTGATCGTGTTCTGGGGCGTGCACCAGCCGGCCCGCATCGGCATGGGTGCGGCCTTCGCCTTCGGCCTGGTGATGGACGTGCACCAGTCGGCGCTGCTGGGCCAGCATGCGCTGAGCTATGCGACGCTGAGTTTCTTCGCCGTCACCATCCACCGGCGGCTGCTGTGGTACCCGGTGGTGTCGCAGGCGCTGCAGTTGGTGCCGCTGTTCGCCGTCTCGCACCTCATCGAACTGGCGATCCGCATGATCGGCGGCGGGGTGTTCCCGGGCTGGACGATGTTCGTGGCGCCGGCCATCGAGGCCGCGCTGTGGCCGCTGGTCACGGCGCTGCTGCTGGCCCCCCAGCGCCGCACTCCGGAGCCGGACGAGAACCGCCCGCTCTAGCCGTGCCGCAGCCCGCCATGAGTACTATTGATTTCGTAGCGCGTTGCGCAGGCGGCACGGGCGCTGCAGCCCGATTTGCCATGTAATTGCAGCGCGCCTAAGCTGCGCGCCACGCCCGACTTCCCACCCCATGACCGAAATCCGCAACGTCGCCGCCGAACTCGTGCGCTTCAAGCGCCGCGTGCTGGTGATCTCGCTGGTCGTCCTGGGCGCCTTCGCGTTGCTGGGCGCGCGCCTGTTCTACCTGCAGGTCACCCGCCACGAGGACCTGGCCGAGCAGGCCGAGAGCAACCGCACGGCCGTGGTGCCGGTGGTGCCCAACCGCGGCCTCATCCTCGACCGCAACGGCATCACGCTGGCCTCCAACTACTCCGCCTACACGCTGGAGATCACGCCCTCCAAGGCCGGCGACGTCGAGGACACGATCGACCAGTTGGCCCAGCTCGTGGACATCCAGCCGCGCGACCGGCGGCGCTTCAAGCGCCTGCGCGAGGACTCGCGCAGCTTCGACTCGGTGCCCATCCGCACGCGCCTGACCGACGAGGAGGTGGCCCGCTTCGCCGCGCAGCGCTACCGCTTCCCCGGCGTGGAGATCAAGGCGCGTCTCTTTCGCAACTATCCCTACGGCGAACTGGGCAGCCACGTGCTGGGCTACATCGGCCGCATCAACCAGCGCGAGAAGGCCGCGATGGAGGACTGGCCCGACGAGGACCAGGCCAACTACAAGGGCACCGACTACATCGGCAAGCTCGGCGTCGAGCAGAGCTACGAGAAGGTGCTGCACGGCCAGACCGGCGTCGAGCAGATGGAGACCTCCGCCGGCGGCCGCGCGGTGCGCAAGCTGGGCAGCCACCCGGCCACGCCCGGCAACACCGTGATGCTGACGCTCGACATCAAGCTGCAGAAGCTGATCGAGGACATGTTCGGCGAGCGCCGCGGCGCCATGGTGGCCATCGACCCCAAGACCGGCGAGGTGCTGGCCTTCGTCTCCAAGCCCACCTTCGACCCGAACCTCTTCGTCGAGGGCATCGACTCCGAGAGCTGGGCCGCGCTCAACGAGTCGATCGACAAGCCCCTTCTCAACCGCGCACTGCGCGGCACCTATCCGCCCGGCTCGACCTACAAGCCCTTCATGGCCATGGCCGCGCTGCAGCTGGGCAAGCGCTCGCCCAGCATGATCGTGAACGACCCGGGCTTCTACACCTACGGCGGCCACACCTTCCGCAGCCACGAAGGGGGCCTGGGCGCGCTGGACATGCACCGCGCCATCCAGTTCTCGAGCAACACGTATTTCTATTCGCTCGCCGTCGACATGGGCGTGGATGCCATCCACGACTTCATGAAGCCCATCGGCTTCGGCCAGCTCACCGGCATCGACCTCGGCGGCGAAGTGCGCGGCACGCTGCCCAGTACCGAGTGGAAGCGCAACACCTACAAGCGCGCCGAAATGAAGCGCTGGTACTCGGGCGAGACGGTGTCGCTGGGCATCGGCCAGGGCTACAACAACTTCACCATGCTGCAGCTGGCCGTGGCCGAGGCCACGCTCGCCAACGGCGGCCTCAAGCATCGGCCGCACCTGGTGCGCGCCATCAAGGACACGGTGAGCGGCCAGGTCGAGCTGGTGCCCCAGCCGCCGGCCGACGACCTGGGCTGGCTGCCGAAGAACGTCGACATCGTGCGCAACGCGCTGGTGGCCGTGAACAAGGGCGGCACGGGCACGCGCGTGTTCGCCGGTTCGGGCTACACCTCCGCCGGCAAGACCGGGACGGCACAGGCGGTGTCGCTCGGCCAGGGCGTGAAGTACAACGCCAAGGCGCTGGAGGAGCACCAGCGCGACCACTCGCTGTTCGCGGCCTTCGCCCCGGCCGAGGACCCGAAGATCGCCATCGCCGTGATCGTGGAGAACGCCGGCTTCGGCGCCGCGGCCGCCGCGCCCATGGTGCGCCGCGCCTTCGACTACTGGCTGATGGACCAGTACCCCAACGAGCAGGACATGGCCGCGGTGCGCCAGGGCAAGGCGTCCGCACCCATCGGCAAGCCGCTGGTGGCCAGCGAGATGCCGTGGCCGCCGACGGGACTGTCGCCCAGCACCGCGCCCTGAGTGCCGCGGGGCGGGCGCCCGCTCACCACTGGTAGCCTGCCTGCAGCCGGGCGCCCACCTGCGAACCGCTGCCGGTGGCCAGCGACAGGCCGCCGCCCACCTGCCAGTTCGCGTCGAGCTGGTACGCGAAGCCCAGGCCCAGCGCACTCTGGCCGGCGTAGTTGGCCATCGCAGCGCCGATCCAGCGGCGGCCGGGCTGCAGGCCGGGGGCGGTGGGCATCGCCATCGCTTGGGCCACGCCGCGCGCCGCGAAGTCGCGCACGCCCTGCAGGTCGGTGCTGAACTGGCTGGTCAGCCGGGCCGCCAACTGGGCACCCGCGCTGTCGAGTTGCGCGCGGTTGACCGCGTCGGTGGGCGCCGTGCCCGGTGCGACGTTCGTGATCTGCCGCGGCGCGGCGCTGCTGCCCACGCTGACCGTGGAGGGCCGGTCGGCGATCGAGCCCTGGCCCAGTGCCACCGATTCGGGCGCCAGCGCCTGGGCGTTCGCACCCAGCGCCACTGCGTTCACGCCGCTGGCCAGCGAGCCCGCACCGATGGCGGTGGTCGGGTCGGCCAGTGCACGGGCGCCGTCGCCGATCGCCACCGAGCCGGCATACCGGGCCTGCGCCTGGCGGCCGATGGCCTGGGCGCCATCGCCCTGGGCCGAGGCGCCGATGCCGACCGCCACCGCCCCGTTGCCGGTCGCGGCCGCAGCGGCCTGCCCGGCCACCGAGCAGCGCAGGGCGCCGCCGTCCACCGTGCAAACGCCCAACTCGCCATTGACCACCGCCTGCAGTTGCACCGACTGCGCCTGGATCTGTGTGTTCTGCACCTGCAGTTGCGTGTTCTGCGCCTGCAGTTGCTGGGTCATGTCGATCACCTGCGCACCCTGGTTCGTCGCCAGGCTCAAGGCCTGTTCGGCGGTGCTGCGCACGCCGTACAGCTGTGCGCCGTTGACCGCATCGGTCGAGGTGACGCTCACCTCGCCGGCCGTGACGCCGCTGATGCGCCCCGCGTTCACGATGCCCGCGCCCCGGTTGTCGATGCCGCCCTGTGTGACGAGCGGGCCGCCGACGCTGGCGCTGCCCGACACCACCAGGCTGTTCCCGCTCACACGGCCGCTCGCCTCGACGTCGGCGACGTTGATGAGCGAGCGCCCGCCGCCGCCGCCGCCGCCCAGGGACACCACGTTGCTGCGGCCGTCGTCGCTGCTTCCGGCGCCGAGTGCCACGGAGCCGGCGCCGGTGGCCGAGCTTCCCGTGCCGAATGCCATCGACTGCGAGCCCCCTGCGAATGCGCTCCAGCCGACGGCGATCGACTGCGCCCCATAGGCCTGGCTCGAGCGGCCCAGCGCCACCCCGTTCTCGCCGAACGCAGAGGCGGCGTAGCCGACGGCCAGCCCGCCCGTGGCCGATGCGCGCGCCGCGGAGCCCAGGGCCGTGCTGCCGAAGGCCCGCGCATCGCTGTCGGCGCCAATGGCCGTGCCGCGCTCGTCGCGTGCCTGGCTGCGCGTACCCAGGGCCGTCGCGAACTGCCCCGCGGCGCTGGCGTCGGCGCCGCTCGCCACCGCACGTTCACCCTCCGCCACGCTGCGGTAGCCGATCGCGATGGAGGAGTCGCCGCTGGCGTTGGCGACGTTGCCGGCCGCCAGCGACGAGCCGCCGCTGGCCTGCGTGTTGGAGCCGACGGCGGTGGCCGAGTTGGCGCTCGCCCGGCTGTTCACGCCCAGTGCACTGGCCCCATTGCCGGAAGCCTGTGCACGGACACCGTAGGCCGAGGCGCTGCCGCCGCTGGCGGTCGTGCTGCGGCCGATCGCCGTGTTGCCGGTGGTGAGGTCGATGCCGGCCATCGATTCGGCACCGCCGGCGATGTTGCTGGTGCAGTCGGCCTGGACCACATTGGCCGCGGTGCTGAAGCCCGAATAGGCGTTCTCGTCACGGCTGCCATAGAGCGTGCCGCCGGGGCACACATTGGGGTTGATGACCTGCGCGTGCAGCCGGTCTGCCGCACCGGCCAGCGTGCAGCACAACAGCGCGGCCGCAAGTGTGTGGCCGCTCAGGGGTCTGGTGGATTTCATCGGGTGCTCCTCGCTCGTCGCAGCATGCCGCCGCCCGCCGATGCTGGGCCCGGGCGGGCCTGCGCCGATACCGCGCTTTGTGGTAGCCTCGCGCGCCTTTTCGCGTGCCATGCCTGCCGTTCGCACACCATCGCCCGCCCCGCACGGCCCGCGCATTGCCGACCGCGAGCCCGTTGCGCTCCTGCGCCTGGCACGCACCACGCCCGGCGAACACTTCCAGCAGCAGCTGTTGCAGCGGCTGCTCGAGTTGTTCGGCGCCGACCATGGCGCCATCAACACCTGGCACCCGCGCTGCTTCGTGTCCTCCGTGGGCATCGGCTACGACCTGGCGGCCATGAGCGAGGAGTGGAACCGCATCGGCGGCGACGCGATGGACTTCATCACCTTCGCCATGCGCGCGCAGCCGGAGCAGGCCGACTTCGCCAACGCCGACGATCCGCGCTGGCAGCAGGCGCCCAGCGCCTGGCGCGCCTTCCTCACGCGGCATGGCATCGTTCACCAGATGGGCGTCGCCATCCCCTTCGAGGGCAGCGAGACCTTCGCGCACCTGTACCTCAACCGCGGCGCCGCGTCGGCGCCGCTCACCGCCCACGATGCGCGCGCGCTCACCGCGCTGACGCCCCACATCCGCGAGGCGCTGCTGGTCAACCGCCTCTATGCGCATGCACGGCAGGGCCTGGACGAGCAGGCGCAGCCCATGGCGCTGGTGGACGCGCAGGGCTGGGTGCTGTTCGCCAACCGCGCCTTCTGCGCGGCCTGGCCCGAGCTGGCCGATCTCGCGGGTGCCGAGGCGCCGCAGTTGCCTGCGGGCTGGCTCTCGGCGGACACCGCGGCGCGCCGCCGGCTGGCCGCCGCGGGCTGGACGATCGATGTCGGCGCCGACGCGCAGCATCTGCGGGTCGCCCTGCAGCGCCGGCCGGCACGCGGCCGCTCGGCGGCGCTCACGCTGCGCCAGGCCGAGGTCGCACGCGCCTACTGCGCGGGCTACACGAGCAAGGACGTCGGCCTGCGCCTGGGGCTGTCGCCGGCCACGGTGCGGGTGCACCTTCGCAACGTCTATGCGCGTGCCGGCGTGAGCAGCCGTTCGGCGCTGCGCGAATGGCTGGCGCAGGCGGGCTGAGCCCGCGCGCCCCCGCCGCTACAGCCCCAGCACCTGCTTGGCGATGATGTTGCGCTGGATCTCGTTGCTGCCGCCGTAGATCGACATCGCACGCCGCCAGAAGTAGTTCGCCGGCGCGCCGCGCAGGCTGGCGTCGATGCCGTCCATGTCGCCCTCGCCGTGGGCGAGCGCCATGTCCAGGCGCTGGCCCGCGGGGCCGGCGGCCTCGTACAGCAACTCGGTCAGGCGCTGGCCGATCTCGGTGCCGCGGATCTTCAGCGAGGAGGCCAGGCCCGCGCCCGGCGAGCTGCCGCTGCCCATGCTCGACAGGGCGCGCAGCGTGTTCATCTCCAGCGCCTTGAGCTGCGCCTCCACCCGCGCCACCTTGGCGCGGAACAGCGGCTGCTCGATCAGCGGCCGCCCGCGGTGCTGCACCGTGCGTGCCATGCGGTGCAGCCGCCGCAGCGCGAAGGTCGAGAAGCCGATGTTCGAGTTCTCCACCCGCTCGTGCTCCAGCAGGAACTTCGCGTAGTGCCAGCCGCGGCCTTCCTCGCCCACCAGGTTGGCCTTGGGCACCTTCACGTCGGTGAAGAACACCGCATTGAACGAGTGGGTGCCTTCCAGCATCGGGATCGGCTGGACCTCGATGCCGGGCGACTTCATGTCGATCAGCAGGAAGGAGATGCCCTCCTGCTTGCGGCCCTCGCGGCTGGTGCGCACCAGGCAGAACATCCAGTCCGCATGGTGGGCGTACGAGGTCCAGATCTTCTGGCCGTTGACCACGTAGTGGTCGCCGTGGTCGTCGGCGCGGGTGGCGAGCGAGGCGAGGTCCGAGCCCGACTGCGGCTCCGAGTAGCCCTGGCACCACCACACCGTCGAGTCGCGGATGCCGGGCAGGTGCTGCGCCTGCTGCGCCTCGGAGCCGAAGTTGTAGATCACCGGGCCCACCATGCGTGGCCCGAAGGGCTGGATGGTGGGGCAGTTCATCTCGCCGCTGATGGTCTCGAACAGGTAGCGCTGCGTCGCCGTCCAGCCGGGCCCGCCCTGCGACACCGGCCAGGTGTAGGCATGCCAGCCGCGCCGGCCCAGGATCTGCTGCCAGCGCATGTGGTCCTCGCGCGTGAGGTGCAGGTCGTGCTCCACGCGGCGCGAGATGTCGGCCGGCAGGTGGTCGCGGATGAAGCCGCGCACCTCGTCGGCGAAGGCTTGTTCCTCGGGGGTGAAGGCGAGTTCCATGGCTGTCCTGGTGAAGGCGCTCAGGCCGGTGAGAAGATGAAATGCACGCCGCCGACCGTCACGCGGTCCTCGGCTTCGGGCAGGCCGCGTGCACGCGCGGCGGCGCGGATGGCGGCCGCATCCCGCACCTGCAGCACCACGGCCGCCAGGCCTTCGCCGCGCCCGTCGGTGTCGGGCACGAACTGCAGCCGCGCGTTGTCGACCTGCACGTGTGTGCCGTCCACGGGCCGCTGCAGGATCCCGGCCCAGCGCTGCGCCAGCGCGGCCGGCGCGGCGGCCTGCAGCACGGCCCCGGCGAGGCCGGCGACACGCTCGGTCGACACATGCCGCTGCCAGTGCGGGCCGGCCGGCCAGTAGGGGCCGTCGAGGCTGGCGCCGTTCTTCGTGCAGTTGATCTCCAGCAGGGCGCCGCCGGTGTCCCGTGGATGCAGTTGCAGCCCCTCGTAGTCGCCCAGTGCCAGCGGCGCGGCCACGCGCACGCCCACCTGCGCCACGTGGCTGCGCCAGCGCGGCAGCGACTCGCTGTCCAGGATCACCATGTAGCCGCCGTCGCCGCCGCGGCGCTCCAGGTAGCGGCCGGCGGTGGTGCCGTCCCGCACCGGGGCCACCACCTCGACGAACTGCCGGCCGAAGGGCATCAGCGCGTTGTGCAGGCCGAACTGGCCGACCTCCGGATCGTGATGACACACCTGCACGCCGAAGACGGCACACAGGTCGTCCACGACCGGCTGCAGTTCGCGGGCGACGAGGCAGATCTGCCGCAGCCGCAGGTAGGGTGGGGCGGCGGCCGACGGTGCGTCGGTGCGGCCATGCTGAGCCTGGTTCATCGGTTTGTCTCCTGAAAATATGATATAACAAATTAAACAAAAGCGCCGCTGTCGACGTGCCGGGCACGACAGGGCCACACCCGGAGACACCCGCCCATGACTTCCCTCGACGGCCTGCGCGTCCTCGACCTCTCGCGCTTCATCGCCGGACCCTACTGCGCCATGATGCTGGGCGACATGGGTGCGGAGGTGGTCAAGATCGAGCCGCCCGGCGACGGCGAGTACGCGCGGCGCGCGCTGCCCGCGGTGGAGGGGCACAGCCTCTACACCTTCATCGTCAACCGCAACAAGAAGAGCCTGGCCATCGACCTGCGCCAACCCGAGGGGCTGGCCACGCTCAGGGCATTGATCGCGAAGGCCGACGTGCTGGTGGAGAACTTCCGCCCCGGCACGATGGAGCAGATGGGGCTGGGCTGGGAGGCGGTGCACGCCCTCAACCCGCGGCTCGTGATGGCCCGCATCTCGGGCTTCGGGCAGGACGGCCCGCTGGCGCAGAAGCAGTGCTTCGACGGCGTCGCCCAGGCCATGAGCGGCCTGATGGACATGACCGGCCAGCCCGACGGGCCGCCGACCATGATCGGCTCCTTCATGTGCGACTACACCACCGGCATGTACGCGGCGCTGGGCATCCTGGCGGCGCTCAACGCGCGCCACGCCACCGGTGTCGGCCAGCTGGTGGACGTGTCGCTGCTCGAGAGCGCGCTGTCGATGCTGATGACCGCGATCCCGCAGCACAAGCTCTTCGGCCAGACCATGACCCGCGTGGGCAGCCGCGACCGCTATGTCGCGCCGTCCAACACCTTCCAGGCCGGCGACGGCCGCTACGTGCTGATGGTGGGCGGCGACGACAACATGTTCCCGCGGGTGCTGCGCGCGATGAAGCGGCCCGCGCTCATCGAGGACCCGCGCTTCGCCACCATGGCCAGCCGCCTCGAGCACCGCGAGGCCGTGGAAGGAATCGTGGCCGACTGGATGATGGCGCACAGCGCCGACGAGGTGGTCGCCCTGCTCGAGGCCGAGGGCGTGCCCTGCGCCAAGATCGCGCGCGTCGACGAGGTGGTCGACAACCCGCAGCTCGCGCACCGCGGGGCGATCCGCGACGTGCCCTTCGGCGACGCCACCGTGCCGATGCAGGGCGTGACCATCCACCTCTCCGGCACGCCGCTCACCATCCGCCGCCCGCTGCCGCGCGTGGGCGAACACAACGCCGAGGTCCTGGCCGCATGGCTGGGCCACGGCCCCGACCGCGTGGCCGCCCTGCAGGCCGCCGGCGCGCTCTGACCTTTCGCATCAGGAGACCCCCCAGCCCATGACGACCGAACTCATCGAAGCACGCGACGGCGGCGTGCTGACCCTCACGCTCAACCGGCCGGAGCGCCTGAACGCGCTCACGCCCGGCATGACCGACGCCCTGCTCGCCGCGCTGCGCCGCGCCGCCATCGACCCGGCCGTGCGTGCCGTGGTGCTGACCGGCGCGGGCCGCGGCTTCTGCGCCGGCGGCGACGTGAAGGCGATGGCCGACGGCGACGGCCCGCCCGCCACGCTGGAGGCGCGCACGCACCAGCTGCGCGAGCACATGGAGTGTTCGCGCCTGCTGCGCGAGATGCCCAAGCCGACGCTGGCGGTGGTGCGCGGCGCCTGCGCGGGTGCCGGCCTGTCGCTGGCGCTGGCCTGCGATCTGCTCATCGCGTCGGACACGCTCAAGCTCACCTCGGCCTTCGCCAAGGTCGGCCTGTCGGGCGACTTCGGCAGCACCTGGTTCCTCACGCAGCTGCTGGGTCCGCGGGCGCGCGCCTTCGCGCTGCTCTCGCCCGTCCTGAAGGCCGACGAGGCGCTGCAGCTGGGCCTGGCCACGCGGGTGGTGCCCGACGCGGAACTCGACGACGCCGGCCGCCAGCTCGCGCGCGAGCTCGCCGAAGGGCCGACGATCACGCTGGGCCACATCAAGTCCAACCTCAACGCGGCCGAGCAGGGCGCCACGCTCTCGCAGGCGCTGGACCACGAAGCCATCCGCCACATCCGCTGCGCGATGACCGAGGACCACGTCGAGGCGGCGCGCGCCTTCGTCGAGAAGCGCAAGCCCGTGTTCGCCAACCGCTGAAACCCCGACACACACCGAGAGAAGGAGACGCCATGGACAGCCTGTCGTTGAAGAACAAGACCGCGATCGTCACCGGGTCCTCGCGCGGCATCGGCCGCGCGATCGCCATCGCCTATGCGCGCGCCGGCGCGCGCGTGGTCATCACCAGCCGCAAGGCCGACGCCTGCGCCGCCGTGGTCGACCAGATCCGGTCCGAGGGCCTGGAGGCGACGGCCATCGCCTGCAACATCTCGCGCAAGGACGAGGTGCTGGGCCTGGTCGACCAGACCGAGAAGGTCTACGGCACGGTCGACGTGCTGGTGTGCAACGCCGCCGTCAACCCCTACTACGGGCCGATGTCCGGCATCAGCGACGAGGCCTTCTCCAAGGTGATGGACGTCAACATCCGCTCCAACCTCTGGCTGGTGAACCGCACGGCACCGGGCATGGCGGCCAAGGGCGGCGGCTCGGTGGTCATCATCAGCTCGATCGCCGGGCTCACGGGTTCGCGCGTGCTGGGCGCCTACGGCATCTCCAAGGCGGCCGACATGTCCCTGGCACGCAGCCTGGCGCTGGAATGGGGCAAGCAGGGCATCCGCACCAACTGCATCGCGCCCGGCCTCATCAAGACCGACTTCGCCAAGGCGCTGTGGGACAACCCCGAGACGCTGGCCAACGCGCTCAGATCGAGCCCGCTCAACATGATCGGCGAGCCCGAGGACATCGCCGGCGCGGCGCTGCTGCTGGGCTCCGACGCCGGCCGCTTCATCACCGGCACCACGATCGTGATCGACGGCGGCGCCACCATCGGCGGCGGGGACGAGGGCTGAGCCATGGCGTACAGCAACATCACCGTGGCCACGCAGGACGGCGTGTGCACCATCACCCTCAACCGCCCGGAACGGCTCAATGCCTGGAACCAGGGCATGGAGGACGAGTACCGCGAGGCCGTGCTCGGCGCCGAGGCCGACGCGGCAGTGCGCGCGATCGTCGTGACAGGCGCCGGCCGTGGCTTCTGCGCGGGGGCGGACATGGACATCCTCGAAGCCGGCGCCTCGGGCAGCGGCGACGCCGACGCCGCACGCTCGGCGCCCGCGGCCGACGCGCTCGAGGGGATCGATCGCAACTACGCCTGGCGCTTCAGCTACCTGCTGAAGGTGCGCAAGCCCATCTTCGCGGCCATCAACGGGCCCATCGCCGGCATCGGCCTGTGCATGGCGCTCTTCTGCGACTTCCGCTACATGGCGGAGGGGCAGAAGCTCACCACCGCCTTCGCCAAGCGCGGGCTCATCGCCGAGCACGGCGCCTCATGGATGCTGCCGCGCCTGGTGGGCGTGACGAATGCGCTGGACCTGCTGATGTCGGCCCGCACGCTGCTCACGGCCGAGGCGGCGCAGCTCGGGCTGGTGAAGGCGCTGCCGGCCGAGGGCTTCCTGCACAGCGTGCAGGCGGTGGCGCGCGAGCTGGTGCACAGCGCCTCGCCGCGCTCCATCGGCGTCATCAAGCGGCAGGTGTACGACAGCCTGTTCCAGGACCTGGACGAGGCCTGGCGCCGCGCCAACGAGGCCATGGTGGCGTCCTTCGACAGCGAGGATTTCAAGGAAGGCGTGGCGCATTTCCTGGAAAAGCGCGCGCCGAACTTCACCGGCCGCTGAATGCGCCGCCTGGCCGGCATACGATATAACCTATTTCAGATTGAAGGCCATCCGGCCCATCCCGACCATGGACGACGCCCCGCTCACCCGTGACAGCCTCAACGGCCAGGCCTATGCGCGGCTGTGCCGCGACCTCAAGGCGGGCCGCTTCGCGCCGGGCGAGAAGTTGAAGCTGCGCGACCTGGCGGCCGAGATGGGCATCAGTCCGACGCCGGTGCGCGAGGCGCTGGCGCGGCTGATCTCCGAGCAGGCGCTGGAACAGGTGGGCCACCATTCGGTGCGCGTCCCTCTGATGGACGAGGCGCGCTTCGCGGAGGTGTGCGAGCTGCGGCTGCTGCTCGAGGGCCGTGCCGCGGCGCACGCCGCCGACCATGCGACGGCCGCCGACGTGCGCCGTCTCGAGGCGCTGCACGAGGACATGGCCGCGCAGCGCGAAGCCGGCGATGCAGCGGCCGAACTGCTGGCGGCCGAACGCTTCCACATGGAGGTCTATGCGCTGGCCCGCATGCCGGTGCTGCAGCGCATGGTCGAGGGCCTGTGGCTGCAATGCGGTCCGTTGATGCGGGCCCTGCAGACGCATGCGCTGGCGCAGCCGCGCAGGCAGCACCCGCACCACCTGGTGCTGCGCGGCCTGCGCAAGGGCGACGGCGAGGTCGCGCGCAAGGGCATCGAGGAGGAGATCGAGCGCACCGCAGCGCCCATCCTGGCCTACCTGCGCCAGCGCGCCGGGCAGCCCGAGCCGGCGCCTCGGCGCAGCGCCCGCGCCGCGGCCTGAGCGGCCCGCCGCCGGCCGCCGCGCGGCGATGCATGCAGCCGCCACATGGGCGGGCATGCCGAATATTCATTGCCGGCGCCTTGCCCTGGGGCGGGCACTGGCCGATCATCCGGGCACAAGCGGGACAGGAGCCGGGGCGCGCAGACGCCCTGCCTGAACCCGCACGGCCGACAGGCCGACCGATCCGGAGACAAGCCAGCATGATCGACTACCGCCACGGCCGCCGGCCGCTGCACGAGTATTTGCGGCTGCATGCCCGCGCGACGCCGCACAAGCCGGCCATCGTCTGGTACGGCCGGCGCATCAGCTATGCCGAGCTCGACGCGCTCAGCGACCGCTTCGCCCAGAGCCTGCGCGATCGCGGGCTGGCGCAGGGCGACGTGGTCGCCCTGTTCATGCACAACTGCCCCGAGTACGTGATCGCGCACCTGGGCGCGCAGAAGCTCGGCGCCGTCGTCAGCCCCTGCAATCCGCACGCGCGGCTGTACGAGCTGGCCCACCAGCTGGCGGAGCTGGACGCCGCGGCCGTGGTGGCGGGCGAAGAGGGCCTGGCACTCGCGCACGAGGCCATCGGCGGCCGCGCCGGCTGCCACCTGTACGCGGTGCGCTACGGCGATCTGCTGCCGGCGGTGCTCGCCATCGACGTGCCGCCGTGCATCGCGCTTCCCGGCGACGTGCATCCGCCCTGGCCGGCCGGCACGCTGGGCTTCGCGCAGGAACTGGCCGCGGCGGGACCCTTCGACGCCGTGCCCGACCTCGCGCTGGACGACGTGGCGCTCATGGCCTACACCTCCGGCACCACCGGGCTGCCGAAGGCCGCCATGCTGAGCTACGAGTGCGCGCTCTACAAGACGGCGGCCACGGTGCAGAGCCTGGACATCCGGCCCGAGGACGTGCTGCTGGCCGACGTGCCGCTGCACCACATCTCGGGCCTCATCACCGGCCTGAACGCGGTCATCTACTGCGGTGCGACCGTCGTGCTGCTCGGCCGCTTCGACGCCACGGCCGTCCTGCAGGCCATCGAGGCCTGCCGCGTGAGCTGGTGGTACACCATGGCGCCCTCGCTCGATTCGGTGATGGCCTGCGACGACGCTTCGAGCTTCGAGCTCTCGTCGCTGCGCATCACCGCCGCGACCAGCTTCGGCACCGTGCTCACGCGCGAGCTGGGCGAAGCCTGGCGCCGCTTCACCGGTGGCTGCCAGGTCTTCGAGACGGGCTACGGCCTGAGCGAGACCCACAGCTCCGATGCGCTCATGCCGGCCGATGCCGTGAAGTGGGGCACCAACGGCAAGCCCGTTCCCGGCACCGAGCTGCGCATCGTCGACCCCGACACCGGCGCCGTGCTGCCGCCCGGTTCGCCCGGCGAGATCCAGGTGCGCAGTCCCGTGCCCTTCAAGGGCTACTGGATGCGGCCCGAGGCCACGCGCGCCATGCTGGTCGATGGCTGGGTGCGCACCGGCGACATCGGCGCGATGGACGAGGAGGGCTACCTGCGCTTCATCGGCCGCCACAAGGAAATGATCAAGGTCTGGAGCTACAGCGTGTTCCCCGAGGAGGTCGAGGCCATCCTCGCCACCCACCCCGACGTGCGCCAGGCCGCGGTGGTCGGCCTGCCCGACCCCGACCGCGGCGAGGCGCTGCAGGCCTACGTGGTGCTCAAGGACGCGGCGGCGCGAGACATCCGCGTCGACGGCTTCGGCCACCGGCGCGACCGCACCGACCAGCGCCTCATCGAGTGGTGCCTGCAGCACATGTCGCACTACAAGGTGCCGCGCTCCATCGTGTTCCGCGACGGCCTGCCGGCCGCCGGCAACGGCAAGCTGCTGCGGCGCATGCTGCGCGAGCCGGGCATCCTGCCCTTCGGCCCGCGCGCGGCCTGAGGCGGCGCCTCGCCCCTGTTGCTATCGTTTCGATAGCGGGTGGCGCAGGCGCAACGGGCGTCGCGGCCCGTTTCGATTCGAAAGTGCGGCTCAGGCGACCTTGGGTCGGTACATCGCCAGTTCCTGCTTGGCGACCGCGTTGCGGTGCACTTCGTCGGGACCGTCGGCCACGCGCAGGTGGCGCGCGTAGGCCCAGAAGTTCACCAGGTGCGTGTCCTGGCTCAGGCCCATGGCGCCGAAGGCCTGCATCGCGTCGTCGATGACCTGGATGCAGTTGTTGGGCGCGATGACCTTGATCATCGCGATCTCCTTGGCCGCGACCTTGTTGCCCACCGTGTCCATGCGCCAGGCGGCATGCAGCACCATCCAGCGCGTCTGGTCGATCAGCATGCGCCCCTTGGCGATCCGCTCGCGCCACACGCCCTGCTCGGACAGCGGCTTGCCGAAGGCCACGCGCGAGACCACGCGCTCGCACATCATCTCCAGCGCCGACTCGGCCATGCCGATCATGCGCATGCAGTGGTGGATGCGGCCGGGGCCCAGCCGGCCCTGCGCGATCTCGAAGCCGCGGCCCTCGCCCAGCAGGATGTTGGCGGCGGGCACGCGCACGTTCTCGAAGATCACCTCCGGGTGGCCGAAGGGCGCGTCGAAGTGGTTCACCAGCGCCATGTCGCGCTTGACGGTGATGCCGGGCGTGTCGGCCGGCACGATGATCATCGACTGCTGGCGGTGCCGGTCGGCGTTGTCGGGGTCGGTCTTGCCCATCAGGATGAAGAGCTTGCAGCGCTCGTTCATCGCGCCGGTGATGTACCACTTGCGGCCGTTGATGACGTACTCGTCGCCGCGTCGCTCGATGCGGGTGGCGATGTTGGTGGCGTCGGAGGACGCGACGGCCGGCTCGGTCATCGCGAAGGCCGAGCGGATCTCGCCGTCGAGCAGCGGCTGCAGCCAGCGCGCCTTCTGCTCGGCGTTGCCGTAGCGCGCGATCACCTCGGTGTTGCCCGTGTCGGGCGCGCTGCAGTTGAAGGCCTCGGCGCTCCAGTAGCGCCGGCCCATGATCTCGCACAGCGGCGCGTATTCCAGATTCGTCAGGCCCGGCCCGTGCTCCGCCTCGGGCAGGAACAGGTTCCACAGGCCGGCGGCGCGGGCCTTGGGCTTGAGCTCCTCCATCAGCGGCAGGCCGGTGTAGCGGCCGCCGTTGTTCACGGCGTTGAGATAGGACTGGTGCGCCTCCTCGGCCTGCCGCTGCTCGTTGGGGTAGATGTGTTCTTCCATGAAGGCGAGCAGGCGCTCGCGCAGGTCCTGGACGCGGGGGCTGTGGTTGAAGTCCATGGGATGTTCTTTCGTGTGCGGGGATGAGGGAGGGAAGACGGATCAGGACCAGGAGAACAGGCCCAGCGTGACGGCCACCAGGGCCGGCTTGTCCTGCCCCTCGATCTCCACGGTGTTCTCGCAGCGCAGCAGCACCCAGCCGTCGTCGCGCGGCTCGGCCGCCAGCAGCTTGATGTGGTTGCGCACGCGCGAGCCGGCCTTCACCGGCGACATGAAGCGCAGCTTGTCCATGCCGTAGTTCACCGACTTGGTGGGCTTGAGGCCCGCGAGCAGTTCGTACGAGGTGATGGGCAGCAGCGACAGCGTGAGGAAGCCGTGCGCGATGGGTGCCTTGAAGGGGCTTTCGCGCGTGGCGCGCTCCACGTCGATGTGGATCCACTGGCGGTCTTCGGTGCACTCGGCGAAGGCGTCGATGCGCGATTGCGGCACCTCCACCCAGGACGAGGTGCCGATCGACTGGCCGACGTGCTGCTGCAGGTTGTCTCGGGTCAGGACGGGCATGGCGAGGCCGGCGCGCGGGCCGGGCGAAGTTCGAATGCAGCGATGGTGCCTGCATCGGCCCGGCGCCGGAAGCCGGAGCCATGCAGTCTTTTCATCGGACGCATTCGGAGCGCTGATGCGCTGCGCGCGCGTGCCGGCGGAACATCGGCGCTCCACTCTGAAAGGACTCCCGTGAGCGGCAGCTACGACGTGCAGGACGGCATCGCCGTCGCCACCATGGACACGCCCCCCGTCAACAGCCTGGGGCTGGGCAACCGGCGCTTCATCGCCGACGCCATCCGCCGCGCCGAGGCCGACCCGGCCGTGCGGGCCATCGTGCTCACCGGCCGGGGCCGCGCCTTCTGCGGCGGCGCCGACATCCGCGAGTTCAACAAGCCCGAAGCCACGATGGCGCCCGACCTGATCGACGTCATCGACCTCATCGAGCGCTGCGACAAGCCGGTCGTCGCGGCCATCCACAGCATCGTGATGGGCGGCGGCCTCGAACTCGCCATGGGCTGCCACTACCGCGTGGTGCAGCGCGGCACCATGGTGTCGCTGCCCGAGGTGCGCATCGGCATCCTGCCCGGCGCGAGCGGCACGCAGCGCCTGCCGCGCCTCATCGGGCTGGAGCCGGCGCTGAACATGATCGTCACCGGCAACACGGTGATGAGCGAGGTGCTGGCCGCCATGCCGGGCCAGAAGCTCTTCGACCGCATCGTCGACGCCGAGGTGCTGCAGGCCGCGATCGCCTTCGCGCGCGACCATGCCGATGCGCGACCGCTGCCACGGGTGCGCGAGCTGAAGGTGACGCACCCGGCGCCCGAGGCCTACCTGCAGTTCGCGCGCAACATGGTCGCTTCGATGTCGAAGCACTACCCGGCGCCGCTGCGCTGCCTGGACTGCGTGGCGCAGTCGGTGCGGCTGCCCTTCGACCAGGCCCTGGCCTACGAGCGCGCCGGCGTCACCGAACTCGTGTGGACGCCCGAGAGCGCCGCGCTGCGCAACGCCTTCTTCGCCGAGCGCGCCGCCAGCAAGATCCCCGACGTGCCCGAGGACACGCCCCAGCGCC
>JAVHYA010000077.1 GCA_031119395.1 Pseudomonadota bacterium
GCCAGTGCCTGCAGGGCCGCGGCCAATGGCCCGGCGGCGGGCAGCACGGCGCCGGCCGTGGCGGCGAAGCCGTCGACCGGGCCGTCCCACAGCAGGGCGGCGACCTCCTCCAGCGTCGCCTGCTGCGCGAGCGCGCTGGCGTCCTGGCCGCGGTAGCACAGCCGCCCATCGACCACCGTGGAGATGCCCGACGCCAGCACCGGCTCGCCCCACCGGATCGCCTCGCCCGCCAGCACCGCGCTGCTGCGCCGGCCCTCGCGCCGCGTGGCCAGGCGCTGCACGTCGTCCCGGTGGTAGAGGCTGCGGCGCGGGTCGGCGCGGTCGGTGCGCGTGCGGATGCGCCCGCGGCTCACGTTGGCGTACAGCGTCTGCGGCCGCACCTTGAGCAGCGCCAGCGCATCGGCGGCGGGCAGCCACAGGGGAAGTCGCGCCGGGTCGTTGGTCATGTTGATGGAAAGGATCAAGATTGACGTCAATGTGCCGGTGTCAAGAATGGGGGGCATCGACACGGCCGTCAAGCGGCAAGGACATGCGAGATGAACGAAGGACTCGAAGGAGTGGTGGCGGCACGCACGGTGCTGTCGGACGTGGACGGCGCCGCCGGCCGCCTGGTGCTGCGCGGGCAGTCGCTCGACGCGCTGGCGGGCCGCTGGCGTTTCGAGCAGGTGCTGGCGCTGCTGTGGGAGGGCTTCTTCGACGTGCCGGTCGAGGCGCACGCGATGCCGCCGGCGCTCGGCCGCGCGCGCCTGGAAGCGGCGGCGCTGCTGCGGCCCGAGGATGCGCAGGCGCTGGCCGCGCTGGCACCGGTCGACGCACTGCGCGCGCTGCTGGCCCGCCTGCCCGACGGCGACGACCTGCCCACCGCGCTGCGCCTGGTCGCGGCGACGGGCGTGTTCACGGCCGCGGTGCTGCGCTGGCGCGCCGGCGCATCCGCGATCGCGCCGCAGGCCGATGCGCCGCATGCGGCCGACGTGCTGCGCATGGCGCAGGGCCGGGCGCCCACGGCGCAGCAGGCGGCGGCGCTGGACACCTACCTGGTCACCGTGGCCGACCATGGCCTCAACGCCTCGACCTTCGCGGCGCGCGTGGTCGCGTCCACCGGCGCGGGCCTGGCCTCGGCCGTGCTGGCGGGGCTGAGCGCGCTCAAGGGCCCGCTGCACGGCGGCGCGCCCGGCCCGGTGCTGGACATGCTCGACGCCATCGGCAGCGCCGACGCGGCCGACGACTGGCTGCAGGCTGCGCTCGACCGCGGCGAGCGCCTCATGGGTTTCGGCCACCGCATCTACCGCGTGCGCGACCCGCGGGCCGACGCGCTCAAGGGCGCGCTGCGGCACCTGGCAGCGGCCGGTGGCGTCGATGGCGAGCGCCTCGCGCTGGCGGAAGCGGTGGAGCGTGCCGCGCTGGCCTCGCTGCAGGCGCGCAAGCCCGGCCGGGTGCTGGAGACCAACGTGGAGTTCTACACCGCGCTGCTGCTGGAGGCGCTGGGCCTGCCGCGCGAGGCCTTCACCGCCGTCTTCGCGATGGGCCGCGTCGGCGGCTGGATCGCGCATGCGCGCGAGCAGGCGCGCACGGGCCGGCTCATCCGGCCGCAGTCGCTCTACGTGGGGCCGGCGCCTGGCAGCGTGCGCGCGGTGGCCGAGCCGCAACCGGCCTGAGGGGCGCGAACAAGAAAGTGCAATCGGCCTGCATCGCCCATGCGGCGGGCGTTGCAGCCGAATTCGTCACGATCGTGACGATCTCAGCTCCCGGTCGATGCGTAGCGCCGCAGGCCCAGCCGCCAAGCCGCGAAGGCCAGCGCCAGGAAGGCGAAGCCCGCCAGCGGCGACACCGTGCCCAGCCACGCCGGCGCGCCGAGCGGGTCGGCCCTGCCCAGCACGGCCAGCACCGGGTAGTAGGCGACGCAGGCCAGCGGCACCGCGAAGGTCAGCACGCGCCGGAACCAGCGGGCGTACAGCGCCAGCGGAAACTGCGCCGCCTGCACGCCGCCGTAGGTCAGGATGTTGGCGACCTCCAGGCTCTCCACCGTCCAGAACGACAGCGTGCCCTGCAGCACCAGGATGCCGAGGAACAGCGCCACGCCGCCGGCCAGCGCGAAGAGCGCGATGGCGACCGCCTCCGGCGTCCAGGCCACCCCGGCCTGCACCGTGCCGAAGGCCAGCACGCCCAGGCCCTGCAGCAGGCGCCCCAGCCGGCTGATGCGCACGTCGTGGCCCATGAGCTGCAGTGCCAGCGGACGAGGGCGCAGCAGCAGGCGGTCGAAGGCGCCGGTGCGCAGGTACTCGGTGCCCAGCACGTCGAAGCCGCGGCCCAGCGCGTCGGCGATGGCGAACATGCAGTTCACCAGGCCGTAGAAGATCGCCACCTCGCCCAGCCGCCAGCCCTGCACCTCGCCGAAGCGGTGGAACAGCGCCCACACCGCCACGACCTCTACGCCGGTGGCCAGGAACTGGCCGATCGTGAGCATCAGTGCCGAGCCGGGGTAGCGCGCCTGGCCGGCGAGCGAGGCGGCGGCCAGGCGGCCGAAGAGCCGCAGCGATCCCATCGCGTCGTGGTGCCTCATCCGCCCTGCACCTCCAGCCGCCGCAGGGTGCGCGCCATCGCGGCACGGCCGGCGGCCACCAACACCACCGTCCACAGCGCCTGCAGCGCCAGGCCTTCGAGCGCCTGCGCACCGGCCAGCTGGCCGAACCAGAGGCGCGCCGGGATGTCCGTCACGCCCGCCAGCGGCTGCAGCAGCAGCAGCGCCTGCCATGCGTCGGGCAGCAGTGCCAGCGGCAGCAGGTTGCCCGAGAACACGATCACCACCGGCGCCGCCAGCGCGTTGATGCCGCGCTCGTTGAGCGCGGCGGCGGCAGCGATGTTGAGCAGCATCACCATCGAGGTCGAGAGCAGCAGGGCCAGCACGGCCGACGCCGCGAAGGCCACGCCTGCCAGCAGGCCGGCGGGGGGCCGCCAGGCCCAGTCCGACAGGCCCGCGAGCGGCAGCAGCAGGGCCGAGAAGGCCGCCATCAGCGCCACGCGCGGCAGCACCCGCGCCGCGATCCAGCCGGCCGAGCGCGCGTACCACAGCGCGTAGGCGTCCACCGGGCGCAGCCGGTCGTAGGCCACGCTGCCGCTGCGCACGGCCTGCGCCACCTCGGGGTCGCCCAGCCAGGGCAGCAGCGCGAGCAGGCCCTGCGCCAGCCAGACGTAGGTGACCGCCTGGGCCAGCGTGATCGGCGCACCGGCGGCCGATGCGCTGCCGTAGAACGCGGCCAGCACCATCACCTTGATGCCGCCCCACCAGCACTGCGTGGCGAAGCCGGCCCAGGCCGCGGTGCGGTACTGCAGCATCTGCAGGAAGCGCGAGGCGAAGGCGGCGCGGTAGGGGCGCAGCCGTTGCTGCAACGTCATGCCTCGGCCGCCCCGTGCATCGCGTAGAAGCGCGCGATCACGGCTTCGATGGTCATGCCCTCGTCCTCCGCATCCGCGGGCAGGCCCTCGTCCAGGCGCCGTGCCGCCATCACCTGCGCGCGCAGCGCGTCCACCGGGCTGTCGGCCAGCACGCGGCCGTGGCCGATCACGATCACGCGCCGCGCCAGGGCCTCGATGTCGTGCATGTCGTGCGTGGTCAGCAGCACCGTGGTGCCGCGCTCGCGGTTGGCACGCTTGACGAAGTCGCGCACCGCCAGCTTCGACGGCGCATCCAGGCCGATGGTCGGCTCGTCGAGGAACAGGATCTCCGGCTCGTGCAGCAGCGCGGCCGCGATCTCGGCGCGCATGCGCTGTCCCAGCGACAGCTGGCGCACCGGCTGGTCGAGCAGGCGTTCCAGGTGCAGCAGCGCCACGAGTTCGTCGCGCGTGCGTGCGAAGCGCGCCGGGTCGACCCGGTAGATGTCGCGCAGCAGCGCGAAGCCGTCCGCCACCGGCAGGTCCCACCACAGCTGCGTGCGCTGGCCGAAGACGACGCCGATGCGGGCCACGTGGCGCTCGCGGTCGGCAAAGGGGTCGCGCCCGTCGACCTCCACGCGCCCGCCGTCCGGCCGCAGGATGCCCGCGAGCAGCTTGACGGTGGTCGACTTGCCGGCGCCGTTGGGGCCGATGAAGCCCAGCAGCTCGCCGCGCTCCAGCGCGAAGGACACCCCCGCCAGCGCCTCCACGGTGCGGTGGCGCGGCCGCAGCAGCGCGCGCAGCGCGCCGCCCACGCCGGGGTCGCGCTCGTGGATGCGGTAGGTCTTGCGCAGCTGGTCGACGACGATCTGGGGCATGGCGTGAGTGGCGGTGCACAGGCTCCGGAAAAAAGGGGGCGGATGCTACACGACGGCGGCCGCGGTCCGCGCGCACAATCGACGCACCGCCTGCCGACCGGAGAGCCGCCCATGCCCCGTGCCCACGCCATTCCGCTGCCCGCCGACGTGCGCGTGGCCCCGCGCTACCCCGGCGCCTTCCTGGCCGATGCCTTCGCGATCGCGCTGCCCGCCGGCAACGGGGCCGACGCGCGCGAACTGGCCGAGCGCGCGCTCGCGCGCCAGGCGCCATGGGTCGAGCGGCTCATGGGGCTGCGCGACGCGGTCGTCGCCCCTTTCGGCCTGAAGACCGCGAAGGCGCTGCGCGCCGACCGCCCCGAGGGCCGCGCGCGCATCGGCATCTTCCGCGTCTACGAAAGCAGCCCCGAGGAGGTGGTGCTGGGCGAGGACGATGCGCACCTGGACTTTCGCCTGTCGCTGCGCCGCTCGGCCGACGAGCTGGTCGCCGTGACGGTGGTGCACTGCCACAACCTGCTGGGGCGCAGCTACATCCGCCTCATCGCGCCCTTCCACCGGGCGGTGGTGCGCTCGGCGCTGGCGCGCGCTGCGCAGCCCTGAGGCCTAGAAGATCGACATGCCCGTCCGCTGCGTGAACAGCTCCAGCGCCCGCATGCCCAGCAGCGAGTTGCCGGTCGCGTCGAGCGCGGGCGACCACACGGCCAGGGTGAGCCGGTCGGGCACCACCGCCACGATGCCGCCGCCCACGCCGCTCTTGCAGGGCAGGCCGATGTGGAAGGCGACGTCGCCGGCCGCATCGTAGGTGCCGCAGGTCAGCATGAGCGCGTTGATGCGCCGGGCCTGCCGTTCGGTGACGACCTGTTCACCGGCGTTGCACGGGTGGGCGCCGTCGCGGCTGAGGTAGCCGGCGGCGCGCGCGAGCTGCAGTCCGCTCATCGACAGCGCGCACTGGTGGAAGTAGAAGTCCAGCACCGTGTCGACGTCGTGGTCCAGCTTGCCGAAGCTCTTCATGAAGTTGGCCAGCGCGTAGTTGCGGTAGCCGGTGGCCGCCTCGGAGGCCGCGACTTCCTGGTCGAAGCCGACGGGTTCGCCCGCCAGGTGGCTCATGAAGGCGAGCAGCTCGTTCTTCGCGTCGGCGCCGTACAGGCCCACGATGCGGTCGGCCACCGCGATCGCGCCGGCATTGATGAAGGGGTTGCGCGGCTTGCCCTGCTCGCTTTCCAGCTGCACCAGCGAGTTGAAGGGGTTGCCCGAGGGCTCGCGGCCGATGCGCGACCACAGCGCGTCCTCGCTCATGTGGCGCATGGCCAGCGTGAGGGTGAACAGCTTCGAGATGCTCTGGATGGAAAAGGGCAGCCGGCCGTCGCCGGCCGAGGCCTCTTCGCCGGCGCAGGTGCGCAGGGCGATGCCGAAACGACGGGGGTCGACGCGCGCCAGCGCCGGGATGTAGCGGGCCACGGCGCCCTCGCGGCCGGCCTCGTGGGCGAGGGTGGCGGCGATCTCGTCGAGCAGGGGCTGGAAGTCCATGGCGAAAGGGGGCGGTCGATGCGGCCCGCCATTGTCTTTCAGGCAGAAAGTGGCCGCGGCGCCCGTCCGGCGGGCGCGAGCAGCTATCAATTCAGGAGCACATCAGGGCGAGGGCACCGGCCGCCGCCGGTTCACCAGCACGATGCCCAGCGCGACGCCGCTGAGCGCGAGCACGAGTTGCAGCGTCAGCGCTTCGCCCAGCAGCAGCACGCCGAAGACCAGGGCGAAGAGCGGTGTGAGGAAGGTGAACGACGAGATGCGCGTGGCCGGGTAGTGCCGCAGCAGCCACATCCAGGCCAGGTAGCTCACGAAGGCACCGATCACGGTCTGCAGCGCGATCGACAACCACGCATAGCCCGAGTACGACAGGCCCCACGCCTCGCCCTTGGCCAGCGACAGCAGCGGCGTGATCGCGGCGGTGACGGCGATTTGATAGAACAGGGTCTTCTCGGCGCTGGCCGTCGCCAGCTTCGTGCTGCGGATCACCAGCGTCGTCAGGCCCCACAGCACGCCGGCGAGCAGCGCCAGCGCGTCGCCGAACAGCTGCGTGCGGCTGCCGTGGCCCAGGCTTTCGCTGAAGGCCACCACCACCGCCGCGAAGGCGATGGCCAGGCCCACCCACTGCACGCCGCGCAGCCGCTCCGAGGGCACGATGCGCGGCACCAGCAGGGCCACCACGAAGGGCGAGGTGTAGAGGAACACCGTCAGGCGCGAGGCGCTGGTGTGCTGCAGCCCGGTGTAGATGCAGACGAACTCGCCCGCGAAGAGCAGCCCCGCGAGCAGCCCGCCGCCCAGGGTGCCGTCGCGCCCGAAGAGCGGCACGCCGCGCCACAGGCACCAGCCCCCCAGCAGCACCACCGCGCCGGCCATGCGCAGGGCCGCCTGCCACATCGGCGGCACCTCGGCCACGGTGGTCTTGATGAGGATCTGCTGCAGGCCCCAGAACGCGCAGCAGCCGATGAGGATCGCGATGGCGCGGGTGTCGAGGTGGTCGTGGCGGTCGTTCATGGGAGCGTGCAGGAACAGGAAGGCCCGCGCGCCATGTGCGCGCGCGGGCCGGCCGCGATGGTGCCGGCTGCGGGTGCATCGCGGAAGTTGCGAATTCTGAGGCCGCCGATCAGCTTTGCTGATTGGGCCGTGTCACGGTGGCGCCAGCACCGGGTAGGGCGGCCGGCCGCGCGTGCCCCGCATCAGGTCGGGCACGACCAGCTCGACGTCCGGCACGGCCCTGGCTGCGCGCTCCAGCCGTTGCGCCAGGCCGGCCGAGGGCACGCAGCCCTGCAGGTACACCCAGCGCCGCTGCACGGTGATCCACACGCTGGCGCGGCGCACGCCGGGCACGCGGGCCAGCGCGGCCTGCACCCTGGACGCGATGGCCTGGTCGTAGCGGTAGGCGTTGCTGTCCGCGCATCGGCCGGCGAGCCAGCAGCTCGTGCCGCGCTCCAGGCGCGAGTGCATCTGCTGCCGCCGTTCGGCCTCGGTGTAGAGCGGCCCCTCGGGCACCGGACAGCCCGGCAGGCCCGCGGCGATCTGGACGAAGGGGTCGTCGAACCAGTTGCGCTTGGGCTCGGCCGCCGTGCCTGCACCGGCCGACAGCAGGCCCAGCAGCATCATGGCGAGGGAGGCGGCGCGCATCGGCGGATCGTAGCGGGGCTCGGGCTACAGTGGACGGCCGGCCTTCGACCTCGACACGCCATGGACTTCTACGACCAGCTCGCGCCGCTGTACCACCTGATCTATCCCGACTGGCCGGCCAGCGTGGCGCTGCAGGGCACGCAGCTCGATGCCGTGGCGCAGGCCGAGTGGCCCGGTGCGGCGCGCGTGCTCGACCTGAGCTGCGGCATCGGCACCCAGGCGCTGGGCCTGGCGCAGCGCGGCTACACCGTGCGGGCCTCGGACTTGTCGCCCGGCGCGGTGGCCCGCGCGCGGCAGGAGGCCCAGGCGCGTGGCCTGTCCATCGAGACCGCGGTGGGCGACATGCGCGAGGCGCACGCACTGCACGGCAGCGGCTTCGACGTCGTGCTGTCGGCCGACAATTCCGTGCCCCATCTGCAGAACGATGCCGACATCCTGGCGGCGCTGCGCCAGATGTGGCTGTGCCTGCGCCCCGGCGGCGGCTGCGTGCTCACGGTGCGCGACTACGCGCAGGAGCCGCGCGGGCGCCATCTCGTCAAGCACTACGGCGCGCGCCTCGAAGGCCGCAGGCGCCACGTGCTGTTCCAGGTGTGGGACTTCGACGGGCCCGACGCGACGCACTACGACTTCAGCTTCTTCGCGGTGGAGGAAGACCTCGACACGCAGGCGGTGAGCACGCGCGTCATGCGTTCGCGCTACTACGCGATCACCACCGACCGCCTGCTGGCACTGATGGCCGAGGCGGGCTTCGAGCGCACGCGGCGGATCGACGGTGCGTTCTACCAGCCGGTGCTGGTCGGCACGCGGCCACCGGCCTGAGGCGGCTGCAGGCTCATCGTGGGCCGGCGCGTCGGAACTCGTCGAGCAGCGCGCGGCGTTCGCCCAGCGCCTTCGCGGTCCAGTTGCGCAGGAAGCCGTTGTCCGTCTTGTCGCCGGCGCGTTCCAGCGCCTTGAGTTCCTGCTCGAGGGACTCGACCGCCATCTCGCGCGCCGCCCGGTCGAAGTCCGCCCCGCGGCGCGCCGCGAGACGCTGCAGCCGGCTGTGCGACTCGTCGACCATGTCCAGTGGGATCTCGGTCTTCTCGCGCTTGGCGATCTCGCTGAGTTCGCCATACAGGCGGTTCGACTGCTCGCTCAGCTTGCTGCCGAGCCCGCGCAGCGGTGCCACCGACGCCTGCTTGCGCATCAGGGCGCCCAGCTGCCGTTCGCGGATGACCTGGCCGGCCGCCGCGCGGATGAACACGCGGTCGCTGTCGCGCACACCGGCGCGCAGCGTCTCGTTGCCGCGGCCCTTGTCGTCGGGCACCTGGGCGCGCGCTTCCCATGCGGTGCCGAGGGCGCCGATGCCGAGCGCGAAGGCGACGGCACCGATGCGCAGGCGTTGCGAGAGCGCGGCCGCGGTCTCGGCGTTGCGCGGCGCGATGTGGGTTCTGGGGTGGTCGAGCATGTGCGCCTCCTTGTCTGCCATGCCCACAGCATGGCGCCCGGCGCACGCGCTTCGATAGGCGAAGCCGCAGCCGGCCTGTCAGTCCCGTGCCCGCATGCCCGGCGCGCGGGCCAGCGCCCGGTGGGCGTCGGCGGTGGCATGCACGCGCTGCAGCGGCGCGCGCGCCACGTCGCGCCGGGCCACCTCGGCCACCTCGCGCATCAGCGCGCGGGCGTCCCAGTCCACCGGCCAGCCCTGCCACAGGCGCAGCGCGCCGTTGACGAACACGGCCCGGATCTGGTCGCGGTTGCCGAAGCGCACCAGTTCCCAGCTCAGGTCCCAGCTGGGGAGGAACTCGGGCGTGTCCAGGTCCAGCACGAGGAAGTCGGCCGCGAAGCCGGCCTCGATCCGGCCGGTGAGCGCGCCCAGGCCGGCGGCTTCGGCGCCGCGGTGCGTGGCGTGGTCCAGCCAGGTCCAGCCGCCGCCGCAGGAGGAGTCGCCATTCGCCAGGCCGTGCGTGAGCCGCTGCGCGGTCTCGGCCGCGTCCATCAGCCGCAGGCCGTCGGCGCGCGTGCCGTCGGTGCCCAGGCCGAAGGGCACGCCCAGCAGCTGCAGCATGCCGGCATCGAGCACCGCGTTGCCCTTCCAGGCGCTGGCGACCGGGTTGTAGGCGACGGCGGCCCCGCTGTCGCGCAGCAGGCCGAACTCGCGGTGCGTGAGCAGCGTGGCATGCGCGAGCAGTGCGCTGTCGTTGAGCGCGCCCACCGCATGCAGCAGCTCGATGGGCCGCAGGCCGCGCGCCACCAGGGAGCGCTCCACGGCCGCGAGGTGCTCGTTCACATGCGTCTGGAAGCGCCGGCCGGCCTCGCGCGTGAGGGCGGCCACGTCGTGCAGCATGCGGTCGCTCGCGGCCTCGGGGATCGAGATGGCGAGCGAGGGGTGCACCAGCGGGTCGTGCTCGAACTCGGCCAGGAAGCCCGCGGCGCGTTCGAGGATGCGGCGCACGCCGGCCTCGCCGTCGGTGTTGCCGGCGTCGTTGCAGATCAGGCCCAGCACGCAGCGGATGCCGGTGTCGCGCGCGGCCTGCGCCACGCCGGCCAGGCCCTCCTCGGAGCGCGTGCCTGCATCGACGACCGTGGTGAAGCCGCCGCGCAGCGACTCCCAGGCCGCCAGCTTGGCCGAGAGGTAGGCCGCGTGGGTGTCGAGCACGCCCTCCATGGGCACCCAGATGCGTTTGAAGATCTCCGACGGTTCGCCGAAGGCCAGCGACTTGCCGAAGGCCTGCGTGAGGTGGGTGTGGGTGTCGACGAGGCCGGGCATCAGCACCTGCTGCGGCAGCTCGACGAGCGCGCGTCCCGCGTAGGCGGCCAGCACCTCGTCGCGCGGGCCGACGTGGGCGAAGCGCCCGCCCTGCACGGCGGCGGCCCAGCCGCGCTGCGCACCCTCGGGGCGCATCAGCCACTCGGGCGCCAGCAGCAGCGGGCCGCCGTCGGCGGGCGTCAGGTCGGACGATGAAAGCATGCGGGCCTCCCTAGGCAACGAGCAGATAGACGAACCAGGCACCGACCAGCAGCAGCAGGCCGCTCACGAAGCGCTGCAGCCGTTGCCGGTCCAGGCCGCGGGCCAGGCGCTGGCCCGCCAGCGAGCCCAGCAGCATCAGCACGCCGCAGGCCGCGGCCAGGCCCCAGTCGAGCCGGTGCGCAGCCGCGTGCACGGCGCTGCTGGTCAGCGCCACCGGCAGCTGCACGGCCTGGGCCGCGATCACCGCGAAGTCCACGCGCTGGCGGCACAGCATCAACAGGGGCAGCAGCAGCACCGGGCCGCCGGTGCCGGTCAGCGCGGAGCCGATGCCCACCAGCAGGCCGAGGCCCGCGAGCACCGGCGCCGACAGCAGCGGCGCGGCGTCGGCATGCCGGTCCTGCGCCATCAAGCCGCGCACCCCGGCGAAGAGCACCAGCGCCGTCACCCCGCCCAGCAGCACGCGCGCGGGCAGCGCCTGCACCAGCAGCGCACCGCCGGCCGCGCCGGCCAGCGCACCGGCCAGCAGCGGCACGGTGCGCCGCGCCAGCGCCGGCTCGCGCGCCAGGGGCCGCAGCGCGACCAGCGCCGGCAGCGCGAAGGCCAGCGAGGCGGCGGCGATGGCCTGCGGCGGCGGCACCTCGCCGAAACGCGTGAGCACCGGCACCAGCAGCACGCCGCCGATGCCCGTGGCGCCGATCAGCCCGCCCGCGAGCAGCACTGCGGGCAGCAGGATCCAGGCGTGGGCGAGCAGGGCCATCGGGGCGTCGTGCGAAGCGGCCTTACTCGGCCTTGATGTTGGCCTTGGTCACCACGTCCTGGACGGTGCGGCGTTCCTTGGCCAGGTAGTCGGCGAAGGCGGGGCCGGTCATGACCACCGGGCGCACCGCGATCTCGCCCAGGCGGCGCACGACCTCGGGGTCCTTCATCGTCGTCTCGACGGCCTGCATGAGCTGCTGCGCGACCGGCGCGGGCACGCCGGCGGGCGCCAGGATGCCGAGCCAGGAGTCGACCTCGAAGTCCTTCAGCGCCGCGGTTTCCGCCAGCGCCGGCACGTTGGGCGCGATGGCCGCGCGCTGCCTGGACGTGACGCCGAAGGCCTTGACCTTGCCGTCCTTGATGAAGGGCTGGGCCAGCGACAGCGGCAGCACCGCCAGGTCGAGCTGGCCGCCGGCCACGTCGGTCAGCACCTGCGGACCGGACTTGTACGGCACGTGCACGATGTCCATGGCGGCGCGCTGCTTGATGAGTTCGGCCGTCACGTGCAGCGAGGTGCCCACGCCGTCGGTGCCGAAGTTCAGCTTGCCCGGCTCCTTCTTGGCCAGCGCGATCAGCTCGGCCATGCTGGCCGCGGGCAGGCTGCTCTTGCCGATCAGCACGAAGGGCGACACGCCCACGGTGGCGATGGGCGCGAAGTCCTTGAAGGTGTCGTAGCGCACGGCCGCGGGCGCGACCAGCGGCGCCACGTTGAGCGGGCTGGCCACGGCGAAGAGCAGGGTGTAGCCGTCGGCCGGTGCGCGCGCCGCTTTCTGGGTGCCGATGGTGCCGGCGGCGCCCGCCACGTTGTCGATCACCACCGACTGCTTGAGCACCTCGCCCAGCTTGGTGTTGACCAGCCGCGCGGTGGCATCGACGCCGCCGCCGGCCGCGAACGGCACAATCAAAGTGATCGGCTTGCTGGGGTATGACTGCGCGATGGCGGCCGGCGCGCCCAGGCCCAGCGCGAGGCTGGCACCGAGCGCGGCGGCGAAGGCGCGGCGCGACGACGAAGGCAGGAGATGGAAGCGGGGCATGGCGATTTCCTCGAACGGTTGGACGGACGGACAAAGAAGGAAGCACCCGGACGGTGCGAGAATCTACTCGTTATGACAAGTTATAACAAGCTATGCAAACGCCATGCCAGGGCGCAGGGCGGGGCCGCGCATGGCTGATCTGCCGCAGTCCCTGCATGCGAAGCTGCGCGACGCGTTGCGCGCCGACATCCTCGAAGGGCGCCTGCGCCCGGGGGACAAGCTGGCTTCCGAGTCCGAGATGCAGGCCGAGCACGGCGTCAGCCGCATCACCGTGCGGCAGGCGCTGGCGGCGCTGCAGGCCGACGGCCTGATCGTCAAGCTGCACGGAAAAGGGGCATTCGTGTCCCATTCGAAGGCATCGCAGAGCCTCAATCGCCTGCAGGGCCTGCACGAGGCACTGGGCAACGAAGCCGGCGCCGTGAGCAACCGGCGCCTGGCCTGGCGGCAGATCAAGGCGACGGCGGCCGTGGCCGCACAGCTGCAGCTGCGCGCCGGCGAGCCGGTCTACCAGCTGCAGACCCTGCGCTACCTCGACCGCGAGCCGCTGTCTGTCAACACCTCCTGGCTGCGCCCGGCCCTGGGCGAAAAGCTCGGCCGCGTGGACTTCTCGCGCCGCGACCTGATCGAGGTCTTCGAGCACGAGGGCGGCCTGGCCATCGGCCGCGCCGAACTCGAGATCGGCGCCGGCGTGGCCCGCCCGGCCGATGCCAAGCTGCTGCAGATCGAGCCCGGCGCGCCCGTGCTGGAGGTGCAGCGCATCGTCTACAGCGAGGCCGGCGAGCCCGTGCATGCCGAAACCGCCGTCTACCGCGCCGACACCTTCCGCTACCGCCTGGCGCTGGCGCGCTGACGGCAAACCGCACCGCACCCATGTCCCACACCATTCCCCTGATCGACGTGTCGCCCCTTGCGGGCGACGATGCGGCCGCACGCCGCGCCGTGGCGGCCCAGGTCGGCGCCGCCTGCCGCGACATCGGCTTCTTCGCCATCACCGGCCACGGCGTGCCGGCCGCCACGGTGGACGGCACCTTCGCCGCCAGCGCCGCCTTCTTCGCGCAGCCCGTGGCCGCCAAGCAGGCGCTCGCCTATGCGAGCCTGAGCCACAACCGCGGGTATGTGGGCACCGGCGTCGAGGCGCTGGACGAGCACCGCGGCGCCGACCAGAAGGAGGCCTTCAACCTCATCTGGACCGACGAGGCCACGCGACCGCCCAACGCCTGGCCGGCGCTGCCCGGCTGGCGCGAGCAGGTGCAGGCGTATTTCGATGCCACGCTGGCGGCCGCACGCCGGCTGCACCATGCCTTCGCGCTCGACCTCGGGCTGGCCGAGGACTTCTTCGACGACAAGATCGACCGGCCCCTGGCCACGCTGCGCCTGCTGCATTACCCGGCCAGCGCGGATGCGGCGCACGACGACGGCATCGGCGCGGGGGCCCACACCGACTACGGCAACGTCACGCTGCTGGCCACCGACGGCGTCTCCGGCCTGCAGGTGCAGGGCCGCGGACGCGACCAGTGGATCGACGTGCCGCCGCTGCCGGGCGCCTTCGTCTGCAACATCGGCGACTGCCTCATGCGCTGGACCAACGACGTGTACCTGTCGACGCCGCACCGCGTGCTGCGACCCGCGCGCGAGCGTTACTCGATCGCGCTCTTCCTCGACCCCAATCCGGATGCGCTGGTCAGCGCGATCCCGAGTTGCGTGCCGCCCGGCGAGGCGCCGCGCCACGCGCCGGTGACGACGCAGGCGTACCTGCAGTCGCGCTTCGACGCGACCTACGGCGCGGCGAAGCGCTGAACCCCGCGCCCGGCGCATGCCGGGCCAGCAGCGCCTCTTCCTCCTGGAGCAGCTCCGCGTCGAAGGCCTGCAGCTGCTCGATGAAGACCTGCTCCGGCGCCGACAGCGTGCGCCCGCGCAGCCGCGCCACGCCGAAGCGGCCCACGGTGCGCAGCGGCAGGCCGGGGATGGCCACCAGCTGCCCCCGGCGCAGTTCCTCGGCGACCATGAAGACACACATCAGCGACAGCGCGTCGCAATGGCGCAGGATGTCCTTGAGCACCGTCGAGCTGTCGCAACGCAGCGCCAGCGGCTGCATCGGCTGGCCGGCCCGCGCCGCGGGCAGCAGGCGAGCCATGCGCTCGGCCACCTCCTGCGGCACCTGCGGCCCGGCCCAGGGGTAGGCGCGCAACTGCTCCAGGCTCGGGGCCGGCAAGCCGGCCAGCGGATGGCCGGCGCGCACCACGGTCACCGAAGGGTGCGGCTGCAGCGCGGTGAGCTCGATCGCCTCGTGCGCCTGCACCTCGCTGAGGTCGGCCAGCATCAGGTCGATGTCGCGGGCCAGCAGGCGCTCGGGCAGTTCCTTCCACGGCGCGATCAGCACATCGACCTGCAGGCGGGGATGCAGGCGGCTCAGCCGTCCGACCACCGGGCCGGCCAGGGCCGAGCCGGCGAAAGGCCCGGCGCCGATGCGCAGGGTGCCCAGTTCGGCGCCCTGCGCCAGCCGCACGTCGCGCTCCAGCTCGCGCAGGCCCAGCGCCCAGGTGCGTGCGCGCTCCAGCACCAGCGCACCGACGGCCGTCGGCATCACCGGCCCCTGGCCGCGATCGAAGAGCACCGCGCCCAGCGCCGCCTCGAGGTTCTGGATGCTGCGGCTGAGGGCCGGCTGCGTGAGGCCCAGCGCCTCGGCCGCGCGCGAGTAGTTGCGGTGCTCGGCGAGCGCGATCAGGTGCTGCAGGTGGCGGGTTTCGATCATGATGCCTTTCGATCATCGTTTCGATGATTGTCATGCATTTGACTTCTTGCCTGGCCGCCGCGACGATCCGCTCGCCCCAAGAATCAGATGAAGGAGACACACACCATGGCATCCCTGCGGATCGTGCTGGCCGGGACGCTCGCCTGTGCCGTCGCCGCCTGCGGCACCGCGCCCACCCCTTCCGCCGGATCGGGCGCCGCTGTCCCGGTGGCCGCCGCTGGCGCGGCCTCCGCCGCCACGCTGCGCCACCAGGCCGCGGTCGCGCGCGCCTACGACCTGCAGCCCGGCGCCGAAGCCGAGGATGCGCGACGCGGCTTCATCGCCGCGCCCACCGGCCAGATCCGCGCCGCCGACGGCCGCGTGGTGTGGGACTTCGATGCCTTCGCCTTCGAGAAGGGCGAGGCGCCGCCCACCGTCAACCCCAGCCTGTGGCGGCAGGCGCTGCTCAACAACAGCGTCGGCCTGTTCAAGGTGACCGAGGGCATCTGGCAGGTGCGCGGTTTCGACCTGGCCAACCTCACGCTGATCGAGGGCCGCACCGGGTGGATCGTGGTGGACACGCTGACCACGCGCGAGACGGCCGCTGCCGCGATGGCTTTCGCGCGCCAGCACCTGGGCGCCAGGCCGGTGTCGGCGGTGGTGTTCACCCACAGCCACGTCGACCATTTCGGCGGCGCGCTGGGCGTGATCTCGGCCGAGGAGGCGAAGGCACGGCAGGTGCCGGTGGTGGCACCGGCCGGCTTCATGGAAGAGGCCACGAGCGAGAACCTGCTCGTGGGCACCGCCATGGGCCGGCGCGCGGCCTACATGTACGGCAACCTGCTGCCGCGCAACGCGCAGGGGGCCATCGACACGGGGCTGGGCAAGGCCGTGGCGCTGGGACGCATCGGCATCCTCGCGCCGACGGTGCTGGTGGACAAGCCGACGCAGGCGCTCGTGCTGGACGGCGTGCGCTTCGTCTTCCACAACGCGCCGGGCTCCGAGGCGCCGGCCGAGATGGTCTTCTCCATCCCCGAGAAGAAGGCCTTCGGCGCCGCCGAGCTGGTGTCGCACACCCTGCACAACCTGTACACGCTGCGCGGCGCCAAGGTGCGCGATGCGCTGGCCTGGGCCGGCTACATCGACGACGCCATCGGCCAGCTCGACGGCGCCGAGGTGGTCTTCGGCCAGCACCACTGGCCGGTGTGGGGCCACGGCCGCATCGTGAAGTACCTGGAGTCCCAGCGCGACGCCTACCGCTACATGCACGACCAGACGGTGCGCGGCATCAACGCCGGCCTCACCGCGCCCGAGATCGCCGAGACGATGCGTCTGCCCAGGAGCCTCGACGCGCAGCTCTCGCTGCATGGCTACTACGGCACCGTGAAGCACAACGTGCGGGCGATCTACCAGTACTACATGGGCTGGTTCGACGCCAACCCCGCCAACCTCGACCCGCTGCCGCCGGTCGAGGGCGCCAGGAAGTACGTGCAGCTCGCCGGCGGCGCCGACGCGGCGGTCCGTGTCGCGCAGCAGGCCTACGACCAGGGCGACTACCGCTGGTCGGCCGAGCTGCTCAAGCACGTGGTGCTGGCCGACGGCAACCACCGCGCCGCGCGCGAGCTGCAGGCCAAGGCCTTCGAGCAGTTGGGCTACCAGGCCGAGTCGGCGCCCTGGCGCAACTTCTACCTCAGCGGCGCGCTCGAGCTGCGCAACGGGCCGCCCACGCGCGGCCTCACCCGAAACGCGCTGGTCGACATGCTGCAGCACACGCCCACCGAGCGCTTCCTCGACGCCATGGCCGGCGGCCTGAACGGCCCCCGGGCCGAGGACGTGACGCTGCGCATCAACCTGCGCCTGTCCGACACCAACGAGAGCCACGGCCTGTGGATCGACAACGCGGTGCTGCACCACCGCCGCGGCGCGCTCGAAGGCCCGGTGGACGCGACACTGACCATGACCAAGCCCTTCTTCCTGCGGCTGATGATCGGCGAGGCCGGCGCGATGGAGCTGCTGAGCTCCGACCAGACGAAGATCGACGGCAGCGTGCTGGCGCTGCGCCGCTTCTTCGGCCTGATCGACCGGGCGCCGGGCAACTTCCCGATCGTGACGAGGTGATCGGCGTGGAGGCGGGCTGCCGGACGCGAAGGGCGCGAAGGTCTCGCGAAGGACGCGAAAGCAACACCGCTGAAAGGTGTTTCGGCCCTTTCGCGACGTTCGCGGCATCTTCGCGTCCTTCGCGCACGGGTGCTGGGAGCGCCTGAGATGGACTCGCCAGCCTACGACACCGACTGGCTGGTCGTCGGCTCCGGCTTCGGCGGCAGCGTGGCCGCTCTGCGGCTCGCGCAGAAGGGCCACGCGGTCACGGTGATCGAGGCCGGTCGCCGCTTCGCCGACGCGGACTTTCCGGAGAACGGCTGGGACGTGCGCAACACCTTCTGGGCGCCGCGCGCGGGCTGCACCGGCCCGTCGCGCATCACCGTGTTCAAGGACCTGTTCGTGGCCAGCGGCGTCGGCGTGGGCGGTGGCAGCCTGGTCTATGCGAACACGCTGTACCGGGCCAAGCCGGAATTCTTCGCGCACCCGGGCTGGTCAGCCCTGGCGGACTGGCAGGCCGAGCTGGCGCCGCACTACGACACGGCCGAGCGCATGCTGGGCGTGCAGACCGTGCCCTGGGACAGCGCCGGCCAGCAGTTGCTGCGCGAGATGGGTGCGCACTTCGGCGTGGCCGACACCTTCCGCCGCACGCCCTGTGCCGTGTTCTTCGGCCAGGCGGGTGCGACCGTGCCCGACCCGTACTTCGGCGGCGAAGGTCCGGCACGCACCGGCTGCACGCGCTGCGGCGGTTGCACGATGGGCTGCCGCGTCGGCGCCAAGAACACGCTGGTCAAGAACTACCTCTGGTTCGCCGAGCGGGCCGGCGCCCAGGTGCGCGCCGAGACCGAGGTGCTGGACATCCGCCCGCTGGACGGTGCCGAGGGCGCGACCGGCTACGAGGTGCAGGTGCGCCGCTCCACCGGTGGCGGCGCGCGGCCGGTGTCGGTGCTGCGTGTGCGCGGCGTGGTGGTGGCGGCCGGCGCACTGGGCAGCAACCGGCTGCTCGCGCAGTGCCGTCTGGCCGGCGGCCTGCCGCGGCTGAGCGACTGCCTGGGCCGCAAGGTGCGCACCAACAGCGAGTCGATCCTCGCGGTCACGCTGCCCGACGACCGCCTGCCGGTGCACCGCGACGTGTCGATCAGCGCCAGCATCCACGTCAGCGCCGACACGCACATCGAGTTCGTCACATACGGCGAGAAGGGCGATGTGCTGAAGCTCTTCCACACGCTGATCACCGGCGAGGGCACGCGCCTCACGCGGCCGCTCGGGCTGCTGGCCCAGGTGCTGCGGCATCCGCTGCGGCTGCTGCGGCTGCTCACGTCGCGCCACTACGGCCGGCGCACCGTGCTGCTGCTGGTGATGCAGTCGCTGGACAACGCGATGGCCTTCGTCGCCAGGCGCGACCGGCAGGGCCGCGTCACGCTGCAGACGCGGCAGGACGCCGAGCACCCCAACCCGACCTTCATCCGCGAGGGCTTCGAGGCCGCGCAATGGCTGGCCAGGCGCACCGGCGGCATCGCACAGAGCGGCAGCACCGAGGCGTTGTTCAACATCCCGACCACGGCGCACCTGCTCGGCGGCGCGGTGATCGGTGCCGATGCCGCCAGCGGCGTGGTCGACCGCGACGGCCGCGCCTTCGGCTACCGCAACCTGCTGGTGTGCGACGGGTCGATCATGCCGGCCAACCCGGGCGTGAACCCCAGCCTGACCATCACCGCGCTGGCCGAGCGCATCATGGCGGCCGTGCCCACTGCCGCTTCGCCTTCATGACCACCGACCGCCTCCAAGCCGTGTTCGCCGCCCAGCAGGCGGCCAGCCGCGCGCAGCCCGAGGTGCCGCTGGCGCTGCGGCGCGACCGGCTGCAGCGCCTGCGCGCGTTGATCGAGCGACGTTCCGAGGCCTGGTCCGCGGCGGTGCAGGCGGACTTCGGCGTGCGCTCGCCGCAGCTCACCGAGATCGCCGACCTGCTGGTGCTGCGCGCCACGGTGGCCGATGCGTTGCGCCATGTCGCGCGCTGGTCGCGCCCGCGGCGGGTGCGCACGCCGCTGCAGCTGGTGCCGGCGCGCGGCTGGGTGCAGCGCCAGCCGCTGGGCGTGGTGGGCGTGATCGCGCCCTGGAACTACCCGCTGCAGTTGTCCCTCGGTCCGGCCGCCTCGGCGCTGGCGGCCGGCAACCGGGTGATGCTCAAGCCCAGCGAGCTCACGCCCCGCACCTCCGCCGTGCTGGCCGAAGACATCGCCGGTGCCTTCGCGGAGGACGAATTGCGCGTCTTCACCGGCGACGCCGAACTGGCCGCAGGCTTCGCGGCGCTGCCCTTCGACCACCTCTTCTTCACCGGCTCGACGGCCGTCGGGCGCAAGGTGGCTGCGGCTGCCGCGATGAACCTCACGCCGACCACGCTGGAGCTGGGCGGCAAGTCGCCGTGCATCGTCGACGCGTCCTGCACCGACCTCGACGGCGTCGCCGCCAAGATCGCCCACGGCAAGCTGCTCAACGCCGGCCAGACCTGCATCGCGCCGGACTACCTGCTGGTGCCGCGCGGGCGCGAGGCCGCATGCGTCGCGGCCTTCTCGCGCGCGGCGCAGGCACTGTTCCCGCGTTTCGGCGGCAACCCGGACTACGCCTCGCTCATCGGCGAGCGGCACCGCAGCCGCCTCGACGTGCTGGTCGCGCAGGCCGTGGCGGAGGGCGCCACGGCCCATGCGCTGCCGGGTGGCGACGCGCGCCAGATGGCGCCGGTGCTGCTGACCGGCGTGACGCCCGGCATGGCGGTGATGCAGGAAGAGATCTTCGGCCCGGTGCTGCCCGTGCTGGGCTGCGACGGCGTGGACGAGGCCGTGGCCTTCGTCAACGCCCGGCCGCGCCCCCTGGCGCTGTACTGGTTCGGCACCGACCTTGCGGCACGCGACGCGGTGCTGGCGCGCACGGTGAGCGGCGGCGTGACGGTCAACGACACGCTCATGCACATCGCGCACGAGGGCCTGCCCTTCGGTGGCGTCGGGCCCAGCGGCTGGGGCGCGTCGCACGGCGAGGCGGGCTTCCTGCGCTTCACGCACGAGAGGGCGGTGCTGGTGCAGTCGCGCTGGTCGGCGGGGCGGCTGCTGTACCCGCCGTACGGCGAGCGCTTTGCCCGGGTGATGCGGCTGTTGCGGCGCCTGGGCTGACGGCCGGCCGGCCTCAGGCCGCCGCGTCGCCCCGCAGCACCTGCGCGAAGAGCGCGAGCAGCTCGCGCGCGAAGAGGTCCATGTTCGATGCGCGTTCGGCCTCGCCGGTGGCGGCCACGCGGCTGTGCGTCGCGCCGCCCGCGACCGCGATGCACACGTGGCCGGGCGGATCGCCGTACGGGCTGCCCGACGGGCCGGCTGCGCCGCTTTCACACAGGCCCCACGTCGCGCGATGGGCATCGCGCACGCGCGCGGCCATCATGCGGGCGTAGGGCTCTGTTTCGGCGCGCAGGCCTTCCATGTCGGCGGCAGTGAGGCCCATCAGCGCCTTGCCCGCGCGGCGCGAATAGACGACGGCGCCGCCGAGGAAGTAGGCCGAGGCACCGGGCACCGCCAGCAGCGCGGCCGAGACCAGGCCGCCCGCGGACGATTCGGCCACCGCGACGGTCTCGCGGCGGGCCTTGAGCAGCACCGCCACGTCGTGCGCCAGCGTGTGGAGCGGGGGCAGGGCGATGCGTTCGGTCATCGGGGGTTCAGAGCGGATGCTCGGTGTAGAAATGCCCGCCATGGAAGAGCAGCGGCGGCACGCCGGGGCGGTGGGTGCAGCGTTCCACCTCGCCGACGAAGATGACGTGGTCGCCTTCCTCGTAGCGGCTGCGGTTGAAGCATTCGAACACCGCCACGGCGCCTGCGAGCAGCGGTGCGCCGGCCACGCCGTCGCTGAAGTCCACGCCCTGGAAGCGGTCGGCCGAGCGGCGCGCGAAGCGTTCGGCCAGGTCCTTCTGGTCGGCGGCCAGCACATTGATGGCGTAGTGCGAGCCGGTGCCCAGCGTGGGCATGGAGCCCGATGCGCGCGCCAGGCTCCAGAGGACGAGCGGCGGCTCGAGCGACACCGAGTTGAAGGAATTGGCCGTGAGCCCGATGCGCGTGCCGTCGGCGCCGCGTGCGGTCACGATGGTCACGCCCGTGGCGAACATGCCCAGCGCCGCGCGGAATTCGGCGGTCGAGAAGGAGGGCGCCTGCGCGCGGCGGGGAGGGGTCACGGGGGGCGGGATGGACGGCGATGCAAAGCCGCATTCTGGCGGAAGGGGTGCGGCTTCACTGTCGCGCGGGCTTTTCGGGGCGG
>JAVHYA010000078.1:0-18401 GCA_031119395.1 Pseudomonadota bacterium
TTCGGCTTGGAGGGGGGCGCACCCAGAGGCCTGGCAAAGCCAGTTCCTCGGGTGCTCTGGAGACTTCGCTGCGCTCGTCGGCCGGAGCAAAGCCCGTGTTCTGCTGCGGGTGGCGCGCCGGACCACAAAGAGTTGACATGCAAGCCGGAATGTCTGACCGCCGCGCCCCCGGTTTCTGGCCGCTGGCGATCGTGTTCGCGCTGTTCGTGGTGTTCATGTACGGGCCGATGTTCACGATCTTCGTGCTGAGCTTCCAGGGGCCGGAGGGCGGCCTCACGTTCCCGATGCGGGGCGTGTCGCTGCACTGGTTCCACCAGCTGGCCGAGGGGCTGGGCACGGTGGACATCGGGGCGGCCTTCCGGCGCTCGCTGATGCTGGGGGCGGTGGTGATGGCCTTCACCGTCGTGCTCTCGGTGCTCGCGGGGCTGGCCTTCCGCAAGCGGCTCAAGGGCGGCGATGCGCTCTTCTACATCGCCGTGGCCAGCCTCATCATGCCGTCCATCATCGTGTCGCTGGGCATCGGGCTGCAGTTCCGCCTGCTGGACACCGGCATCAAGTCGGCCCTCACGGCGATGGGCGCCGAAGGCACGCTGGAGAACTACGGCACCGCGCTGGGCCTGCTCACCTCGGCGCTGGGCGCACACCTCACCTGGACGCTGCCCTTCGGGCTGCTGATCATGTTCGCGGTGTTCAACCGCTTCAACCCGGCCTACGAGGAAGCCGCGCGCGACCTCGGCGCCACGCCCTGGCAGAGCTTTCGCCACGTGGTGCTGCCGCTCATCGGCCCCTCGGTGATCGGCATCGGCATGTTCGGCTTCACCCTCAGCTGGGACGAGATCGCGCGCACCTCGCAGGCCATCGGCGACGTCAACACCCTGCCGCTCGAGCTGCAGGGCCTCACGTCGACCGTGACCACGCCCTCGATCTACGCGCTGGGCACGGTCACGACCATCGTCTCCTTCGCGGTGATGGGCGTGGCCCTGGGCAGCGCGGCGCTGCTGGGGCGCCGGGCGTCGAAGAGGCGCGGCGGCTGAGATGACGAGCTGACATGCCCTCGCTGCTGGTCATCAACCCCAACACCTCGACGAGCGTCAGCGCGCTGCTGCAGCAGCATGTGAAGGCCGCGGTCGGCGCGGGCATCGACGTGCACACGCTGACCGCGCGCTTCGGTGCACCCTATATCGCCTCCGAGGCGAGCTACGCGGTGGCGCAGCACACGGTGCTCGACGCGTGGGCGGTGGCGAAGGCGCAGGGACTCGCGGCCGACGCAGTGCTCATCGGCTGCTTCGGCGACCCGGGGCTGTTCGCGCTGCGCGAAGGCGCCGGCGTGCCCGTCGGCGGGCTGGCCGAAGCCTCCTTCCTGGCCGCGGCGCGGCACGGGCGCTACGCCGTCGTCACCGGCGGCGAGCGATGGAAGCCGATGCTCGAGCGGCTGGCGCTCGCGCTGGAACCCGGTGCGTCGCTGGCCGGCATTCACACCATCGCGCCGACCGGCGCGCAGCTGGCGGCCGATCCCGTCGCCGCGCACGCGCTACTGGTTCAGGCGTGCCACGACGCCATCGCGCGCTTCGGCGCTGACGCGGTGGTCTTGGGGGGCGCCGGGCTGGCCGGCATGGCGGCGGCCATCGCGCCGGCCGTGCCCGTGCCGGTGATCGACAGCGTCCGCGCGGGTGCCGACTGGGCGCGGCAAGCCCTCGCCGGACCCCACGCCACCGCGGGCGGCGCGGGCTTCGGCGTGGCCTGGCAGAACGTGTCCTGGGAACTCGAGGCGCTGCACTGAGCTGCCGTCATTCTTGATGGCAGGCCGCGCCCGTCGCGCAAGGTTTCCACGCCGGTTCGACGCATGAACCGGCGGGCGGACTCACTTGGGCGTGCCGCCTTGCGTCGTCTTGGGCTTGCCGGGACGGCGCTGGTCGCGCGTCTCTGCGCGGCGTTCACCCGCGACTGCGGCGCGGTCGGTGCCGACACCGCCGCCTTCCGGCGTCCGGGGCTGGTCGCCGCCTTGTGGTCGGACCTCGCCCTGGGGACGCATGTTCTTGCGCGCCTCGGCCGCGCTTTCCGCTTTGCCGCCCGCCACGCCGGGGGTGTTGGGCGGGACGGCCACGCCGGGGGGATTGGATTGGGCATGCACGCCCGCGACGAGGCAGGCGGTTCCGAGCAGGGCGATCAGGCGAGGTGACATGGTGGAAGGCTCCGAAGTTGGGGATACGACAGGTCGGGGCGCGGGCTCATCCCTCGCCGCGACGGGGCACATTGCGCCTCCCGCCGCATGGCGCCTGTAGGATGCCGCCCCCCTTGCGACGCGCTGCCAGCCGCACGAGCGGTAAGGCGAGCGCTGGCAGTGCGCGGTGGAGCCGCTGCGCAGACTCCCGCCACGATGTCCACCTCCCCTCCGATCCGCAAGGGCCAGGCGCCCGGCCACCTCGAACGCAGCGAGTTCCACCTGCGCTTCATGCAGCCTTTCCAGGACCCGGCCTTCGGTGCCGAGGCCGACGCGCTTGCGCGGCTGGAAGCCATCGCCTGGGACGCCTACGACGAGGGGCGCAAGGCGCCTGTCACGCGCAAGGCCGGCGCCGGCTACGCCGACCCCGCCTACGACCTGGCCGTGGAATGGCTGGACACCAAGGCCCGCCTCGACGCCGCGCAGGCCGCCTGGGGCCGCAGCGAGACGCGCTCGCGCGTGCTGCTGGTCAACGGCTCGCCGCGCAACGACGGCACCTGCCCCGGCGAGGTGTCGAAGACCTGGCGCATGGCGCAGATGGCGCAGCGGACGCTGGAGGCGGCCGGCATCGAGGTCGACCTGCTCGACCTCAGCCTCGTCACGTCGGAATACGGCCGGCAGATCCACCCCTGCAAGGGCTGCGTCTCCACCGCCATGCCGCTGTGCCACTGGCCCTGCAGCTGCTACCCCAACCATTCGCTGCGGCAGACCGGCGACTGGATGAACGAGATCTACGAACGCTGGGTCGCGGCGCATGGCGTGATCGTGCTCACGCCCACGCACTGGTACCAGGCCACGAGTCCGCTCAAGCTCATGATCGACCGGCTGGTGTGCGCCGATGGCGGCAACCCCGACCCGACCAGCACGCACGGCAAGAAGGCCGAAGAGGCCAAGGCGCTGGAGCTGCAGGGCTGGGACTTTCCCAAGCACCTCGATGGCCGCGTGTACGGCGTGATCGTGCACGGCGACGTCGCCGGCATCGAGAGCCTGCGCCGCAACCTCAGCGACTGGCTCGACTGGATGGGCCTGGTCGACGCCGGCCAGCAGGCGCGGCTGGACCGCTACCTCGGCTACTACGAACCCTATGCCACCAGCCACGACACGCTCGATGCGGACGAGGCGCTGCAGCAGGAGGTGTGCAACGTCGCACAGGCCGTGGCCAACGCGGTCGGCGAACTGCGCGCCGGCCGGCTGAGCGTGCCCGACCGCACCCTGAAGCGACCGCGGCCCAAGTGAGCGGCGCCCCGCCGCGTGCATTCACGGCATCTTTACCTTCGATCACGCCGCGTTGACCCCGCCCTCACTGCCGGGACATTCGCGCCTTCCACACTCCGTCTCACCTGCTGCACTCTTCACCGCGGCAGCATTTCCACGAAAGGAAGGACTCGCATGATCTCTCTTCGCCAACGGATGGTCTGGGCCGGCGTACTGGCCTCTGCCGCTTTCGCCGCGTCCGCGCAGACCCCGCCTCCCGCCAACGTGCCGCTGTCGGCCACCCAGGCCCAGGCCGCGGCCACCTCGGCGGACGCCAAGCCGCGCATGGAACGCAAGAAGGACTTCGCGCAGCGCTTCGAACGCATGCAGCAGCACCGCGCCCAGCGCCTCGCGGCCCTGAAGGACAAGCTGCAGCTCAGCGCACAGCAGCAGTCGGCGTGGACCAGCTACACGACGGCGCTGCAGCCGCCGGCCATGCCCAAGCCCGAGGACCGTGCGGCGCGCCGCGCGGAATTCGAGAAGCTGACGACGCCCGAGCGCATCGACCGCATGCAGGCCCGCCAGGCCGAACGCAGCGCGATGTTCGCCAAGCGCGCCGACGCGACCAAGGCCTTCTACGCGCAGCTCACGCCGGCGCAGCAGAAGACCTTCGACGCCGAGAGCCTGCGCATGGGCCCGCGCGGCCACGGTCCCCACGGCCATCGCCCGCACGGTGAGGCCCAGGCCCCGACCAAGGGCTGAGACCGCGGACCGGCCGAAGACGGCCGGTCATGAGAAAGGCCCCACGCTCCCCGCGGCGCGAGCTTCGCTGCACCCGCGGGGGCGGCTTTCGTCTCGGGGCGATCCGGCGAAGGAAAAAAGCCCGCCGCGCTCTGTGCGCAGCGGGCTCTTTGTCGGGGGGCGGCCAGCACTGCCGCGCCCGGTCACTTGGGCGTGCCGGTGGTGTCGATCGGGTTGGTCGCGACCGCCGGGCGCTCGCCCGTGTAGCCGAAGGGGCGCGGCTGGTGCAGCGTCTCCTGGCGCACCTCGGCGCGCGTGCGCTCGCCCACCTGCGGCGTGGTGTTGGGCTGGTTGTTGCGCATCGTGCTGGCCTCGCCGGCCGGCGTGTTGGTGTTGGCCTGGTTATGGTTGTTCCACACCGCCCCCATGCGCACGCCGTCGCGCGAGTTGGGTTGGCTGTAGTCGGGCCGCTGCGGGGGGTTGGGCACGCCCGCGGGCGTCATGGTGCTGGCCTGGCCGGCGACGCCGGGTTGTGTGGCAGGCACCGAGGTGGTCTGCGCGTGGGCCGCGGCCGTTGCGGCCAGCAGGCCGGCAGTGACCAGGGCGGAAAAGCTGAGCGATTTCATGCGAGGCTCCTTGAGCAATCACGGGTGGGAGTGGGTGCTGCCCCTTGGCGAAGGCACCAGCGAAGCACCAAGTTAGGAGGCGGCCCTGCAGGCGCCTGTCGGGGCGTGCGGGCTGCGGCTGTAGGAGCGCCACGCACCCAAGCCGGCGGCATCCGCGAAATTCGGACGGCAAGAAGCTGACACCTTCCTACAGCCACGGCGCGGGGGGCCGCGTACAAACCGGGGGGTGGCACTTCTCTCCGAACCCCATTTGCCCCTGGTGGCGGCTGCCGCACCGAAATCGCTGAAGGTGATGACGGTGAACACCCACAAGGGCTTCACGGCACTCAACCGCAAGTTCATCCTGCCTGAACTGCGCGATGCCGTGCGCACGGTGGGGGCCGACGTCGTCTTCCTGCAGGAGGTGCTGGGCACGCATTCGCGGCACCAGAAGAGGGTGGACAACTGGCCGGAAGCGCCGCACTACGAATTCCTGGCCGACACCATGTGGCCGCAGTTCGCCTACGGGCGCAACGCGGTGTACCCGCGCGGCCACCATGGCAATGCCGTGCTGTCGAAGTTTCCGATCGTGCACCACCGCAACCACGACGTGTCGGTGGCCGGGCCCGAGAAGCGCGGCCTGCTGCATTGCGTGCTGCGCCTGCCGGGCCGCACGGTCGACGTGCACGTGATCTGCGCCCACCTGGGTCTGGCGGAAGCGCATCGCCAGCAGCAGCTGGAGCTGCTGTGCCACATCGTGCGCGACGAGGTGCCGGCCGACGCACCGCTGGTGGTGGCCGGCGACTTCAACGACTGGCGCAACCGGGCGCACGAGGTGCTGGAACAGGGCGCGGGCCTGCGTGAAGTGTTCAAGCATGCCAACGGCCGCGCCGCGAAGACCTTCCCGTCGCGCTTCCCGATGCTGCCGCTGGATCGCATCTACGTGCGCAACGCGGGGGCCCACGCACCCGTGGTGCTGCCGCGCCAACCCTGGTCGCACCTCTCGGACCATGCGCCGCTGGTGGCCGAGATCGACCTGTGAACGACAAGACGGGAGCATGCCCATGAGCGAACGCCGCTGGTACCCCGGCAACCAGGTCGAACTGCTGGAGAACGGCGAAGCCTTCTTCCCGCGCGTGTTCGAGGCGATCCGTGCCGCCGAGCGGGAGGTGATCGTCGAGACCTTCATCCTCTTCGAGGACAAGATCGGCCGCGGCCTGCATGCGGCGTTGTGCGACGCGGCGCGCAAGGGCGTCAAGGTCGACCTGATGATCGACGGCTTCGGCTCGCCCGACCTGTCGGCCGATTTCCTCGACAGCCTTGGGAAGGCCGGGGTGCGCGTGCGCGTGTTCGACCCCGGCACGCGCTTCCTGGGCCAACGGCTCAACGTGTTCCGCCGCATGCACCGCAAGATCGTCGTCATCGACGGCCAGCGCGCCTTCGTCGGCGGCATCAACTACTCGGCCGATCATGTGATGGACTTCGGTCCCAAGGCCAAGCAGGACTACGCGGTCGAGCTGACGGGGCCGGTGGTGAGCGAGATCCACCGCTTCGTGCTGCACGCGATCGCGGTGGGCGGCAAGGGGGCCGGCTGGTTCCGCCGGCGCCTGCGTCGCACCGCCGACGTGGAGAACGCCCCCACCGGCCAGGCCGAGGTGATGTTCGTCACCCGCGACAACCGTCGCCACACGACCGACATCGAGCGTCACTACCGCGCCGCCATCCGCACCGCGCGGCACCGCCTCGTCATTGCCAACGCGTACTTCTTTCCGGGCTACCGGCTCATCAAGGAGCTGCGGCGCGCGGCGCGCCGCGGCGTCGACGTGCGCCTCATCCTGCAGGGCGAGCCCGACATGCCGATCGTGAAGACCGCGGCCAGCATGCTCTACCACCACCTGCTGAACGCGGGCGTGAAGATCCACGAGTACTGCGAACGGCCGCTGCACGGGAAGGTCGCCGTGGTGGACGACGTGTGGAGCACGGTGGGCTCGAGCAACCTCGACCCGCTGAGCCTGTCGCTCAACCTCGAGGCCAACGTCATCATTCGCGACGCGGACTTCAACCGCGTGCTGACCGAACGCCTCGACCACCTGATGCGCCACAGCTGCAAGCAGGTCGAGGCCGACACGCTGGGCGAATGGAGCGGCTGGCGCCTGGTGCGCAGCTTCTTCGTCTTCCACTTCATGCGCTGGTACCCCTCGTGGGCCGGCTGGTTGCCGCGCCATGCGCCCAGGCTCAAGCCCGCCGTGCCGACGGAGCCGCCGCGCGAGCGCGGCCACGACGGGTCCGTCGCCCAGACCGACGCCGCCTGAGGCGGTGTGAACGAACCCGACGCGAGCCGCCATGGCGCCCTCCTCCACCGCCGCGCCGTCCAGCACACTGCCCACGGGCGAGGTGCGGGCGAAGCCGCGCGGTGGACAGCGCCTGCAAGCCTGGCGCGAGCGGCCGTGGTGGCCCTGGGCCAAGCGCCTCGTGGTGCTGGGCTTCCTCGCCTTCGTGGCGGTGCTGCTGGTGAGCCAGGCGCGCGCCATCGAGTGGGCGCAGGTGTTCGCCACCATGCGCGCCTACCCGCTGCGCACGCTGCTCGTGGCGGCCGGCCTGGCCGCGCTGAGCCACTGCATCTACGCCAGCTTCGACCTCGTGGGCCGGCACTACACCGGGCACCGCCTGCCGGTGCCCACCGTGATGGCGATCACCTTCGTGAGCTACGCCTTCAACCTGAACATGGGCACGATCGTGGGGGCGGTGGGCATGCGGGTGCGCCTGTACTCGCGGCTCGGCCTGGCGCCGGGGCAGATCACGCGCGTGGTCGGCATCAGCATGCTCACCAACTGGCTGGGCTATTTCCTGCTGGCCGGGCTGGCCTTCCTGCTGTGGCCGCTGGCCCTGCCGGACGACTGGCACCTGGGCCGCACCGCCCTGCGCGCGCTGGGCGCGGGGCTGGTCGCCGTCGCCGTGGCCTATCTGCTCGCCTGCGCGTTCTCGCGCCGGCGCGAATGGACCGTGCGCGGCCACGAGATCGCGCTGCCCAGCCTGCGCGTGGCCTTCGTGCAGCTGGCCCTGTCGTGCGCCAACTGGGGCGTGATGGGGCTCGCGATGTTCGTGCTGCTGCAGGACCGCGTGCCCTACCCCATGGCGCTGGGCGTGCTGCTGATCGGTGCGGTGGCCGGCCTCATGTCGCGCGTGCCCGCGGGGCTGGGCGTGCTGGAGGCGGTGTTCGTCGCCCTGCTGGCGCCGCCGCTGACGCCCACGGCGCTGATCGCCGCGGTGCTGTGCTACCGCGCCGTGTACTACTGGGCACCGCTCGCCGTCGCGGTGGTGCTCTACCTGGCCATGGAGGCGCAGGCGCGCCGCCTGGCCGCTGACGGCGCCTGCGCGTCGCGTTGATCGAGGGCCCTCGCGGGGCCCATCCCATCCCTCTTCAGGAGACAGCCATGACCCTTCTTCCTCGCCTTCTCGCCCTCGGCGTGACCGCACTCGCCCTCGCCGCCTGCGGCAAGAGCGGCAACGACACCGCCACGCCCGCGGCCAGCCCGCCGGCCGCCGCATCCCCGGGCACCTCGAGCAGCGCGCCCCACCCGAGCGAGCCCACGGGCTCGGGCGCCGCGGTGCAGCCCATCACGCCGGCACCTGCGCCCGGTTCGGGCGAAGGCGCACCCGCCTCCAGCGACCCGGCCGGCCAGTCGAAGAAGTAGGGCGCGCCGGGCGACGGGCGGTGTGGCGCCCATTGCGAAATCACTGTAAATTCATCCAGTGATTCTTCAGCGCAAGCTCGCCATCCTCGCCGACGCCGCCAAGTACGACGCCTCCTGTGCCTCCAGCGGCACCGAGAAGCGCCACTCGGTCGGCGGCCGCGGCATCGGCTCGACCGAGGGCTCCGGCATCTGCCACAGCTACGCGCCCGACGGGCGCTGCATCTCGCTGCTCAAGATCCTGCTGACCAACTTCTGCCAGTACGACTGCCTGTACTGCGTCAACCGCGTCACCAGCAACGTGCCGCGGGCGCGCTTCTCGGTCGACGAGGTGGTGCAGCTCACGCTCGATTTCTACCGGCGCAACTGCATCGAGGGCCTGTTCCTCTCCAGCGGCATCATCCGCAGCCCCGACTACACGATGGAGCAGGTGGTCGAGGTCGCGCGCGTGCTGCGCGAGGAGCACGACTTCCGCGGCTACATCCACCTCAAGACCATCCCCGATGCGGCGCCCGAGCTGCTGCACAAAGCCGGCCGCTACGCCGACCGGCTGAGCATCAACGTCGAGCTGCCCACCGTGCAGGGCCTGGAGAGCCTCGCGCCCGAGAAGGACGGCGCGGCCATCCGCCGCTCGATGGCGCGGCTGACGGTGCACATCGACGAGGCCAAGGCCCAGAAGGCGCAGGCCGAGTCGGCACCCACCGTGTCGCTGCCGCGCGCGCGGCCGGCCCGTGCCGCGGCGCCGCGCTTCGCGCCCGCCGGCCAGAGCACGCAGATGATCGTGGGCGCCGACGCCACGGACGACGCGGCCATCCTGGCCAGCAGCGCCCAGCTCTACGGCGCGTACCGGCTGCGGCGCGTCTACTACTCGGCCTTCAGCCCCATTCCCGATGCGTCCTCGTCGCTGCCGCTGGTGGCGCCGCCGCTGGTGCGCGAGCACCGGCTCTACCAGGCCGACTGGCTGCTGCGCTTCTACGGCTTCGAGGCGAGCGAGATCGTCGCGCCCGCGCAGGGCGGCATGCTCGCGCTCGATGTCGATCCCAAGCTGGCCTGGGCGCTGGCGCACCGCGAACGCTTCCCGGTCGACCTCAACACCGCGCCGCGCGAGCTGCTGTGGCGCGTGCCCGGCCTGGGCGTGCGCACGGTGCAGCAGCTGCTGGCCACGCGCCGCGTGCGCCGGCTGCGCAGCGACGACCTCAAGCGCCTGCGCGTGCCCCTGCGCAAGGTCATGCCCTTCGTGGTGCTGGCCGACCATCGGCCGGGCCGCGTCCTGGAGGCCGAGGACCTCAAGGCCCGCCTCGCACCACCGCCGGTGCAGCGCAGTCTCTTCGACGCCTGACGCGCTTCGATGCGCGCGCGCTGCGGTGCACGACTGCGCCGCCCGCGCCGCGCGCCGGCCACCTACACACGGGCCGTGTCGCCCCCCCTAGCTTGAGACGCATGCGCCATACCGTCACTCTCAGCAGCGAAACCGACTGGCCCGGCTTTCGAAGCGAGGCGAGACGGCTGCTGGCACACCTGGTGCCGCCCGAGGACGTGGCCTGGCACACGCCGGCAGGGGCGGCGGAAGACCTCTTCGTGCCGACCGCGGATTCCGAGCAAAAAAGGCCCGCAGCGCCCGTCCCGCCTGCGCAAGGCGCGATGAATTTCGTCGTGCCGCCGGCCTTTCTCACCTTGTGCGAGAAGGTGGTGCTGCACCAGGACCCGGCCCGCTTCGCCCTGCTCTACCGCCTGCTGTGGCGCTTGGTGCACGAACGTGCGCTGCGCCACGATCCGCTCGATGCCGACCGCACCCGCGCACGCCACATGATGCAGGCGGTGCGCCGCGACCTGCACAAGATGAAGGCCTTCGTGCGCTTTCGCCCGCTCGAGCGCGAGGGCGAGCCGCCGCTGCACGTGGCCTGGTTCGAGCCCGACCACCACATCGTCGAAGCCGTGGCGCCCTTCTTCGTGCGCCGCTTCACGGCGATGCACTGGGCCATCCTCACGCCCGAGTGCTCGGTGCAGTGGACACCCGCGCAAGCCGATCCGACGGCAGCCCCCCAGAAGGCCTCGGACGCATCGCTGCCGCCCGGCGAATTGCGCTTCGGCCCCGGCGCCTCGCGCGCCGATGCGCCGCCGGCCGATGCGGGCGAGGCGCTGTGGCTCACCTACTACGCGCACATCTTCAACCCCGCACGGCTGAAGACCGACATGATGCGCAAGGAGATGCCCGTGAAGTACTGGCACAACCTGCCCGAGGCCGCGCTCATCGCGCCGCTCACGGCGCAGGCCACCGAACGCTCGGGCCGCATGGTGGAGGCCGCGCCGACGTCGCCGGCGCGGCGCATCGTGCAGCCGGTGCAGCAGGCCCGTGCGCTGGACCCGCACCCCGGCGCGGCCCTGCCCGACGACCCGAAGGCCGCACTGGCTGCGCTCAAGCGCGCCACCGAGCGCTGCCGCGAGTGCCCCATCGGCGCGCACGCCACCCAGTCGGTGATGGGCGAGGGGCCGATCCATGCGGCGCTGATGGTGGTGGGCGAGCAGCCCGGCGAGCAGGAGGACCTGGTGGGCCGGCCCTTCGTGGGGCCTGCGGGCCAGCTCTTCAACCGCGCCGTGGCCGAGCTTGGCTGGTCGCGCGAGCATTTCTTCGTCACCAATGCGGTGAAGCACTTCAAGTTCGAGCTGCGCGGCAAGCGGCGCATCCACAAGACGCCCGGTCAGCGCGAGGCCGCGGCCTGCCTGCACTGGCTCGAATCGGAAATTGCACAGGTGCGCCCGCGCGCCTTCATCGCCCTGGGCGCCACCGCCGCGCGTGCGCTGGTGGGCCGGCCCGTGGCGGTGACGGCCGAACGCGGCCAGTGGCTCGAAGGGCCGCAGGGCCGGCGCGTGCTGATCACGCTGCACCCCTCGGCCCTGCTGCGCGGCGACCCCGCGGAGCGCGACGAGGCATGGCGCGCCTGGCTCGAGGACCTCGCCCAGGCCAGCGACATCGCGAGCCTCGAGGCCGCGCGCTGAAGCCTTTTAGCTGCCGCTGACCACCGTGCGCAGCTTGCGCTGTGCGGCATTGATCGCGCTGGCGTGGCCGTTGAGCGCCTGCAGCATCGCGTTGAGCTCGGCCTGCACCTTCGCGTCGCTCACGGTGATGGCATTGCCGGCGATCTGGATCTGCGCGCGGTGCGCCTCGATGTAGTCGCCGATGCGCACGGCCCCGTCGAGCACCGCATCGAGCGCCGGGAACACCTCGCGGAAGGTCGCTGCCGGCAGCGTCACCGTCTTTTCATAGGCCTTGTCGAACACCGCCTTCAGGTCGTCCGGCTGCCGGAGGGCCGCGTGGGCGGCATCGGCCTTGGCCAGGTTCGCGTCGAGCGCGGTGCGCATCTGCTTGACGCCCTCGCGCGCGGTGCGGATGTCCTCGCGCCGCGCCACGATGTCGCCGATCGATCGCGGCGAGCCCTTGGCGATGACCGCCTCCATCGGCTGGCCCACCGACTGGTTCATCGACTCGTTGAAGTCGGCGATGACGGCGTAGTGCCGCGCGTAGTCGCCGAAGGGCTTTTTCTGCTCGTCGCTCGGCTTGGGCACGCGCACGCCGGGGCGATCGAGCACGCGTGTCTGCAGGAACTGGATGAAGGCCGCGCGCTGCTCCGGCTCCTTGCTGCCGCAGCCGGCCAGTGCCAGCCCGACGGCGAGCACGCACGCGCCCGCCAGGCGCATCCACATCGATCGCATCGTCCGCTCCTCGACTCTTCCGAAAGAGCCGCATCGTAGGCGGCCCGCGGCGCGGGCGCCATGGCCCTCGCTCAGAAGCGGTAGGCGTAGCGCAGTCGCACGAAGTTCTCGCCCGGGTTGGGCTTCTTGATGCCCGCGTTGGAGAAGTGCTGCAGCCGCAGCGACAGCTCGTGCCGGCCGTGGGTGCCGAAGCTGTAGCCCGCGCCGATCGCCTCGGTGAACTGGAAGGTGGTGCTGAAGCTGCGCCCGTCGGTTCGGTAGAGCCGGTCCATCACGCTGGCGCCGATGCCGGCCTCGACGAACCAGGGCGAGGCGCCGCCGTCGAAACGGTAGCGCCAGGTCGCGATGGCCCCGATCTGCGAGATGCTGCGTCGCTCGCCCTCGTAGGGCCCGCGCCACTGGCTCGCGAACAGATCCCAGTAGAAGGACCGCGCACCGCCTTGCCACGACGGGTTGGGCGCCCAGGGCAGCATCACGCCGATGCCGGCCATCTGGCTGTTGCCGCTGCCGTGCAGGGTCTGCCCACCTTCGACATACACGGCGGGCGAGGCGTCCTGCCTGCCCTGCGCGGCCGCGCCGGTGGCGGCCAGCGCCAGCAGCGCGGCGGCCATCGTCATCCTGTTGTTGTGCATCTTGAGGATTCCTGCAACCGGCTGTTTCATTCAGCTACGGTTCAGGGAGTATGGGCAGCCGCTGCGTGCGGTGCTTTCCGCCTCGCCGATTTCCCCGGTAGGACGTGGCCGGGAAGGGCCGATCAGCGCGCCACCGGACGGGGCCGCGTCAATGTGATAAGCGCGATCTCGGACGGTGCGCCGAAGCGCTTGGGCGGGCCCCAGTAGCCGGTGCCGCGGCTCACGTAGACCCACATCTCGTGCAGCCGGTGCAGGCCCGCCGTGAAGGGCTGCTGCAGCGGCACGAACAGGTTCCAGGGAAAGAACTGCCCGCCGTGCGTGTGGCCCGACAGCTGCAGCTGGAAGCCCGCCTCGGCCGCGGCCGGCGCGCTGCGTGGCTGGTGCGCGAGCAGCACCCGCGTGTGCACCAGCGGCGGCGCGTCGCGCACCGCGCGCTGCGGGTCGCTGGCGTGCGAGGCGTCGAAATGGCCGGCGGTGTAGTCGGTCACGCCGGCCACCACCAAGGCGCTCTCGAGGATCTCCTCGTCGGTCTGCGCGCCGTGCACGTTGCGCGTCTGCAGCACCACGTGCTCGTTGAGCAGCACGCGCAGGCCCAGGCGCCGCAGCTCGTCGATCCAGGCATGGGCGCCGGCGTAGTACTCGTGGTTGCCGGTGACGACGAAGGTGCCGTGCCGCGCGCGCAGCTGGGCCAGCGGCGCGATGTGCTCGCGCAGCTCGGGCACGGTGCCGTCGACCAGGTCGCCGGTGATGGCCACCATGTCGGCGCCCAGGCCGTTCACCGTGTCGACGATGCGCTGGATGTAGCGCTGGCGGATCGTCGGGCCGACGTGGATGTCGCTCAGCTGCGCGATGGTGAAACCGCGCAGCTGCGAGGGCAGCCCTTCGATCGGCACCTCGACCCGCCGCACGGGCGCCGTGCGGCGCGCGTTGAAGAAGCCGACCACCGACACGGCCGTGGCCAGCGCCACCGCGCCCAGCGCGCTCAGCCCCTGCCAGCGCGGCCAGTCCGGCGTGGCGCCGAGCGCCCAGCTGCCACCCCACGCCAGCAGCAGCCCGGCGTCGCGCGCCAGCGTCAGCAGCAGCAGCGAGGAGAACCAGCCCATCGACAGCAGACCCAGCCACTGCAGCGCGGCCGGCCATCCGTGCCTGGGCCCCCGGCGGCGCAGGAAGGGCAGCGGCATGGTGAACGCCGACACCACGAGCAGCACCACGACCAGCGGCCAGCCCGTCGTCACCCCCGCCAGCGCCGGCACGAGGCGCAGGCCGATGAACACGTGCAGCAACGTGGTCAGGAGGGTCAGGGGGGCGAGGGGCATGGGGGTCCGGTTTGCTGCAGCGCAGCATACGACGATTGCGCTCGGGCTGCATCGCGCAGGGACGACGGCCACTCACGTGGCGGCGCGTGGTTTTGCTATGAAATCAGGAGCATCTCACGCCCGTCCGGCGGGCGCTTCGGCCCGATTTGGCTTGAGGCGTTCTCAGGCCATCTGCCACAGCGCTGTGCCGGAGAAAAGATGGAAAACGAGAAGTCCTGCGGACGGCCCGCCGAGCGCGCAGCTCACTCGATCGCGAAGGCCAGCACCACCGCGGCCAGCGCCAGCACGCCGAGCCCGAGCAGGAACACGCTCTCGGCCCAGCCCTCGTAGCGCTGCGGCCGGCCGGCGCGCCGGCTGCGCATCGACATGAAGGACAGCACGGCGCTGGTGAGGAAGATCAGCGCGTCGACGGCCAGCAGCTTGTCGAGCACCACGCGCGAGTCGCCGCCGCGGCGCAGGTGGCCGATCGACAGCACGGTCATGCACACGCCGATCATCGTGGCCGAGGTCGGCAGGATGTGGGCCGACAGCCCGCGCGGCGGGGGGTCTGCCGCGGCCGGCCCGTCGGCGGCGGGGGCGATGGCACGCAGGTGCCTGGGCGGGGCCGGCCCGTCCGGGCGTCGCTGCAGCATGGTCGGGCGCTCGGGCGGGCCTGGCGTTCAGCCGAGGCTCAGCGCGCCGCCGGCGCGACGGCGTTGCTCGCCATGTCGGTGCCGGCCGGGAACAGGAACAGCGCCTTGGCCGGGCCGGTGCCGTTGACCGTGATGTCCTGCTGCAGCGTCTGGCCGGCCAGCGTGGCGTCGACCTGGTAGCGGCCCTTGTCGAGGCGAGCGACCATGAAGGGGCCGTGCGCGTCGACGCGGTCGAGCACCACGGCGCCGGTCTCGGCATTGCGCACCGTCACGCGCACATCGGCGGCGAAGTCCGCTTTCTGGTGGTCCTTCACGGCGAACTCGAAGCTCGCCGGCCAGCGCGGTTCGACGGTCTCCATGAGTTGGGCCTCGTCGTGCCCGATGCCACCGCTCATGTACTCCACGCCGGCCTTGGTCATCTGGATCGGCGGGTTGTAGGTGGCGGCGTGCACCGCGGTGCCGGCATACAGCGCGCCGAACAGCGCACCGGCGCACAGCATGAGGGTGCCCACGACGGGGCGTGCATGGGAAAGCTTGCGAGCCATGATGGATTCCTTTCGTTCGGGTTCGGGTGGCCGGGGCGATGAACGAACAGGGCGGCGACCACGGGACCGACTGTGGCCCGCGTGCCTTAGGACTTGCTTAAAGATCGAGGCGCCCGCCCGGCGCCGCGGCGGCTACTTGCCCTGCGCGACGGCCTGGCGCGGCATCGTGGCGGCCGCCATGTCGAAGTTCGACGGCCACAGGAACAGCGCACGCCCCGGCACGCCCAGCGCCACGTTCACCGTCTGCGTGAGCGTGAGGTTGCCCAGCGTGGCCTGCACGTCGTAGGTGCCGGGCTCCAGCCGCGCGAGCATGAAGGGGCCGCTGGAGGCGGCCTGCATCACCTCGGCGCCGGTGTACTTGTCGATCACCTTCACCTCGACCGATTCCGGGAACTGCCCGCGCGGTCCGCGCGAGACGGCGAACTCGAAGGTGGCGGCCCAGCGCGGCGCCACCATCTCCATGAAGGCGATCTCGTCCTTGTTCTTGCCGCCGCACATGAACTCGACGCCCTGCGGCGCCATCTGGATCGGCGGGTTCGCCATCACCGCATGCGCGGCAGACGAGAGGCCCAGGGCGGCGGCACCCAGCACCAGGGCGGCGGCGGGGCAGGACAGGCGGAACAGCTTCATGGCGATGGACATCCTCTCAAGAAAACGCCGGGCCCCCAGTTGTTTTGCCCCCTCGGGGGGGCGGGCGGGGCGGAGCCCGGCCCTGGGGCGCTCGGATCGGAAGGCGGGGCACGAATGCGCCGCCGCCGATTCTGTTTAGCAAGAGTCGGGCGCACCCTATCGTTTACGCGAACGCTCTCTTTTTGATAGCTGCTCGCGCCCGTCTGGTGGACCTTTCAACCACTTTGTCACAAGAAGTTGACGATTTCGCTGGGGCGCTCGGACGGGGCGCGCCGCGCCCGCGCCCAGGCACGGCAGCGGTGCATCGCCGGGCCAGCGTGCCCGCCGACAGCGCAGCCCGCGCGCTTGCGCGAGCATCGGGGCCATGAAGATCGCGACCTTCAATGTCAACGGCGTGAACGGACGCCTGCCGCGGGTGCTCGACTGGCTGGACACGGCGCAGCCCGACGTCGCCTGCCTGCAGGAGCTGAAGTCGCCCGACGCGCGCTTTCCTGCCGCCGCCTTCGCCGAGGCCGGCTACGGCGCGCTCTTCCACGGCCAGCCCAGCTGGAACGGCGTCGCCATCCTGGCGCGTGGCCAGGTGCCGCTCGAGACCGGCCGCGGCCTGCCCGACCCGCTGCCCGGCGACACGCAGGCGCGCTACCTCGAGGCGGTGGTCGACGGCGTGACCGTCGGCTGCCTCTACCTGCCCAACGGCAATCCCCAGCCCGGGCCGAAGTTCGACTACAAGCTCGCCTGGTTCGAGCGCTTCAACGCGCATGCCAGGCGCCTGCTGGCGGGCGGGCTGCCCACCGTGCTGGCGGGCGACTTCAACGTCGTGCCCACCGACCTGGACATCTACAACCCCGCCTCCTGGCAGGACGATGCCCTGCTGCAGCCCGAGAGCCGCGCCGCCTGGCAGCGCCTGCTGGCCCAGGGCTGGACCGACGCCATCCGCGCCCTGCATCCCGACGAGCGCATCTACACCTTCTGGGACTACTGGCGCCAGCGCTGGCCGCGCAATGCCGGGCTGCGCATCGACCACCTGCTGCTCAGCCCCGACCTGTTGCCCGCCCTGCGCGCCGCCGGGGTGGACCGCGAGGTGCGCGGCCAGCCCGGCGCCAGCGACCACGCGCCGGCCTGGGTCGAACTCGCGCTGCCCCGCGCCTGAGGCCACGCCCGCCGGCGCGGCGGCCTACGGCGGCATGCGGCCCGGCGCTTCGCGGGGCACCGCGGGCTTGCGGAAGAATCTGCGCATCCGCAGGCGGCCACGGCCCGGCCGATCGAGCCGGCGAGCCCCGCGACCTTCACGAAGACGAAGAGAAGATGCCCATGACCCCCTCGCAAGACCCCGTCGACCTGGCCGACCCCAGCGCGTCTGCCGCCGCCCCCCGCAAGCCGTGGCTGCAGGCCTTGAAAGAGGCCGACGCGAAGCGTCCCGACTTCCCCGGCGAACACGCCATCGTGCTGGGGGTGGGCGTGCTGCTGCTGCTCTCGGCGGGCCGCAGCCGCTCCGTGATCGGCAAGCTCGCCAAGGCGGCGGCCGGCGGCGCGCTCGTCGGCCGCGCGGCCAGCGGCACCGGCGGCGTCGCGCGGCTGGCGCAGACCATTGCCACCTTCACCAACAAGCTGCCGCTGCGCTGACCGGCGGGCGGCACGCGGGATGGTGCCGGCGCCCTCCCGCAGATCGTCACGAACGTGACGAGTTGGGTGCCAGCGCCCGGCTGGCGTGCGCTGGCGGCCGATTGCACTTCCACGATTCGGCCCGTCGAGGGGCAAAGAAAAAGCCCGTCACCGGGGGGTGACGGGCTTCGTGCATCGCGCCTGCACGGCCGGGCCGTGCAGCGCGCGGAGCGGCCGATCAGAACAGCTCGGGTGCGCGTGCGGCGGCGCGGGCTTCGGCACGCACTTCGGCGCGATCGCGCTGGCCGGCCAGGGCCAGCACGCCTTGCTGCGCGCCGTCGCCGTAGATGTTGCCGGCGCGGGCGGTGGCGACCGCTTCGTTGCGCAGGTCGGCACGGGCCAGCGCCGAGGTGCGGGCCGGCGTCACGCCAGCCTGGGCCACGTCGCCGTACACGTTGCCGGCGCGGGCGATCTGCGCGCCTTCGGCGGCCACTTCGGCGCGGGTGCGCACCGAGTTCACGGTCTGCACGCCCTGGTAGGTTTCGGCCGAGGCGCTGGCCACGCCGAGCACCGAGAGAACGATCGCGCCGAGGATTTGAGAGGTCTTCATGACAGTTTCCTTCGAAGTCAGTGGATGAATTTCGAACCGGTATCGGGGGGCGCCGTCCTGGCCGAAGTTCATCTCTTCGGCTGGGGCGGCCACCGCAGCGGGCCTGGCTCACCCAGAGCAACCGTCGAACCTGTTGGTTGGTTGTTGTCGGCTGCTGCTCTGTTGGAATGAATTGTGCGCCGCGAACTAAGTAAAAACCCGCATGCCTGCGAGCCAGTGCGTTCACGGGATGGAAACAATCAGGGCGTCGCGGCTGACATGGGCGCATCA
>JAVHYA010000078.1:18501-21213 GCA_031119395.1 Pseudomonadota bacterium
GCCATCGAACCGGGGCTCAACCTCGCGGACGGCCTCACCCCCGAGCAGCGCGACGCGCATGTGCGCAGCAACCGCGCGGCGGCGCAGGCGCAGCGGGCCCATGAAGAGGCGGTGGCGCGCAACGTGGATGTCGACCCCGGCGCCGAATGCCGTGCACTGGCCGCGCTGATCGCCCAGCTCGACGCCTGGGCCCGTCAGCCCAACGACCCGGCAGCGCTGGACGACATCCGCGGCCGGCGCCAGATCGCGCGCGACCGGCAATTCAGGCTCGGCTGCCAGTACGTGCGCTGAGCGCGACCGCCCCAGGAACGGGACAACGCCGCCCGCAGGTGGCGCGGCCACGGGCCGCGATGGCACCGCGGGGGCTCGCGATCGCTCCTTCCCCATCGCCAAAGCGCAGCACGACTTCGGCGTCGAGGAGCGCGGAGGCATTCAAGCGGTGCAGGGACGATGTCTTCGGGTGGCTCGCCGAAGCCGTCACAAACACTGGACGTCGCGCGTCTCACACACGATGGCCCGGCCCGTCGCGGCTGTCACGTCCTCCACACATGAAAGGAATGCAACGCATGCAACGCGCAAATTGGTTCGCCGTCTCGCCCGAAGGTGCAAAGGCCGTGGGCGCCCTGCACCACTTCGTCACGACCGGGACGAGCCTGCCGAGCGGACTGGTCCACCTCGTCTTTCTTCGGGTCTCGCAGCTCAATGGCTGCGCGCACTGCATCGACATCCACACGCGGGATCTCATCCAGGAGGGAATGTCGGTCGAGAAGATCGTGCTGGTCCCCGTGTGGCACGAGGCGGCCTACCTCTTCACCGAGCAGGAACGCGCGGCGCTGGCCTGGTCCGAGGAGGTCACCCGCGTCAGCGAGACGCACGCATCGGACGAGGCCTATGCGGCCGCTGCGGCGGTGTTCGGCGAGAAAGACCTGGTGGACCTGACGCTGACCATCGCTGCCATGAACGCCCTCAACCGGATGGGGATCAGCTTCCGCCTGAAGCCACGCGCCAAGGCCTGAGCCGGCGGCGCGCGTGCCCGAAGTGCGCGCCGGACACGCTCAGGCGCGGCGTGCGCTGGAGCTGTTCGAGGGCTGTGCCAGTCCTTTCTGACGGGCTGGGCACAGCTTCGCTTTCCGCCGCATCTCGCAGCGCATCGCGCTCACACGTCGATATTCGCCGCCCGCAGCGCATTCGTCTCGATGAACTCGCGCCGCGGCTCGACCTCGTCGCCCATGAGCATGGTGAACACGCGGTCGGCTTCGATGGCGTCGTCGATCTGCACGCGCAGCAGGCGGCGCACCTCGGGGTCCATCGTCGTTTCCCACAGCTGCTCGGGGTTCATCTCGCCCAGGCCCTTGTAGCGCTGGCGTGCGGTGGTGCGCTCGGCTTCGCTCAGCAGCCACAGCATGGCGCTGCGGAAGTCGCCGACCTTCTCTTCCTTGGCCTTGTCGCCCTCGCCGCGCCGCGCGGTGGCGCCTTCGCCCAGCAGGCCGCGGAAGGTGTTGGCGGCTTCGGCCAGGGCGGCGTAGTCGGCGCCGTGCACGAAGTCCTGCGTGATGACGCTGGACTTGATGTTGCCGTGGTGGCGCCGGCTGATTCGCAGCAGAGGCTTGTCGGAGCGGGTGTCGAACTCGCTCGCGACTTCGGCGGGCGCTCCGTTGGTGGTCAGCTCGCGCAGCTTGGCCTGCAGGGCCACGGCCGAGGCTTCGGCCGCAGCGGTGGTGTCGAGGTCGAGCGACACGCCGTCGGCAATGGCGCGCAGCGCCTCGGCGTCCATGAAGACGCCCAGGCGCGCGATCACGGCCTCGGCCAGCTGGTGCTTGCGCGCCAGCTCGTCCAGGGTCTCGCCGGCGAGCGTCTGCGGGTTGGCGCCGCCGGTACTCACGCTGGCGTCCTTGAGCGCCACGCGCAGCAGGAAGGCGTCGAGCGCCGGGCCGTCCTTGAGGTACTGCTCCTCCTTGCCGACCTTGACCTTGTACAGCGGCGGCTGCGCGATGTAGATGTGGCCGCGCTCGACCAGCTCGGGCATCTGCCGGTAGAAGAAGGTGAGCAGCAGCGTGCGGATGTGGGCGCCGTCGACGTCGGCGTCGGTCATGATGATGATGCGGTGGTAGCGCAGCTTGGCGACGTTGAAGTCGTCCGCGCCGTTGCCGCCCGTGGCGCCCGCGTTGCCGATGCCCGTGCCCAGCGCGGTGATGAGCGTGACGATCTCGTTGCTGGTCAGCAGCTTCTCGTAGCGCGCCTTCTCCACGTTGAGGATCTTGCCGCGCAGCGGCAGGATCGCCTGGAACTTGCGATCGCGCCCCTGCTTGGCGGAACCGCCGGCGGAGTCGCCCTCCACCAGGTAGATCTCGCACAGGGCGGGGTCCTTCTCCTGGCAGTCGGCCAGCTTGCCGGGCAGGCCCATGCCGTCGAGCACGCCCTTGCGGCGCGTCATCTCGCGGGCCTTGCGTGCGGCCTCGCGGGCGCGGGCAGCCTCGACGATCTTGCCGCAGATGATCTTGGCGTCCTGCGGGCGCTCCTGCAGGTAGTCGCCCAGCAGGCGGCCGACGATGTCCTCCACCGGCGCGCGCACCTCGCTGCTGACGAGCTTGTCCTTGGTCTGGCTGGAGAACTTGGGCTCGGGCACCTTCACGCTCAGCACGCAGGTCAGGCCTTCACGCATGTCGTCGCCGGTGACCTCGACCTTGGCCTTCTTGGCCAGCTCGTTCTCTT
>JAVHYA010000079.1 GCA_031119395.1 Pseudomonadota bacterium
CTGGCCGCATCCTGCCACACGTACCTAGGCTCCGGCTCAGGCGGCAGCGACCCCCAAACGCGCTGATTCCGCCCATGGGTCCTTTCTGCGCAGGGCTATTGTCATGCAACTAAAATAGTTGCATGAAGCTGAACAGCCAACTTTCCGACGTTTTGCACGTCCTCCTGCACCTGGCAGAGGCCGATGCTCCCCTCACCTCCGAAGCACTCGCCTCGGCGATGAGCACCAACCCCGTGGTGCTCCGCCGGCTTATGGTCGGCCTGCGCGAGGCGGGCTTCGTCGTTTCCGAGAAGGGTCATGGCGGCGGCTGGGTGATGGCCGCGTCGCTGGAAAGCGTCACGCTCCGCGATGTGCATGTGGCGCTAGGGGCTCCCGCGTTGGTGTCCCTGGGGTTCCGGGAAGACCGGCCGGAATGCTTGGTCGCGCAGGTGGTGAACGAGTCCCTGCAGTCCGCCGTGCAGGAGGCCGAGGCCTCCTTGCTGGGTCGCCTGGAAGCCATCACGCTGTCCGAGCTATCGCAAGGCTTCAACCATCGCCTGCGCGCGCACAGACGCACCGGGGCAGCGTCTGCCCATCGCCTGGAGGACCACCATGTTCAAAGCTGAATTCGCCATCGTTGGCGGCAGCTATGCAGGCCTGTCTGCTGGCCTGCAACTGGCCAGGGCCCGGCAGGACGTTCTCGTGGTGGATGCCGGCTTGCGCCGCAACCGATTCGTCGACCAGGCCAGCGGCACCTCGCACGGATTCCTGTCCCGCGACGGCGTTGCACCTGGCGTCATCGCGGCCGAAGCCCGGCAGCAGCTGCTGCGCTATCCCACGGTGCGATGGCTGGACGGCGTGGCGGAGGACGCCCGGCAAACCGATGACGGACGCTTCACTTTTCGCGTCGGTGAGCACTCGGTGCATGCGGCCAAGCTGGTGCTCGCTACTGGCGTGCGTGACGAGCTGCCGGCCGTCGAGGGCCTCGCCGAGCGCTGGGGCCGCAGCGTCTTCCATTGCCCCTATTGCCATGGCTACGAACTGGCAGGTGGTCCCATCGGCATCATCGCGGCTGCCGAAGTCGCGCAACACCACGCCATCATGTTGCCCGACTGGGGAACGCCCACCCTGTTCCTCAATGAGGCCTATCGTCCGTCCGGCGAGGACTTGGCCGCGTTTGCACGTCGTGGCACGAAGGTGGAGGCGACCCCCATCCTTCGAATCGAGGGTGTAGCCGATGTGGTGCTGGCCGATGGACGGACCTTGCGCATGAACGGCCTGTTCACGCAGCCGCGTTCTCACATCGCCAGTCCCATCGCCGCTCAACTGGGTTGTGCGCTAGCGCAGGGCCCTGTGGGGGCATTCGTACAAGTGGATGCCATGCAGCAGACGTCCGTGCCGAATGTCTTTGCTTGCGGCGATGCCGCGCGAGCGGCCGGCAATGTGGCCCTGGCGGTCGCGGATGGGGCCATGGCCGGGGTCTCCGCGCATCGGTCGACGATGTTCTAGCGACCCACCGTCCTAGGCTGCCAAAGCGGCCATGCGCTGGCGCGTGCCATCAGTGGGGCCTACGGTGAACGTCGGCTTTGCGGGGTTTCTGATGCGGCCAGCGAAGGGCTGCTTCTGGTTGAAGCTGTCGTGCGTGGCTGGACGGGCAAGCGACGGCTGTCAGTCCCCAGCAGTCAGCGACGACCGGCCGCCCCCGCCATGAGCCCATCGCGTTGCCCGCAGAGGTCACGGGCGCCCGCGCTTCTCGACCGCTGAAGCAAATTCCCGTCTCCGCACTGGGTGCGCCGGCCAGGCGCGCGACGGGCACCTGACTGTTCCCATCGTCAGCCGACGTGCGTCCTCGGCACCGCCGCCGGCCTCCCGCTCCTCCTCAGCGGCTCCTGGCCCCGGCCTCGCGTGCAGCCCGATCGATCACGTCCGCCACCGCCTTTGGTTGCGTCATGAACACGGCATGGCTGGCCTTGACCTCGGTCACGTCGGCGCCGATGCGCCGGGCCATCTTGTGCAGCATGCGCACGTCGAAGGCCTTGTCGTCGGTGGCGATGACGGCCCAGCTGGGCCGGGTGCGCCAGGCCGCCTGCGTGAGCTTGGTGCCGAACACCGACATGGCGATCGGCACCTGCGAGTCGCGCATGAACGCCGCGTCGGCGTCGCTGGCGTCGGCGGCAAAGCCGGACTTGAACCTGGCCAGGTTGACGTACCCGTGGCCGTCGGCCTGCACGTCGATGACGAACTCGGGCGCCGAGAAGCCGGTGTATTGCTCGCTCGTGGTTTCGCCGGCATCGGGCGACAGGGCGGACACGTACACCAGGCCCACGACCTTCGCGTCGGCGCCCGCCTCGGTGATGACGGTGCCACCCCACGAGTGGCCCACGAGGATGGTGGGACCGTCCTGGCGCGCCAGCGCGCGCCGCGTGGCGGCCACGTCGTCGGCCAATGAGGTCAACGGGTTCTGTACGACGGTGACGCGGTAGCCGCGCGCCGTGAGCTGGTCGTAGACGCCGCGCCATCCGGACCCATCGGCGAAGGCGCCGTGCACCAGCACGACGTTCCTGGCCGGGGCCGGCTGCGCGTGAGCGCCGAGGCCGGGCGCCACGATGCTGGCAGTGGCTGCGGCGGCCACGATGAGCTTGCGGATCTGGGCATTCATTCGGTGTCCTTCGACGTGGTGTTGAAGGCTTGAATGCTATGGATCTCGTGCGTTAACAGGGTTGCAAAAAATTGGGCGCCAGCGTCCTGATCCTTCGCGCCTCCAGTGTTTGAACCGGGAAAAATGCAGTGAAGTGGCAGATGGAGCAATAAAAGTTCGTTCTCCGCCGTGGCACGGGCGCGGGGCCCCTTGCGGGGCGCGCGAGCGCTCTGCGGCATGCACAACCGGTGCGGCCCGGTGGCAGGCGCCACGCGCTAGCGCGTAGCGCTGTGGGCGCCGGCCAGGGCGGACAGAGGCCCCGGGGCCTGGGTGCCCCGCGCGTCGGCCGCGACGCGCGCCTGCTTGAGCACCGCCGGTGCGCCCAGCAGGAACGCGTCGACCCGCATGTCGATGATGCGGTCCAGGTTCTTGGGAACACTCAGGGCGTAGACCCACTTGCGCATGCCGATGTAGAACACGCCGGAGTGCATCGACCAGATCAGTTCGAGTTCGTCCTCGAGTTCCTCTTCGGTCGACGGCTCGGGGATGTCGTAGGCCTTGCGCATCTCGCGCGCGATGACCTTGAAGTGATGCTCGCGCAATCGCGCGATGTAGCGCTGGTTGATGCCCTGGCGCGTCAGCCCGGCCGAGATGAAGATGCGGATCCAGTCGCTGCGCAGGATGTACTGCGCATAGTCCTTGAGGTAATGCTTGAGCCGCTCGGCCAGCGGCTTGGATGCGTCCGACAGCCACTCTTCCCACATCGGGTCCCACTTGCGCACGAAGACCTCGTCGTAGACGCGATCGACCAGGGCTTCCTTGGTGGGAAAGTAGTTGTACAGAAGCGGCTGGGTGATGCCCAGCGCCCGGGCGATCTCGTGGGTGCTGACCTGGAAGCCGCGCTCGGCGAAGAGCTGGATCGCCTTCTGCACGATCTGCTGCTCGCGCGCTTCCTTCGACAGCCGCTGGGTCGCAGGACGCACCGGGGCCGGGGACGCGGCCGCTGGCCTGCGCTCGCGCTTGCCACCGCTGGAGGCGCCGTCGATTGATTTCATGTCCGGTCCGGGGATGGCCGCCCTGCGGGGAACGAAGGCGGTGTTGGGCAAAAAGGTCAGTTTAGAGCGGCGAGGCGGCGCGCCGGTCGCTGCCCGGTCGTCCGGCATCGACGGTCGCCGGCCGCGCCCATGGCCAAGGGTTTCTCCCGAAGCTGCGACGCTTGCTGGCACGCTGCATGCGTACTACTATTTATCAAACGATAAGTTTGCGGAATTCGGACCTGCTTGGAGGCGTGCTGAACCCAGTTGGTGCGAAAAGCTACTTCGCATGCACTGACAAGGTGCTTGGCACGAAACGTTATTTATCAATCGATCATTAATAGGAGGCGCATGCCGATTCGAAAACTGGCCCACTATTCCGTCCGAACGTCGGACCTCGAGGCCTCGAGACAGTTCTACGTGGACATCCTCGGGTTCAGGGTCGGCTACCGGCCGCCGCTCGATTTCCCCGGCCTGTGGCTCTACCAGGGCGGCGACGACGCCGACTACGGCGTCGTCCACCTGATCGGCACGGACGGCGCGGGCAGCGGCCTGGCGGACTACCTCGGCGAGCGTTCCGCTGCCGACGCGGGCACCGGCGCCCTGGATCACCTGGCTTTTCTGGCCACGGGCGTCGACGAGTTCCGCGAGCGCCTGGCGCACGCCGGCGTCGCGTACCGCGACCGCACCCTCCCGGGCCTGGGCCTGCGTCAACTGTTCTTCGTCGATCCCTCGGGCCTGACGATCGAACTGAACTTTCCCGCCGTGGAGCCGAGAAGGGCGTCCGCGCCGGCGCAGGAGTTGCAGATGTCCGCTACCACCGATGCGTGCCGCGCTCACGAATAGCGCCGCCTCTTTACCCGACTGCCACCTTTCAATCAGGAAAACGCCATGGAAGCCGTTGTGAACCCCTCCCTGACCGCCCTGGACAGCGCCGATCTGGTCGCTGCCGCCGAGGCCATGATTCCCTTCTTGCGCGAGAAGGCTCCCGAAACCAATGCATTGCGCCGTCCCCCGGAGTCGGTTCGCCAGCGCCTGAAGGACACGGGCATCGCCCGGCTGTGGCAGCCCCGGCGCTACGGGGGCGCCGAAGGCAGCCTCACCGAGGGCGCCGAGATCCTGCGCGCGGTGGGCCGCGGCTGCGGGTCGACGGCCTGGATCATGGCGCAGAACATCCAGCACAACATGATGCTGGCCAACTGGCCCGAGCAGGCGCAGGACGAGATCTGGGGCGAGATGCCCGACGCGCTGGTCTCCGGCATCCTGATCCCGGGCATCGGCAAGGCCAAGCGGGTCGAGGGCGGCTACAGCCTGTCGGGCCGCTGGCCTTTCGTGAGCGGGTCCGAGATCGCCGACTGGATCATCTTCACCGGCGACGTCGTCGACGCCGAAGGCAAAGCCGAGGAAATGCACTTCGTGCTGCCCAGGGCCGAGGTGGAGATCCTGGACACCTGGTACACGATCGGCCTGCAAGGCTCGTCGAGCCAGGACTGCACGCTCAAGGAGGCCTTCGTGCCCGCGCACCGGGCCGTGAGCATGCACGACCTCAAGGGCCATGGCCGCAGCCCGGGCGCCAAGGTCAACAAGGGGTGGCAATACCGGGCGCCGCCGTATGCGATGTTCGGCTGCTTCATCGGGTGCGCCGCCCTCGGCGTGGCCGAGGCCGCGGTGGGCTACTACGTCGAGAACGCACGCAAGCGCGCGTCCACGATGTCGGGCAGCAACGTGTCGAGCTTCACCACGCAGCAGGTCAAGGTGGCCGAGGCGAAGGCCGCCGTGCTGTCGGCGCGCCAACTCATCGATTCCACGCTCGCCGAGATCGAGACGCTGTACCGCCGCGGTGGCACCAGCACGGTGGAGGACCGAACCCGCTGGCGGGCCATGGCGACCTACGCCGGGCGGCTGGCGTCGTCGGCGGTCGATCTGGTGCTCGAAGCCGGCGGCGGCGGCGTGATCTACGAACGCAATCCGATCGCGCGCTGCGTGGCCGACATGACGGTGGCCAACCGCCACATCACCCAGAACTGGGACGTGAACGCCTCGACCTACGGTCGCGTGCTCCTCGGCCTGCCCAGCGGCGTCGAAGCCCTCGACGACTGAACACGACAAGGAGCATGAGCATGATCGAAGCAGTGCGCCCCCATGTGGCCTGCGAGGCCGCGGTGCCGGCACCCGCGCAACCCGTCTCGCGCGACAGTTTTCTTTCGGCGATGCGGCAGACCGCCTCGCCGGTGTGCGTCCTGACCACCCACGGTGACGGACAGCGCATGGCATTGACCGTCAGTTCGTTCCTGTCGGTGTCTGCCGACCCGCCCCTGATCTCGGTGTGCATCAACCGCAACAGCCGCATGTGCACGGCGATGACCGAAAGCGGTGTCTTCGGGGTGCACATGCTCTCCGACGACCAGTCGCACATCGCCGACTGCTTCGCGGGGCGTCCCAAGACCGGCGAGGCCTACGACTTCTCCTGCGTGGAGTGGCTCGACCAGGGGGAGGGACGCGAACCCGCGATGTCCGGTGGCGCGATGTCCGCCGAGTGCTCGGTGGTCTCGGCGACGGATGCGGGCACGCATCGCCTGTTCATCGCGGCGGTCACGCGCCTGAGCACGAACGACAAGCGGCCGCTCCTGTACTGGAACCGGCTCTACGGGTTCCCCACCCACCCCAACGCCGAACGCGCCTGACGGATCGGGCGATCCCTGTTCCTCCAACACTCAACACCCACGGATCGAGGTCGAAATGAAAAACAGATGGTCGGCTCTGGCAGTCATCTTCATCGCGTTCTTGCAGTTCCCGCTGAACTGGTTCAGCGTCGTGCCGGCCTTCGGCGGCATCGTCAGCGACATGAAGCTGTCGTTCACCCAGGTGGGCGTCATCGCCGGCACCTTCATCGCCGGCTACGGCATCGCGCACATCCCGGCCGGGTGGTTTGCCGAGCGCTTCGGCATGCGCGCCGGCATGATCTTCGGCGTGGTGGTGCAGACCCTCGGCGCGGCGATGAGCGGCTGGGCGCCGTCCTATGACCTGCTGCTGGTCGGCCGGCTGCTGTGCGGGATCGGCGGGGCCGTGACCATGGGCAGCGCCGTCGGCCTGACCGCCGCCTGGTTCCGCGGCAAGGAGCTCGCCACCGCGAACGGCATCATCCAGGGCGTGGGTTTCACCATCGCGGCCGCTGCCGGCCTCTACGGCTGGGGCCTGGTGGTCGAGGCCTTCGGATGGCGTCAGGCCCTGCTCATCGGGGCCGGTGTCGGCGTGGCCTCGCTGCTCTTCCTCCTGGCCTTCTTTCCCACGCCGCCGAAGGCAGGGGAAGACGTTGTCGAAGGACACCACCTGGACAGGGACTCGCTGCGCCGGATCTTCGGCAACCGGCAGCTGTGGATCATGGGCATTGCGCTGCTCGGGGCGTACGGCAGCTACTTCAGCGCTGCGAATCTGCTGGGCTCCTATGCCCAGGAGCGTCTGAAGGTCGCGCCCTCCGCGGGCGAGGCCATCGGCGCCATTCTGTTCTTCGGCGGCATCTTCGGTGGCGTCATCGGCGGGTGGCTCACCGATCGCGTGTTCGGACGCCTGCCGACCTTTCTGATCGCCTGTTTCGCCGAAGGCGCCATGTTCTTCCTGATCCCGCACCTGAACCTGGTCGGGCTGCAGATCGCGGCGGCGGTCGTCGGGGTGGGGCTGATCGTGGCGTTCGTGCCCTGGGTCTCCCTTCCCGGCGAGGCCGACAGCGGACTGCGCCTGTCCGACGTGCCCACCGCCATCGGCCTGATGCTCAGCATCGTGGCCATCGGCGGCGCCCTGATTCCACCCCTGTTCACCAAGATCGCGACCGAGTGGGGCTTCGATGCGGCGTGGCGGTTCCAGGGCGTGATCACGGTGGCGTGCGCGCTGCTGGCGCTGTCGGCGCGGCCGCGGCCGGTGGCGCGACGCGGCCTGGCCGGAACGGCCGGCTGAACGGCAAGGGTCCACAGCTCGTCGAGCGCGCGGCATCCGCCTCCCCGTGGCGGGCGCCTTACCGCGTCGCCGCGTCTCGTCGCCGCCGTGAGGCGCCGCAGCGCGGTGGCGATCAGGCCAGATACCCGCCGTCGACCGTGTAGCTCGAGCCCGTGACGAAGGCCGCCTCCGGGCTGGCCAGGAAGGCGACCACCGCCGCCACCTCGTCCGCCGCACCCAACCGGCCCAGCGGCACGGCCTTGAGCGCGATGTCGATGTGCGGCGCGTCGGCCGGGTTCATGTCGGTGGCGGTGGGGCCGGGCTGGACGTTGTTCACCGTGATGCCGCGCGGCGCCAGGTCCAGCGCGATGCCGCGCACCAGTGCAGCCACGGCACCCTTCGTCATCGCATAGACCGAGCCACCCGCGAACGCGGAGCGGTCGGCCGTGACGCTGCCCACGGTGACGATGCGGCCACCCGCGCCCATGCGCGCCGCAGCGGCCTGCGCCAGCACGAACACCGGGCGCACGTTGACGGCCACCATGCGGTCGAAGTCGTCGAGCGAGAAGGCGTCGATGGTGCCGACCTTCAGGATGCCGGCGCTGTTGACGGCGATGTCGAGCCGGCCCTGCGCCAGCGCCGCGGTGTCGACCGCGCGGCGTACGGCCGCGGGGTCGGCGCTGTCGGCCTGCAGGCCCGTGGCGCGCCCGCCGGCGGCGGCCACCGCCTGCTCGAGTCGGCGCGCCGCAGCTTCGGCGCTCGCATAGGTGAAGAACACCTGCGCGCCTTCGGCGGCGAGCCGGCGCACGACGGCGGCGCCGATGCCGCGCGACCCGCCGGTCACGAGCGCGACCTGCCCGGCCAGGCGGGTGGGGTGGCCGGTGGGCGAGGGCGCCGCCGCTGTGGCGAGGGGCAGGGGGGTGTCGGGAGAAGTCATGGCAAGGGGCTCCGGGAGGTCGTCCGGCCCATGAAGCAGCGGCCGAAGCGACAGGTTGCGAGGGGCCGTGCACAGCACGGCACGGCATCGGCAGGGCCACGGCGCGCGACCGCGGGAGCGGTGCCGGCTGCGTCCTGTGCCTCGCAGTGTGGAGGCGGCGGCCGGGGCTTTTGTACCGCTCTGTATACGCACGCCGGGCGATACACGGCCATTCACTTCGGGCCCGCCATGACACATGCGGCGTACATCCGCGCGCTCCACTGGGGCCACGCCGCGAAGGCCCCTTCGCCGCGACATCCACCGACTTGAACAAGGACCCCACCATGACCCCGACGATCCCCGCCATGCCCCGCCGCCACTTCCTGGGCGCCACCGCCGCCACGCTCGCCGCAGCGCCCATCGGCGCGCTGCTGGGTGGCGTCGCGGTGCCCGCATCCGCACAGGCGCCGGGCGCCGGTGCCGTGGGCACCACGGCCGGCCGCAGCGGCGCGGCCCCGGGCTTCGGCGCCCTGCGCCAGATCCAGGCCGGCGACCTGCGCGTGGGCTACGCGGAGCTCGGCCCGGCCGACGGCGTGCCGGTGATCCTGCTGCACGGCTGGCCCTACGACATCCACATGTACGTCGATGTCGCGCCGCAGCTGGCTGCCGCGGGGCACCGCGTGATCGTGCCGTACCTGCGCGGCTACGGCAGCACGCGCTTCGTCTCGGCCGGCACGCCGCGCAACGGCCAGCAGGCGGCGGTGGCGCAGGACATCCTGTCGCTGATGGACGCCCTTCGCATCGAGCGTGCCGTGCTCGGCGGCTGCGACTGGGGTGCGCGCACGGCCTGCATCCTGGCGGCGCTGTGGCCCGAGCGCTTCACGGGGCTGGTCTCCGTCAGCGGCTACCTCATCGGCAACCCCAAGGCCAATGCCAGGGCGCAGGCGCCGGCGGTGGAGTTCGCATGGTGGTACCAGTCCTACCTGGCCACCGACCGCGGGCGCGACGGCTATGCGGCCGACCCGGCGGGCTTCGCGCGCTTCATCTGGCAGCAGGCCTCGCCCCGCTGGCAGTTCGACGACGCCACCTTTCTCCGGAGCGCCGCCGCCTTCGACAACCCGGACCATGTGGCGATCGTGGTCCACAACTACCGCTGGCGCATCGGCCTGGCCGAGGGCGAGTCGCGCTTCGACGCGCTGGAGGCACGGCTGGCCGCGGCGCCCGCGATCGCGCTGCCGACCATCACGCTGGAAGGCGATGCCAACGGCGCGCCGCATCCGTCGCCCGCCGCCTATGCGGGCAAGTTCACCGGCAGGTACCAGCACCGCAACCTCGCGGGCGGCATCGGCCACAACCTGCCGCAGGAGGCGCCGCAGGCCTTCGCGCAGGCGGTGCTCGACGTGACGCGGCTCTGATGCACCGCCAGCCGACGATCCGGAGCCGACCCCGATGAGCCTCTACCTCCTCGCCTTCCTCGGCGGCGTTCTGACGCTGCTGAGCCCCTGCATCCTTCCTGTGCTGCCCTTCGTCTTCGCGCGCACCGGCCGGCCTTTTTCGCGAGGCAGCGGGCCGCTGCTCGTCGGCATGGCGGCCGCCTTCGCGGGCGTCGCCTCGCTGGGGGCCGTGGCCGGCACTTGGGCGGTGCGCCTGCACCAGACGGGCCGCGTGCTGGCGCTGGCGGCGTTGGCCGTGTTCGCGCTCGCGCTGCTGTGGCCACGCCTGGCCCACGGGCTGACGCAGCCGCTGGTGCGTGCGGGCAATGCGCTGCTGGCGCGCCGCTGGGGCGGCGCGAGCGACACGGGCCGGGCCGCCTCGCTGCTGATCGGCGTCGCCACGGGCCTGGTGTGGGCGCCCTGCGCGGGGCCGATCCTGGGGTTGATCCTCAGCGGTGCGGCGCTGGCGGGGCCGTCGGTGCATGGCACGCTCCTGCTCGCAGCCTATGCGGGCGGTGCGGCCCTCGCGCTGGCCGTGCTGCTGCACGCCGGAGAAGGGCGCCGGGCCCGGTGGCGCGCCAGGCTGGGCGGGGGGGCCGGGGCGCGCCGCGTGCTCGGTGCGGCCATGCTGGGCGGCGTGGTGGCCGTGGCGACAGGGCTGGACACGGGCCTGCTCGCCCGCCTGTCGCTCGATGCCGGGACGGCGGGGCTGGAGCAGCGCCTGCTGCAGTCCGCGCTGGGGACGGGCGGTGCGATGGGCGCGGCCAGCGGCCTGCAACGCGTGTCGGCCACGCAGGCCCCGGGCGTGCCCTCGGGCCTGCCCGTCGAGCCGATCCAGCCGAGCTTCGAGGGCGGCGGCCCGTGGCTCAACTCGCCGCCGCGCACGGCCGAGGCGCTGCGCGGCAAGGTGGTGCTCGTCAACTTCTGGACCTACTCGTGCATCAACTGCCTGCGCACGCTGCCCCATGTGCGGGCCTGGGCGCAGAAGTACGCCGACCAGGGCCTGGTGGTGCTTGGCGTGCACACGCCGGAGTTCGCCTTCGAGAAGGACACGGGCAACGTCCAGCGCGCGCTGCGCGACCTGAAGATCGACTACCCCGTGGTGCAGGACAACCGCTACGGCATCTGGCGCGCCTTCCACAACCAGTACTGGCCGGCGATCTACCTGGTCGATGCGCAGGGCCGGGTGCGGCACCACCAGTTCGGCGAAGGCGGCGCGGGTCGTACCGAGGCGGCGATCCAGGCGCTGCTGCGCGAAGTGGGCCACCCACCGGCAGCGCCGGGCATGGCGGTGCAGGCGCCGCAGGCCGACACCCGCGGTGTGGGCCTGCCGCCGGACAGCGCCAGCCTGCGCACGCCCGAGACCTACCTGGGCCACCAGCAGGGCAGCGGCTTCGCCTCACCCGAAGGCGTGCTGCGCGACCGGCCGCGCGCGTACACGCTCGCCGCGCTGCGGCTCAACCGCTGGGGGTTGCGCGGCGAGTGGACGGTGGCGCCCGAGTACGTGCAACTCGAGCAGCCCGGCGGCAGCGTGGCGCTGCGCTTCCAGGCACGCGACGCGCACCTCGTGCTGGGCACGGTGCCGGGCCGCGGGCCGGTGCGCTTCCGACTGACGCTCGACGGCCAGCCGCCCGGCGCCGACCACGGCGAAGACGTGGACGCCGAGGGCCGCGGCACGCTCGACGCACAGCGCCTGTACCAGCTGGTGCGGCAGAAGGGCGCCGTCGACGAACGCACGGTGGAGATCCAGTTCCTCGATGCCGGGGCGCGCGCCTACGCCTTCACCTTCGGTTGACCGGGGGATCCAAGCAAAAAGTGGCTGCAGCGCCCGTGTGGCGGGCGTGGGCAGCTATCGAATTCATAGCAAACGACGTGCGAAGGCACGCGCGCGGCTCAGTCGCCGATGCCGAACAGCGCCCGCAGCGCCTCGCGATACGCCTGCTCGCCCACCACGTCGGCGTCCTCGTGCACGGCGCCGTCGACGAGCACGAAACGCTTGGGCGGTGCGGCCTTCTCGTACAGCGCGCGGCCAAGCTGCGGCGACACCATCGTGTCGCCCGCCGCATGGACCGCCAGCAGCGGCGAGCCCACCTCGGCGATGCGCGAGCCGGCATCGAAGTGCTGCGTCATCAGCGGGGCCACCGGCAGCCAGCCCCAGCGGGTGCTGCGCAGCACGTCGAGCGAGGAGGGGAAGGCGCCTTCGACGATGAGGCCCGCCTCGTCCTGCACCTCGGCCGCGAGCCGCACCGCCACGGCGGCGCCCAGCGAATGGCCGAAGACGAAGCGGCGCGACTGCGGATGCGCGCGGGCCAGCCATTGCCATGCGGCGTGCGCGTCCTCGGCCACCAGCGTCTCGGACGGCATGGCCCGGCTGCTGCGGCCGAAGCCGCGGTAGTCCACGCCCAGCACCGAGAAGCCCAGCCGGTGCAGCTGGCGGATGCGCGTGGCGCTGGCGCGCACGTCCCAGTGCACGCCGTGCAGGAACAGGAGGACCGGCGCGTCGGCCTGCACCTGCGGCAGCCACAGCGCATGCAGGCGCACGGGCTGCCCGGCCTGCTCCGGGTGCTGCGAGACGTAGTCGATCCACACGTCCTGCATGCCGACGGCCGCGGCCTCGCCGGGCGGCCAGCTGCGGGCACCGGGCATGAAGAGCCAGCGCCGCTGTTCGTGGTCGACGATCGCGCAGCCGCCGAGCAGCGCGCTTGCGGCCAGCAGGAGCGGGGCGAGGACGGCGGCGGGGCGCATGGCCCATGTTCGCACTACCCGGGCGGCACCGGGCGCGCGCCCGCATCCCTGAACGCGGCCGGCGGTGCGCCCAGCACGCGCTGGAACACGCGCGCCATCTGCTGGCGCCCCGAGAAGCCGCTGCGCAGCGCCACCTTGTCCATCGATTGGCCGGTGTGCGACAGCAGCTCGCGTGCGAGGTCGACCTGCGCCGCGCGGATGTACTCGCTGGGCGACTGCCCGAATGCCTGCTTGAAATCGCGCGACAGCTGCCGCGTGCCGACGCACACATGCTCGGCCACCCGCTCGACCGTGACGCCCTGGTCCAGGTGGGCCAGGATGAAGGCGGTGGCGCGGCTGAGCCGGTCCGACGACCCGCCGTAGGCGTCCAGGGCCGCGCTGCGCTGGCCCTGGTTGGCGGCGCGCACGCGGAAGACGACGAGCTCGCGCGCGATGGCCAGCGCCAGCTCGCGGCCGTGGTCTTCGTCCACGAGGTTCAGCGCCAGGTCGATGCCGGCGGTGGCGCCGGCGGAGGTGAAGAACTTGCCGTCGCGTGCGAACAGCGTGTCGTCGACCACGCGCGCTTGCGGGTAGAGGGCCCTGAAGCGCTCGATGTGCCCCCAGTGCGTGGTGACCGGGCGGCCCGCCAGCAGGCCGCATTCGGCCAGCACGTAGGCGCCGGTGCACACCGAGCCGATGCGGCGCACGCGCGGCTCGACGGCGAGCAGCCAGTTGCGCAGGTGCGGGTCGTGGCGCGCGGCCAGCACGCCCGGGCCGCCCGCGACGATCAGCGTGTCGAAGGCGCAGATCTCCGGCGGCGGCAGCGGCGCGGTCTGCAGCCGCAGGCCGCAGGACGTGACGACCTCGCCGCCGAAGGTGGAGATGGCGTTGATGCGGTAGCGGTCCGGGTCGCCCGGTCCGCGCGCGTGGTGGTTCGCGCGGGCCAGCACGTCGGCCGGGCCGGTGGCATCGAGCAGCAGCGCATCGCCGAAGACGACGATGCCGACTTCGCGCGTGCCGCGGTGCGGGGAGGGTGCGCCGATCGCCCTAGTCGGCGACGAAACCGTTCTCTTTGACAACCTGCCTCCATTGGCCGAATTCCTGCTGCATGGTGGCGGCCAGCGTGGCCGCGTCGCCGTCGCCGACCTCCAGGCCGGCGGCGAGCAGCGCGGCGCGCAGGTCCGGGTCGGCCACCACCCTGCGCAGCGCGGCGGCGTAGCGCGCGACGAGCTCCGGCGGCGTGCCCTTGCTCAGGAAGTACGAGAACCACTCGCGGTTCACCAGGTCCTTGAAGCCCGCTTCGGGAAAGGTGGGCACATCGGGCAGCTGTGAGGCGCGCGTCGTGCCGGTCACGGCGAGGATGCGCAGCTTGCCGGCGCGGTGGTGCTCCAGGATGTCGCTCGGCGCCAGGAAGGCGAAGGGCATCTGGCCCGACAGCACGTCGGCCAGGGCCGGCGCCGATCCCTTGTACGGCACGTGGGTGAAATCGCTGCCCATCGCCCGGGCCATCAGCACGCCCGAGAAATGGAACACGCTGCCGGAGGCGGGCGAGCCGTAGAAGGCCACCGACCTGTCCTGCCCGATCAGCGAGACGGCGTCGCCGAGGCGCTTCACCGGCAGCCGCGCCGCGCTGACGAACGCGATCGGTGCGGTGGCCGCCGTGCCCAGCGGCACGAAGTCGCGCAGCGGCTCGTAGCGCAGGCTGCGGTAGGTGTGCGGATAGATCACCATCGACGAACCGATGGTCTGCAGCAGCACGCTGCCGTCGGCATGGGCGGATTTGGCGTACTCGATGGCCAGTTGTCCGCCGGCGCCCGGCTTGTTGTCGACGATGACGCTGTTCTGCAACTGCGCCGCCAGCAGGGGCGACACGGCGCGCGCGATGCGGTCGCCCGTGGCGCCCGGCGGAAAGCCGACCAGCAGCCGCGTCGTGCCGGGCGTCGGCACCGGCGTCTGCGCCATCGACAGCGGGGGCCGCATCAGCGCCAGGGCGCCGAGCATCTGGAGGGTTGCGCGTCGGTTGCTCATCGTTCACCTTGTCGCCGCCGAAGGGCCGCGTCGACGAAAGTCTTGCGTCGTGCGCCTTGCCGCGCCGGACATAGGCGATCGATTTCGCGACATCGGCGACCGCCGGCCCACCATGTCCGCAAATGAATGCGCCGTGTCTGGTGCATTCGCGCCAGGGCAGGCACAGTGGGGCCCATGAACCCCACGCCCAAGACCCGGATCGGCATGCTCGTGTTCCCGATGATGACCTCGCTGGACATCCTCGGCCCCTTCGAAGTGCTGGCGCGTGCGCCGGATTGCCAGGCCGAACTGGTATGGAAGAACCGCGAGCCGCTCAAGGGCGACACCGGCCTCACGCTCATCCCCGACCAGGCCTTTGCGAGCGCGCCGCAGTACGACATGCTGGTCGTGCCCGGTGGCCCGGGCCAGACGCCGCTGATGGAGGACGAGGAGGTGCTGCAATTCCTGCGCCAGCAGGCGGCCGGTGCGAAGTGGGTGACCTCGGTGTGCACCGGCTCCCTGCTGCTGGCCGCCGCGGGCCTGCTCCAGGGCCGCCGCGCCACCAGCCATTGGCTGTCGATCGACCAGCTCGAGCTGTTCGGCGTGCGTGCGCTGCCCGACCGCGTGGTGGTGGACGGCGACCGCATCACCGGGGGCGGCGTCACCTCCGGGCTGGACTTCGCCTTCACCGTGCTCGAGATCCTGCGCGGGGCGGATGCCGCGAAGGCGCTTCAGCTGATGCTGGAGTACGACCCGGCCCCGCCGTTCCAGAGCGGCCATCCGCGCGTGGCGGCGCCGGAGCTGGTCGAGAAGGTGCGTGCCTCGGCGGCGCCCATGCTGGAGCGACGCCGCGAGGTCTCGACGCGCGTGGCGCAGCGCATGGCGGCGAGGTAGCGCGCCGTCGAGCTCAAGCCGCGCACGCGAGGACCATCCGGCGCATCTGCGCCGCGATGCCGTCGCACAGGGCCCGTGCGCTGCGCGCGCTGCCCGGCTGCGCGGCGCCGAAGCACACGCGGGCCTGGAGGTCGCGGTAGCCCGGCAGCGCGATCTGCAGCGCCGCAGCCATCTTCTCCCGGTCGCGCTGCGTGCGGCGCAGCCGCGTGAGCGGGTGGCGCTGCGCGTGCGGCGAGATGACCCCGCTCACCAGCGCCGGCACGAACACCGTGCGCGGCACCAGCCGTGCGAAGAGCGCGTAGCTGTCCGTCCAGCGGCCCAGCGAATCGATGGCGCGCGCCGTTCCGAAGGTGGCCGGGTCGGGCTCGATCTCGCCCGCCGGAAAGGTCAGCAGTGCGCCACCGTTCTTCAGGTGGCGCGCGCCGGCGCGCAGCGCGGCGGCCAGGCCGGCCGCGTCCTCGGGCAGGAAGATCAGCTGGCGCGCGACGTGGGGCAGGGCGCGCAGGAAGGGGCGGTCGAGTGCCATCACGCGCAGGTCGGGCCGCGACGCGAGGGCCGAGAACAGCGCCACCGTGTCGGTCATGCCCGGATGGTTCGACAGCACGACGAGCGGCCCGTCCGGGGGCACGTGGGCTCGGCCGGTCACCTGCAGGCCGGTGGTCATCTGGCGCACCAGCCACTCGCTGCCCTCCGACAGGCCGTGCAGTCCGACGCGCGCATCGAATTCCGCCGCCGTCAGCGCGAAGCGCCGCGCCGCGGGACGGAACAGATGGCGCAGCGGCGTGGCCTGCAGCCGCGCGAGGCCCACCGAGTCGAGCAGCTCGGCCAGGTTGATCTCGGTCAGGGCGTCGACCCGGGAGGCCTCGGCGGCGCGCGGCGAGGCGCCGGGGCCGGCCCCCGTCGCAACGCCCGGGCGCACGCTCATGAGGCGGCCGCGCGCTGGCGCCGTCGCAGCAGCCACTCCAGCGCTTCGAACAGTGCTTCGCTCGCCAGCGCCAGCGCGGCGGCGGGCAGCGCGCCGGCCACCAGCAGCGCACGGTCGTTGAGGGCGAGGCCGGTCACGATGCGTTCGCCGAAGCCGCCCGCCCCGATGAAGGCGGCGATGGTGGCCGTGCCGATGGCGATGGTGGCGGCCGTGCGGATGCCTGCGAGCAGCGTGGGCAGGGCCAGCGGCAGCTGCACCAGCCGCAGGTTCTGCGAACCCGTCATGCCGAGCGCCGTGCCCGCCTGCTTCACGCCGGCCGGCACTTCGGCCAGCCCGGTGACGGCGTTGCGCATGATGGGCAGCAGCGAGTACAGCGTGAGCGCGATCAGCGCCGGCAGCGTGCCGATGGCGCCGAGCAGCGAGATCAGCACCGCCAGCAGCGCGAGCGAGGGCACGGTCTGCAGCAGCCCCGTGGCGCCCAGCACCAGCGCGCGCAGACGCAGGTGCGGAAACACCCACACCGCCAGGGGCACACCGATGAGCGTGGCCACGCCCACCGAAACGGCCACCAGCATCAGGTGCTGGCGCGCGAGGCGCGGCAGGTCGGGCCCGAAGAGCTTGGCCATGAAGCCGGCGGGCGCGCCGCCGCTGTCGGCCGCCTGGCCGCCGCCGGCGAGGAAGCTGCGCGCGATGGTGGCGAAGCCCGCGCCCTGCAGCTCGGCGCGCGCGTTCATGCCGATCATGGCGTGCTCGTCGATCCGGCCTTCGAGACGCGTGAGAGCGGCCCAGGCCTGCGGGAAGCGCTGCGGCACGTCGAGCCGGTACAGCACCACGGCGTCGTAACGCGGGAAGTAGCCGCGGTCATCGTCAAGCACCGTGAGGCCCAGGTGGTCGATCTTGGCGTCGGTGGTGTAGATGTCGATCACGTCCACCTGCTTCGCCGCGATGGCGTCGTAGGCGATGCCATGGTCCAGGCCGGTGGGCGTCTGCGGCAGCCCGTAGCGCGCCGCCACGCCGCGCCAGCCGTCGGCGCGGCCGATGAATTCGTTCGACAGGCCGAGCTTGAGCTCCGGGTGCCTGGCCAGGTCGCTCAGCGAGCGCACGCCCAGGCGCCGGGCCTCGTCGGCGCGCATCGCGAAGGCATAGCCGTCGTTGAAGCCCAGCGGGATCGCCATGCCCAGGCCCAGGGGCTGCAGCGCGGCCTGCATGGCGTCGCGCGACATCGGCTGCGGGCTCTTGAGGATCTCGAGCGCGATGGTGCCAGTGTATTCGGCATAGAGGTCGATGCCGCCGCTCCTGAGCGCCTCGTAGACGATGGCGGTGTTGCCCAACCCCTGGCGCACCACGGGCGCCTGCGAGAGCTGCGGCGCGGCCGTCTGCGCCAGCACCTCGGCCAGGATGTACGACTCGGTGAAGCGCTTGGAGCCGATGCGCAGCGTGCCCTCGTCGGCGGCCCATGCGCCGCGGGCCGCCATGAGCAGCAGCGCGGCCAGCAGCATCGTGAGGGTGACGGCGCGCAGGAGCGCGCGCGTCGGCGCGAGGGGCTGGGCGCCCGGCCGCCAGGGCCGCGGAAGGATCGGCATCGGCCCAGTTTATAGCCGGCCTTCCTACACCTGCAGGTGCGCCACGCCGATGAGCGGCGGTCGTGCCGCCCCGCAGGGACCGGTGGGGACCGCGGGCATGCTCGAGCACGAGGCGCGCCTTCGCGCGTCCATCCCGTGACCTCCACTTCTTCATGGCCACCCGCAAGACCCCTTCCAAGACCGCCCCTTCGCCGACACCCAGGAAGCGCCCGCGCAAGCCGCTCGCTCCCAGCATCGTCGGCGCCCACCACGGCGTGATGGAGCTCGCCGAGGTGCAGATCACCAGCTACAACCTGGAGGTGCAGGACGATCACGGCTTCATCGGCGACCGGGCCAGCCAGACGGCCTTTCGCCGGCTCCTCGATGTCTGGCGCAAGCGCCACCGCGACAAGGGCCGCAAGGACCCGCTGGGCAACCTGCCCTCGGCAGCCCTGAGCAAGAAGACGCTGGACCGCGCGCTGCGCGGCAAGATGAAGGGCGAGGCCAGCGACATCCTGCACGGCGCCATCGAGGAGTTCGCGGTCGAACTCGCCACGGTCATCCAGCGCTTCATGCGGCAGAAGGCGTGGCACGGCATGCAGCGCATCGTGGTCGGCGGCGGCTTTCCCGAAAGCGACGTGGGCGAGCGGGCGATCCTGGAAGCGGCGGCCCTGTGCCATGCCGCCGAGCTGCCCGTGGAGCTGGGGCGCCTGCGCCACGAGGTGGACGACGGGGGCCTGATCGGCTGGGTGCACCTGGCGCCGCCGCACTTCATCGAGCACCACGACGCGTTGCTGGCACTGGACATCGGCGGCACCAACGTGCGCTGCGGCATCGTGAAATTCCGCCTGGACAAGGCCGAGGACCTGTCGCGCGCCAAGGTCGTGCGCCGCACCAAGTGGCGCCACGCCGACGACGAGCCCAGCCGCACCGGGCTGGTCGATGGCCTGGTCGCCATGCTGAGCGACATGGTGGTGTGGGCCGAGCGCGAGGGCCTGCGCCTGGCGCCCTTCGTGGGCATCGCCTGCCCGGGCCTGATCCGAGAGGACGGCACCATCGCCCGCGGCGCGCAGAACCTGCCCGGCAACTGGGCGGCCGACACCTTCCACCTGCCCACGGCCCTGCGCGAGAAGATGCCCGTGATCGGCCAGGACGCGACGCAGGTGCTGATGCACAACGACGCCGTGGTGCAGGGCCTGAGCGAGCTGCCCTTCATGCGCGACGTCAAGCGCTGGGCGGTGCTGACCATCGGCACCGGGCTGGGCAACGCGAGCTACCTCAACACCACGCCGCGCCGGCCCGCGGCGGAATGACACCAGGCGAAGCGGCTTCGGGTGGTTTCACTTCAGGTGTCCATAGCAGCGCGCCACCGGCGCGACATGAAAGCCAGACCAGCCGGCGAGCGAAGCGAGGCCTCCAGGGCACCCGCGGAACCGGCCTTGGCCTGTGCTGAGCGTGTCGAAGGGCCAGGCCGCCGGGTGCGCCCCCCTCCGAGCCGAACAGGGAGGGGGGAGCCGCGTAGCGGCTTGGGGGGTGCCTCAGCTCAAAGCTGGAAGGCCAGCGTGAGCAGCAGCCCTTCGGCCAGGTCGCGCGCCAGGCCGGGCTGGCGCGCCCGGTAGGTGTCGCCGGCCGAGGCGGTGGTCTCGATCCAGCCGCTGAGCCAGTCGATCTGCTCGGCGCCGTAGAAGACGACGGCGGCCTCGTGGTTGAGCAGCAGGCTGCGCAGGTCGAGGTTGATCGAGCCGCACATCGCCAGGTCATGGTCGACCACGACCGCCTTGGCATGCGCCATGAAGGGCAGCATGCGGAAGGCCACGCCGGCGCGGGCCAGGTCGCGCATGGCGCGGCTGCGCACGAAGTCGGCCAGCCGGTGGTTGGACTGCTGCGGCACTGCGATCGTGACCTGCACGCCGCGCCGGGCAGCCAGCCGAAGGGCATCGCGCAGGCCGTCGCCGGGCACGAAGTAGGGCGTGATGGCGAGGATGCGGTGTTCGGCGCGAAAGCACGCGTCGACGAGCAGCGCCTGCGCCGTGTCCTCGGTCTGGTCGGGTCCGCTGGGCAGGAACTGGGCGAGCGGCCCCTCGTGCACCGGCGGCTGCTGCGGCACGATGCGCGCCGGCGTGCGCCGCACCGAGGCCCAGTCGTGCTCGAACTGGCGTGCCGCGGCTGCGGCCACGTCGCCGCGGATGTCGAAGGACAGGTCGCGCCAGGGCACCGGGTGGGCGGCGTTGCCGGTGAAGTACTCGCCCGCCAGGTTGCGGCCTCCGCTCCACAGCCAGGCGTCGTCGGCGATGGTGAACTTGCGGTGGTTGCGCAGGTTGCGCGGCCCGGTGCGCCGCAGGCTGAACAGCGGCCGGAAGACGCTCACATGGCCGCCCGCCGCGCGCAGCGTGTCGAAGTAGCGCCGCGGCAGCGACACCGCGCCGAACCCGTCGAGCAGCACGCGCACCCGCACGCCCTGCCGCGCGCGCGCGGCCAGGCGGCGCACCACTTCCTGCCCGATCTCGTCGTCGCCGATGATGAAGGTGCACACGTCGAGCGAGCGCTGGGCGCCATCGATCACGGCCCACAGCGCATCGCGCGCAGCCGTGCCGTCCGGGTGCATGTGGATCGCGCAGCGGCTCGGCGCCGCGAGGCCGAAGCTGTCGATGAGTTCGGCCGCCCAGTGGTCGGCCGGCGCCGCGCGCGGCGGACGCGGCACGCCCGCGGGGCGCAGCTTGCGCTGCCCGAAGACCAGGTAGGCCGGCAGCGCGAGGTAGGGCATCAGCAGCATGCCCAGCACCCAGGCGATGGCACTCGTCGGCGCCCGCTGCTCGCGGCGAGCGCGCGTGGTCAGCACGTAGACCAGCAGCGCGATGGCCACCACCAGGAAGTGCTGGGAGACGCTGGGCAGCCAGGGCGCGAAGGAATGGAGCATCGGGTGCGGAGCTTCGCACATTCGCGGGCGGCCTCCGCCCGC
>JAVHYA010000141.1 GCA_031119395.1 Pseudomonadota bacterium
TGCACTCGCGCACCATGGCGCTGGTGGCCACGTTGCAGATGGTCAGCGTCTGCTCCATGCCCAGGCTGCGCGCATGCTTGAGGGCAGCCAGCGTGTCGGCCGTCTCGCCCGACTGCGTGATGGTGACCACCAGCGTCTTCGGATCGGGCACCGACTCACGGTAGCGGTACTCGCTCGCGATTTCGACCTGGGTCGGAATCTTCGCGATCGACTCCAGCCAGTACTTGGCGGCGCAGCCGCTGTAGTAGCTGGTGCCGCAGGCCAGGATGAGCACCTTGTCGATGGCCTGGAACACGCGGTGCGCGCTGGCGCCCGGCTGGCCGTCCTGCCCGATGCCGTCGAAGAGCTCGGGCACGATGCCTTCCACCCCCTCGAGCGTGTCGGCGATGGCGCGCGGCTGCTCGAAGATCTCCTTCTGCATGTAGTGGCGGTAGGGCCCCAGCTCGGCCGCGCCGGAGTGCGCCTGCACCGTGCGCACCTTGCGCTGCACCGGCCGGCCGTCGGGCCCGACGATCCAGTGCTTGCCCGGCTGCAGGTCGACGATGTCGCCCTCCTCCAGGTACACGATCTGGTCGGTCACGCCGGCCAGGGCCATCGCATCGCTGGCGAGGAAGTTCTCGCCCTCGCCCACGCCCAGCACCAGCGGCGAGCCGGCACGGGCGCCCACCACGCGGTGCGGCTCGTCGCGGCAGATCACGGCGATGGCGTAGGCCCCGTGCAGCTGCGCGACGGCGGCCTTGACGGCCTCGAACAGGTCGCCGTCGTAGTGGCTGTCGATCAGGTGGGCGATGACCTCGGTGTCGGTCTGGCTGGCGAAGACATAGCCCCTGGCCTGCAGCGCGGCGCGCAGCGCCTCGTGGTTCTCGATGATGCCGTTGTGCACCAGCGCCACCCGCGCCGGCCGGGCGCTGTCCGGGCCTTCGCCAGGGCCGTGGCTGAAGTGCGGGTGCGCGTTGTGCACGGCCGGAGCGCCATGCGTGGCCCAGCGGGTGTGGGCGATGCCGGTCTGGCCCTGGACGTGGTCGTCGCGCACCTGGGCGAGCAGGTCGGCCACGCGCGAGGTGGTGCGCGCGCGGGTCAAGCCGCCCGCATGCACGGCCACGCCGCAGGAGTCGTAGCCGCGGTACTCGAGGCGCTGCAGGCCCTGGACGAGCACGGGGACGATGTCACGGTGGGAGGCTGCGCCGACGATGCCGCACATGGTGGATTCCTTCGAAAACTGACGTGGAGCGGATCGTAGGCCGGCCCCATTGAATTGTTCTTCCGTTATTTCGAAGAATCTGGTGGATTCGTTCTACATCTTGGGTGTTTGAACGAATCTTCCATAATTGGCCTCATGCCGGAAGAATTCAACCTCGATGCCATCGACTGGCGCCTGCTCGACGCCCTGCAGCGCGATGCCTCGCGCACCAACCAGCAGCTGGCGCTCGATACGCACCTCTCGCCGGCGACCTGCCTGCGCCGCGTGCAGCGTCTTCGCCAGGCCGGGCTGATCGAGCGCGAGGTCGCGCTGCTGGCGGCCGACCGCCTGGCCGTCACGCTCACGGCGCTGGTGGAAATCTCGCTCGACCGCCAGGACGCCGGCGCGCTCGACGCCTTCGAAGCCCGCGTCGCACCCGACGAGGCCGTGCAGCAGTGCTGGCGCGTGTCGCCGGGGCCGGACTTCATCCTCGTCGTCACGGTGCGCGACATGCCGGCCTACCAGGCGCTGGCGCAGCGCCTGTTCACCAGCGACGCCAACGTGCGCAACGTGAAGGCCTTCTTCAGCGTCAAGCGCGCGAAGTTCGAGCCGCGGCTGCCGCTGCCCCTCCCCGGCCCCGGCGCCGCCGCCCCTGTCCGCTGACGCGGGCTTTGCTCTTTTTTCAATAGCAGCTCACGCCCGTCAGGCGGGCGTTGCAGTCGCTTTTTCTTCCGAGTCCGATGCGCCTGCGTGCATGGCCTCGAATTGCTGCGCGATCGCTGCGTGCAGGCCTGGCGCGCTCGGCGGCTGCAGGCCGAAGACCTCCTGCAGCACCCCGACCACCGCCTGCGGCGTGCGCAGCTCGCGCCGCAGGCTGGGCTGGCCCAGGCGGTGCAGGGCGTAGCTGCCGCCGCGCAGCGTGTGGCGGCAGAAGGGCCCGGTGCGCGCCGCCACCAGCCGCCCGACGAAGGGCGAACCGGGGTGCGTCGACACGTACCAGTTGCCCACCTCCAGGTCGACCGGCGCCGGCGCCTCCAGGTCGAATGCGTACATCGGCTTCCACGCCTCGCCCACCCAGGCGCGCAAGGTGTAGCGCCCGCTGCGGCGATCGAGCCGGAAGGGCTCGTGCGGCGTGGGCTGCGCGCCCGCGTCGTCCAGCGCCAGCGGCGCCGTGGGCACCATGCCGCCGAAGCCGACGTCGGACAGCCACTCGCGCCGGCTCAACCGCACGCGCACCATCAGGTGGGTGCGGGCCGGCAGCGCGTCCTGCGGGCCGCCCAGGAGCACGCGGCCCGTGAGTGGCTCGGCGTCGAAGCCCAGGTGCCGCAGCAGCGCGAGGTACAGGCCGTTGAGCTCGTAGCAGTAGCCGCCGCGTCCCTCGAGCAGCAGCTTGCGCTCGACCGTGGGCAGGTCGATCGCGACCGGCCGGTGCAGGAAGGTGTCCAGCGTCTCGAAGGCGAAGGCCGCCGTGTGCCGCAGCTGCAGCAGGTGCAGGGTGTCGAGGGTGGGGACAGGCGCTCGGGTGAAACCGAGGCGGCGCAGGTAGAGGTCGGCATGCTGCAGGGCGGGCGGTGGCATCGGCGCGGTCCGGAACGAACAGAGCCGACACAGTGCAACCTCAACCTTCGTTAAGGTCAAAGCAAGAACCCGCGACACGCAGGGTCAAGCGCGTGCGCCGGGCGCGCCCGCTTACTTCGGCGCCTTCTTCGGCCGCTGCCAGTTCGGGAAGCTCACCTGCCGCCCGCGGGCCACGGTGAGCGCGCCGGGCTCGGTGCTCTTGGTCACGGTGGAGCCGCCGCCCACGGTGCCGCCGGCACCGACGGTGATGGGCGCCACCAGCACGCAGTTGCTGCCCACGTGCACGTCGTCGCCGATGACGGTGCGGTGCTTGTTGGCGCCGTCGTAGTTGGCGGTGATGCTGCCGGCGCCATAGTTCACGCGCGCGCCCACGGTCGCGTCGCCCAGGTAGGCCAGGTGGTTGGCCTTGGCGCCGTCGGCCAGGGTGGAGTTCTTGATCTCGACGAAGTTGCCGACGTGCACCTCGGCGCCCAGCTGCGCCCCGGGGCGCAGCCGTGCATACGGCCCGACGAGCGCGCCGGCGCCCACGCTCGCGCCTTCCTTGCCGCCGTCGATGTGGGTGAAGGGATGGATCACGGCACCGTCGTCGATGCGCACGTTGGCGATCACGCAGTGCGCACCGATGCGCACGCCCTCGCCCAGCGTCACGCGGCCTTCGAAGATGCAGCCGACGTCGATCTCGACGTCCGGCCCGCACGCGAGTTCACCGCGCAGGTCGAAGCGCGCCGGATCGGCCAGGCGCACGCCCGCGTCCATCAGCCGCTCGGCCTCGCGGCGCTGCCAGGTCCGCTCCAGCGCCGCGAGCTGCGAGGGGCTGTTGACGCCCGCGACCTGCATCGCGTCGCCGATCATCTCGGCCACCACGGCGGTGCCCTCCTCCACCGCGATGCGCGCCACGTCGGTCAGGTAGTACTCGCCCTGGGCGTTGTCGTTGCCCAGCCGGCCCAGCCAGCGCTTGAGCGCGGCGGCCGGCGCGGCCATCACGCCGCTGTAGATCTCGCGGATGGCGCGCTGGGCCTCGTTGGCGTCCTTGTGCTCGACGATGGCCTGCACCTGCGCGCCGGAACCGCCGCGCGGCAGGCGCTGGGCCGCTCCCGAGCCGGCCGGCTCCCCGTGGGGGACCGCCTCGGCTTGCCGGGGCGCAGGGGCCCGGATCACACGGCCGTAGCCGGTGGGATCGTCCAGCTCGACGGTGAGCAGCGCCAGCCGCTCGCCGCCGCACGCCGCCACCAGGGCGCGCAGGGTGTCTTCGGCGATCAGCGGCACGTCGCCCGAGAGCACGAGCACCGTGCCCGCATCGGGCAGCTTCGGCGCCGCCTGCTGCACGGCGTGGCCGGTGCCCAGCTGCGGTTCCTGGCGCGCGAAGTCCAGCGCGACCGAGGGGCCGGCCAGGCCGCGCACGGCGCCCTCGACCTCCTCGGCGCCGTGGCCCGTGACGACGACGACCTGCGCCGCACCCAGCCTGGTGGCCGTATCGATCACACGGCCAATGAGCGGCTGCCCGGCCAATCGATGCAACACTTTGGGCAGCCGGCTCTTCATGCGCGTGCCCTTGCCCGCGGCCATGACGACGACGGCGAGCGGGCCGGCCTCGGGGCGGGCGTGGGTCGATGGCGAGGTGCTGCGGGATGAAGCGGTCATGTCGGAATCGGAGACGGTGATGAACGGGCCCGGCGCCACGGCACGCGCGCCGGCCGGCCCGCGCCTGCGTGGGCGGCTGCAAATTATCGGCGTGCTGCTGCTGGCCGCTTTGCTCAGTGCCTGCAGTGCCGTGCGCCTGGCCTACAACAACCTGCCGACGGTGAGCTACTGGTGGCTCGACGGGTACGTGGATTTCGACGGTGCCCAGTCGCTGCGCGTGCGCGAGGCACTCGACGGCCTGCTCGCGTGGCACCGCCGCGAGGAGTTGCCCCACGTGCTTGCGATGCTGCGCCGCGCGCAGGCCCTTGCGCCGCACGACCTCACGCCGGCGCAGGCCTGCGAGTTCGCCGACGCGGTGCGCGATCGCCTGCTGGCCACGGCGGCGCGGGCCGAGGCGCCGGTGGCCGAGATCGCGGTCACGCTCTCGCCGGCGCAGCTGCAGCACCTCCAGGCCAAGTACGCGAAGGTGAACGCCGAGTACCGCAAGGAATGGGTGTCGCTCGACGCGGCGGCGCTGCACGACAAGCGCTATCGCCGCCTGCTCGACCGGCACGAGGATTTCTATGGCGCGCTGCATGCCGAGCAGCGCGCCATGTTGCGGCGGATGGCAGCCGAGTCGGTCTTCGATCCCAGTCGCGCCGACGCCGAGCGGCGGGCGCGCCAGGCCGAGATCGTGGCGATGCTGCGGCGCTTCCAGTCCGAGCGCACGCCGCCCGCCGAGGCGCAGCCGGCGATCCATGCGCTGGTGCA
>JAVHYA010000022.1 GCA_031119395.1 Pseudomonadota bacterium
TCGGTGCCGCGCGCGGGCTCGCGCTGGCGCGGCGTGGTGGCAGGCGCCGAATCCGCGGCAGGAGGCGCAACGGCCGACGGCGCGGGCGGCGCCGGGAGGGCAGGCGCGGGTGCGGGCGCCGGTGCCGGTGTCGGCACCGGTGCGACGGGCGAAGCAGCGGGCGCCTCGGCGTCGAGCCGCGCATCGGGCACCGGCTCGCGGTGCCACAGCACGGTCACGAACAGGGCCACCAACACCGTGGCGAACGCCGCGTTCCACGGCATGCGCGAGCCCGGCGTGCCGCCCCACAGGCGCTTCCACCAGGGCCGTGCCGCTTCGCGCGTCCCGCTGGCCGTGAGCGGCGAGGGCGCGACGGCGTTGTGCGCCGTCCGCAGGATCGCCTCGCGCGTGGCCGGATGCGGGGCGGCGTCCCGGTCCGGCGCAGCGTCGAGCATCCGGCGCAGCACCGGGTCGGCGGGCGGCGTGCCGTCGGCGGCGCCGCCGGGCAGATCGTGCGGGTCCTGCGTCATGCGCCCTGCCCCTCCAGCGCCACGAGGTAGCGCGCCATGCAGGCGCGCAGCTTCTGCAGGCCGTAGCGCAGGCGGCTCTTCACGGTCTCGAAGCCGAGCGCGAGCTGCGCCGCCATCGCGTCGACGGTCAGCCCGTCTTCGTGGTGCAGCAGGAAGGCGGCGCGCTGCTCGGGCGGCAGTTCGTCCAGGCAGGCCAGCAGCCGGCGCCCGGCGGCACGCCAGAACGCGAGTTCCTCCGCCGAGGGATGCGCCGCGTCGGCCGCACCGTCGGCAGCCTGCACGCCGCGCTCGAGCGAGGGCGGGCGTGGCATGTCGTCGTCATCGTCGCCATGGCCGCCGGCGTCGAGGGCGACCTCGCGGCCACTCACGCGCAACCGGTCCATCGCCAGGTTGTGCGCGATGGTGAAGGCCCAGGTGCGCCACGTGGCACCCTGCGGCGAGAAGGAGTCGCGCGCCGTCACGATGCGCAGCCAGGTGTCCTGGAACACCTCGTCCGCCTGTGCCGCCAACCGCGTGCCCAGCAGGCGACGCACGAAGCGGAACAGCGCGCCTTCGTGGCGCGCATAGAGGATGTCGAAGGCGGCCGCATCGCCGCTGGCATAGGCGAGCATCAGCTGGTCGTCGGCCATCGCATGGCGTTGCGCGTCGACGGGCGAAGGGGCGAGCATCGGAAGATTGTCACCCCCGTTGTACGGGCGGGGCGGCGGGACGGGGTCGAGGCGCTGGCGCGCAACGCAGCGCGTGGTCGATCGAGCCCGGAGGACGGGGCCCGAACTCGCAGTGCTGGCGGCGCTGCGGAGTCTGGCTATAATGGCGGGCTCGGCGCTTTAGCTCAGTCGGTTAGAGCGATGGAATCATAATCCACAGGTCCGCGGTTCGAGTCCGTGAAGCGCCACCACTCAAGACCTTCGTGGTTGTTGAAAAGCCTGCTATCGAATCGATAGCGGGCTTTTCTCTTTGGCGCCGTGCGTCCGACGGCGAACGCCCGCCATACCACCCTTCCGAGCATGAGCACCAGCGCCTTTCGCATCCACATCGGCCCCCGCTGGGCCGCCTTCGCCCAAGCGCGCCCCGACGCGATGATGCTCGGCACGGTGCAGCGGGGCATGCAGATCGGTGCCCTGGCCCTGTTGTCCGACGGCCGCTATGCGCAAGTGAACGGCGACATCGTCGAGGTCCTCAACGCCAGCCGCGTGCGACACGCCATGCGCGGCCAGCATGGCGTTGCGCCGGCTGCGCCGCCGGCTTCGGCCGCTCCCGTGGTGGTGACCATCAAGAAGCGCCGGCGCCTGGCACCCTCCTGAGACGCCCCACCGAAGGGTCGGGCACGCCCCGTCGACGCGGGCCGCGCGTGGCGCGGGCGCGACACGCCCGGTCGCACGACTGCAGGACGCGGCCCACAAAGTTAGTAAGAGTGATTATCATTTGTCGCGTTCACGTTGCCGTGACGCCGCATTTCGTCTATCGCTGACCAGCCAGCCCCTCCCCCGTCACGCCACGTGATCCGCGGGGATCCCGAGCAAGCCATGTCAGGTCCTCGACCGATGCCCTCAAGGAGGAGGGATTTCCATGGCTTACATCAAGACCCGCAAGCACGCCGTCGCGCGCGCCGTTCCGCCGCTGACCGCGGCCGCCACGCTGATGGCCCTGTCGCTGCCGAGCCTGGCGCAGACGGGCGCCGGCACGCTGCCCTCGGTGCAGGTGCAGGACTCCGCGCCCGCCGCCGACTACAAGGCCGAGACCTCGGCCAACCCGAAGTTCACCGCGCCGCTGGTCGACACGCCCCAGACCGTGCAGGTGATCCGTGAACAGGTGCTGCGTGAGCAGGGCGCGACCACGCTGACCGAGGCGCTTCGCAACACCCCCGGCGCCGGCGCCTTCTACCTGGGCGAGAACGGCAACACCTCGACGGGCGACGCGGTCTACATGCGCGGCTTCGATTCCTCGAGCAGCATCTTCGTCGACGGCATCCGCGACACCGGCTCGATCGCCCGCGACACCTTCAACATCGACCAGGTCGAGGTCGTGAAGGGCCCGGCGGGCACCGACACCGGCCGCACCTCGCCCACGGGCTACATCAACCTCATCACCAAGAAGCCGAGCCTGTCGGACAGCTTCTTCGGCTCGGTCGGTGCCGGCAGCGACAGCTTCAAGCGCGCCTCCATCGACTGGAACAAGGCGCTGAGCGGGCCCGACGGCATCGGGGCCGCCTTCCGCCTGAATGCCGTGGCCGAGGACGCCGACGTGTCGGGCCGCGACGTGGTCAAGAACAAGCGCTGGGGCATCGCGCCCTCCTTCGCCTTCGGTCTGAACAGCCCGACGCGCTTCTACTTCGACTTCGTCCACATCAAGCAGAACAACATTCCCGACGGCGGCGTGCCGACCATCGGCCTGCCGGGCTACTCCAACCCGGACCCGAAGACCATCAACGCCGGCATCCTGCGCCGCGGCTACCTGGACTTCGCGCCGCGCGTGAACTCCAGCAACTTCTATGGCACGAGCTCGGACTTCGAGAACGTGACGCAGAACATGTTCACGGCCCGCGTCGAGCACGACATCACGCCCGACATCACGCTGCGCAACACCTTCCGCTACGGCAAGACCGAGCAGGACTACATGCTCACGGCCTTCATGGGCGCGGGCCTGAGCTCGACACGCGTCGGCACGAGCAGCACCTACCGAGGCGCGTTGCCGGCCGCCACGTCGGGCTTCATCAACACCTTCGTGCCCGGCACGACCACGGTGGCCAACCCCCTGGCCTGGACGATCACCCGCAACCTGCCGACCAACAAGACGCAGGAAAACACGATCCTCACCAACCAGACCAACCTCAGCGCCAAGTTCAACACCGGCAGCGTGGGCCACACGCTCAACGCCGGCGTGGAGCTGATCCGCGAGGAGCAGGAGTCCATCGGCTACTACGGCCAGGGCGCCACGGTCTACGGCGTGCCGGGCATCCGCACCGCCGGCTTCTGGCCCGCCGCCAACCTCTATGCGCCCAACCCCAACGTGGCGGGCTACCTGCGCCTGCCCAACGGCACCAGCACCGACGGCACGACGACCACCGTCGGCGCCTACGTGTTCGACACGCTGAAGTTCAACGAGCAATGGTCGCTGACCGGCGGCCTGCGCTACGACCACTACTCGACCGACTACGACGCGACGACCCTCGCCACGACGGGCGCCACGGCCGGCCTGCTGACGCCGGCCTCGTTCAGCAAGTCGGGCGGCCTGTGGACCGGCAAGCTCGGCGTGGTCTACAAGCCCACCGACTACAGCAGCGTCTACCTGGCCTACGGCACGGCCGCGCAGCCGCCGGGCGGCAACAACTTCACGCTCGCCGCCGCCACGGGGACGACCAACAACGCCAACCGCACCGACTTCGACCCGCAGAAGACCAAGACCTGGGAACTGGGCACCAAGTGGGACGTGCTGAACAAGAAGCTGGCGTTGACGGCCGCCCTCTTCCGCACCGACGTGAGCAACGAGGTGGTGCAGGACGCCGTGAGCGGCAACTACTACCAGACCGGCAAGAAGCGCGTGCAGGGCATCGAGCTCGGCGCAGCCGGCGCCATCACCGAGAACTGGGGCGTGAGCGCGGGCTTCACGCACCAGGACACCAAGGTGCTCAGCGGCCCCTCGGTGCTGGCCGATGGCAGCTCGGCGCTGGCCTACACGCCCAAGAACGCCTTCACCGCCTGGACCACCTACCGCCTGCCGGTCGGCCTGACGGTGGGCTTCGGCGCGCGCTACAACGGCAAGCTCAACCGCGGCTCCGACGGCGCCGTGGGCACGCCGGCGTATGTGGATTCGTACTGGGTGTTCGATGCGATGGCCGCCTACCGCATCAACAAGAACGTCGACCTGCAGTTCAACGTCTACAACCTCGCGGACAAGGAGTACGTGGCCGCCATCAACAAGAGCGGCTACCGCTACACGCCCGGTGCGCCGCGCACCTTCCGCCTGACGGCCAACTTCGCGTTCTGACCGGCGGCGGGCGCTGCGCCCGCCTCGCTCGACGTGTCACGGCGCCGGTGCCCGCCTCGTGCGGCACCGGCGTTTTTTTGCTCTTTCGTGCGCGAACAAGCAAAGTGCAATCGGCCTGCGGCGCCCGCCAGACGGGCGTTGCGGCCGAATTCGTCACGAACGTGACGATCAGGCGCCGGCCACGGCGACCGGCGTGGCGGGCATGCCGCCGCGGGCCGCCGCGCGCATCTGCTCGGACCAGTCCAGGATCTCCAGCGTGCCGTCGGCATGCTCGGCCAGCGCGGTGAGGCTCTCGACCCAGTCGCCGTCGTTGCAATAGAGGATGCCGTCGATCTCCCGCATCTCGGCATGGTGGATGTGGCCACAGACCACGCCCTGCACGCCGCGCTTGTGCGCCTCGCGCGCGACGGCGTGCTCGAAGTCGCCGACGTAGCTCACGGCCCGCTTCACCTTCCCCTTGAGGTACTTCGACAGCGACCAGTACGGCAGCCCCATGCGCGCGCGCAGGCTGTTGAGGTGCCGGTTGAGCTTGAGCGTGAACTCGTAGAGCGAGTCGCCCACGTAGGCCAGCCACTTGGCGCACTGGATCACGCCGTCGAACAGGTCGCCGTGCATCACCCACAGCTTGCGGCCGTCGGCCGTCTCGTGGATCCATTCCTCGGCCACGTCGATGCCGCCGAAATTGTGGTGCAGGTACTTGCGCGCGAACTCGTCGTGGTTGCCCGGGATGAAGATCACCCGCGTGCCCTTGCGCGCCTTGCGCAGCAGCTTCTGGATCACGTCGTTGTGCGCCTGCGGCCAGTACCAGTGCCGCCGCAGCTGCCAGCCGTCGATGATGTCGCCGACCAGGAAGAGCGTGTCGCACTCGGTGTGCTTGAGGAAGTCGAGCAGCGCCCGCGCCTGGCAGCCGGGCGTGCCCAGGTGCAGGTCCGAGATCCACAGCGTGCGGTAGCGCTGCGGCGCGCGGCCGGGCTCGTCGTCTTCCGGCATCAGGGCCCGGGCCGCGGTGTCGCGCCATGCGCGCAGGAAAGCGTCGTCGCGTTGCATGGCCTCGCAGCATCCCGCCCGCGCATGACCACGGCATGTCCATGGGGTGACAACCGGATGACGCGGCGCGTGCGCCACACCAGAATCGCCGCGTGCCCACACACTGCCGCCCCTGATGCGTCCCGGCCAGGTCATCGTCCTCGCCACCCCCGTGTTCCTGGGGCTGATCGCGCTGGAGTTCGCGGTCGGCCGCGCACGCGCGCGCCGTGGCACCGGGGCCGACACCTACCGACTGGCCGACACCGTCAACAGCATCGGGCTGGGCATGCTGAGCCAGATCAGCGCCGTGCTCACCGGGCTGCTGCGCATCGGCATCTACACCGCCGTGTACGCCAGCCTGGCGCTGGTGCCGCACGAGGCGGCCCAAACTTTCTGGACCACCTGGTACGGCTGGCTGCTGGCGCTCGTCTTCTACGACTTCTGCTACTACTGGCTGCACCGCATGGGCCACGAGGTGGCGGTGCTGTGGGCCGCGCACGTGGTGCACCACCAGAGCCAGCACTACAACCTCTCCACCGCGCTGCGACAGACCTCCAGCGGCGCACTGCTGGGCTGGGTCTTCTACCTGCCGATGGCGCTGGCCGGCGTGCCGCCGCTGGTCTTCGGCGTGGTGGCGCTGATCGACCTGCTCTACCAGTTCTGGGTGCACACCGAGCAGGTCGGCAAGCTGGGGTGGTTCGACCGCTGGTTCTGCTCGCCGTCGAACCACCGCGTGCACCACGCCGTGAACGACCGCTACCTGGACCGCAACTACGGCGGCATCCTGGTCGTGTGGGACCGGCTCTTCGGCACCTTTCGCGAGGAGGACGAGCGCTGCGTCTACGGCACGCGCAGCCCGCTCGCGAGCTGGGACCCGCTGTGGGCCAACGCCGAGGTCTACGCCGGCCTGGCGCGCGATGCCTGGCATGCGCGGCGCTGGGCCGACAAGGTGCGCGTGTGGTTCAAGCCGCCGGGCTGGCGTCCGGCCGACGTGGCCGAGCGCTTTCCCAAGCCGGCCTTCGACATCGCCGCGGTCACGCGCTACGAGCCGGCCGTGGGGCGCGGCGTGCAGATCGTCGCGGCGCTGCAGTTCCTGGTGCTGCTCGGCGGCGTGGCGCTCTTCCTGTGGACCGCCGACGGCCTGCCGCGTGCGACGGCGATCGTGTGGCTCGCGGTGCTGACCACGGCGCTGTGGGCCATCGGCGCCGTGCTGCAGGGGCGGCTGGGCCTGGGCGAGGCGCTGATGGTCGAGTCGGCCGCCCTCGCCACGGCCAGCGCGGCGCTCGGGCTCACGGCGCTGCACCAGGTGTTCAAACCCGCCACCTTGGCGGTTGCTATCGTTTTGGTAGCTGCTCGCGCCCGCCGGACGGGCGCTGGAGGCCGATTCGGCTTGTATTTCCTGCTGGCGCTGGCGGGCTCGCTCGCCGGGGATGTGCTGCTGATGCTGCCGGGCCTGTTCGTGCCCGGGCTGGTGGCCTTCCTGCTGGCGCACCTGGCGTACATCGCGCTCTTTCGCCAGGGTGTCGGGCTCTTTCCGCGCCGCGGGCCGCTGCTGGCCACGCTGGCCGTCGGTGCCGGCATGTACGCCTTTCTCTGGTGGGGCGGCCTGCCGCCGGCGCTGCGCGCACCGGTGGCGGCCTACGTGGTCGTGATCGCCTGCATTGCGGCGCAGGCCATGGGCCGCTCGACGGTCGTCGGCGATGCCGCCTCGCGCTGGGTGGCGGTGGGCGCCGGCTTCTTCATGCTGAGCGACGCCCTGCTGGCGACGAACCGCTTCGTCATGCCGCTGCCGATGGCGCCGCTGTGGGTGCTGGGCACCTACTACGCCGCACAGGTGCTCATCGTGCGCCACGCGCGGCCGTCGCCGGCCTGAGCGGGCTCAGTCGCAACGCTGGACCTCCACCGTCGAGTGGCGGATCTCCTCGTGCATCGCGAAGGTGGCCCGCACCTGGTCGGCCGTGAGCGTGGGCGAATGCGTGACCACCGTGACGGCGCAGGCGTACGCGGCCCGGCCCACGCGCCACACGTGGAGGTCGGCCACACGGGTCTCGGAATCGGCCAGCGCGGCTTCGATGCCCTCCCGGATCTCCTCGGTCACCGGGTGGTCCATCTCGCGGTCGAGCAGCACCTTGCCGGTTTCCTTGAGCAGGCCCTTGGCCCACAGCGCCACGAGCACCGCGCCCACCAGGCCCATCACCGGGTCGAGCCAGGCCCAGCCGAAGAACCAGCCGCCGAGCAGCGCGCCGATCGCCAGCACCGAGGTGGCCGCATCGGCCACGACGTGCAGGTAGGCCGAGCGCAGGTTGAGGTCGTGGTGGTGGGCGTCGTGCGCGTCGCCGTGCGCATGGCCGTGCGCATGGCCGTGCCCATGGCCGTGCCCGTGCCCGTGCCCCGCATGCAGCAGGCGTGCGCAGACGAGGTTGACCACCAGCCCCAGCACCGCGATCACCACCGCCTCGCGGTAGTGGATCGGCGAGGGCGACCACAGCCGCTCCAGCGAGCCGAAGACCATGAGTGCCGCCACGCCCAGCAGGAACAGGGCGCTGGCGAAGCCGCCCAGGACCTCGATCTTCCAGGTCCCGAACGCGAAGCGCGGGTCGCGCGCGTAGCGCCGCGCGGCCGCATACGCGAAGGCGCTCAGGCCGATCGCCACCGCGTGCGAACTCATGTGCCAGCCGTCGGCCAGCAGCGCCATCGAGTTGAACCACCAGCCGGCGCCGATCTCGACCACCATCGCCACCGCGGTGATCCACATCACCAGGCGCGTGCTGCGCTGCGCCGCGGTGTTGCCGGTGTCGAACTCGTGGCTGTGCTGCCAGGGACTGAGGTCGTGGGTGTGCATGCGGCCATTGTCGGCCGCCCGCCTCAGCTGCCGAACAAGTCCGCGTCGTTGGCGCGGGCGCTCGGCGCCGCCACGCCCAGGTGCCGGTACGCGGCCAGCGTGGCGATGCGCCCGCGCGGCGTGCGCTGCAGGTAGCCCTGCTGGATCAGGTAGGGCTCGATCACGTCCTCGATGGTGCCGGCCTCTTCGCCGATGGCGGCGGCCACGTTGTCGAGGCCGACCGGACCGCCGTCGAAGCGGTGGATCACGGCCTCGAGCAGCTTGCGGTCCATCAGGTCGAAGCCCTGCGGGTCGACGTCGAGCATGGCCAGCGCCTTGTGCGCGATGTCCTGCGTGATGCGGCCCGTGCCCTTGACGTCGGCGTAGTCGCGCACGCGGCGCAGCAGGCGGTTGGCGATGCGCGGCGTGCCGCGGCTGCGGCGCGCGATCTCGAAGGCGCCGTCGGCGTCGATGGGCGCGTTCAGCAGCCCGGCGCTGCGGGTGACGATGCGCGTCAACTCCTCGGCCGTGTAGAACTCCAGCCGCGCCACGATGCCGAAGCGGTCGCGCAGCGGGTTGGTCAGCATGCCGGCGCGCGTGGTCGCGCCCACCAGCGTGAAGGGCTGCAGGTCGAGCTTGATGCTGCGCGCCGCGGGGCCCTCGCCGATCATGATGTCGATCTGGTAGTCCTCCAGCGCGGGGTAGAGGATTTCCTCGACCACCGGCGACAGGCGGTGGATCTCGTCGATGAAGAGCACGTCGTGCGCTTCGAGGTTGGTCAGCAGCGCGGCCAGGTCCTTGGGCTTCTCCAGCACCGGGCCGCTGGTCTGGCGCAGGTTCACGCCCAGTTCCGCGGCGACGATGTGCGACAGCGTGGTCTTGCCCAGGCCGGGCGGGCCGAAGAGCAGGACGTGGTCCAGCGGCTCGCCGCGCTTCTTGGCGGCGCCGATGAAGATCTCCAGCTGCTCGCGCACCTTCGCCTGGCCGACATACTCGTCGAGCAGCTTGGGCCGCAGCGCGCGCTCGATCGCCTCCTCGTTGGGCGAGGCGGGAGCAGCGGACACCACGCGCGGCGGGGCTGGGGCGAAGTCGTCGGTCTGGATGGACATGCGGCAGGGTGGGTCGGGACGGACCGAGTCTAGGGCAGTTGCCCAGCCTGGGACACGATGCGTCTTCACCGGAAAGTGGCGCTCGCCGATACCGTCGAGCCGCAAGCCCGATACCAGTACACGCACACGCCCCGCCGGCATCACCCCGCACTGTCACAATCCGCCGCCACCCGAGAACAAAGAGAACGAGGAGCGTCCCGCTGTGTCCATCTACGAACTGAAGCCGCGATTCCAGGCCCTGCTGCGGCCGCTGGTCGGACGCCTCGCCCGGGCCGGCCTCACGGCCAATCAGGTGACGGTGGCGGCCTGCGCGGTGTCGGTGGCGCTCGGCGTGTGGCTGTTCTTCGCCGCGCCCGGCCGCTGGGCCTCTGCGCTGATTCCTCTGTGGATGTTCCTGCGCATGGCATTGAACGCCATCGACGGCATGCTGGCCCGCGAGCATGGCCAGAAGAGCGCGCTGGGCGCCTTCCTCAACGAACTGACGGACGTGATCTCCGACGCGGCGCTGTACGCGCCCTTCGCGCTCGTCGCGCCCTTCGGCGGCTTCTGGGTGGGCGCCGTGATCGTGCTGGCGGGCCTGTCGGAATTCGCGGGCGCGCTGGGCCCCACGGTCGGTGCCTCGCGCCGCTACGACGGGCCGATGGGCAAGAGCGACCGCGCCTTCGTCTTCGGGGCGCTGGGGCTGTATGTGGCGCTGGGCTGGCCTTTGCCCGGCTGGGCCGCCTGGCTCATGCCGCTGCTGGCCGCGCTCGTCGCCTGGACCATCGTCAACCGCATCCGCCGCGCGCTGGCCGAAGCGGGACACTGATCCGGAATTCGAGCGAAATATGCCCACAACGCCCGTGGATCGGGCGCCAGCAGCTATCTTTTTCATAGCAAAATAAGACCCCGTCTTCTGGAGCTCTATGACCCCCTCGTCCCGCACCGCGCAGGAACTGCACTTCGACACGCACGACGGCGAGTCGCTGTTCTACCGCCACTGGCCCGCCACCGGCGGCGTCCGTCGCGGCGCCGTCGTGCTGTTCCACCGCGGCCACGAGCACGGCGCGCGCATGGCGCACCTGGTCGACGAACTCGACCTGCCCGATTTCGACTTCTTCGCCTGGGACGCCCGCGGTCACGGCCGCTCGCCGGGCCAGCGCGGCCACAGCCCCAGCTTCGCGCACTCGGTGCGCGACGTGCAGACCTTCATCGAGCACATCGGCACGCAGCACGGCGTGGCGGAGCACGACATCCACGTCATCGCGCAGAGCGTGGGCGCGGTGCTGGTGTCGACCTGGGCGCACGACTACGCCCCCAAGGTGCGCGGCCTCACGCTCGCCTCGCCGGCCTTCAAGGTCAAGCTCTACGTGCCCTTCGCGCGGCCGGGGCTGGCGCTGATGCACAGGCTGCGTGGCCTCTTCTTCGTCAACAGCTACGTGAAGGCGAAGTTCCTCACGCACGACCCCGAGCGCATCGCCAGCTTCGAGGCCGACCCGCTCATCACGCGGCCGATCGCCGTCAACATCCTGCTCGACCTGTACGCCGCGGCCGAGCGCGTCGTGCAGGACGCCAACGCGATCGTCGTGCCGACGCAGCTGCTCATCTCGGGGGCCGACTGGGTGGTGCACCACAAGCCGCAGCACGAATTCTTCGAGCGCCTGGGCAGCGCGGTGAAGGAGAAGATCGAGCTGCCGGGCTTCTTCCACGACACGCTGGGCGAGAAGGACCGCGCCCCGGCCGTGGCCGCGGTGCGCGACTTCATCCTGCGCCTGTTCGACCACCCGCCGCCGCCGGTCGACCTGCGCCAGGCCGACCAGGCGGGCGCCACGGCCGACGAGTCGCGCGCGCTGGCCGAGCCGCTGTCGCCCCTGTCGCCGCGCGGCGCCTACTGGGCCATGACGCGCGCCGGACTGAAGCTGGGCGGCAAGCTCTCGCGCGGCATCGCCCTGGGCCACGCGACCGGCTTCGACTCGGGCAGCACGCTCGACTACGTCTACCGCAACGAGGCCGCCGGCGCGCCGCTCGTGGGCCGGACGATCGACCGCACCTACCTCGACTCGATCGGCTGGCGCGGCATCCGGCAGCGCAAGCTGCACGTCGAGGAGCTCATCCGCGACGCGATGGAGCGCCTGGCCCACATGCACCGCGAGGTGCGGGTGATGGACATCGCCGCCGGCCACGGCCGCTACGTGCTCGATGCGGTGGCCGCCAGCCCGGTGAAGGCGCACTCCATCCTGCTGCGCGACTACAGCGACATCAACGTGCGCGACGGGCGCGCGCTCATCGCCCAGCGCGAGCTGCAGGACCGTGCCGAATTCGTGCAGGCCGACGCCTTCGACCGCATGAGCCTGGCCACCGTGACGCCGCGACCCACGCTGGCGGTCGTCTCGGGCCTGTACGAGCTCTTCCCCGACAACGAGATGGTGCGGCGCTCGCTCGCCGGCGTGGGCGACGCGGTGGAAGATGGCGGCTACCTGGTCTACACCGGGCAGCCCTGGCACCCGCAGCTGGAGATGATCGCCCGCGCCCTGACCAGCCACCGCCAGGGCCAGGCCTGGGTGATGCGGCGGCGCACGCAGGCCGAGATGGACCAGCTCGTCGAGGAGGCGGGCTTTCGCAAGATCGCCCAGCGCGTCGACGCGTGGGGCATCTTCACCGTCTCCCTGGCGCAGCGCGTGGAGCGATGAAGGCCGCGCGTGCGCGAAGGCCCTGGCCCTGGAAGCGCGCCGCCGCCTGGCTGGCGCTGCTCGGGCCGCTCTTCTACCTGAGCTATGGCCTCGCCAACTGGTGGGCCGGCACGCGGGCGCAGGTGCCCTCGGTGGTGTTCGACTGGGAACGCGGCATGCCTTTCTGGGCCTGGACGATCTTTCCCTACTGGTCGATCAACGCCTTCTACGCGCTCTCGCTCTTCCTCGGCCGCACGAAGCACCTCGTCGACCGGCATGCCTTGCGGCTGCTCACGGCCACGGGGATCGCCTGCACCTGCTTCGTGCTGTGGCCACTGCACTTCAGCTTCGGCCAGCCGGCGGTGGAAGGTGCGCCGGCCTTCCTCTTCGACGCGCTGCGCGGCTTCGACCAGCCGTACAACCAGGCGCCCTCGCTGCATATCGCGCTGGCCGTGATCCTGTGGGACTGGTACCGCCGCCTCGTCACGCCGCGCTGGGGCCGGTGGGTGCTGCACCTGTGGACGCTGGCGATCTGCGGCTCGGTGCTCACCACCTGGCAGCACCACTTCATCGACATCCCCACCGGCGCCCTGCTGGGGCTGGTGTGCGTGTGGCTCTGGCCGCTGGAGCGCACGGTGGCGCTGCCGCGCGCCTGGCGCCTGGCGCGCGACCCGCAGCGCTGCAAGCTCGCCGGCTTCTACGCCGTCGGCGCCGCGCTGTGCCTGATGCTGGCGATCGGGCTGCACGGCGCGGCCTTGTGGCTGGCCTGGCCGGCCGCCGCGCTGGCGGTCGTCGCGCTCAATTACATCGGCTTCGGTGCGCGCGGGTTCGGCATGGGCCGCGACGGGCGCATGCGCTGGAGCGCGCGCTGGCTGCTGGCGCCCTATCGTCTCGGCGCCTGGGTCAACGCGCGCCTGTGGACGCGACGCCTGCCCGCCAGCGTCGAGGTCGCGCCCGGCCTGCGCCTGGGGCGCGTGCCCACCACGAACGAATGGCAGGCGGCCGGCCGGCCGCGCCTGGTCGGCCTGAGTGCGGAACTGCAGCTGCCTGCCGAGGCCGCCGCTGCGGGCCGCACGCGCTGTGCGCCCCTGCTCGACCTGGTGGTGCCGAGCGCCACGCAACTGCGGCGCGCGGTGCTTCTGGTCGATGCGCAGCGACGGGCAGGCGGCGGGCGCGATGCGGTCTGGGTCTGCTGCGCGCTGGGCTTCTCGCGCAGCGCGGGCACGGTGGTGGGCTGGCTGAACCTGCATGGCGGCGCGGCCGACGCGGAAGCTGCCGAAGCCCTGGTGCGCGTCGCTCGCCCGCAGGTCGTGCTCAAGCCGGCCTGGCGCGCCTTGCTCGGCTCGGCGGCCACCGCGCCGGCCGCTGCACTAAGCTCCACCCCCGGGAACGAGAAGGAGCAGGGCACCGCATGAACGAGAACGAACGCGCGCAGTGCGCAACCCTGGCCGCGCTGCTGCGTGCCGAGCAATTGGCCGGAGGGTGGGGCTTCGCGCTCGGCGTGATCGCCGCTGCGGTGCTCGCGTTGACGGTGCGCGCCCTCTCGATGACGGCCACCATGGGCTTCGGCGCGGTCGCGGTGCTCGGCGTGCTGGAGCGCTACTTCGCCTTCCGCCTGCGCTTGGACCAGCGGCTGTTCGAGTCGCTCGCGGCAGGCGCCGTGCCCTCCCTGCGCGCACTCGATGGCGCGCTCGCCGCACTGGGCCTGCGCGCCGTGCCCGAATCGCAGCGCACCCTCGCCGACCGCATCGCAGGCACACGCCAGCTCATGCAGCGCCATCTGGTCGTGGTCGCCTGCCAGAGCGCGATGTTCCTGCTCGCCGTGATGACCGAGGACTTGAGATGAAGCTCCCCCAAGCCCCTTCGCTGCGCCGGGCGCCTGGTCCGGGTTGCGCCACGCGGGTGGCGCGCAAGCCCTTGGAAGACTGAAATGAACGACGTCCTGGACTCCGACGCCCCGCCGCCGCGCGTGATCGTGCGCCGCGTGCTGGCCTTCATCGCCGGCCGGCTGATCATCGGCATCGCGGCGCTGCTGACCGGCGTGCGCGCCATCTGGTCGGGCACCGCGCCGAGGGCCGAGCAGACGCTGTACTTCGCCAACCACACCAGCCACGGCGACTTCGTGCTGCTGTGGGCCACGCTGCCGCCGGACCTGCGCGCCATCACGCGGCCGGTCGCCGGGCAGGACTACTGGATGGCCTCGAAGCTGCGCCGCTTCATCGGCGAGGACGTGTTCAACGCCCTCATGATCCGCCGCGACGGCGGCAGCGACGGCCCGAACCCGGTGCAGCAGATGACCGATGCGCTGAAGGCCGGCGACTCGCTCATCATGTTTCCCGAAGGGACGCGCAACACGGGCGAGGACATCCTGCTGCCGCTCAAGAGCGGGCTGTTCCACATCGCCCGCTACCTGCAGCAGGAGGGCCTGCCGGTGCGGCTGGTGCCGGTGTGGATCGAGAACCTCAAGCGCGTGCTGCCCAAGGGCCAGCTGGTGCCGGTGCCGCTGGCCTGCTCGGTGCGCTTCGGGGCGCCGCTCGCGCTGGGCGACGGCGAGGACAAGGCGGCTTTCCTGGCCCGCGCACGGCAGGCGATGCTGGACCTGCGGCCCGAGTACGACCGCGCGGACGACACCGACGCGCCGCAGCCGGCCGTGGCCGTGCAGCCGGCCGCCGGCACGGAGGGCGCGCCATGAACGCCTCGACCCAGACCACGCTGCAGCTCTTCGGCGGCGTGGCCGGCGTGCTGATCCTCGCCTCGGTCATCGGGGCGCTGCTCAAGTGGCGCGTGGCGCACGGGGCGCCGCACTCCGTCATCGACAACCTCAACGCCCGCGTCAACGCCTGGTGGGTGATGGTGGCGGTCATCGGCATCGCCTTCGCGCTCGGCAAGGGCGGCGTGATCGTGCTGTTCTACCTGATCTCGTTCTATGCGCTGCGCGAGTTCATGAGCCTGAGCTACACCCGGCGCGGCGACCACCTGGCGATCGCGGCGGCCTTCTACATCGCGCTGCCGGTGCAGTACTTCCTCGTGTGGATCGAGTGGTATGGCATGTTCGCGATCTTCATCCCGGTCGAGGTGTTCCTGATCCTGCCCATCCTCTCGGCCGTGGGCGGCGACACCAAGCGCTTCCTCGAACGCACGGCCAAGGTTCAGTGGGGGCTGATGGTGTGCGTGTTCTGCATCAGCCACGTGCCGGCGCTGCTCACGCTGAAGATCCCGGGCTTCGAGGGCCGCAACCTGCTGCTGATCGCCTTCCTGGTGATCGTGGTGCAGGGCAGCGACGTGCTGCAGTACGTGTGGGGCAAGCTCTTCGGCCGGCGCAAGGTGGCGCCGGAGCTGTCGCCATCGAAGACCTGGGAAGGGCTGGTCGGCGGCGTTGCCAGCGCCACGGCGCTGGGCGCGGCGCTCTACTGGGCCACGCCCTTCACGCCCTGGCAGGCGGCGCTCATGGCCTTCATGATCTGCGTGATGGGCTTCTTCGGCGGGCTGGTGATGTCGGCCATCAAGCGCGACCGCGGCGTGAAGGACTGGGGCACCATGATCGAGGGCCATGGCGGCATGCTCGACCGGCTCGATTCGGTGATCTTCGCGGCGCCGCTGTACTTCCACGCGCTGCACCACTGGTGGGTGCCCTGATGAGCCGAACCCGCAGTTTGCTACAAAAACGATAGCTTACTGCGCAGGCGCAGCGGGCGCTGCGGCCCTTTTTGGCTCAGAACTTCGGCATGCCGCCGGGGCCGCCCATGCCGGGCAGGCCCTTCATGCCGCCCATGCGCTTCATCATCTTCATGAGGCCGCCGCCCTTCATCTTCTTCATCATCCCCTGCATCTGCTCGAACTCGTTGAGCAGGCGGTTCACTTCCTGCACCTGGACGCCGGCACCGGCGGCGATGCGCTTCTTGCGCGTGGCCTTGATGAGCTCGGGCTTGCGTCGCTCCAGCGGGGTCATGCTGTGGATGATGCCTTCCTTGCGGCGGATGTCGCGCTCGGCGCGCGTCATGTCGGCCTCGGTGGCCTTGGCGGCCAGTTGGGCCGGCAGCTTGTCCATCAGGCCCGAGAGGCCGCCCATCTGCTTCATCTGCTGCAGCTGGGCCAGGAAGTCGTCGAGGTCGAAATGCCCGCTCTTGACCTTGGAGGCGAGCTTCTTCGCCGCCTCGACGTCGACCCCGGCCGTGACCTGCTCGACCAGCGCGACGATGTCGCCCATGCCGAGGATGCGGCCGGCGTGGCGCTCGGCGTCGAACACTTCCAGGCCGTCGATCTTCTCGCTGGTGCCGGCGAACTTGATCGGCACGCCGGTGATCTGCCGCACCGACAGCGCCGCGCCGCCGCGCGAGTCGCCGTCCATCTTGGTCAGGATGATGCCGGTGAGCGGCAGCGCCTCCTTGAAGGCCTTGGCGGTGTTGACCGCGTCCTGGCCCTGCATGGCGTCGACCACGAACAGGGTCTCGACCGGGTTCAGCGCCGCGTGGAGGGTCTTGATCTCCTCCATCAGCACCTCGTCGATCGCGAGGCGACCGGCCGTGTCGACCAGCAGCACGTCGAAGTAGTGGCGTCGGGCGTGGTCGAGCGCGGCGCGCGCGATGTCCAGCGGCTTCTGGTCGGGCGTGCTGGGAAACCACTCGGCGCCCGCCTGCTTCGTCACGGTCTTGAGCTGCTCGATGGCGGCCGGCCGGTACACGTCGCCCGACACGGTGAGCACCTTCTTCTTGCGCTTCTCGATGAGGTGCTTGGCCAGCTTGGCGGTGGTGGTGGTCTTGCCGGCGCCCTGCAGGCCCGCCATGAGCACCACCGCGGGCGGCTGCGCAACGAGGTTGATGTCCGACACGCCCTCGCCCATCGTGGCCGCCAGCTCGCGGTTGACGATGCCCACCAGCGCCTGGCCCGGCTTGAGCGAACCCAGCACCTCCTCGCCCATCGCCTTTTCCTTGACGCGGTTGACGAAGTCGCGCACCACGGGCAGCGCCACGTCGGCCTCGAGCAGCGCCATGCGGACCTCGCGCATCATGTCCTGCACGTTGGCGTCGGTGATGCGCGCCTGGCCGCTCATCTGCTTGACGAGGCGGGAGAACTTGTCGGTGAGGGCGGTGGCCATGGGGGATTGCTGCTCGGGAGGGGGAAAGCGGAAGGGCGGAGACGGCGTTGCGCCATCCGAAAAGGTGGGGGCGAGCCGCTAAACTCGCCCCGATGATTTTAGCGAGCCCCTCCCCGCTCAGCGTGGCACTGGGCATCGCCACTGCGGCCGCCTACGGCATGACCGCCGCCTCCGCCTCCCGGCTCGGCCGCCCGGCCACCCAGGCGCTGCTCGGCCTGGCCTGGCTGCTGCACGCCCTCGCACTCGCCTGGGGCCTCGGCGGCGGGCAGCCCCGCTTCGGCTTCGCACCCGCCCTGTCCGTCACGGCCTGGCTGGTGCTGACGGTGTACGCGGTCGAAAGCCGGCTCTATCCGCAACTGAGCGTGCGGCGCGTGCTCGCGGCGCTGGGCGCGCTGGCGGTGCTGCTGGCGGTGGCCTTCCCCGGCACCCCGCTGCATGTGTCGGCATCGCCCTGGCTGCCGCTGCACCTCGCGCTGGGCATCGCGTCCTATGGACTCTTCGGCGCGGCCGTCGTGCACGCCTGGCTCATGACCCGCGCCGAGAAGCAGATGCGGCAGGCGACGCAGGCCCACGCCGGGGTGCCGCTGCTCACGCTCGAACGCCTGACCTTCCGTTTCGTGACGGCCGGCTTCGTGCTGCTGTCGGCCACGCTGCTGGCCGGCCTGTTGTTCAGCGAGACGCTGTACGGCTCCACCATGCGGGCCTGGAAGTGGGACCACAAGACGGTGTTCTCGATCCTGGCATGGCTCAGTTTCGCCGTGCTTCTGGTCGGGCGCGCCCGCTTCGGCTGGCGCGGCCGCACCGCCAAGCGCGTGCTGTACGCGGGCGCGGCGCTGCTGCTGCTGGCGTACGTGGGCTCGCGCTTCGTGCTCGAGGTGATCCTGGGGCGCGGCGGCGCATGAAGTACCTCCTCGTCCTGGCCGTGGTCGCCGTGGCGATCTGGATCTGGCGCAACAACCGGCGCGAGGAGATCCGCGCCGCCGCGCCGCCGCCGAAGCGCTCGCCGCGGGTCGCGGGGCCGGAGGCGATGGTGCGCTGCGCCCATTGCGGCCTGCACCTGCCCGCGGCGGACGCGGTGTCCGGACGCAGCGGCAGCCACTACTGCACGCCGGCCCACCGCCAGGCGGCGGAAGCCTGAGGCCGAGGCCCCCCATGGCGCTGCTCTGGTCGCGCGGCGCCCCGGCCACCGACTGGGCCGGCCTCGACATCCCGCCGCCGCCGCGCAGCACCGGCCTGTCGCGGCTGTGGCGCGGCTTCATGACGGCGCGCGTGTTCGTGGGCGTGGTGCTGCTGCTGCTGCTGGGGGTCACCTACGGCCTGGGGCAGCCCTTCCAGCCGGTGACGACGGCCATCTCGGTGACCTACTTCGCGCTCGCCCTGCTCGGCGCGCGCGTGCTCAATCCCGAGCCGCCGATCCGGACCCTGGGCCTGGCATGGATCGGCTCGATCGGCGTCGACCTGGCGGCCTTCGCACTGCTGCAGCTGCTGCAGTCGGGCAGCATCAATTTCACGCCGCTGTTTGCCCTGCCGGTGCTGATGGGCGCGGTGGTGGGCTCGCTGCCCGTGGGCCTGGCCACGACGGCCGCGGTCACGCTGCTGCTGCTGGCCGATGCGCTGCACTACTCGCTGGGTTCCGGCGCCGACGCGCCGGCCCGCTACCTGCAGGCCGCGCTCACCGGCACCGGCCTGTTCGTGGTGGCGCTGCTCGCACACCAGTTGGCCCTGCGCCTGGCCCGCGAGGAGGTGCTGGCCTCGCGCAGCCGCACCTCGGCACAGATGCACGCCCAGGTCAACGAACTGGTGATCGAGACGCTGGGCGAAGGCGTGCTGGTGGTGGACGTCGACGGCCGCGTGCATGCCGTCAATCCGGCGGCGGACCTGATCCTGGGCCACGGCCTCGCCGCCATGGCGGTGCCCTTCGCGCTCGACAGCTACCCGGCCTGGCGCCCCCTGGCGCAGCTGGCGACACAGACCTTCAAGCGGCGCGAGGGCAAGTCGGCCGAATTGCCCATCGCGCAGGCGCGCGGTGCGGCACGCGAGGTGCGCATCCGCACCCGCCTGACGCCGGCGATGGACCAGCGCTCGGAAGGCTTCTGCGTGATGTTCCTGCAGGACCTGCGCGAACTCGAGGCCCGCATCCGCACCGAGAAGCTGGCGGCCATGGGGCGCATGTCGGCCGCCGTCGCGCACGAGATCCGCAACCCGCTGGCGGCCATCGCGCAGGCCAGCGCCCTGCTGGCGGAGGACCTGTCCGACGAAGGCCAGCGCCAGCTCAACGGGATGGTGCAGCAGAACGCCCAGCGGCTGGCGCGCATCGTCGACGATGTGCTGGATGTGTCGCGTGCCCGCCAGCAGCGGGCCCTGCCGCTGGGCGGCGAGACCTTGCCCCTGGACATCGCGGTGCGCAGCCTGGTCGAGGAATGGGTCCGCCAGAGCCGTCGTCGCGGCGTACTGATGCTCCTGGGCGCGGACACGCAGGTGCGTTTCGAGGAAGAGCACCTGCGCCGCATCCTGGTGAACCTGCTCGACAACGCGGCCCGCTATGCCAGCCAGGACGAAGGGGCGATCCAGGTGAGCACGGCGGTGGGCGCCAACCGCCGCGCCCAGCTCGTCGTGTGGAGCGACGGCGCGCCCCTGGACCCGGCGGTGCAGCGGCACCTGTTCGAGCCCTTCTTCTCGTCCGAGAGCCGCTCCAGCGGGCTGGGCCTGTACATCTGCCGCGAGTTGTGCGAGCGCCATGGCGGCACGATCGGCTACGAGCGGCGCGCCATCGGCGGGGAAGGGCGCGAAGGCAACAGCTTCTTCGTGCAGTTCGCGCCGGCGCAGGCGCCTTTGCCACCACAATAGCGCCCCGTGAGCAGTTCGCCCGCATCCCTTCCCAAGGCTTCGGCGCAGATCCTGGTCGTCGACGACGAGCCGGACCTGCGCACGCTGTACGAATTGACCTTGCTGCGCGAGGGCTACCGGGTCGAGGCGGCGGGCAGCGTGGCCGAGGCGACGGAGCGGCTGGACGCGCAGCGTTTCGACGCCGTGATCACCGACATGCGCCTGCCCGACGGCCTGGGCATGGAGATCCTGCAGCGGCTGCAGCAGCAGCAGCGCCCCGAGCGCTGCGTGGTCATGACGGCCTACGGTTCGGCCGAGAACGCGGTGGAGGCCCTCAAGGCCGGCGCCTTCGACTACCTGACCAAGCCGGTGGACCTCAAGCAGTTCCGTGCCGTCGTCGCCTCGGCGGTGCAGGACCAGGGTCCGGCACCGCGCACCGCGCCGGCGGCGCCGGGCGTCGCCCCGAAGGCGGCACCTGCGACCACGCAGAGCAACGCAGCGCTGGAGCGACTGGTCGGCGATTCGGACCCGATGCGCCTGGTGAAGGCGCGCATCGTCAAGGTGGCCCGCGGCATGGCACCGGTGCTCGTGCGCGGCGAGTCCGGCACCGGCAAGGAACTGGTCGCGCGCGCCGTGCATGCCTGCAGCCAGCGCGGGGAGGGTCCCTTCGTGGCCGTCAACTGCGGCGCCATCCCCGAGAACCTGCTGGAAGCGGAATTCTTCGGTGCGCGCAAGGGTTCGTACACCGGCTCCGCCCAGGACCGCGACGGGTACTTCCAGGCCGCCCGCGGCGGCACGCTGTTCCTCGACGAGATCGGCGACCTGCCGCTGGCCATGCAGTCCAAGCTGCTGCGCGCCATCCAGGAGCGCAGCGTGCGGCCCATCGGCTCGACGCAGGAGGACGCCGTGGACGTGCGCATCGTGAGCGCGACCCACAAGGACCTGCAGGCCGACGTGCAGGCCGGGCGCTTCCGCCAGGACCTGTTCTACCGCCTGAACGTCATCGAACTCATGCTGCCGCCGCTGCGCGAGCGGCGCGAGGACCTGCCCGCGCTGTGCCGCGCCCTGCTGGCGCGGATCGCGCACGATGGCGGGCTGCCGGTGCCCGCGCTGTCGGCCCAGGTGCTGCGCGCCCTGTCCGAACAGCCGCTGCACGGCAATGTGCGCGAGCTGGAGAACCTGCTGCACCGCGCGGTGGCACTGAGCGAAGGCAGCGAGCTGCAGCTGGACCTGGACGCCAGCGACAGCCGCCCTGCTCCGCTGACCTGCGGCATCGACGCTGCCGTCGCGCCGGATGCGCCGGCACCGACCCTGCCGCCCGCAGCGCCATCCTTCGAGAGCACCGGCATGCCCAGCGACCTGCAGGGCTACCTGGATCAGAAGGAGCGGGAGATCCTGGTGCGCGCCCTGCAGGAGACGGGCTTCAACCGCACGGCGGCTGCCAGCCGCCTGGGCCTGAGCCTGCGGCAGATCCGCTACCGGATCGCCCGCCTGGGCATCGCGACGCCCACCGGCGACGATGCCTGATTCGCCCGGCACCTCGTCCGGCGGCGACGCCGCGCTGTGGGACGGCGGCTGGTACCGCCCGGCCCACCGTCTCGACTCGCCGAACTTCGGACCCCGCCCCGACGGAACCGCGATCGACCTGATCGTGCTGCACTCGATCAGCCTTCCGCCCGGCCGCTACGGCGGCGACGAGGTGCAGGCGCTGTTCACGAACCGCCTCGACGGGTCGGCCCACCCCTACTTCGGGCAGATCCGCGGCCTGCAGGTCTCGGCGCACTTCTACGTGCGCCGCACCGGCGCGCTGTGGCAGTTCGTGAGCTGCGACGACCGGGCCTGGCACGCCGGCGCATCGAGCTGGCGCGGACGCGCCAACTGCAACGACTATTCCATCGGCATCGAGCTCGAGGGCCTGGAGGGCGAGCGCTTCGAGGCGGCACAGTACGACGCCCTGGCGACGCTGTGCCCCGCCTTGGCGCGGCGCTATCCCATCGACGCCGTGGCGGGGCACGAGCACGTCGCGCCGGGCCGCAAGCTCGACCCCGGGCCCGGCTTCGACTGGGCGCGCCTGCAGCGCGCGCTCGGCTGGTCCGATGCGGCCTTTGCGCCACGCGTGCGGCAGTCCTGAAATTTTTCTATCGGCCAGCCCGTCAGACGGGATGGCCTTGCCGGTCGCCGCCCCTGTCGCCGCGCGAGGCCAACGCAGCAACCATGCGGCCTTCAAGCCCAAAAAGGCCCGCAAGGCCCGTGGGGCGGGGCTCGCGCTAAGGTGGAGCAACCCCGATGCGCCTTGCGCAGGCACCGAGGGCGCGACGGCTTTTCGCAACACAGCGGCCTACCGCAAAAAACACTACAGGTAGTGGCTTGAAGCCCACTTGCACCCTAGATATAGTGTGCGCCTGCCCCCAACTACTCGGCCCCCGCGAGACGCTCGCACCCCGGCCGGGACGGCCCGGCACACAACAACCACAGACGTCAACGAAGGACCCGAATGCAAGCTGCCCTGACCTCCCCCTCGACCCCTCGCGCCGTGCCCGCGGCGACGTCCCAGGGCCGTGACGTGGCGAGCGCCGCCAGCCCGGCCCTCGCGCATTACCAGATCATCCGGCGCAACGGCGCCGTCGTGCCCTTCGAGCCGAACAAGATCGCCGTGGCGATGATGAAGGCCTTCCTGGCCGTGCACGGCACCCAGGGCGCGGCCTCGGCCAGCGTGCGCGAGACCGTCGACGGCCTGACCCAGGCGGTGGTGCGCGCGATGGTGCGCTCGCGCCCCGGCGGCGGCACCTTCCACATCGAAGACGTGCAGGACCAGGTCGAACTGGGCCTGATGCGCGGCGGCCACCACGAGGTGGCACGTGCCTACGTGCTGTACCGCGAACGCCGCACCCAGGAACGCCAGAAGCAGGGCGAGCAGAGCGCCAAGCCCGTCCTGCCGACGCTGCACGTGCTGGACCGCGGCGAGCGCGTCGCCCTGGACATGGCGGCCCTGCAAGGCCTGCTCGAGTCGGCCTGCGCGAACCTGGGCGAAGGCGTCAAGGCCGATCCGATCGTCGCCGAGACGATGCGCAACCTGTACGACGGCGTGCCCCTGGACGAGGTCTACAAGGCATCGATCCTGGCGGCCCGCACGCTCATCGAGAAGGATCCCGACTACACCTTCGCCACCGCGCGCCTGCTGCTGCACACGATCTTCAAGGAAGTGCTCGGCCGCGAAGTGACCCACGCCGAGATGGCGCAGGGCTATGCCGACTACTTCCCCCACTTCATCAAGAAGGGCGTCGACAACGAGCTGCTGGACGAGAAGCTGCTGCAGTACGACCTGGCCCGCCTGGGCGCCGCACTGAAGGCCGAGCGCGACCTGAAGTTCGACTACCTCGGCCTGCAGACGCTGTACGACCGCTACTTCCTGCACGTGCGCAAGCAGCGCATCGAACTGCCGCAGGCCTTCTTCATGCGCGTGGCCATGGGCCTGGCGCTCAACGAGATCGACCGCGAGGCGCGCGCCATCGAGTTCTACGAGGTGCTGTCGTCCTTCGACTTCATGTCGTCCACCCCCACGCTGTTCAACAGCGGCACGCTGCGCTCGCAGCTGTCGTCGTGCTACCTGACGACCGTGCCCGACGACCTGGACGGCATCTACGAGTCGATCAAGGAAAACGCGCTGCTGTCGAAGTTCGCCGGCGGCCTGGGCAACGACTGGACCCGCGTGCGGGCGCTCGGCAGCCACATCAAGGGCACCAACGGCGAATCGCAGGGCGTCGTGCCCTTCCTGAAGGTGGTCAACGACACGGCCGTGGCCGTGAACCAGGGCGGCAAGCGCAAGGGCGCGGTCTGCACCTACCTGGAAACCTGGCACCTGGACATCGAGGAGTTCCTGGAGCTGCGCAAGAACACGGGTGACGACCGCCGCCGCACCCACGACATGAACACGGCGAACTGGATTCCCGACCTGTTCATGCGCCGCGTGATGGAAAAGGGCAGCTGGACCCTGTTCTCGCCCTCTTCCGTGCCCGACCTGCACGACCTGTTCGGCGCCGACTTCGAGAAGGCCTACGTCGCCTACGAAGAGAAGGCCGCCCGCGGCGAAATCAAGCCGGCCAAGACGGTGCCGGCCACCGACCTGTGGCGCAAGATGCTCTCGATGCTGTTCGAGACCGGCCACCCCTGGATCACCTTCAAGGACGCCTGCAACGTGCGCTCGCCGCAGCAGCACGCCGGTGTGGTGCACTCGTCCAACCTGTGCACCGAGATCACGCTGAACACCAGCGACACCGAGACCGCGGTCTGCAACCTGGGTTCGGTGAACCTGCTGCAGCACCTGAAGGACGGGGCGGTCGACCAGGAGAAGCTCAAGAAGACCATCTCCACCGCCATGCGGATGCTCGACAACGTGATCGACATCAACTACTACGCGGTGAAGAAGGCGCGCGACTCCAACCTGCGCCACCGCCCGGTGGGCCTGGGCCTGATGGGCTTCCAGGACGCGCTGTACGAGCTGCGCATCCCCTACGGCAGCGAGCAGGCGGTGGAATTCGCCGACCGTTCGATGGAAGCGATCTGCTACCACGCCTACTGGGCCTCGACCGAGCTGGCCCGCGAGCGCGGCAAGTACTCCAGCTTCCGCGGCTCGCTGTGGGACAAGGGCATCCTGCCGATCGACTCGCTGGACCTGCTCGAGAAGGCGCGCGGCGGCTACGTCGAGGTGGACCGCTCGGCCTCGCTCGACTGGGATGCCCTGCGCGCCAAGATCGCGCAGGACGGCATGCGCAACTCCAACTGCGTGGCGATCGCGCCCACGGCCACGATCTCCAACATCATCGGCGTCGACGCGTCGATCGAACCCTGCTTCGGCAACCTGTCGGTGAAGTCCAACCTGTCGGGCGAGTTCACCGTCATCAACCACTACCTGGTGCGCGACCTCAAGCGCCTGGGCCTGTGGGACGACGTGATGGTCATGGACCTCAAGCACTTCGACGGTTCGCTGCGCCCCATCGACCGCGTGCCGCAGGACATCAAGGCCCTGTACGCGACCGCCTTCGAGGTCGAGCCGACCTGGCTGGTGGAGGCGGCTGCGCGTCGCCAGAAGTGGATCGACCAGGCCCAGTCGCTGAACATCTACATGGCCGGCGCCTCGGGCAAGAAGCTCGACGACACCTACAAGCTCGCGTGGCTGCGCGGCCTGAAGACCACCTACTACCTGCGCACCATCAGCGCCACGCACGCCGAGAAGTCGACGGTGCAGTCGGGCCGCCTCAACGCCGTGTCCTCGGGCGGCAGCCACGAGATGTCGGCCGCTGCCGCAAAGCCCGCGGCACCGAGCGCGCTCGAACTCGCGGCCGCTGCCGCACAGGCGCAGATGGCTGCGGTGCCCGCGACCGACATCAAGTTCTGCGCGATCGACGACCCGGGCTGCGAAGCCTGCCAGTGATGGCGATGAAGAGCGGTCCGCGACGGACCGCTCTTCTCTTTTCGCGCGGCTTCGGACGACATGCACGACGCCTGCGCACAACATAATTTGGGCAGCTGCGTGGCGGATAACTTCTCAACACGCATCGTTGCTCTGATAATTGAGCATTGGATTTTTCTATGTTGACCTGGGACGAAGAAGTCAAGCCCTCTGCACCGAGGAGCCAGCCGCAAACTTCATCGAGCAACGCCGCAGCAGCGGGAGCCTCGATGGCGGCAGCGACTTCCCTTCCTGCTGCTTCGCTCGCCACGCACTCGTTCGCGTCGCCCGCCGCAGCTCCTGCTCCCGCCGCCTCGCACGCTGCACCGGCGAGCGCACGCCGCGTCAACGCGGCAGACAAGCGCATCATCAACGGCCAGACCGACGTCAACCAGCTGGTGCCGTTCAAGTACAAGTGGGCGTGGGAGAAGTACCTCGCCACCTGCGCCAACCACTGGATGCCGCAGGAAGTGAACATGAACCGCGACATCGCCCTGTGGAAGGACCCGAACGGTCTGACCGAGGACGAGCGGCGCATCGTCAAGCGCAACCTCGGCTTCTTCGTGACCGCCGATTCGCTGGCGGCCAACAACATCGTGCTGGGCACCTATCGCCACATCACGGCGCCCGAATGCCGGCAGTTCCTGCTGCGCCAGGCCTTCGAGGAAGCGATCCACACGCACGCCTACCAGTACATCGTCGAGTCGCTCGGCCTGGACGAGGCCGAGATCTTCAACGCCTACAACGAAGTCCAGTCCATCCGCGACAAGGACGAGTTCCTGATCCCGTTCATCGGCGCGATCATGGACCCCAACTTCCACACCGGCACGCCCGAGAACGACCAGACGCTGCTCAAGAGCCTGATCGTCTTCGCCTGCCTGATGGAGGGCCTGTTCTTCTACGTCGGCTTCACGCAGATCCTGGCGCTGGGCCGCCAGAACAAGATGACCGGCGCGGCCGAGCAGTACCAGTACATCCTGCGCGACGAATCGATGCACTGCAATTTCGGCATCGACCTGATCAACCAGCTCAAGCTCGAGAACCCGCACCTGTGGACGCCCGAGTTCAAGGCCGAGATCAAGGGCCTGTTCCAGAAGGCCGTCGAGCTCGAATACCGCTATGCCGAAGACACCATGCCGCGCGGCGTGCTCGGCATGAACGCCTCCATGTTCAAGGGCTACCTGCGCTACATCGCCAACCGGCGTGCGACGCAGATCGGCCTCGAAGCGCTCTTCCCGAACGAGGAAAACCCGTTCCCCTGGATGAGCGAAATGATCGACCTGAAGAAAGAGCGCAACTTCTTCGAAACCCGCGTGATCGAGTACCAGTCGGGTGGTGCGCTCTCCTGGGATTGAGTTTCCAAATAATCGAATGGATCCAAGAATCACCCCGATCGCTTCATGCACCGCAGAGTGCAGCGGCCGGGGTTCCCGTGTTCATGGCGCTGGAGTCTGCTCCAACGCCATGAATCGCTTCTCGCTCGCAGACGAGTGGAGGAGTGCTTCCAAAGGTTGATGTTTTCAACTTGATCAAGGAGAAAGAAATGGCAACTGCAAAGAAAGCGCCGGCGAAGAAAGCGGCCGCGAAGAAGGCTCCGGCCAAGAAGGTCGCAGCAGCGAAGAAGGCACCGGCCAAGAAGGTCGTCGCCAAGAAGGCACCGGCGAAGAAGGTTGCGGCCAAGAAGGTCGCCGCCAAGAAGGCGCCGGCGAAGAAGGTCGCGGCCAAGAAGGTCGCAGCGAAGAAGGCCCCCGCCAAGAAGGTTGCGGCCAAGAAGGTCGTCGCCAAGAAGGCACCGGCGAAGAAGGCTGCAGCCAAGAAGGCGCCGGCGAAGAAGGCCGCTGCCAAGAAGGCGCCTGCCAAGAAGGCTGCTGCGAAAAAGGCCCCTGCCAAGAAGCCTGCTGCCAAGAAGGCCGCCAAGAAGCCCGCTGCGAAGAAGGCCGCCAAGCCTGCGCCTGCTGCCAAGGCAGCCGCTGCGCCTGCGCCTGCCGCACAGACCACGCTGAACCCGCAGGCAGCCTGGCCGTTCCCGACGGCCAGCAAGCCCTGAGTCGCTTCAGCAGCGCCTGTCAGGCCAAGCCCGGCACCGCAAGGTGCCGGGCTTTTTTCATGCCATCGCCGCTTCTCGGCGGCGAACGATCTGCTACGTTTTTAATAGCATCTCGCGCCCGCCCGCCGGGCGTTACAGGCCGATCTGGCTTCGATCGATGCTGTAGTTCTGCGGACCGCGGCACGCAATCTTGAGCGCACCGACACGGTTGCCCAGTTCGGCGCAGCGGCGCAGGTCCCAGCCCTGCTCCAGGCCATACAGCAGGCCGCCACGCCACGCATCGCCGCAGCCCGTGGGATCGACGATGGCGGTCGGCGTGACGGCGGGCACGTGCACCGACGCCCCCTCGGTCCAGACCTCGCAGCCGTCGGCCCCGAGCGTCACGACCAGGCCCTTCACGCGGCGCGAGATGGCGGCGCTGTCCCAGCCCGTGCGGTCCGACAGCATCTTGCCTTCGTAGTCGTTCACCACCACCCAGTCGGCCTGGTCGACGAACTGGGCGAGTTCCTTGCCGTCGAACATCGGCAGGCCCTGGCCCGGGTCGAAGACGAAGGGAATGCCGGCCGCCTTGAACTGCGCCGCATGCTGCACCATCGCCTCCCGCCCATCGGGCGCGACGATGCCCAGGCGGATGTCGCTGCGCGCCTCGATGCGCGTGATGTGCGCCTGCTGCATCGCACCCGGGTGGAAGGCCGTGATCTGGTTGTTGTCGCGGTCGGTCATGATCATGGCCTGCGCGGTGTAGCTGTCGGCCACCTCGCGGATGAATTCGGTGCCGACGCCCAGCGTGCGCAGGCGTTCGACGTAGTCGGCGCCGTCACTGCCCACGGTGGCCATGGGCAGCGCCTGCCCACCCAGCGCGTTCAGGCTGTAGGCGATGTTGCCGGCACACCCCCCGAAGTCCCGCCGCAGCCCGGGCACCAGGAAGGACACATTGAGGATGTGCAGCTGGTCCGGCAGGATCTGGTCGGCGAAGCGCCCCTCGAAATTCATGATCGTGTCGAAGGCGAGGGAACCGCAAATCACTGCTGCCATGGAAGGTCCTGCAAAGGTGGGGGAAGAAAAGAAAAAGGATCGCGCTCAGGGATAGAAGGCCAGCAGGCTGTAGCCCACCACCGGTGGCACGCCGCCGCCCTCGGGCTGCTTCAGCGCGAGCGCGAGCGTGGCCGCCTGTTCGGCCCGGGGACCGAGCACGGCCGGCGCGGCGAATTCGCCGGGCTGGAACACGCGTCGAACCACGGGCCGCTCGTTGCCGTCGAGCAGCGACAGCTCGATCGCCGGCATGGCCAGCGCGGTCGGCGACGCATTGCGCAGGCTGAAGAGCAGGCGGTAGCCCCCACCCTCGCGTTCGGGCGTGAAGGACGAACCATCGATGCGGATCGCGTCGATACGCCGCACCGGCGACAGCTCGCAACCGCTCAACTGGCACAGCGCGGCAAGCACCGGCCGCAGGCCCGGCTGCGTGGCGGCAAGCGCATCGCGCTCGTGCCGCAGCACCTGGAGCATCAACAGCAAGGCCGCGAGCAAGGCCAAGGTCAACAGCGCCGCTCGGTGGGGAGGCGGCTTCGGCGCTTCGACGGGTGCTTGCCCGATGTCGAGAAAGCTCGGCAGCGCCGGGGCCGGCGCGGCGGCCTCGGGCGCGGCCGGCTCTTCGGATGCCTGGCGCAAGGTCGCGGCCTCGTGGATGGAGGCAGACTTGTCCGCGACCGGCACGGTCGGCACCGTCGGTGCATCGGCATCGACCGCGGGGGATGCGTCAGCAGCAGCCTGTGCCTCGGCGCGTGCACGCGCGCGCGACTCGCGCAGCGCCTGGATGCGCGCGCGCCGCAGCGCCTTCTGCAGCTGCGCATTGACCGCCTCGTCCACCGGGGACGGCGGCATCACGCCCTCGCCGGACGCGGCCCGGTCCCCCGACGGCCGGCTCGCGGCGCCCAGGGGCCAGGGCTCATCGGCCACGATGGCGGGCAGGTCGGCGGGAAGAGGCAGCCAGCCAGCATTGGACGCCGGCGCGGTCGGCTCCGTGGTCGAGGTGCTCGACAGCGAACTGGACATCTCCGGCGCCTGCGCAGCGTCGGACTCGGCCAGGAGGAGACCAGAGGGCGACGCGACGCGTGCCGACGAGGACCCCAGATCCAGGAGGTCACGCGCAGGCCAGCCTGCATCCGGCGCCGCGGGCATGGGCAGACCATCGGGCTCGACGAAGTCGTCCTCGTCGAGCGACGCAGGCGCCGTGCCGACGGCGTCGTTCAGGTCGGGCGAGGCGGAATCGGATGCGGCAAAGTGCGCATCGGACGAAGGGGCAGATGATGGCGCCGCCGGTGCGCTCGGCACGCCATCTTCCGAGTCCTGCAGGTCCAGCGTGGCATCGAAGACCTGGCTGCACCGGCCGCAGCGCACCCAGCCTTCGGAGATGCGGAGCTGGTCACGCACCACCTTGAATGCAGTCGAGCATGCAGGGCAGCGGGTGACAAGGCTCATGGGTGAGGGATTGTAGGGGCGCCCCTGACTGCGCCACCGCTGCAGGCCGGGCGTCAGCGCCGCGCGGTCATGAGGATCCAGCCGTCCTCGGTGTCGCTGACTTCCAGCGCCAGATACGGCGCATAGGCCGCCTTCAATTCGTCGGCCTGGCGCTCCAGGATGCCTGCCAGCACCAGCGCGCCACCCGGGCGCACATGTGCGCACAGCAGCGGGGCCAGCACCTTCAGCGGCGTGGCAAGAATGTTCGCGAGCACCGTGTCGTAGTCGCCCCGGGCGAGCTCGGGCAGGCCGGCGTGGAGCCGCACGCCATTGGCCTCGGCATTCAGTTCGGTCGATTGCACCGCCGCCGGGTCGATGTCGACCGCGTCGATCTCGCCTGCACCGAACTTGGCCGCACCGATGGCCAGGATGCCCGAGCCGCAGCCGTAGTCGAGCACCCGGGCACCGGCACCGCCCTGCCCGCGCGTGGCGATCCAGCGCAAGCACATGCGGGTGGTCGGGTGCGTGCCGGTTCCGAAGGCGAGCCCCGGGTCGAGCCGGATGACCTGCCGCGCCGCGGCCGGCGGCTCGTGCCAGGTCGGCACGATCCAGAAGGTGGGCGTGATCTCCACCGGCGCGAACTGGGACTGGGTCAGCCGCACCCAGTCCTGCTCGGCGACCTCGGCGGTGCCGATGATTTCGCAACCTTCGAAGAAGTCCTGGGCCACGAGCACATCGGCCGCATGGCGCGCCGCGCCTTCCTCGGCGAACAGGGCGACCACGCGCGAGCGCTGCCAGCCCTCGCGCGGCGGAGGCATGCCCGGCTCGCCGAAGAGCGCCTGCTCGGCATCGGTCTGTGCGTCGGCGTCCTCGACCGAGATGCTCAGGGCGTCGAGCGCCTCGAGCGCCTCGCCCAGCACCTCGACGCGCTCCTCGGGTGCCAGCAGGCGCAGTTCAAACATGGTCCGTCGCCCCTTTCGATGCTTCGCGATCCCCGCTCGCCTCGCCACTCAGCGGCTCAAGCCGAGGACATGCGCGCAACCGGCCTTGGCCCGTCCTGAGCATGCCGAAGGGCCGGGCCGCTGCATGTGCTCCCTCGCAGGGGGAGCACCGCAGGCGCATGGGGGTGGTCAACGTTTGTGCGCCGCCATCCACTCCTCGAGGTAGTGGATGTTGGTGCCGCCGGCCATGAATTTCGAATCGACCATCAACTCGCGGTGCAGCGGGATGTTGGTCAGGATGCCCTCGACCACCGTCTCGTTGAGCGCCGTGCGCATGCGCGCCATCGCCTGCTCGCGCGTGTCGCCGTAGACGATGATCTTGCCGATCATCGAGTCGTAGTTCGGCGGCACGAAGTAGTTCGTGTACGCATGCGAATCCACACGCACGCCGGGACCGCCCGGCGAGTGCCACATCGTGATGCGGCCCGGAGAAGGCGTGAACTTGTACGGGTCTTCGGCGTTGATGCGGCACTCGATCGCGTGGCCGCGCATCTCGATCTGGCGCTGGGTGAAGGGCAGGCGCTCGCCGGCCGCCACCATGATCTGCGTCTTCACGATGTCGATGCCGGTGGTGAACTCCGTGACCGGATGCTCCACCTGCACGCGCGTGTTCATCTCGATGAAATAGAACTCGCCGTTCTCGTACAGGAACTCGAACGTCCCCGCGCCCCGGTAGCCGATCTTCTTGCAGGCCGCCGCGCAGCGCTCGCCGATCTTCTCGATCAGCTTGCGCGGGATGCCCGGCGCCGGCGATTCCTCGATCACCTTCTGGTGGCGCCGCTGCATGGAGCAGTCGCGCTCACCCAGGTAGACCGCGTTCTTGTGCTTGTCGGCGAGGACCTGGATCTCGATGTGGCGCGGGTTCTGGAGGAACTTCTCCATGTACACGGCCGGATTGTTGAAGGCCGCAGCCGCTTCGGCCTTCGTCATCTGGATCGCATTGATCAGTGCCGCCTCGGTGTGCACCACGCGCATGCCGCGGCCACCGCCACCGCCCGCGGCCTTGATGATGACCGGGTAGCCGATGGCCTTGGCGATGCGCTTGTTCGCCGCCGGATCGTCGGACAGCTCGCCGTCCGAACCGGGCACGCAGGGCACGCCGGCCTTGAGCATGGTCTGCTTGGCCGACACCTTGTCGCCCATGATGCGGATCGACTCCGGCGTCGGGCCGATGAACTGGAAGCCGCTCTGCTCCACGCGCTCGGCGAAGTTGGCGTTCTCGCTGAGGAAGCCATAGCCGGGGTGGATGGCTTCGGCATCGGTCACCTCGGCCGCCGAGATGATGGCCGGCATGTTCAGGTAACTCTGGCCGGAGGGCGCCGGGCCGATGCAGACCGCCTCGTCGGCCAGTTTCACGTACTTGGCTTCGCGGTCGGCCTCGGAATAGACCATCACGGCCTTGACGCCCAGCTCGGCGCAGGCTCGCTGAATTCGCAGGGCAATCTCGCCTCGGTTGGCGACCAGGATCTTCTTAAACATTGCACTCTCCGCGGCTCGACTGCCCGCACGCTGCGCGTGCCCGTGCAATGTGCCGGCCTTCGGCCGTCCGCGCAGAGGCGCGAGCGCCGCGGTTGGCGACCAGGATCTTCTTGAACATCAAGAACTCACTCGATGATGAACAGCGGCTGGCCGTACTCGACGGCCTGGCCGTTCTCGCCGAGGATCTTGGTCACGGTGCCGGATTTGTCGGCCTCGATCTCGTTGAGGATCTTCATGGCCTCGATGATGCAGAGCGTGTCGCCCTCCTTCACCTGGGCGCCGACTTCGACGAAAGCCGGGGCGCCGGGGCTGGCCGAGCGGTAGAAGGTACCGACCATCGGCGACTTCACGACGTGACCTGCGGGCTCGGCGGCCGGGGCGGCGGCCGCGGGCGCCGCGGGAGCCGCAGCCGGCGCCGCCGCCGGAGCGCCTGCGGGCGCAGCAGCTAACGCCTGCACGTACTGCACGGGCGCGGCTTCGCCGCCCTTGACGATGCGGACCTTGCCTTCGGCTTCGGTGATCTCGAGTTCGGAAATATTGGATTCAGACACCAGGTCGATCAGTGTCTTGAGTTTGCGCAGATCCATGGTCCTCCAGCGCGCCGGCTTTGCCGGTCAATCGGTTTCAACTCACCTGAAAATCGGCTTACTGCAGCGTTCTAACGCCATCGCCGATAAGAGCGCCGGATTCTATCCGTGAACTTGTCCACGCCGCCAAGCGTCGAGGTCGGCGGGCTCGAGCTTGCCCATTTTACGTGCAAGCACCGCACCCTCCCGGTCCAGGACCAGCGTGAACGGCAGCCCTCCGCTGGTGTTTCCCAGGCGCTTGACGAGGTCGGTGCCCTGCAGACCCGCCATGCCGTTGGGGAAGCTGACCGGCGTTCGTTCCAGGAACTTGCGCACCGCACTGGGTTGATCGATGGCCAATCCCGCCACTTGCCAGCCGTTGGCGGCCTGATCGCGAAAGAAGCGGTCGAGCATGGGCAATTCTTCCACGCACGGCGGGCACCAGGTGGCCCAGAAGTTGAGGAGCAGCGGCTTCCCCTTGAGGCTGGCCATCGCGAGTTGGCCGCCCTCGGGACGATCGAAGGTCTGGCCCCAGAACGTGGCATCGAGCGCCTCGCCGCTCGCGCCACCCGCCAGCCCGTGGCGCCACCAGGCGCCCGCGGCACCGGCCGCCGCCGCCGCAACGGCCACACCGCCGAACAGCCAGTTTCGTCGCGAAGGATTCATGGTCGTCTCAACTTGCCAAGAGGCGCCGGACTGCGGCGAGGTCGCCTCGCGGCACGCGGCCCTGCGTGTCCGGACGCAGCGCACCGCGCAGATCGTCCAGGTCGTAGATCAGCAGGTGCACGCCCACCTCGGTGCCCAGCGCCCGACTGCGCGCATGCACGCTCAGCGCCTCGACCTGCTCGCCGTGGAAGCCCGTGACCATGCGCGGCTCGTAGTCCACGTGATGGTCGATCAGGGCGATCTCGGCGGACTTGGGGTCGTCGCAGAAGAGCTGGATGTAGATATCGGACAGCCGCGTCGCCGTGCCGTGCCACACCGCGCCGGCCAGGTACGGACGGAAGGCAGCCATGTGCTCCATCCATTCGAGCGCCAGCGCCCGCAGCGCCTGCAGCTCGACCGGCTGGGTGTCCGCACAGAACAACTGGATGTAGTCGCGCACCTCGGCTTCGATCTCGTCGTTGTTCGGCAGCGCCGTGCGCGCGGGCAGCCCGAGATCGCGCACCGCGCGCCGCTTGGCGGCGCCGTACTCCAGCCCTTCCTCGACGATGAGGCGGGCGGCCGTTGCGGCGATGTCGCGCTTGCCGGTGTCCATCGGGCCATTGTGCCCGCAGTGCAGTTTTCCGCGCCGATCGCCCTGCGCCCCGTCCCTAGAATCGGCCGATGCACATTCACATCCTCGGCATTTGCGGCACCTTCATGGGCGGACTGGCCGCCCTGGCGCGCGAGGCCGGGCACCGCGTGACCGGCTGCGACGCAGGGGTCTACCCGCCGATGAGCGACCAGTTGCGCGCCCTCGGCATCGAGCTGATCGAAGGCTATGGCGCCGACCAGATCGCCCTGGAGCCCGACATGTATGTGATCGGCAACGTGGTCTCCCGCGCGCGCCTGCCCGACGGCAGCCCCAAGTTCCCCTTGATGGAAGCGATCCTCGACGCCGGGGCGCCCTACACCAGCGGCCCGCAGTGGCTGGCCGAGCATGTGCTGCAGGGCCGCCACGTGCTGGCGGTTGCCGGCACGCACGGCAAGACCACGACGACCTCGATGCTGGCCTGGGTGCTGGAGCAGGCCGGCCTGCAGCCAGGGTTCCTCGTTGGCGGCGTGCCGCTGGATTTCGGCGTTTCGGCCCGCCTCGGTCGAGGCCGTGCCTTCGTGATTGAAGCGGACGAATACGACACCGCCTTCTTCGACAAGCGCAGCAAGTTCGTGCACTACCGCCCGCGCACGGCGATCCTGAACAACCTGGAGTTCGACCACGCGGACATCTTCGACGACCTGGCCGCGATCGAGCGGCAGTTCCACCACCTCGTGCGCACCGTGCCTGCCAGCGGCCGGCTGGTCGTCAATGCGGCCGAGGACAGCCTCGCGCGCGTGCTGGCCAAGGGCTGCTGGAGCCCCGTGGCCGGCTTCGGGGCCACCGGCAGCGATGCGCAATGGCAGGTCGAGGGTGCGCAACATGCCTTCGACGTGCTGTGCGACGGCCGCGTGCTGGGTCGCGTCGAGTGGGCGCTGACCGGCGAGCACAACCAGCTCAACGCGCTGGCCGCCATCGCCGCGGCCGAGCATGTGGGTGTCGCCCCCGCCGACGCGGCGCGTGCGCTGAGCGCGTTCCGCAACGTGCGCCGGCGCATGGAGGTGCGCGGCGAGGTGGCGCGCGGCGACGGCCCGGCCCTCACGGTGTATGACGATTTCGCGCACCACCCGACCGCCATCCGCACCACGCTCGACGGCCTGCGCCGCCGCCTGGATGCCCAGGGCCGCCAGGCCGAGCGCATCCTGGCCGTGTTCGAGCCACGCAGCAACACCATGAAGCTCGGCACCATGGCCGCCCAGCTGCCCGGCAGCCTCGACGATGCCGAACTGGCCTTCTGCCACACGGCCGGGCTGGACTGGGATGCCGCCGCCGCACTCGCGCCCATGGGCGAGCGCGCGCGCACCGCCGGCGACATCGACACGCTGGTGGCCCAGGTGGCCGCGGCGGCCCAGCCCGGCGACCACATCGTGTGCATGAGCAACGGCGGCTTCGGTGGCGTGCACGACCGCCTGCTGGCCGCCCTGCGTGCGGGCCGCTGAGGGAAGCTGCACCATGCGCGCGCGCCAGCTCATCGACACCCTCGGCCTGCAGCCTCATCCCGAAGGCGGCTGGTTCCGCGAAGTGTTCCGCTCCGGTGCCCAGGTGGGCTGTGGCGATGGCCGACCGCCCCGCGCCGCCCTGACCAGCATCTACTTCCTGCTCGAGGCCGGCCAGCACTCCCGCTGGCACCGCGTGCGCTCCGACGAGCTGTGGGTGCACGTCGAAGGCGTGCCGCTCACACTGTGGGCCTGCGACGCCGCCCTGCGCACCGCCCCCTCCCACGTGCGCCTGGGGCCGGTCGATGCACACGGCACGCGGCCGCAACACGTGATCCCGGCCGGCCAATGGCAGGCGGCGCAACCGGTCACGGCGCATGCGAGCGGCGACTACAGCCTGGTCGCCTGCGCCGTGGCCCCGGGCTTCGACTTCGCCGACTTCACCCTCATGGCGCCCGAGGGCGACGAGGCCGCCGCGCTGCGCCACCACTGGCCGGAGCTGGCCCGTTTCATCTGACGACGCGCGCCAGGGCGCTATTCATTTCGTAGCTGCTCGCGCCCACGGGATGGGCGCTGCAGCCACTTTTTGCTCGAGACTCAGCCGCGGCGCTGCTTGATCGCCTGCGACAGCGTCTCCAGCACCCCGACGGAATCGTCCCAGCCCAGGCAGGCGTCGGTGATGCTCTGCCCGTAGGCCAGCGCGTCGATGCGGTCCTTGCCGGGCGTGAACTTCTGGGCGCCGGCCTGCAGGTGGCTCTCGACCATCACGCCGAAGACGCGGCGGCTGCCCCCGGCGATCTGGCCCGCGATGTCCTTGGCGACCTCGATCTGCCTCTGGTGCTGCTTGCTGCTGTTGGCATGGCTGCAGTCGATCATCAGCGTGGGCGGCAGCTTGGCGGCCTCCAGGTCGGCGCAGGCCGCGGCGACGCTGGCCGCGTCGTAGTTCGGCGCCTTGCCGCCGCGCAGGATCACGTGGCAGTCCTTGTTGCCCTTGGTCTGCACGATGGCGACCTGGCCGTTCTTGTGCACCGACAGGAAGTGGTGGCCGCGCGCCGCCGCTTGGATGGCATCGGTGGCGATGCGGATGTTGCCGTCGGTCCCGTTCTTGAAGCCGATGGGCGCGGACAGGCCCGAGGCCAGCTCGCGGTGCACCTGGCTCTCCGTCGTGCGCGCGCCGATGGCGCCCCAGGCGATCAGGTCGCCGATGTACTGCGGCGAGATCACGTCCAGGAACTCGCTGCCCGCCGGCAGGCCCAGGCGGTTGATGTCGATGAGCAGCTGGCGCGCGATGCGCAGGCCCTCGTCGATGCGGTAGCTCTCGTCCAGGTAGGGGTCGTTGATCAGGCCCTTCCAGCCGACCGTCGTGCGCGGTTTCTCGAAATACACGCGCATCACGATCTCCAGCGTGTCGGCGTACTTCTCGCGCTCGGCCTTCAGGCGCCGCGCGTACTCCAGCGCCGCGGCCGGGTCGTGGATGGAGCACGGCCCCATCACCACCAGCAGCCGGTCGTCCTTGCCCGCCATGATGTTGTGGATGGCATGGCGGGTCTGGCCGATCAGCCGTTCCACCGGCGTGCCGCCGATGGGGAAGAAGCGGATGAGGTGTTCGGGCGGAGGAAGCACGTTGATGTCCTTGATGCGCTGGTCGTCGGTCTGGCTGGTTTTCTCGACGGGTTGCGCGTACCAGGATTCGCTGGTGCCGGGGGTGGCTTTGGGACTCATGCTCGTTCTTCCTCGGGTTGCTGTGATGGGTGTGTTTTCGTGGCGGCCAAGAAAAAACCGCCGGGGCTTTCGCACCGGCGGTTCTCGAGGGGTTCGGCTTGTCTGCTGTCTACGCGCGCGCCACTCGTCCGCCGGAGTCCGGGAACCAAAAGTAGGCAAAGTAGAAAGCGCGCGAGGCAGGCATGGGGGCAGACTCTAGCACAGGGTCTTCGAAGCGCATGTCGCCAATTCGCATCAGGCGTCGCGGCTCAGGCCGTGCCGCCGACCGTCAGGCCGTCGATGCGCAGCGTGGGCTGGCCCACGCCCACGGGCACGCTCTGGCCTTCCTTGCCACAGGTGCCGACGCCCGAGTCCAGCGCCATGTCGTTGCCGATCATGGTCACGCGCGTGAGCGCATCCGGGCCGTTGCCCACGATGGTCGCGCCCTTCACGGGGTACTGGATCTTGCCGTTCTCGACCCAGTAGGCCTCGCTGGCCGAGAACACGAACTTGCCGCTGGTGATGTCGACCTGGCCACCGCCGAAGTTGGTGGCGTACAGGCCCTTCTTGATGCTGGCGACGATCTCGTCGGGATGCTTGTCGCCGCCGAGCATGTAGGTGTTGGTCATGCGCGGCATGGGCACGTGGGCGTAGCTCTCGCGGCGGCCGTTGCCGGTGGGCTTGACCTTCATGAGGCGCGCATTGAGCGCATCCTGGATGTAGCCCTTGAGGATGCCGTCCTCGATCAGCACGTTGCGCTGGCTGGCGTTGCCCTCGTCGTCGACGTTGAGCGAACCGCGGCGGTCGGCGATGGTGCCGTCGTCCAGCACCGTGACGCCCTTGGCCGCCACGCGCTGGCCGATGCGGCCGCTGAAGGCCGAGGAGCCCTTGCGGTTGAAGTCGCCCTCCAGCCCGTGGCCGATGGCCTCGTGCAGGAGGATGCCGGGCCAGCCGGGGCCGAGCACGACGGTCATCTCGCCGGCGGGCGCGGGACGCGATTCGAGGTTGGTCAGCGCCGAGCTCACCGCGTGGTCGACGTACTCGGCGATCTGCTCGTCGCCGAAGTAGGCCAGGCCGAAGCGTCCGCCGCCGCCGCCGGAGCCGATCTCGCGGCGGCCGTTCTGCTCGGCGATCACCGTCACCGACAGGCGCACCAGCGGGCGCACGTCGGCCGCCAGGGTGCCGTCGGCACGCGCCACCAGCACCACGTCGTACTCGCTGGCCAGGCCCGCCATGACCTGGGCGATGCGCGGGTCGCGGCCGCGCGCGAGCTTTTCCACCTTCTCGAGCAGCTTCACCTTGGCGGTGCTGTCCAGCGTGGAGATGGGATCGATGCCCGGGTACAGCGAGCGGCTCGATGCTATCTTTTTGGTAGCGGCCTTCGCCCGCCCCGCGCCGCCTGCAGCCGAAATCGCCCGCACGGTGCGGGCGGCGTCGAGCAGCGAGGCCTCGGAGATGTCGTCCGAATAGGCGAAGGCCGTCTTCTCGCCGCTCACGGCCCGCACGCCGACGCCCTGGTCGATGCTGAAGCTGCCGGTCTTGACGATGCCCTCTTCCAGGCTCCAGCCCTCGCTGCGGGTGTACTGGAAGTACAGGTCGGCGTCGTCGACCCGGTGCGCCTTGATCTCCGCCAGCGCCTTGGCGAGGTGCGTCTCGTCCAGGCCGAAGGGCGTGAGAAGCAGTTGCTGCGCCGTGGCCAGGCGCTCGATGGTGGGTTCGCGGGAGATCATGGAAAAAGATTATGAGCCTCGCGGCTTTTCACTTCGCTGCGCTACGTGTAATTGGCCACCTCCCGGGGAGGGGACGCTGCCTGCGGCCCAGCCACGCCGGTTCCGCGGCACGTGGCCGGCCAGGGTGGCGAGTTGCCCTCAGGTCTGGGCGAGACGCCGTGCGCGCGAGATCGACATCAGGATGCCCAGCCCCAGCCCCAGCGTGACCATGGCCGTGCCGCCGTAGCTGACGAAGGGCAGCGGCACGCCCACCACGGGCAGGATGCCGCTGACCATGCCCATGTTCACGAAGGCGTAGGTGAAGAAGATCATCGACACCGCCCCGGCCAGCAGGCGCGAGAACAGCGTCGGCGCGTCGAGCGCGATCATCAGCCCGCGGAACACGAGGAAGAGGAAGGAGAAGATCAGGAACAGGTTGCCCGCCAGCCCGAATTCCTCGGAGTAGGCCGCGAAGATGAAGTCGGTCGTGCGCTCGGGGATGAACTCCAGGTGCGTCTGCGTGCCCTGCATGAAGCCCTTGCCGCCGACGCCGCCGGAGCCGATGGCGATCATCCCCTGGATGATGTGGAAACCCTTGCCCAGGGGGTCCTTGGTCGGGTCGAGCAGCGTGCACACGCGCTGCTTCTGGTAGTCGTGCAACACGCGCCAGTCCACCCCGTCGGCGCAGAGCCTCGACTCGAAACCCACGATCAGCGACACCGCCACCACGCCGAGGATCACCGGCGGCACGATCAGCTTCCAGGGCAGCCCGGCGAAGAAGATCACCGCCAGCCCCGCGGCCAGCACCAGCAGCGAGGTGCCCAGGTCGGGCTGCTTCATGATCAGCCCCACCGGCACGGCCAGCAGGATGAAGGAAACGACGAAATCCAGCGGGCGCAGCTGGCCCTCGCGGCGCTGGAACCACCAGGCCAGCATCAGCGGCATGGCGATCTTCAGGATCTCGCTGGGTTGGATCACCATGCCGACGTTGATCCAGCGCTTGGCCCCCTTCTTGGTGATGCCGAAGAGCAGCACGGCGATCAACAGCCCCACACCGAACAGGTACAGCGGCACCGCCAGGCTCATGAGCCGCTGCGGCGGAATCTGCGCCACCACGAACATGATGAAACCCGCCAGCAGCATGTTGCGTCCGTGGTCGAGGAAGCGGGTGCCATGGTCGTAGCCGGACGAGTACATCGTCACCAGCCCGGCGCAGCACAGCAGGAAGACGGCGAAGGCCAGGAAGCCGTCGAAGCCCTGGAAGACGGGCAGGATGCGCCGCGCGAGGGAGGGCTGCTGGAAGACCGCTGACATGATGGGCCGGGATTATCGGCGCCCGGCGCACGCGCCGCTGGCCCGGCCGGGTTCGTCGCAGGACAATCGACCTTCCGAGCCGCGCTGCCCGCCGCCCGGACGCCCCATGCCCCTGCCGCCCATCACCCACCTGCTCTACCTGCACGGCTTCCGGTCCTCGCCGCGCTCCGCCAAGGCCCAGGCCACCGCCGCCTACATGGCCGTGCACCACGCCGACGTGGAATGGTGGTGCCCGCAGCTGCCCCCCTCGCCGCGCGAAGCGATGGACCTGGTGCTGGCCGGCATCGCCGACTGGCCGCGGGAGAGCCTGGGCGTGATCGGATCCTCGCTGGGCGGCTACTACGCCACCTACGTCGCCGCGATGACCGGCGCCCGTGCGGTGCTGCTGAACCCGGCGGTCGATCCGGCGCGCGACCTGGCGAAGCACATCGGCGAACAGCGCGCCTGGCACAGCCCGCAGGAGCGCTTCTTCTTCCGGCCCGAGTTCATCGGCGAACTGGCCGCGCTCGAAGTGGGCGCGCTGGACCACCCGGAACGCGTGTTCGTCGTGATCGCCAAGGGCGACGAGGTGCTGGACTGGCGCGAGATGTCGGCCCGCTACCCCGGCAGCCGGGTCCGGCTGCTCGAGGGCGGCGACCACGCCCTGTCGGACTTCGAACGCGCCCACCTGGCCGACGTGGTGGCCTTTCTCTCGCCCGCCTGAACGCCTGCCCGGCGGGCATCGGCGGCCTGCGTGTGAAAATCACCCGATGTTTGTGTTGTTCGAAGAAGCCGGCAAGTACCTCGGCGGCCGCGTGCTGTCCGAGGCCGAATCCTCCGCCCAGGTGGAACTGGAGACCGGCAAGCGCGTCAAGGTCAAGGGCGCGAACATCGTGCTGCGTTTCGACAAGCCCGCGCCCGCGGAGCTGATCGCCGAGGCGCGCACGCTCGCCGGCACGGTCGACCTCGACCTGGCCTGGGAATTCGCGCCGGCCGAGGAATTCGGCTTCGCCGACCTGGCGGCCGACTACTTCACCGCCAAGCCCTCGCTGGTGCAGCAGGCCGCGGCGCTGTTCGCGCTCTTCGAGGCGCCGCACTACTTCCGCCGGGCCGGCAAGGGGCGTTTCCGCAAGGCGCCGGCCGAGATCGTGCAGCAGGCGCTCGCCGCGATCGAGAAGAAGAAGGCCATCCAGGCGCAGATCGCCGAGTGGGCCACCGAGCTGGCCGCGGGCCGCTGCCCGGCGCCGATCCGCGAGCAGCTCTACAAGATCCTGTTCAAGCCCGACAAGAACGCGCCCGAATACAAGGCGGTGGTCGAGGCCGCGCGCGCCAGCCAGCGTGCGCCGCTCGAGCTGCTCGAGGCCTCGGGTGCCATCGACTCGCCCTACCAGTTCCACTGGCGGCGCTTCCTGTTCGAGAACTTCCCCAAGGGCACCGGCTTCCCCGCGCTCGCGGCGCCGGCGATCGCCGACGAGCTGCCGCGCGCCGAGGGCGTGCAGGCCTTCTCGATCGACGACTCGCAGACCACCGAGATCGACGACGCACTCTCGGTGCAGGGCCTGGGCTCGGGCACCGTCACCGTGGGCATCCACATCGCCGCGCCGGGCCTGGCCATCGCGCCCGACAGCGCGCTCGACCAGGTGGCCCGCCACCGCATGTCGACCGTCTACATGCCGGGCCACAAGATCACGATGCTGCCCGACGACATCGTGCAGACCTACACCTTGCTCGATGGCGGCGACCGGCCCGCGGTTTCGCTCTACGCCCGTTTCGACGAGGCGACGCTGGACCTGCTGGGCACCGAGACGAAGCTCGAGCGGGTGCCGATCGTGGCCAACCTGCGGCATGACCAGCTCGACGGCGTCATCGACGAGACCTGGCTCGACAGCGCCGCCATTCCAAGCCAAAAAGGCCCGGAGGCCGCATGGCGCCTGCGTGAGCCGCTATCGTTTTTGTATCGCCTCGCCCGCCACCTGAAGCTCGGCCGGGAGGCGGTGCGCGGCAAGCCCGAGACCTTCAACCGGCCCGACTACAACTTCCGGCTCGTCGGCAACGACGGCGCCGAGCCCACGGGCAACGAGCAGGTCCAGATCGGCACCCGCCGCCGCGGCGCGCCGCTGGACCTGATCGTCTCCGAGGCCATGATCCTGGCCAACAGCAGCTGGGGCGTCTGGCTCGGCGAACTGGGCGTGCCGGCGCTCTACCGCAGCCAGGCCAGCCTGGCACCCGGCATCAAGGTGCGCATGGGCACCAAGCCGCTGCCGCACGCGGGCCTGGGCGTGAAGAGCTACGCCTGGAGCACCTCCCCGCTGCGCCGCTATACCGACCTGGTGAACCAGTGGCAGATCATCGCCGCGGCCCGCCACGGCAAGACCGCCGCCCTCGCGGCGCCCTTCAAGCCCAAGGACGCGAGCCTGTTCTCCATCCTCTCGGGCTTCGATGCCGCCTACAGCACGTACAACGCCTACCAGGCCGGCATGGAGCGTTTCTGGACGCTCAAGTACCTGCAGCAGCAGGGCATCCAGGAACTGGACGCCACGCTCATCAAGGACGGCGGCGCCGGCGAGACGCTGGTGCGCGCCGACACGCTGCCGCTGGTGCTGCCGGTGCTCGGCGCGCAGGGCCTGCCGCGCGGCAGCCGCGTGCGCGTGCGCCTGGGCGACATCGACGAGATCGCGCTGGCCGTCAACGGCACCGTCACCGATCGTCTCGGTGCCGCCGCGACCCCCGAAGCCACCGACGAGGGCGACGACGAGGAGCCGGCCGCCGGCCCGCTGGCCATTGCCGTCGACCTGGCCGATGGCGACGCCGCCGACACACCCACCGCCGAACCCAGCGCGGCATGAACCTCAAGGACTTCAGCACGCTGCAGATCGCGCTGGGCCTGTCGGTCCTGGCCCACGCTGCGCTGCTGGCGGTCCGTTTCGCCGATCCCGAGGCCTTCAACCGCGTCTTCCAGGAAACCCCGCTGGAGATCATCCTGGTCAATGCCAAGGCCAGGGGCGAAGCGCCCGACAAGGCGCAGGCGCTGGCCCAGGCTTCGCTGGCCGGCGGCGGCGACCTCGACAAGGGCCGCGCCACCAGTCCGCTGCCGCCCTCGGCCTTCACCGCCGTGGGCGACTCCGCCGAGGAGGCGCAGAAGCAGATCGAGGCCATGCAGGCGCAGCAGATGATGCTGCTGGCGCAGGTGCGCGCCCAGCTCGCCGCCATGCCGATGCCGGATCCGCGCCAGGCCGGCCAGCCGAACGACAACGCGGCGCAGGAAGACAAGCGCCGCCAGCTGCTGGAACTGCTGGCCGAGATCGAGCGCCGGGTGAACGAGGAGAACGCGCGGCCCAAGCGGCGCTTCGTGAGCCCCGCCACCAAGGAGGCGACCTACGCCGTGTATGTCGACGCGCTGCGCCGCAAGATCGAGGCGCGCGGCACCGAGCGCTTTCCGCAGGCCGGCGGCAAGAAGCTCTATGGCGAACTCACCATGATCGTCAGCGTCAACTTCGACGGCTCGCTGCTGGGCACCGAGATCGTCCAGAGCTCGGGCAACAGGGAGCTGGACCGCCGCGCGCAGGCCATCGTCGCGAGCATCGGCAACTTCGGCCGCTTCACCGACGCCATGCGCCGCCAGACCGACCAGCTGCTCATGCCCTCCCGTTTCAAGTTCACGCGCGACGAGACGCTGGAAACGCAGGTCTCCACGCAGCCCATCAACTGACGTCCCCGGACATGGACCGCTACTGCGTCATCGGCAACCCGGTCGAGCACAGCCGCTCGCCCTGGATCCACGCGCGTTTCGCCGCACTCACCGGCCAGGCGCTGGACTACGGCCGGCGGCTGGCGCCCATCGATGGCTTCGCCGCCGCCGTGGACGCCTTCCGCGCGGAAGCCGCGGCCGCGGGCGACCGCGCGGGCGGTTGCAACGTGACCGTGCCCTTCAAATTCGAGGCGGCGGCACTGGCCCAGTCGCTCAGCGATCGGGCGCGTCTGGCGCAGGCCGTGAACACCCTGCGCTTCGAGCCCGACGGGCGCCTGCACGGCGACAACACCGACGGCGTGGGCCTGGTCAACGACATCGAGCGCCATGCGGGCGTGGCGCTCGCGGGGCGCGACCTGCTGCTCATCGGCGCGGGCGGCGCGGCGGCCGGCGTGCTCGGCCCCCTGCTCGACACCGGACTGCGCCGCCTCGTGGTGGCCAACCGAACGGTGGACAAGGCCGTCGCCCTGGTGCGCCGGCATTCGGCGCAGGCCCTGGGCCATTCGACGGCGCTGGAAGCCTGGGCGCTCGACGACGTGCCCGGCAGCTTCGACGTGGTGGTCAACGCCACGGCCTCCAGCCTGGCCGGCGGTGCGGTGCCGGTGGCCGCCGCTGTGCTGCGACCTGGCGCGCTCGCGGTCGACATGATGTACGGGCGGGCGGCGGCCGGCTTCATGGACTGGGCACGCGCGCACGGCGCCGTGCCGCGCGACGGACTGGGCATGCTCGTCGAGCAGGCGGCCGAGGCCTTCGCGCTGTGGCGCGGCGTGCGCCCGCCCTCGGCCGAGGTGCTGGCCGAACTGCGTGCCGTCGTCGACGCCGCCTGACCCTCGCGATGCGTCCCCTCGTCCGCTGGATCGGCTGCCTGTTGCTGGCCGGACTCGCACTCGAAGTCTTCTTCGTGCTGCGCATCGCGGCGATGGCGGCGATCGACCCGCAATCCACCGCCTTCCAGCGCTCGGAGATGTGGCAGATCGTGCTGCGCGACGGCGCCCGGGCCCAGTGGCGCCAGCAGTGGCTGCCCTATGCGCAGATCCACGACAACCTCAAGCGCGCGGTGCTGGCCAGCGAGGACGCCGACTTCGTCAACCACGACGGCGTGGAGTGGGAAGCGATCGAGCGCGCCCGCCAGCGCAATGCCCGCGCCGAAGAGCTCGCGGCCAAGCGTGCCGCCCGTGCGGCCGCGCGCGGCAAGCCCGCGCCGCCGCCGGTGCAGGCGCGCCTGCGCGGCGGCTCCACGGTCACGCAGCAGTTGGCGAAGAACCTGCTGCTGTCCGGCGAGCGCACCCTGGCGCGCAAGGGCCAGGAGCTGGTGCTGACGATGGCGCTGGAGCTCTTCCTGAGCAAGCAGCGCATCCTGGAGATCTACCTCAACAGCGTCGAATGGGGCAACGGGGTGTTCGGCGCCGAGGCCGCGGCGCAGCGCTATTTCGGCAAGAGTGCGGCGCGGCTGTCGCCGTCCGAGGCCGCGCGACTGGCCGTGATGCTGCCGAGTCCGCAGTTCTACGAGATGCGCCCCAACTCGGCCTACCTCAACGGACGCACCGCGACCATCGTGGCGCGCATGGGCGCCGTCGAACTGCCGTAGCCGCCCGCGCTAGAGCCCCCGCGGATCGCGCCTGTCCAGCTCGCGCCGCACCCGCTCGACCAGCGCGAGCAGCGAAGGCCCCAGTTCCCGCGAGATCGCCGCCGGCGACTCGACCGTCGACAGGCTCAGGTTGAAGACATAGATGGCGTCGTCGGTCACCAGCGGCGCCGCGACGGCCACCACCTCCGGCTGCCAGGATGCGGCGCAATGGCCGCGGCTGCGCACGTCGGCGCACGCCTCGTCGATCTCCTTCTTCAACACCGGCCACTGGCGCCCGCGCCGCCGCGCGAGGATGCCCATCAGCGCCTGGCGCTGCCTGCCCGGCGCCACCGCCAGGTAGGCCCGGCCCAGGGAGGTGAGCTCCATCGGCACGCGCTGCCCCGACACGACGTGCCGTAGCGCCACCCGCCGGGCGTACCGGATCGATTCGAGGTAGACCATCTCGTCGCGGTCGGGCGCCGCCAGGCCGACGTTGATGCGCAACCGTTCCGCCAGCGCGCGCATGTGCGGCGCGGCGACCGCGAGCACGCGCGAGCCCGAGCGCATGGCATGCGCCAGGCTCAGCACCGCCGGCGCCAGGCGGTAGGTGCGCGTGGCGGCGTCCAGCTGCAGCAGGCCGCTGCCGACCAGGGTCTGGGCGAGCCGGCTCACCGTGGCCTTGGGCAGGCCCGTGCGCTCGGCGAGCTCGCCGTTGCCCAGCAGCTCCGATCCGGGACGGAAGGCGCGCAGGATCTCGATGCCGCGCTCCAGCGAACGATTGGCGGGGGATCGCCCCGGTTTCTCCGTCAGTGCGTCAGTGGCTGGGGTGGTCATGGGCGGCGCGATGGGGTCGGCAAGTGAAGTTCCACTGATTGGAACAGGACGGTGCCTCTTCCACGCCCCTTTGCCTAGAGTCTCCCCCAGCGGTCAAGACGCGCGGCGGTCTTTGCCCTTCTCGCCGAACCACGGAGACAAGACCCATGATCGACAGTCCACGGCGCGCGATGCGCGCCCTCCTCCTGGCCGGGCTGGCTGCCCTGTCCGGCCTGTGCGCGGCCTCGGCCTATCCGGACAAGCCCGTGCGCCTCGTCGTGCCCTTCGCCCCTGGCGGCGGCACCGACCTCATCGCCCGCACGCTGGGCCTGGAGATGTCCAAGGATCTCGGCCAACCCGTCATCGTGGACAACAGGCCGGGGGCCGGCACGATGATCGGCACCGACAACGTGGCCAAGAGCGCCGCCGACGGCTATTCCGTCGTCGTCGCGTCCTTCGCCCATGCCGTCAATCCTTCCCTGCAGCCCAGGCTGCCGTACGGCAGCAACGCCGCCTTCGCGCCGGTGCTCCTGATCGGCCGCGGCCCCAACGTGCTGGTGGTGCGCGCGGACAGCCCGTACAAGTCCGTCGCAGACGTCATCGCCGCCGCCAGGGCGAAGCCGGACACGCTGACGTATGCCTCGCAGGGCAACGGCACTTCCGCGCACCTGGCGGGCGAGATGCTGGCGAACCTGGCCAGGGTTCGCCTCGTCCACGTCCCCTACAAGGGCGCCGGTCCGGCGCTGACCGACCTGCTCGGCGGCCAGGTCGACATGATGTTCGCGACCGCGGCGGCGGCGTCGAACTTCGTCGACACCGGCAAGCTGCGGGCGCTGGGCGTGACCTCGCAGGCGCCGTCGGCGGCCTTCAGGGGCGTGCCCACCATCGCGTCCACGGTGCCCGGCTACCAGGTCGAGAGCTGGTACGGGCTGTACGTGCCCGCAGGCACGCCACAACCGGTCATCGACCGGCTCAATGCGGCAGGCCGCAAGGCGCTTCGCGCCCCCGAGTTCGTGCGCAAGATCGAGCACGAGGGTCTCGCCGTGAGCGGCGGAGCGCCGGGCGAACTGGGCACCTACGTCCAGGCCGAAGAAGCCCGCTGGGCCCCCATCGTCAAGGAAAACGGCATCAAGCCGGAGTGAGCTTTCAAACCGCGGCCACAGGTCCGCACCGGAGATTCCCCATGAGCGACACCCTGATCCAACTCGACGTGCAGGACGCCATCGCGACCCTGACCCTGAACCGCCCCGACAAGCGCAATGCGATGAGCGACGACATGCGCACCGAGTTCATCCACGCGCTGGAGCAGGTGGCGGCCGACAAGTCCATCCGCGCCCTGGTGCTGACCGGCGCCGGCAAGGGCTTCTGTGCCGGCGGCGACATCAGCGGCATGCAAAGGCGCATGAATGCCCCCGTGGGCGAGGTCGGCTTCAACGGCTGGCACCGCCAGCAGCGGGTGCACCACACCCAGGCGCTGCTGCACACCATGCCCAAGCCCGTGATCGCCGCCGTGAACGGCGCGGCCTCGGGCCTCGGAGCCGACACCGCGCTGGCCTGCGACTTCATCATCGCCAGCGAATGGGCGAGCTTCACCTGGTCGTACATCCACCGCGGCATCGTGCCCGACGGTGGCGGCATGTACTTCCTGCCGCGCCGGGTCGGCCTGGCCAAGGCCAAGGAACTGATCTTCACCGGTCGCCAGGTCAAGGTGGACGAAGCGGCGAAGCTGGGCATCGTCGACCGGCAGACCGGCGCCGACACCCTGCTCGCCGACGCCCGGCAATGGGCGCGCGAACTGTCGGCCGCCTCGTCGACCGCCCTGGCGCTGACGAAGACCATCGTCAACCAGAGCTTCGAGCTGTCGTCGCACGACGTGTTCGCGCAGGGCAGCCAGGCGCAGGGCATCTGCTACACCAGCGCCGAGCACCGCGCCTCGGTCGAGGCCTTCCTGGCCAGGTCGTCCGGCAAGGAGTGATGCCATGCGCACCGCCATTGCCCGGATGCTGTCGCCGCGCAGCGTCGCCGTGATCGGCGCCTCGGCCGACCCGAAGAAGACCTCCGGCCGGCCGGTCGCCTACCTGCACAAGCACGGGTTCTCCGGCCGCATCCTGCCGGTCAACCCCAAGGTGGACCGCGTGGGCGACCTGCCCTGCTATGCGGACGTGGCCTCGCTGCCCGAGGTGCCCGATGTCGCCGTGGTGCTGCTCGGCGCGGAGCGTGCCCACGTGGCGGTGAAGGAACTCGCGGCACGCGGCTGCCCCGCGGCCATCGTGCTGGCGAGCGGCTACACCGAAACGGGCGAGGACGGCGCGCGCCGCCAACGCCAGCTGGTCGAGGCCGCCGGGCCGATGCGCCTGCTCGGGCCCAACACCATCGGCCTGGTGAACCTCACCGACGGCATCGTGCTCTCGCCCTCCGGCGCGCTGGAGATGGACGCGTTCCCGGTCGGCCACATCGGCGTGGTGTCGCAAAGCGGCGGCATCCTCGGTTCCCTGCTGTCGCGTGCCGCGGCGCGCGGCATCGGCCTGTCCAAGCTCATCGCCACCAGCAACGAGGCCGACCTGGAACTCGCCGACTTCATCGATCACCTGGCCGACGACCCGGCCACCCAGGTGATCGCGCTGTACGTGGAAACGGTGCGCAACCCGGCGCGCTTTCGCGCCGCGTGCCTGAAGGCCGCACGCGCCGGCAAGCCGGTCGTGGCGTTCAAGATCGGCCGCTCCGAAGCGGGGGCGCAGGCGGCCGTGTCGCACACCGGCGCGATGGCCGGCGCCGACCGCATGTACGACGCGCTGTTCAGGCAGGTCGGCGTGATTCGCGCGCAGAGTTTCTCCGACCTGCTGGACGTGCCGGCCGCCCTGGTCACCGGCCGCCGGCTGCGCGGCCCTCGCGTGGCCGTCCTCACCTCCACCGGCGGCGCGGGCACGCTGGTGTCGGACGACCTGGGCGTGGCCGGCTTCGAGACGCCGCCGCCGGATGCCGCCACGGCCGAGGCGCTGCGTGCCCTGCAGAGCGGCAGCGAGGCGGTGCTCGACCGCAATCCCATCGACGTCACGCTGGCGGGCCTGCGCCCGGACCTGCTGCGTGGCGCCATCACGACCCTGCTGGCCAGCCCGTCCTACGACGCGCTGGTCGTCATCGTCGGCTCCTCCAGCCTGGCGATGCCCGAACTGATGGCGAGCGCCATCCAGGACTGCCTGCCCGGTTCCGACAAGCCGGTGCTGGCCTACGTCAGCCCGCACGCGCCCGCGATCGGCGCGCTGCTCACGCGCCGCGGCGTGCCGGCCTTCGCGGCCGCCGAGAGCTGCACCGCCGCGCTCGCGGGCATGTTGCGTGCCCGGGGCTTCACGGCGCCCGGCAGCGACGCCGTGGCCAGCCCGGTGACTGCATCGATCGAGGACCTGCCCCGCGGCTCGCTCGACGAGGCACAGGCCAAGCAGTGCTTCGCCCGCTTCGGCGTGCCCTGCGCCGCGGAACGGGTCGTGGCGACGCCGGTCGAGGCCGAGGCCGCCGCGCAGGCACTGGGCGGCCGCGTGGTGCTGAAGATCCTTTCGGCGCAGATCACGCACAAGAGCGACGTCGGCGGCGTCGCCGTCGGCCAGACCGCAGAGTCCATCGGCGCGCGCCTGCTGCAAATGGCCGGCGATGTCGAGGCGCGCACCGGTGTGCAGCCCACGCGCTTCCTGGTGCAGCAGATGGTGGGCGGCGGCACCGAGCTCATCCTCGGCCTGCACCGCGACGCGCTCGGCACCGCGGTGCTGCTGGGCATGGGCGGCGTGACGGCCGAGCTGTTCCAGGACACCACGCTGCGCCTGCTGCCCCGCGACGGCGACACGCTGGGTGCGCTCAGCCGCACGGACGCCCTGTCGATGGCGCAGGAACTCAAGACCTGGCCGCTCCTGAACGGCTTCCGCGGCCGCCCCAAGGCCGACGTCGATGCGCTGGTCGATGCGATCGTGGCGTTCTCCGCCATGGCGGCCCGGCTGGGCGATCGCCTGGTGGAGGCCGAGATCAACCCGCTCTTCGTGCTGCCCGAAGGCGACGGGGTGCGTGCCGCCGACGGCGTGCTGGTGCTGGCCTGAAGCGGCGCGGCCCGCCGCGGCGGACCGCGCTTCAGCGCCGGGCGTCGCGCGGCGGCGCGCGCTTCTCCGCCGAAATCGCCCGCACGACGAACAGGCCCGGCGCCCACGCGGCCGCGCGGGGATCGAAGCGCCGGCGCAGCGGCGGGAAATCGGCAGCAGGCATGGCCCGTATCATCGCCGCATGCTTGCCAAGCTGACCGGATGGATGCTGCTCGGGCTGGTGCGGCTGCTCACCGGCGCGCAGGCGCGCTGGTTCGGCTGCCCGCCCAAGGCCGAGCAGCGCATCTACTTCGCCAACCACCAGAGCCACGTCGACCTGGTCATGATCTGGGCCGCGCTGCCCGAGGAGCTGCGCAGCATCACGCGCCCCATCGCGGCGCGCGACTACTGGGCCAACACGCCGCTCAAGCGCTGGATCACGACCGAGGTGTTCAACGCCGTGTACGTGGAGCGTGCAGGCGGCCCGACACCGCCCGCCCCTGCGATGCCGGCACCGCCCGTCGCCGCGGCCCCAGCCGGCGGCGAGCGCATCGAGCCCACCTTCGACCTGCCCGGCTCCATGACGACCCCAGCGGCCACCCTGCCCACCGCCGTCAGCGCCGAGGCGTCGACAGCGCCGCCGGCGCTGGCCGTGGCGGCAGGCGCCGAGGCGGACACGCCGCCGCCGCCGCTGCCACCGGCCTCGCGCAGCGACGCGCAGGGCGAGCTGGACCTGCCGACACCCCTGCCCTCGACGCCCGCGGCCTCGCCGGCAAGCGCGGCGGCCGATGCCGCCGATGCCTCGGCGGGCGCCATGCCGCTGCCCGAGCTGCGTCCCGACGACCCGCTGCTGCCGCTGGTCGACGCGCTCAGGAGCGGCGACTCGATCATCATCTTTCCGGAGGGCACGCGCGGCCACACCGGCACGCCGCAGAAATTCAAGTCGGGGCTGTACATGCTGGCCAGGCTCTTCCCGGAGGTGGTGCTGGTGCCGGCGTGGATCGACAACGTGCAGCGCGTGATGCCCAAGGGCGAGGTCGTGCCGGTGCCCATCCTCTGCTCGGTCACCTTCGGCGCGCCCCTCAAGCTCGGCGCGGGCGAGGAGCGCCGCGCTTTCCTCGACCGCGCCCGCGAGGCGGTCGTCGCCCTGCGCGACGTGTAGGGCTTCGACAACGACATGGAAAGCTTCCTGCGCAACCTGAGCGCGACCCAGCAGGTCGCGGCGCTGTTCGTCCTCGTCTTCGGCCTGCTGGCGATCGTGAGCACCGCGGCCTTCCTGCTCACGCTGCGCGAGCGGCGCCATCCCGTGCACGGCGAGGCCTGGCAGGAGGAGCTGCGCCACTTCCGCGGCCTGCTGGGCACGACGTGGTTCATGGTGGTGATCTTCTGGATCGGCTGGGCCCTGGGCGACGCGGTGGCCACGGTGCTCTTCGCGCTGATCGCCTTCCTGGCGCTGCGCGAGTTCATCACGCTCTCGCCCACGCGGCGCGGCGACCACCGCAGCCTGCTGCTGGCCTTCTTCGTCGTGCTGCCGGTCCAGTTCATGCTGGTCGCGACGGCGCGCTTCAACTTCTTCACCGTGTTCATCCCGGTGTACGTGTTCTTCGCCATCCCGGTGGCCAGTGCACTGGCCGACGACCCGAACCACTTCCTCGAACGCAACGCCAAGCTCCAGTGGGGCATCATGGTCTGCGTGTACGGCCTGTCGCACGTGCCGGCGCTGCTGCTGTTGTCATTTCCCGGCTACGAGGGCAAGAACGCCTTCCTCGTCTTCTTCCTCGTCGCCACGGTGCAGACCTGCATGCTGGTGCAGCACCTGATCAACCGGCGCCTGTCGGCCACCGCACCGCCGGCCGACGCCGGCCCCGAGGCGCCGCCCGCCAAAGGCGGCCTGCTGCGCCAGCTGCTGCGGCCGCGTGCGCCGATCGCGCCGCACATCAGCCGCAGCTTCAACTGGGCGAGCTGGGGCGTGGGCATGGGGGTGGCGAGCTTCGTGGGCGCGCTGCTGTCCTTCATCACGCCCTTCCGTTTCTGGCAGGCCTTCACCGCGGCGCTCGTGGCCTGCGTCGCGGGCTCGATGGGCCACCTGGTGATGAAGGCGCTCAAGCGCGACCGCGGGATTCCCAACTGGGGCCGCAAGGGCGTGGGCGTGACCGGCGCGAACGGCCTGCTCGACCGCGTCGACGCGCTGTGCTTCGCGGCGCCGATCTTCTTCCACTCCGTGCGCTGGTACTTCGACGCATGAAGGCCCCCCGGTCGTCCTCTCAAGCTAAATCGGCCTGCAGCGCCCGCCACACCTGCGCAAGCAGCTATTGATTTCATAGCATGCGCATCCTCGGCATCGACCCCGGACTGCAGACCACCGGCTTCGGCGTGGTGGACGTGGACGGCCACGCGCTGCGCTACGTGGCCAGCGGGACCATCAGCACCCGGCACATGGCCAAGGGCGAGCTGGCGTTGCGGCTGAAGGTGCTGTTCGACGGCATCGGCGAGCTGGCGCAGCGCTACCGGCCCGACGCGGCGGCGGTGGAGATCGTGTTCGTCAACGTGAACCCGCAGTCGACGCTGCTGCTGGGCCAGGCACGCGGCGCCTGCCTCACGGCCCTGGTGGTCAACCAGCTGGCGGTGTCGGAATACACCGCCCTGCAGATGAAGCAGGCCGTGGCCGGACACGGCAGCGCCGCCAAGGCGCAGGTGCAGGAGATGGTCCGCCGCCTGCTGGACCTGCCGGGGGTTCCCGGGGCCGACGCGGCCGACGCGCTGGGGCTGGCGATCACGCATGCACAGGTCGGGCGCACGCTTGCGCGGCTCGGCCAGGCCGCCACGCTCGAGCGCCGCACGACGGGCGCCTACCGCCAGGGCCGCATGCGCTGAGCGCGCGCGCCCGGCCGCGCTACTGCAGCGCGGTGGCCGCGTCGCTGACCCAGCTGGCCGACCGGCCGATGCTGTCCAGCAGGTGCTGGCTGAAGGCACGCACCTTGACGCTCGCATGCGGCGCCGCCCGCAGCATGAAGATGCCGGTGGCGGGCTGCTTCGGCGCGCCTTCGAGCGTCAGCTCGACGATGCGGCCTGCCGCGAGGTCCTCGCCGATGGCCCAGTTGGGCATCAGCGCGATGCCCAGGCCCTGCGCCGCACACATGCGGCGCGAGTCGCAGTCGTCGCTCTCCAGCGCGAAGTGCGGCGGCTGGCTCCAGTCGAAGCCGTCGAGTTCGCGCCAGCCGCGTGCGTTGGTGCTGTGCTGGCGGTCGATGAGGTGGTGCTTGGCCAGGTCCTCGAAGTGCGTGGGCCGGCCGTGGCGCGCCAAGTACGAGGGCGCGGCCCCCATGATGTAGCGCTGGCTGCCGATGCGCTGGCCGACGAGGCTGCTGTCGGGTTGCGGGCCGATGCGGATGACGATGTCGAATCGCTCGAGCACCGGGTCGACCAGGCGCTCGGTGAGTTCCAGCTCGACGCTCAGCTCGGGATGCTTCTCGAGCAGCGACGCCAGGTGCGGCACCACATGCCGCCGCCCGAAGGCCGGCACGCAGCTCACGCGCAGCAGGCCCTGCACGCGCTGGTCGAGCGAAACCACCTCGCTGCGCGCGTCGGTCATGTCGCGCAGGATCTTCTGCGCCCGCTCGAGCAGCAGTTCGCCGGCGTCGGTCATCACCAGTGCGCGGGTGGACCGCGTGAACAGCGGCACCTTCAGGTCCTGCTCCAGCGCATCGATCTGCCGCGCGACGGAGGAGGCGACCATGCCGCGCCGGCGCGCCACGGCCGAGAAGCTGCGGGCCTGCGCGACGTCGACGAAGACGGCCAGCGATTCGGCAAAGCGGATGGATTCCATTTGTGCAGCTTCCGCAAAAGCGTTTGGCGCCAGGGACGAGTTCTTTTCGTTCGCCGCAAAGAATAGCATCCAGGCCACACCGAGACACGAGGATTTTTCATGCCCCAACAAGAGACGACATCGGCCGGGATGCCCCGCCGGCACACCCTGCACTGCGCGCTGGCCTTCGGCCTGGCGCTGCTCGGCCCCGGATCGGCCGCGGCCCAGGCCTACCCTTCGCGGCTCGTGACGATGGTGGTGCCTTTCGCGGCGGGCGGCACGGTCGACAAGGTGGCCCGCCAGATCCAGGAACCGCTCGCCGCCCGGTTGGGCCAGCAGGTCATCGTCGACAACCGCGGCGGCGCGGGCGGCACCATCGGCATGGCGCTGGTGGCCAAGAGTCCGCCCGACGGCCACACCGTGGCGCTGGTGTTCGACTCCTACGCCACCGAGCAGCACATCTACCCCAGGCTGCCCTACGTCACCGAACGCGACTTCACCGGCGTGTCGTACGTGGCCCGCTCGCCGATGGTGCTGGTGGTGCCCGCGGCGTCGCCGTACAAGACGCTGCAGGACTACGTGACGGCCGCCAAGGGCAAGGGCGCCGTGTCGTACGCATCGGTGGGCGCGGGCAGTTCCAACCACCTGGCGGCCGAACTGTTCCACGAGACGGCCGGCACGAGCGGCGTGCACGTGCCCTTCAAGGGCGGCGGCCCGGCGCTCACCGACCTGATGGGCGGGCACGTGGATTCGATGATCGCCAGCCTGCCGCTGGTGCTGCAGCAGGTGCACAGCGGCAAGCTCCGTGCCCTGGCCGTCACCTCCCCCACCCGCAACGCGGCCCTGCCCGAGGTCCCGGCGGTGGCCGAGCGCTACAAGGGCTTCGAGGTCTATTCCTGGGTCGGCATGGTGGCGCCGGCCAAGGTGCCGGCCGCCGCGCTCGACCGGCTGGCGGCCGACATGGGCGCCGTGCTGCGCCAGCCCGAAGTCGCCAGGCGCCTGGGTGATGGCGGCTTCGAGGTCGTGGCCGGCGACCGCGAGGCGATGAACCGCCTGATCAAGAGCGAGAGCGAGCGCTGGGGCCGCCTCATCAAGAGCCGCGGGATCGTCGCCGAATGAGCCCCTTCGTCTTCGAGAGCCGCGCGCAGCGGGTGATCTTCGGCGTCGGCGCCCTGGACCGCATCGCCGGCGAACTGGACGCCCTGGGCATGCGCCGGGCGCTGGTGCTGTGCACCCCGCCCCAGCGCGAACAGGCCGAGCGCCTGGCCGCGCAACTGGGCGAGCGCGCCGCGGGCGTCTTCGCCGGCGCCGTGATGCACGTGCCGATGGAGGTCGCCCGCGAAGCGCGCGCCGAGGCGCTGCGGCTGGACGCCGATTGCGCGGTGGCCCTGGGCGGCGGGTCGACCATCGGCCTGGGCAAGGCGATCGCGCTCGATTCGGGCCTGCCCATCCTCGCCGTGCCCACCACCTACGCGGGCTCGGAGATGACGCCCATCTACGGCGTGACGCACAACGGCCTGAAGCACACCGGCAAGGACACGCGCGTGATGCCGCGCACGGTGATCTACGACCCGGCACTGACCGTGGGCCTGCCCGTGGGCCTGTCGATCGTGAGCGGCATCAACGCCCTGGCCCACGCGGCCGAGGGCCTGTACGCGGTCGACGGCAACCCGGTCATGCAACTGCTGGCCGAGGAAGGCATCGCCGCGCTGGGCCGGGCGCTGCCGGCAATCCATGCCGACCCCGCCGACGGCCAGGCACGCGCCGACGCGCTCTACGGCGCCTGGCTGTGCGGGCAGGTGCTGGGCGGCGTCGGCATGGCGCTGCACCACAAGCTGTGCCACACGCTGGGCGGCAGCTTCAACCTGCCGCATGCCGAGACCCACACCATCGTGCTGCCCCACGCGCTGGCCTACAACGCCGGCGCTGCGCCCGGCGCGATGCGGCGCATCGCGCGCGCGCTCGGCGCCGACGATGCACCGCGCGCGGTCTACGACCTGGCGCGCGACAACGGCGCGCCGGTCGCACTCGAGGACATCGGGATGCGCGAGCAGGACCTGGACCGGGCCTGCGCGCTGGCGATGGAGAACCAGTACCCGAACCCGCGGCCGCTGGAGGCCCAGGCGCTCAGGCAGCTGCTGCAGGACGCGTTCGACGGCCGCCCGCCACGGGCATAGGGGTCAGGCCACGCGCTCGGCGATCAGCACGGCGAAGAAGCCGAGCGCCGCCAGCAAGGTCCACTTGAGCACGATCCAGCCGATGCGCCGGTACTTCACCTGGCCGGTGCCGGCATAGAAGGCGAAGCACACGCCGGCCACCAGCAGGAGCAGCAGGATGGCCCAGCGGAACAGCAGCATGTGCGGGAAAGGCGGGTGCGCGTCGCCTACCAGGCGCGCGCCACCTCGTTGAAGCCCTGCGGCGCGGCACGCTCGTTCTCGAAGGTGACGAGCTGGTAGGCGTCAGGCTGCGCCAGCAGCGCGCGCAGCAGCTTGTTGTTGAGCGCGTGCCCCGAACGGAAGGCGCTGTAGGCCGCCAGCAAGGGATGGCCGACGATGTACAGGTCGCCCATCGCGTCGAGGATCTTGTGCTTGACGAACTCGTCGTCGTAGCGCAAGCCGCCGGCATTGAGCACCTTGGTGTCGTCCATGACGATCGCGTTGTCGAGCCCGCCGCCCAGCGCCAGGCCCCGGCTGCGCATGTACTCGACCTCCTTGGTGAAGCCGAAGGTGCGCGCCCGCGCGATGTCGCGGTTGTACTGGCCGCTGCCGAGGTCGAACTCGAAGCGCTGGCCGGTGGAATTGACGACGCGGTGGTCGAAGTCGATCTGGAAGCCCAGCTTGAAGCCGTGGTACGGGTCGAGCCGCGCCCACTTCTCGTTGGCGCCCTCGCCCTCGCGCACCTCGACGGGCTTCGTCACCTTCAGGAAGCGGCGCGGCGCCTTCTGCAGCTCGACGCCCGCGCTCTGGAGCAGGAACACGAAGGAGGCGGCCGAACCGTCGAGGATCGGCACCTCGTCGGCCGTGATGTCGATGTACAGGTTGTCGATGCCGATGCCGGCACAGGCCGACATGATGTGCTCGACCGTCTGCACCTTGGCGCCGCCCCTGGAGACCGTGGAGGCCAGGCGCGTGTCCGTCACCGCCTCGGCGTTCATCGGGATCTCGACCGGTTCGGGCAGGTCCACGCGCCGGAACACGATGCCCGTGTCCGCCGGCGCCGGCCGCAGGGTCAGCTCCACCCGCTGGCCGCTGTGCAGCCCCACGCCCACGGCGCGGCTGATCGACTTGAGGGTTCTCTGTTGCAGCACGCCGGCGATTTTAGTTTCGCCCGCCGTGCGGCGTCCCATCGCCCTGCCTATGGCCGTCATAGCCAGCATGGTCGTCGACTGATGAGGATTGATGGTGCAGCAGGCGTAGCGAGCAGCCCGAGGTCGCTTCGAGCACCGCAGCCGTACTCACGTACGGCGAGGAGCGCAGATGCGAGATCGGGTTGCGCAGTAGCCTGATGCGCCATCAATCGGCTTGGCGGCGCAGGAAGGCCGGAATCTCGAAATCGTCCATGCCCCCCGACGACAGCGCATTGACCTTGGCCGATGCGTTGACGCGGTTGGGGTGCGAGGACCACACGTCCGGCTTGCCCACGCGCTGGTAGGTCGGGATGGACGACGGGTCGACCATGTTCACGCCCACGCCGCCGATGTTCGGCACGTAGCCGTGCGTGCCCGTGGCCATCGCCGGCTCGTAGGTCGGCACGACCGTGAGGTTGGACTTCGGGCGCGACAGGCCGGTGGCGACCACGGTCACGCGCATCTCGTCGCCCAGCGACTCGTCGTAGGCGGCGCCGTAGATCACGTGCGCATCGGGCGAAGCGTAGGCGCGGATGGTGTTCATCGCCAGCTTCGACTCCGACAGCTTGAGCGAGCCCTTCGACGCGGTGACCAGGACCAGCACGCCCTTGGCGCCCGACAGGTCGATGCCTTCGAGCAGCGGGCAAGCGACGGCCTGTTCCGAGGCGATGCGCGCGCGGTCGGGGCCGCTGGCCGAGGCCGTGCCCATCATGGCCTTGCCGGGCTCGCCCATCACGGTGCGCACGTCCTCGAAGTCGACGTTCACGTGGCCGTACTCGTTGATGATCTCGGCAATGCCGCCGACGGCGTTCTTCAGCACGTCGTTGGCGTGGCCGAAGGCCTCTTCCTGCGTCACGTCGTCGCCGAGCACGTCGAGCAGCTTCTCGTTGAGGATGACGATCAGCGAGTCGACGTTCGCCTCGAGCTCGGACAGGCCCTGCTCGGCGTTGGTCATGCGCTTGCCGCCTTCCCAGTCGAAGGGCTTGGTCACCACGCCGACGGTCAGGATGCCCATTTCCTTCGCCACGCGCGCGATCACGGGGGCCGCGCCGGTGCCGGTGCCGCCGCCCATGCCGGCGGTGATGAAGAGCATGTGCGCGCCTTCGATCGCCTGGCGGATGTCGTCCACCGCCACCTCGGCCGATTCACGGCCGATCTGCGGCTTGCTGCCGGCGCCGCGGCCGGTGAGGCCGAGCTGGATCGTCTTGTGCGAGTGGCCGCGGTTGAGCGCCTGCGCGTCGGTGTTGGCGCAGATGAACTCCACGCCCTGCACGCCACGCTGCATCATGTGCGCGACGGCATTGCCGCCGCCGCCGCCGACACCGATCACCTTGATCTGCGTGCCCTGGTTGAATTCTTCGACTTCGATCATTTCGATGGCCATCTTTAACTCCTTGAATCCTTGCAGTTGCCGTGTTTGAGAGAGAACTGTTTTCTTGCTTTGCTGATGTCTGACCGGATGTGAACGCCGCGGGCGTCAGCGTGGTGGACCGGTTCGCCGCCATCGCTCGTTGAAATGTCGGGGCGGGCCGGTGTGCAGGTGGGCATCGAACAGATGATTCATCGTCAGAAGTTCCCCACGATGAAGTCCTTGAAGCGGCCGAAGGCCGTCTTCACCGAGCCGTTCTTCTGCGCGACCTTGTAGCCGCGCATGCGTGCGAAACGCGCTTCCTCGAGCAGACCCATGACTGTCGCCGCACGGGGCTGGGCCACCATGTCGGACAAGGCGCTCGAATACTTCGGGATGCCCCGGCGCACGGGCTTGAGGAAGATGTCCTCGCCCAGTTCGACCATGCCCGGCATCACCGCGCTGCCGCCGGTGAGCACCACGCCGGAGGAGAGCACTTCCTCGTAGCCCGACTCGCGCACGACCTGCTGCACCAGCGAGAAGATCTCCTCGATGCGCGGCTCGATCACGCCGGCCAGGGCCTGCTTGCTGAGCATGCGCGGGCCGCGGTCGCCCAGGCCCGGCACCTCGACCTGCGTCTCGGGATCGGCCAGCAGCTGCTTGGCGTAGCCGTTCTCGACCTTGATGTCCTCGGCGTCCTTGGTCGGCGTGCGCAGCGCCATGGCGATGTCGCTGGTGATCAGGTCGCCGGCGATCGGGATCACCGCGGTGTGGCGGATCGCGCCGTTGGTGAAGATGGCCACGTCGGTGGTGCCGGCGCCGATGTCCACCAGCACCACGCCCAGCTCGCGCTCGTCCTCGGTCAGCACCGCCTGGCTGGAGGCCAGCGGGTTGAGCATGAGCTGGTCCACTTCCAGGCCGCAGCGGCGCACGCACTTGATGATGTTCTCGGCCGCGCTCTGCGCGCCGGTGACGATGTGCACCTTGGCCTCCAGGCGCATGCCGCTCATGCCGATCGGCTCCTTGACGTCCTGGCCGTCGATCACGAACTCCTGCGGTTCCACCAGCAAGAGGCGCTGGTCGCTGGAGATGTTGATGGCGCGCGCCGTCTCCACCACGCGGGCCACGTCGGCGGTGGTGACTTCCTTGTCCTTCACCGCCACCATGCCGCTGGAGTTGATGCCGCGGATGTGGCTGCCGGTGATGCCGGTGTAGACGCGGCCGATCTTGCAGTCGGCCATGAACTCGGCCTCCTTGAGGGCCTGCTGGATGCTCTGCACCGTGGCGTCGATGTTGACCACCACGCCGCGCTTGAGGCCGTTGGAGGGCGCCACGCCCAGGCCGGCCAGCTTGAGCTCGCCGTTGGGCAGCACCTCGGCCACCACGGCCATCACCTTGGCGGTGCCGATGTCGAGTCCGACAACCAGGTCTTTGTATTCTTTGGGCATCGATGTGTCCTCGGGGTGTTCTTCTCTTCGCTCTTCTCTATTTCTTCTTCGGGGTGGGCGCGCCCTCGGCCGCCACCGTCACCCCTCGAAGGCGCAGCGCATAGGCATCGGCGTGGCGCAGGTCCGCGCTCTCGACCGATTCCACGCTGCGTCCGTACTGCGCCGCCACCTGGCGCACGCTGCGCAGGAAGCGCTCGGTGCGGGCCTTGACCTCGTCGCTGCTGCCGCGTCCCAGTTCGATCACGGCGCCGGTCGACAGCGTGGCCTGCCAGCTGCCGCGGCTGGACAGGTCCAGCTCGTCGAGTTCCAGGTCCTTGCCCTTGAAGACCGGTTCCAGCTCGCGGAACATGCCCAGCACATGGCCGGCCTGGTCGTCCGGGCCCGACAGGCGCGGCAGGGCGTCGTCGGCCTCGGCGGTGTTGGCCTCGAAGACCTCGCCGTAGCTGTTGACCATGCGCGACTCGGCCTCGGTGCCCCAGTGCGCCACCGGCACATGCTCCACCAGCGTCGCGCGCAGCTTGTTGGGGAACTCGCGCCGCACCACCGCCTTGCGCACCCACGGCACCGACTCGAAGGCGGCGCGCGCCTTGGCCAGGTCGACGGTGAAGAAGTTGCCGGCAAGCTGCGGTGCCACATTGGCACGCAGGGTGATCGCGTTGTTGTGCGTCACGTCGCCGTCCACCTTCAGGCCCGCGATGGGGAAGAAGGGCTGGCGCAGCACCCACCAGGCCGCCGCGGCCAGCAGCAGCACACCGCAGGCCGCGAACATGAGCGTGGCCAGGATGTTCATGAGCTTGACATCGAAGGGGGTGGGGATGGAATCGGCCATGTCAGGCGGCGCGCTCCAATGGCGCGGGCGGCGCCGAATCGAGGGTGGCTGTCGCCAGCACGCGCAGGCACAGGTCCTCGTAGGCGATGCCCGCCGCGCGCGCCGACATGGGCACCAGCGAATGGCTGGTCATGCCGGGCGAGGTGTTCATCTCCAGCAGGAAGGGCTTGCGGTCGCTGGCGCGGATCATCAGGTCGGCCCGGCCCCAGCCGCGGCAGCCGAGCGTGCGGTAGGCGGCCAGCGCGAGGTGGCGGATCTCCTGTTCGAGCGCGTCGGGCAGGCCGGCCGGGCAGTGGTACTTCACGTCGTCGGTGAAGTACTTGTTCTGGTAGTCGTAGGCGCCCTCGGGCGCGGCGATGCGCACCACGGGCAGTGCGACCGCGTCGAGACCGCTGCCGAGCACGGCGCAGGTGACCTCGTCGCCCTCGATGAACTCCTCGCACAGCACGTCGGGGTCGTACTTCGCCGACAGGGCGACGGCGTCCTGCATCTCGGAGTACCCGCGCACCTTGGTCACGCCGATGGACGAGCCCTCGCGCGGCGGCTTGACGATCAGCGGCAGGCCCAGCACGTCGGGCACGGCGCGCACCTGCTCCCGGCTCTGCTGGTCGAAGGCCAGGCGCACGTACTTGGGCGTGGGCAGGCCGTCGGCCTGCCAGAGGCGCTTGGTCATGACCTTGTCCATCGCCACGCTGGAGGCCATGACGCCGGAGCCCGTGTAGGGCACGCCGAGCAGTTCCAGCGCGCCCTGCACCGTGCCGTCCTCGCCGTGCCGGCCGTGCAGTGCGATGAAGCAGCGCGCGAAGCCGTCGCGCTTGAGTTCGACGAGCTCGCGCTGCGCGGGGTCGAAGGCATGGGCGTCGACGCCGCGGCTCCTGAGCGCCTCCAGCACGCCGGAGCCGGACATGAGCGACACCTCGCGCTCGGCCGAGCTGCCGCCGAAGAGCACGGCCACCTTGCCGAAGGATTTGGGATCGAATTGGCTCACAGCGCCCGTCCTTCCTGCGCAGAGCGCTCCTGATTCGATAGCACCGCGCCGCCCAGCTCGACCACCTTGGCCGGCACGCCGCCGATGGATCCGGCGCCCATGCAGATCACCACGTCGCCGTCGCGCGCGTTGTCGAGGACGGCCTGCGGCATGGCGGCGATGTCGTCGACGAAGACCGGCTCGACCTTGCCCGCCACGCGCAGCGCGCGCGCCAGCGAGCGGCCGTCGGCCGCCACGATGGGCGCCTCGCCGGCGGCGTAGACCTCGGCCAGCAGCACGGCGTCGGCCTGGCCGATGACCTTCACGAAATCCTCGAAGCAGTCGCGCGTGCGCGTGTAGCGGTGCGGCTGGAAGGCCAGCACCAGCCGGCGGCCGGGGAAGGCGCCGCGCGCGGCGGCCACGGTGGCCGCCATCTCGACCGGGTGGTGGCCGTAGTCGTCGATGACGGTGAAGGTGCCGCCCGCCGGCGCCGCCACCTCGCCATAGCGCTGGAAGCGCCGGCCCACGCCCTTGAAGTCGGCCAGGCCGCGCTGCACCGCCTCGTCGGGGATGCCGAGCTCGACGGCGATGGCGATCACCGACAGCGCATTGCGCACGTTGTGCTCGCCGGGCAGGTTCAGCACGATGGGCAGGTCGGGCAGCACCACGCCGTTGCGGCGCTGCGCCGTGAAGTGCATCTGGCCGCCCACGGCACGCACGTCGATGGCGCGCACCTGGGCCTCCTCGCCGAAGCCGTAGCTGGTCACCGGGCAGGTCACCTGCGGCAGGATCTGGCGGATCGCCGGATCGTCCGTGCACAGGATGGCCACGCCGTAGAAGGGCATGCGGTGCAGGAAGTCGACGAAGGCCTGCTGCAGCTTCGCGAAGTCGTGCCCGTAGGTCTCCATGTGGTCGGCGTCGATGTTCGTCACCACCGCCATGACGGGCAGCAGGTTCAGGAAGGACGCGTCGGACTCGTCGGCCTCCACCACGATGTGGTCGCCGCTGCCGAGCTTGGCGTTGGCGCCGGCGCTGTTCAGGCGCCCGCCGATCACGAAGGTGGGGTCCAGCCCCGCGGCCGCGAGCACGCTGGCGGCCAGGCTGGTGGTGGTGGTCTTGCCGTGCGTGCCGGCGATGGCGATGCCCTGCTTCAGGCGCATCAGTTCGGCCAGCATCAGCGCCCGCGGCACCACCGGGATCCTGCGCTCGCGCGCGGCCAGCACCTCGGGGTTGTCCGCCTTCACCGCGGTGGAGGTGACGACCGCGTCCGCGCCCGCGATGTGCGCGGCCTCGTGGCCGACGAAGGTGCGGATGCCCAGGCCCGCCAGGCGGCGCAGCGTCGCGCTGTCGGCGAGGTCGGAGCCGGAGATCGTGTAGCCCAGGTTGAGCAGCACCTCGGCGATGCCGCTCATGCCGGAGCCGCCCACGCCGACGAAATGGATGTGGCGGATGGCGTGCTTCATCGGCGGCCTCCCGCGCAGCGCAGGTCGTCG
>JAVHYA010000023.1:0-10021 GCA_031119395.1 Pseudomonadota bacterium
GATCAGCTGCGGCATCGAGATCAGGAAGATCGCGCCGAGGAACACGCCGTGCACCGACCCCAGCCCGCCGATCACCACCAGCAGCAGCAGGTCGATCGACTGCAGGATGCTGAACTGGTCGGGCGAGAGAAAGCTGATCTTGTGCGCGTAGAGCGCGCCCCCCAGCCCGGCCAGCGCGGCGGAGATCGCGAACGACAGCGTCTTGTAGCGCGCCAGGTGGATGCCCATGCTCTGCGCCGAGATCTCCGAATCGCGAATGGCGACGAAGGCGCGGCCGGTGGGCGCGCGCAGCAGGTTGAGCACGCCCAGCGTGCACAGCACCGTCGTGACCAGGCACACGAAGTAGAAGGCCTCGCCGCTGCCGAAGTCCAGCCCGAAGAGCTTCGGCGACTTCACGTGCAGCCCGGCGTTGCCGCCGGTGACGCTCTCCCACCGCGCGAAGACCTCCTCGACGATGAAGCCGAAGGCCAGCGTGGCGATGCCCAGGTAGATGCCCTTGACGCGCAAGGCCGGCATGGCCACCACCACGCCCACGCCCGCCGACAGCAGCGCCGCCGCCACCATCGCCAGCGGGAAGGGCACGCCCATGTTGGTCAGCACGCCCTGCGTGTACGCACCGGTGCCCAGGAAGGCGGCGTGCCCGATCGAGAACTGGCCCGTGAAGCCCGCCAGCAGCATCAGCCCCAGGCCGACCACCGAATAGATGAGCACGAAGTTCAGCTGCGCGAGCCAGTACTCGTCGAGCAGCCAGGGCGCGGCCAGCAGCACCACGCCGAGCGCCGAATACCAGAAGCGGTGGCCGCCATGCTTGGCGAGCGCGATGTCCTGCGCGTAGCTGGTCTTGAAGATGTAGCGCATGGAAGTCGGTCAGAAAAGCGGACCGCCGAACGCGAAGGACGCAAAAGTTGCGCGAAGGTCGCGAAAAAGACAAAGAACTCTTTGAATGAATTCTTTCGCGCTCTTCGCGTGACTTTCGCGTCCTTCGCGTACGGATGTCCTTCGCATGCTCACACCTTCTTGCGCAGCTTCTCGCCGAACAGCCCGTTGGGCTTGAGCATCAGCATCGCCAGCACCACGATGTAGGGCGCCGTGTCCTTGAAGCCGTCGGGCAGGTAGAAGCCGGCAAAGGACTCCACCACCCCGATCACCAGCCCGCCGACGATCGCGCCCGGCAGGCTGCCGAAGCCGCCCACCACCGCGGCCGGGAAGGCCTTGAGGCCGATCAGCCCCATGTTGGCGTGCACGAAGGTGATGGGCGCCAGCAGCATGCCGGCCACCGTCGCCACCGCCGCGGCCAGGCCCCACACCAGCCCGTTGAGCCGCTTGACGGGGATGCCCATGTAGTAGGCCGCGAGCTGGTTCTGCGAGCTCGCCTGCATCGCGATGCCCAGCTTGCTGTAGCGGAACATCGCGAACAGCAGCACGCACAGCACCGCCGTGGCGCCGATCACCACCGCCTGCTCCACGTTCACCACCAGGCCGCCGAGTGTCCAGACCTGGTCCTTGTAGGGCACGGGCAGCGCGTGCGTCTCGGTGCCGATGCCCGGCACCATGGTGATGAGGCCTCGCAGCACGTAGCCGATGCCGATGGTGAGCATCACGATCGAGAACTGCGGCTGGCCGAGGATGGGCCGGATCACCGCCAGCTCGACCAGCATGCCGAAGGCCGCCATCGCCACCACGGCCAGGATGGCGGCGAGCCAGAAGGGCAGGCCGAAGAGCGTCATGCCCGCGAAGGCGGTGAAGGCGCCGAGCATCATCAGGTCGCCCTGCGCGAAGCTCACCGTTTCGGTGGCCTTGTAGATCAGCACGAAGCCCAGCGCGATCAGGCCGTAGATGCAGCCTTGCGCAATGCCCGAGAGCAGCAGCTGGAGGACTTGCAAAGCGCTGGCCCTCCGCTCAGGATTTCGAGCCAGATCGGCCCGCAGCGCCCATGCGGCGGGCGCGAGCAGCTATCAATTGCATAGCACCCTGCCTGCGGCGTCGTGCAGCGCCAGGCGCCGCGAGCCGGCGACGATGTCGCTGGGTTTCAGCCCGTAGATCTGCCGGATCGAGTGGCTGAAGTGCGTGGAGTCGGGATACCCCGCGTCGAGCGCGATGTCGGTGAGGCTGGCCGACTCGCGCACGTAGCGCAGCAGGCTGCGCGCACGCTTCCAGGCGCGAAAGGCCCGGTAGGTCATGCCGGTCTGCGCCTTGAACAGGTGCAGGAAGCGCGAGAAGGACAGGTGCACGTCGTCGGCGCACTGCTCGGCCGATCGCGCCGCGGCCGGGTCGGCGTTCACGCGCTCGACGACGCGGCGGATGCGCGCGTCCATCGGCCGCGGCGCCAGCGCCTGGCCGAAGAACAGGCGGTCGAAGTCGAAGCTGTCGAAGCACTCGCGGCCGGACGCGTGCAGCAGGTGCGCATGGGCCGCGCGCACGCCGCGCACGAAGGCCGCATCCTGGACCGGGCCGCAATGGCGCAGCACGGCCGGCAGCGCATCGGGGTCGGCCGAATCGGCCTCGACCAGCAGGTTCAGGATCAGCGGCTCGGCGCTCTCCACGCGGTGCGGCACCTGGGGCGGCACGACGAACAGTTCGCCCGACTGCCAGGCCCCGCCGCCGATGCGGATGCGGTTGGGCAGCCCGCGCGGCGACACGTAGATGCCGTAGCCGCCGAAGTTGCGTTCGCTGGCCGCGCCCAGCAGGCCGGCATAGAACACGCGCGTCGTCGTCAGCCACATCAGGCGCTCGCCGCCATCGGCCTGCACCACCCTCGTCGTCTGCATGCTGCTCGGTCTCCTCGGGTTCTTCTCCAGACACTCGGCCCACCGCATCGCGCACCGGCACGCCGGCGCGGTCCGGCGGATCGTATCGACGGCCCCTGCCACGTGGGGCCTGCGCACGCCGGTGCTTTCCCTAGTGAGCTCGGCCCACGGCCCCGGCGCGCCGCGATTGTTCAGGCGCGTGGGCGGCACGGCGTCGTCGAAACGGACGATTTTTGGACGGGCCGCGCGACGCCGCATGCGCCTCAGCCCCGCGTCGGCGCGGCCAGCGCGCGGCGCAGCTCGGCCGCACACAGCGCCACCGCGGTGTGCGCCTCGTCCAGCACGCGGCCCATGGTGATGAAGCCGTGGATCTGGCGCTCGAAGCAGACGTAGCTCACCCGCGTGCCGGCGGCGCTGAGCGCACGCGCGTAGTCCAGCCCCTCGTCGCGCAGGGGGTCGTAGCCGGCGGTGATCACCAGCGCGGGTGGCAGCCCCGCGTGGCTCGCGGCCAGCAGCGGCGAGGCGCGCCAGTCCAGGTCGTGCTTCGCGTCGTCGATGTAGTGGTCGTGGAAGTAGCTGATGGTGTCGGCCGTCAGCACATAGCCCTGGCCGTTGGTGCCGTGCGAGGCGTGGCCGCGCCGCATGTCGGTGCCGGGGTAGATGAGCAGCTGGAACGCGATGGGCAGCGGCCCCTGGCCGTCGGCGTCGTCGCGCGCGGCGATCGACACCACGGCCGCGAGGTTGCCGCCCGCGCTGTCGCCGCCCACCGCCAGGCGCGCGGGGTCGATGCGCAGCTGCGTCGCCTGCGACGCGACCCAGCGCGTGGCGGCCATCACGTCGTTCACGGCGCCGGGGAAGCGCACCTCGGGCCCCATGCGGTAGTCGACCGCGACCACGGCGCAGCCGCTGGCGTTGCACAGCTCGCGGCACAGCACGTCGTGCGTGTCCAGGTCGCCGATGACCCAGCCACCGCCGTGGTAGTACACCAGCACCGGCAGCACGGCATCGGACGCGGCCCCGAGCGGGCGGTAGGCGCGCAGCGGGATGTCGCCCAGCGGCCCGGGCGCGCGCAGCTCGCGCACCTCGGCGACCTCGGGCGCATCGGGCTGCGTGAAGCCGCGGCGCTCGCGGTAGAAGGCGCGGGCCTCCACGGGCGGCAAGGTGTGGGTGGGCGGCAGGCCGCGTGATTCGATGAGGTCGATCAGGGCTCGGGCTTGGGGATGCAGCATGGCGTCGCGTCAGTGGTGGGCAAGGCCGGCATCTTGCGCCGCCTGCGCCGCGATGCGGGGCGGGACTTTCACGGGCATGTCCAGCAGCATCTGCGCCATGCCCTTGCCCAGCGGGTCCAGCCGCGGCGAGCGCGGGCCGCCGCCGGCCAGCGCGCCGTGCAGCAGCAGGTTCAGCGCGTGGATGCCGGGAAGGTGGAAGCGCTCGACCCGGCGGGTCGTCATGAGGTGGGCGAACCAGCCCGCCACCGCTTCGGGCGTGAGGGCGGCCCAGAGCCAGGGCAGCCACTCGGGCCGCCGCGCGACGACGCCGATGTTGGCGATGTCGCCCTTGTCGCCGCTGCGCGCCCAGGCCAGGGCGACGAGGGGCAGTTCGACCGCCTCGGCCGGCAGGGCCACCGCCTCGGGCGGCGGCACCGGTGGCGCCGCGGTGGGCGCCGGCAGCGCGGGCGCAGCGGCCGGCGGCAGTTCGTCGCCCTCCAGGAGCACACGCACGGCGACCGCGTCCCGGGGCAGCACGAAGGCGAAGGGCTTGATCAGCGGCACCACCGGCGGGCGCCCCGCCATCGATCCCGGCGCGGTCGTGCCGGGCGACCACGAGGTGCCGGCAGGCGCGATCTCGCGTGCGAAGAGTTCGAGCGCCTTCCTGTCGGCGTGGTCGACCACCACGCGCATCAGCACCTCGCGGGCGTCGGCGGCGCCGGGGCGCGCACGCGGGCCATAGAGGGATTCGGTGCCCAGCACCTCGACGTAGGTGGCCGTGTAGTCGGCCAGGCCGCGCGCCTGGAACAGCGACCGCGTGCGCGCCAGGATGGCCTCGGCCGTGCGGCGCGCCTTGGCCGGGGCCTCGCGGCCGACGATCACCATCGCGCCCGCGCAGCGCCAGCCGTCCAGCACGGTGGCCGACACCTTGTAGCCCGTCGGCGGCGGGCCGCCCCGCGCGCCGCTCACGCGCACGGTCCGGGCGTCGACCTGCTCGATGCGCACCTGCGTGAAGTCGCAGCGCACATCGGGCAGCAGGTACGCGGCGGGGTCGCCGATCTCGTAGAGCAGCTGTTCGGCCACCGCGGCGCGCAGGACCGCGCCGCCGGTGTCGGGCGGCTTGCCGAGCGTGAAGCTGCCGTCCTCCGCCACGTCGACGATGGGGTAGCCGATGGTCGGCCAGTCGGGGATCGCCTGCCAGTCGGTGTGCAGGCCGCCCGTCGCCTGGCACCCGCATTCGATGATGTGGCCGGCCAGGCTGCCGCCCGCGAGGCGGTCCCAGTCGTCGGCCGCCCAGCCGAATTCGTGCAGCAGCGGCCCGAGCGTCACGGCGCTGTCGACGCAGCGGCCGGTGACGACCACGTCGGCGCCCGCCGCCAGCGCCGCGCGGATGCCCTGCGCCCCGAGGTAGGCATTGGCGCTCAACGCGCGTGCGGGCACGCGTTCGCCGGTCGTGGTGTCTTCGACGCCGGCCGCGTTCAGCGCCGCCATCTGCGCGCTCACGTCGTCGCCCAGCACCACGGCCACATGCACGTCGATGCCTTGCGCCCGCGCCAGCGCGCGCAATGCCTCTGCGCAGGCCTCGGGCTGCACGCCGCCGGCGTTGCTCACCACGCGGATGCGGCGCGCCACGCAGTCGGCCAGCACGTCGCGCATGGCAACCTCGACGAAATCGGTGGCCCAGCCCATCTCGGGCTTGCGCAGGCGCGCACCGGCCAGCACGGCCATGGTGGTCTCGGCCAGGTAGTCGAAGACCAGGTAGTCGATCGGCGCGCCGCCGCGCACCAGCTGCCCCGGCGCCACGCTGCTGTCGCCCCAGAAGCCCGAGGCGCCGCCGATGCGCACGGTGCGGCGGGCGGGCGGCTGGGCGATGTCGGCGGTCATGGGTGGCAGTGCGGTGGCAGGCTGCGCCGGAGCGTACGCAGCGCCCCGCCGGCGCGGCTTGCGCCAACTGGCTGCTGCCCGGGATTGATCCGGTTTGCTATGGTTTTCATAGCTGAGCGCGCAGGCGGCGCGGGCGCTGCAAGCCGATTTGTTTCAAGAATTTGTCCCCTGCGTGACTGCGCGGCGGGCGGCGGCTGCGAAGACTCCGCCTGGCCGTGGCGGTCCGCGGGCCGCAACGGCCACACAGCACAACAACCCTCCGGAGACGTCTCTCATGCCTATCTCACTGCGCCGCCGCACGGCCGCGTTCGCGCTGGCCGTTCCCGCCCTCCTCGCCGCCCTGGGCGGCTGCAGCACGGCGCCGCCGACACGGCCCGCGGCCTGGTCCGCGCCCGAGGCCCTGGTGCAGCCGTCCGCCTTCGCCGGCGTCCACGGACTGGCGGTGGACCGGCAGGGCCGCCTGCTCGCGGGCTCCGTCGTCGGCAACAGCATGTGGGAGGTCGACCGCCGCACCGGCCAGGCGCGCGTGTTCATCGCCGCCCCCGAGGGCCAGGCCGACGACATCGCCGTGGGCCCGCGCGGCGAACTGGCCTGGACCAACTACCTCATGGGCATGCTGCGCTACCGCGAGAGCGACACCGCGCCGATGCGCGTGCTGGCCAAGGACCTGCCCGGGCTGAACTCGCTCGACTTCGACCGCCAGAGCGGCAAGCTCTACGCCTCGCAGGTCTTCCTGGGCGACGCGCTGTGGGAGATCGACCGCACGGGCCAGCAGCCGCCGCGCCTGATCAAGAAGGACATGGGCGGCTTCAACGGCTTCGAGGTCGGTCCCGACGGCTGGCTCTACGGGCCGCTGTGGTTCAAGGGCCAGGTGGTGAAGATCAACCCGGCCAATGGCGACATGAACGTGATCGCCGGCGGCTTCCAGATCCCGGCCGCCGCCAACCTCGACGGCAAGGGCAACCTCTGGGTGGTCGACACCCGCACCGGCGAACTGGTGCGCGTCGAGCTCGCGACCGGCCGCAAGACCGTGGCCAAGCAGCTCACGCCCTCGCTCGACAACCTCGCCATCGCGCCCGACGGCACGATCTACGTGTCGAACATGGCCAACAACGCCGTCGATGCCTTCAACCCCGCCACCGGCGAGTTGCGGCGCCTCACCGGCGGCGGCGTCGCCGTGCCGGCGGGCATGAAGGCCGAGGGCGACCGGCTCTGGGTGGCCGACGTGTTCGGCTTCCGCGAGGTCGACCTGAGGAACGGCGCGGTGAGCGACATCTTCCGCATGCAGCGCGAGCCGGAGCTGGAGTACCCCTTCGCCGTGGGCCTGTCGAAGACGCGCTTCGCGCTGTCGTCGTGGTTCACCGGCACGGTGCAGCTGGTGGACCGCGCCACGCGCAAGACCACGGCGGTGATCCACGGCCTGAAGGCGCCCTACGACGCGATCCCGCTGGAGGACGGCAGCGTGCTCGTCGCCGAGATCGCCACCGGCAGCATCACCCGCGCCAGCGGCGACAAGTTCGCGACGCGGCAGGTGCTGGCCAGCGGCATCCAGGGGCCGGTGCAGATGGTGCTGGGGGCCGACGGCGCGGTGTACGTCACCGAGGCGGCCGGCCGCCTGCTGCGCGTGCCGCTGGCCGGTGGCGCACCCGTGGCCGTGGCCCAGGGCCTGGCGATGCCCGAAGGCCTGGCGCAGACGCCGTGGGGCAGCTTCATCGTGGCGGAATCGGCGGCCAGGCGGCTGGTGGAGATCGACCCGGCCAGCGGCAGCCAGCGCACCGTGGCCGAGAACCTGCCCATCGGCCTAGCCGCCGGCCCGAGCCTGCCGCCGCCCTACGTGCCCACCGGCGTGGCCGTGGGGCCGGATGGCAGCGTGTACGTGTCGGCGGACCTGAACAACGCGATCTACCGCATCCGGCCGGCGCGCTGAGTTGTTGACCTGGCGACGGCCCGCCGCGAGGCGCGGCCGTTAGCATTCGTCCATTGCGTTCTTCCCCACTTCTTCCAGGAGCATTTCAATGGACATCCAGACCGTCGGCATCATCGGCGCCGGCACCATGGGCAACGGCATCGCACAGGCCTGCGCCGTCTCGGGCATCCGCGTGGTGATGGTCGACATCGCCCAGCCCGCCGTCGACAAGGGCCTCGCCACCATCTCGGGCAGCCTCGACCGCCTGATCAAGAAGGAGAAGCTCACCGAGGCCCAGAAGGCCGACGCGCTGAAGCTGATCCAGGGCTCGACGAACTACGAGGACCTCAAGGCCGCGCAGCTCGTGATCGAGGCCGCGACCGAGAACCACGGGCTCAAGACCAAGATCCTGCAGCAGATCGACGCGCTGCTCGCGCCCGAAGTGATCATCGCGTCGAACACCTCGTCGATCTCGATCACGCAGCTGGCCGCCGACACCCAGCGGCCCGACCGCTTCATCGGCATGCACTTCTTCAACCCGGTGCCGATGATGGCGCTGGTGGAGCTGATCCGCGGCTACCTCACCAGCGACGCCACGCACGATGCGGTGAAGGCGCTGGCGCTGAAGCTGGGCAAGTCGCCCATCACGGTCAAGAACGCGCCGGGCTTCGTGGTCAACCGCATCCTGGTGCCGATGATCAACGAGGCCTTCTTCGTGCTGGCCGAGGGCCTGGCCACGGCCGAGGACATCGACGCCGGCATGAAGCTCGGCTGCAACCAGCCCATCGGCCCGCTGGCGCTGGCCGACATGATCGGGCTGGACGTGTGCCTGGCCGTGATGGAGGTGTACCTGGAGGAATTCGGCGACTCCAAGTACCGTCCCTGCCCGCTGCTCAAGGAGATGGTGGCCGCCGGCCAGCTCGGCCGCAAGACCGGCCGGGGCGTCTACACCTACTGACCGCCCCTGCGCGAGGCGCGGCGCTCAGCGGCTGTCCGCGCCCGCGCCTGCGGCGGCAAGCGCTGCGTGCGCAGCGTTCTCCCGGGCGATGGCGGCATCGAAGTTCGCCAGCCCGACCTCGTGCAAGACGCGCTTGAACTGGCGCGCGACCTCCGGGGCCAGCGCCGCCAACTGGCGCGCCATCTGCATCGACGCGGCGTCCAGTTCCTCGGGCGCCACCACGCGCCACACCAGGCCCCAGGCCCGCGCCTCGTCGGCACCGAACGCTTCTCCCAGCAGTGTCAGGGCCTTCGCGCGGGCCACGCCGGCGCAGGCGGCCAGCGTGGCGCTGAGGCCGCCGGTGACGAACACGCCGAGCGAGGCCTCCGGCAGCCGGAAGCGCGCGTCGCTCGCCGCGATGACGACGTCGGCATCGAGCATCCATTCCAGCCCGGCACCCAGCGTCCAGCCGTGGACGGCGAAGAGCACCGGCTTGTCCAGGCGCACCAGCGCGGACGCCACCGCCTGCACGAGCACCAGGTCGCGTTCGGTGGGCGGCGCGCCCACGTCGCGGCCGGCGCAGAAGGCGCGGCCCTCGCCGCGCACCCGCACGGCACGCACCGACGCGTCGCGCGCGGCCGCCTCGATCGCTTGGAGCAAGGCCTCGGCCAGCGCGCTGTCGATGGCGTTGAGCTTGCCGGGACGGTGGAGCGTGAGCGTCATCACGCCCTGGTCCACGGCGGTCAGAAGCGGTGCCTGGGTCATGCGGGCATTGTGACGAGCGGCGCGGCCGCAGGTCCGCCCGCCGCCGCCCACCTCGCCATGGTTACACTTTGTAATCAAGACCTGGAGGAGAGCGCGTGATGGGACTTCGTTGGTGCGCCTGGGGCGCGATGCTGGGCATGCTGCTGCTCGCAGGCGGATGTGCGTCGGTCACGCATGGCACGACGCAAGCGGTCAAGGTCGACACGGTGACGGCGTCGGGCGAGCCGGTGCCCGATGCCGAGTGCCAGCTGACCAACGACAAGGGCAGCGCCCTCGTCCGCTCGGGCCAGGCCACGCAGGTTCGCCGCTCGGGTGCCAACCTGATGATCCAGTGCACTGCGGACGGGCAGGCGCCCGCGCACGGACAGGCGACGTCGCGCGTCAACGCCGGGATGGTCGGCAACATCGTGGTCGGCGGGCTCATCGGCGCCGCCATCGATTCGGGCACCGGCGCGGGCTACAACTATCCGACCTGGATGCGGCTCGTGTTCGGCGAAATGCGCGACTACGACCGCAACCAGCAGTCGGGCGACGAGGTGGTGGCCGGCCTCAAGACCGGCGACGCCCGCGTCGC
>JAVHYA010000023.1:10121-39358 GCA_031119395.1 Pseudomonadota bacterium
ACCGCGGCACCGGCACCTGGCGTCGCGGTCGCGGCGGCCGCCCCCATCGCGCCGGTCGGCTCGCCGACACCGGTGCAGCATTCCCCGCCAGGGGCAGCGCCCGTGCTGTCCACGCCGGCGCAGGCCAGCCCTTTCGCGACGACGCGCATCGAAGACCTGCGTCAACTGCTGCCGGCAAGCCGATGAGGACGCCCCCACTCCGCGCCGCCGCGTTGCTGGCCGCGGCGCTCCACCTCGGCCATGGGGCGGCGCAGCCGGCCGCGACCGCCCCCACCTTGCAGCCGGACGCGCTCTTCGCCCGGGTGTCGCCCAACGTCTGGGTGCTGCAGACCACCGACGCGCAGGGCCAGCCGCTGAACACGGGCACGGCCGTCGCGACCGGACGCGCGGTGGCGGTGACGAGCTGCCACCTCCTGGCACAGGCCCAATCGGTCAGCCTCCGGCGCGACAACGTCAGCTACGGCGCCGCGCTGGAATGGCCGGACGTCGAGCGCGGACTGTGCCAGCTGCGGGTGGAGAACCTCCCGGCCGCGCCGCTCGAGTGGCGCGCGCTCGACCTGTTGCCGGTGGGCTCGCCGCTGTATGTCATCGGCGCCCCACGCGGCCGCGAACTGACGCTGGGCACGAACCTGCTGGCAGGCATTCGACGCACGGCCGACGGCGCGGTCGAGGCGCTCCAGCTGGCCGCACCGGCCGAGGCGGGCCTGGAAGGGGCGGGCGTTTTCGATGCGCAGGGGCGGCTGGTCGGCATGCTGGGCACGTCGCCCCCCGGGGCGGCAACACCGACGCTGGCGATGCCGGCCGCCTGGATGGCCGAACTGCCCGGACGCGGGCGCGCCGCGATCGCCGGCCTCGGCACCGTGCCGGCCGCCCAGCCGGCCGGCCAAGGGCCCCGCAGCGTGGCGCGCGTGCTTCGCCCGGTGCAGATCGAGTACGAGCTGCGGGACCGGTTGACCGGCGCGCGCCGCAAGGTGGTCTACCGGACCGATGGGCAACCGGGCGAGCTGCTCAGCTTCAACGGCGGCAGCTGGATCGAGAAGCCCGGGGGCGAAGTGGTCAGCGTGACCGGCTCGGCCGCCGGCGAGTTCGATCTGGTGATGCCACCCGGTGGCTGGGTGCCGCGCCACCCGACGCCGCAGCTGTCGTGGTACACGAAGTACACCGCCACCCGCGGCGGCACGGCGTCCGTCGGCATGGAGCTCACCGCGGTGGTGAAGGGCCATGCCCGCCTGAGCGTCGCCGGCCGGGAGATCGACACGGTCCGCATCGAGTACGAGGGCTACACCGACCGTGCCGGCAGCGCCCTGACCGCCGGCGGCGCGCAGACCGGGCGCTACCGCGCCGAAGTCTGGTACGCGCCCGAGCTCGGCCGCCCGGTGCGCTTCGAGATGAATGCCCGCGGCGGGACCAGCGGCGGCGCCTTCGTCATCAGCGAGGCGCTCGAGCTGGTGAGCATCCGCTAGGCGGCCGGGACGAACTGCGCCGCATAGGCCCGGAACTGCGCATTGCGCCGGTCCAGCGCCTCCTGCGTGGGCGGCACCATGATCGGCGCCCCCGCGTGGGCGAAGGCCTGGCATTGGTCCACGTACGGACGCAGCTGGGCGTGGTAGGCCGCCGACGCGGCAGCCATGTCGCCACCGTGCGCGGTCCACGTGGTCGCGAGCAGTTCGGCCGACACCATGGCCAGCGTGGTGCCCATGCCCGAGAGCAGCGCGGCGCAATGGCCCGCATCGCCGATGACCGCGACCTTGCCGCGCGTCCAGCCGGGCATGTGGGTCTGGCTCACCGAATCGAAATAGAAGCCGCGGGCGGCCGGGTCGGCGAAGGCCGCGCGCAAGGCCGGCACCTGCCAGGCCTCGACGCGCGACAGGAACTGCGCGATGAGGCGCCGCTGCGCATCGGCGTCGCGCCAGTCGTAGTCGATCGGCGGGCTGGCCGCGAGCATCATGGCCTGCGGGCCGTCGCCCGCGTCGCGCACCGCGATCGTGAGGCCGGGCACGTTGAGCATCGCGCGCTGCCAGTCCCGGTCGGACGGCAGGTCGACCAGCGCCACGTAGTGGCCGAAGTGCCGCACGTAGTCCTTCTCCGGACCGAAGGCGAGCTTGCGCACGTTGGAATGCAGGCCGTCGGCGCCCACCACGAGGTCGTAGCGCCCCTGGCCGCCGTCGCTGAAGGTGACGTCCACCCCCTGCGGGCCGTCGGCGAGCGTCGCGATCGACGCCTTGAAGCGGAACTCGACCCCCTCGGGAATGGCCTCGAGCAGGATGCGGTTGAGCCGGTCGCGCGTGATCTCGACGTCCTCGTCGGTCTCGTTGGCGAACCAGCGCAGATCGAGCGTGGCGACCTGCCGCCCTGCACCGTCGAGCACCGGGCCGGGCTCGATCAGGCTGACCTTCTGGGCCTGGATGGTGCCGAGGATGCCCATGCGCTGCGCCGTGCCGAGCGCCTTGCCGCGCACGTCGATGGGGGCACCGCCGGGACGCAGGCCCTCGGCACGCTCGACCACGCGGACCCGGTGGCCCAGCCGCGCGAACCAGTAGGCGGCCGAGAGGCCCGCCATGCTGGCACCGGAAACGAGAACGTCCATGATCGGGCTCCTCGGGCGACTAGAGCTTGAACGACCGGGCCATGTCGATCACCGCCTGCTTGTCGAAGGCATTGATGTCGTCGATCAGCTCGTTGGTGAACAGGCGGTTCGGGTCGCCCAGCTCGTCGGCGAGCTTCGGGTTCTTGCTGCTCTCGGCGGCGATCTCGATGTTGGACTTCCACTCCGCCAGGGAGGACGCGCCCATGCGCTGGTCCGGGTCGTCGGGGCGCCGCATCCAGCTGTTCTTGCGGTCCTTGAGGATGAAGTTCAGTTCCTTGCGCGCCTCGTCCAGGCTGCGGCCCTTGGGCTTGCTCTCGGGGTACACGGCCCAGTGCAGGTCGATGGCCGCATCGAGGTTGGCGTTGGAGAAGATCGTCGACTTGGCGATGCCCTGGAACAGCGCCACCACGGCCTTGCGGTCTTCCTTGAGCAGCTTGCGCGGCACGCACAGCCAGCCCGAGCCCAGTTGCGCGAACTTCGGCGTGAGCGGCACGTAGCGCAGCTTGGTGCCGACCAGCTCGATGCGCGCGGTCGCGGTGTCGAAGGCGACCATCGCATCCACCCGGTCGTTGTCGATGGCCGCGCCGGCCGGCGCACCGTCGCCGATGGCGATGTACTCGCACTTGTCGTCCTTCAGGCCCAGTTCGGCCAGCATGGTGCGGGTGAGCACGACGCCGGTGTCGCCCTGGCTGCGCACGCCGATGCGCTTGCCGGCCAGGTCGGCCGCCGACCTGATCGGGCTGTCGGGCTTGACCACGATCACGTTGGCATTGCGCGGCAGCCACTTGTACACGCTGACCAGGTCGAGCGACGGGTCCTTGGCCATGGCCGGCAGCAGCAGGCCGGGCACGGCCGGGCCGAACTCCACGTGGCCGGCGCGCAGGCTCTGCAGGGCCTGCGTCATGCTGGACATGTTCACGTACTCGGGATCCACCCCGTTGGGCTTGTAGAAGTTGAGCCGCGGGTGCTGCCCCGCGGTGACGAAGCACTGCTGCGGGTCGTTGACGGCGGCGGTGTTCGCCAGCCGCATCACGCGCACGTTCTGGGCCAGCGCGGGCAGGCCGGCGGCCAGGCCCAGTGCACCCAGTCCGAATCCGAAGTCACGACGATTCAACATGGTGAGGTCCTTCAGGAAGCAAGTTGCGAATCACGACAAGGCGGCGCGGCGCGTCAGACGCTGACCGTGCGCTGCGAGCTGTCCGCCGGCATCCAGTGCAGCACGCGGCGCTGGATGCGGCGCAGCACGTCGGTCATCACGATGCCGATGACCGAGAGCACCACGCAGACCGCGAAGCTGCCGCCGGTGTCGGCCTGGGCTTCCATCTGCAGGATGAGCACGCCCAGGCCGGCCTGCGCGCCCACGAATTCGCCCACCACCGCGCCCACCACGCTGAAGGCGGCCGCCATGTTGAGCCCGGCGAAGACGTAGGGCAGCGCACTGGGGAACTTGGCCTTGCGGAAGATCTGCCAGCGCGTGGCGGACAGGGAGCGCAGCAGGTCGATGCGGTCGGCGTCCACGGCCTTGAAGCCGGCGATGCTGGTCACCAGCACCGGGAAGAAGGTGAGCAGGCAGATGATCATCACCTTGGAGCCGATGCCGAAGCCCAGCCACACCACGATGATCGGCGCGATGGCCACCTTGGGCACGCTCTGCAGCGCCGCCACGTAGGGTTCGAGCAGCGCCTCCAGCCGGGGCATCTGCGACACCACGATGCCGATGGCCAGGCCGACGCCGCTGCCGATGACAAAGCCCAGGAGGATCTCGGCCACGGTCACGCCGCCGTGGTACCAGAAGCCGTCCTTCGCCCACGGGCTGGTGGCCAGCCCCCGCCAGAGGGCGACGGCGATGTCGCTCACGGGCGGCACCAGGTGCGTGGGCACCTTGAACAGGCGCACGGCCCCCTCCCACGTGCCCAGCAGCGCGACCAGCAGCAGCATCGACTGCACACGCGTGGAGGCGAGAAGACGCGTTCGCCTCACGCGCGGGGCGGGGCGGGGCGAAACGGCGACGGGCGCGGCCGCGGGCTCGGCGGCGTCGTTCGATGTCAGCATGGCGGTGCTCATGGCAGGTCCTCGGTCAGTCGAAGGAGGCGGCGTGGGAGAAACGTTCGCGGATGGAGGCACACGCCGCGGCGAAGGCCGGGTGCGACATCACGTCCATGGCACGGGGGCGCGGCAGGTCGATGGTCAGCACCCGCTCCAGGGTGCCGGGGCGCGGCGACATCACGAACACCCGGTCGCCGAGGAACACGGCCTCGGGAATGGAGTGGGTGATGAGCACCACCGTCTTCCCGCTTTCCATCCAGATGCGCTGCAGCTCGAGGTTCATGCGCTCGCGGGTCATGGCGTCGAGCGCACCGAAGGGCTCGTCCATCAGCAGGATCTTGGGGTCGTGCAGCAGTGCCCGCGCGATCGAGGCACGCTGCTGCATGCCGCCGCTGAGCTGGCGGGGCAGCTTGTGCTCGAAGCCCTCCAGCCGCACCATGGCCAGCAGCTGCATCGCACGCTCGCGGGCCTGCTTCGCCGGGATGCCCAGCACCTCGGCGGGCAGCATCACGTTCTCCAGGATGGTGCGCCAGGGCAGCAGGATCGAGCTCTGGAACACCACGCCGACGTCGCGCCGCGTGCCGCGGATGGGCTGGCCGTCGAGCGTGACCCGGCCGATGTCGTAGTCGAGCAGCCCGGCCAGGATGCGCAGCAGCGTGCTCTTGCCGCAGCCGCTCGGACCCACGATGGTCACGAAGCTGCCCTGCTCGATGCTGCAGTCGATGTCCTTGAGCGCCAGCACGCCTTCGCCGCCGTCGCCGAAGTGCTTGGACAGGCCGTCGATGCGGATGTAGTCGGGGCGCCCTCGCGCGCGCTCGGGGTTGATGCTCATGGCTTGGCTCCTTCGGGGTGGAGGAAACGGAGGATGTGCTGCGCCAGCACCTGCGGCGCCTGCAGCGCGGTGACATGCCCGACGCCGGGCAGCAGCACCGCGTCGGCGCTGCGGATGCGCCCGGCCATCGACAGGGTGACGCTGGGCGGCACCACGCGGTCGAGCTCGCCGGCCAGCACCAGCGTGGGCGCGACGATGTCGGCCACGCCGCGCTCGAGCGTGGTGCGCACCGTCTCGCCGCGGCGCACCGAGCGCGCCGAGGCGGGCCGCACGGCGGCGAACAGGCGGCGCAGCTCGGGCCGCGTGCGCAGGAAGTCTTCCGGGAAGAACCAGGTCGCCAGCTCCTCGGCCGTGGCCGGCAGGGCGGCGCGCAGCTCGGCCAGCCGGCGCGCGTCCGGGCACAGCTCCTCGTAGGGCCGCGGCAGCGGCCAGGTGCTGCCCAGCACCAGGTGGTCGACCGAACGCGGATGCAGCAAGGCCAGCGCCTGCGCCACCCGGCCGCCGAAGGACGAGCCGAACACGTGGGCGCGCCGGAAGCCCAGCGCCTGGATGAGCTGCTGCGCGTCGCGGGCCAGGTCGGCGAGGGTGGAGGGATGCTCGGGCGCCTCGGTCTCGCCGCAGTCGCGCTGGTCGTAGGCGATCACGGTGAAGTGGGGTGCGAGCTGCGGCACCAGCGCGGCGAACATCTGCCGCGAGGCCTCGGCCCCGTGGATCAGGAGCAGCGGATCGCCCTCGCCCTCGATGTCGAAGGCGATGCGCACCTCGCCGGCGTGGACGAAGCGCGTCATGCCGCGGCGCCCTCTTCCTGGTCCATCCAGAAGGTCATCTCGATGCGCAGGCCGCGCGGGTCGTGCAGGAAGAGCTGCTGGATCGCCCAGCCGGGGATCGGCGCCTCGGTGAAGGCGACGCCCGACGCGCGCAGGTGGGTGCGCATCTCCTCGAGGCCGCGCGCACGGAACGAGATGTGGTCCACGTGACCGGTGGCCGGCTCGACCGGCGCCTGCGCAGCGGCCAGGTGGGCGTAGAGGTGCACGATGGGTTGCCCGTCGGCATAGAGCCAGGCGCCGGGCGCCGGCATCTCCGGCCGCGCCCCGGCGGTCAGCCGCATCACGCGGGTGTAGAAGTCCAGCAGCGGCGGCAGCTCTGCGGGCGTGCAGCGGATCGTGAAATGGTGCAGTGCGTTGACGGGCATGGCGTGGCTCCTCTCGTTCGTGTCGCGCTCAGGCCGCGGCGCCGGCGTCTGCCGGCTCGGCGGCGCCGAAGCGGTAGCTCAAGCCGGGCGCGACCGGCACCCACCGCGCCGCCGCCAGCGCCAGCAGCCGGAATGCGAAGACCTGCTCCGGCTGCCACCGCGGGGCGGTGCCGAAGACGTTGAAGGTCGCGTGGCACAGCGGGCCTTGCATGAGCGGCACGTTGACCACGCTGCGCAGGCCGAAGGCGCGCATCTGGCCGAAATCGTCGAAATGCTCGGCCAGCGCCGCCTCGCCCTCGCCCACGAAGGGCCGGCCTTCGACGAACAGGCGTCGCGTCCAGCGTGTGAGGGTCTTGCGCTTGGTGCCGTTGACCGGGAAGGTGCCCGCCGCGGACGAGTAGAAGCGGCGCAGCAGCACCTGGCCTGGCGCGTCGTCGGCCCGGGTGACGTTCTGCTGGATGCTGAAGATGCCGCCACCGGCGATCCGGGCACGGCAGGCATCGATCAGCGCCAGGGCCTGCGCGGCGTCGGCGGCGCCCGCCAGCGTGTCCAGGAACTCGGCCGTGACGGCGGGATCGGCGATCGGTTGTTGCGGGTCCATGCAAAAAGTCTAGGACTGCGGATTCACCAAAATGAAATAATTTCTGATGGACCGATAACCATGGAGTTATGGGCATGCCGAACGCGAAAGACCCCGCCACCGTGCTCCAGCACGCCCTGCTGTCGCGCCTGAAGCTGCGGCAGCTGGCGCTGTTGCAGACCATCGACCGCCACCGCTCGCTGGGCCGCGTGGCGGCCGAGATGCAGCTGAGCCAGCCCGCGATCACGAAGGCGCTGCACGAGGTGGAGGACATCTTCGGCAGCACCCTGTTCACGCGCAGCAGCCGCGGGCTGGTGCCCACGCCGGCCGGCGACGCGGTGCTGCACTACGCGCGGCGCTGGCTCGCGGAGCTGGAGGCCACGACCCGCGTGCTGACCTCGATCGAGGCGGGCCGCAGCGGCCGCCTGCGGCTGGGCCTGACGCAGCAGGTGCCGCAGCAGCTGATGTCGGCGGCGCTCACGCACCTGCTCGACCGCGCGCCCCGCATCTCGGTGATGGTGCGCGAGGGCACCACCGACGAGCTGGTGGCGAACCTGCTGGCGCGCGAGATCGACTGCGCCATCGGCCGCTCCTACGACGGCGACGCGAGCGGGCTCGTGCAGCAGGCGATCTACGAGCAGGAGCCCTGCCTGATCGTGGGCGCGCGCAACGTGAAGCGGCTCTCGCGCGGGCCGCTGGACTGGGCCCGGCTCGCGCGGCTCGACTGGATCCTGCCGCCGCCCAACACGCCCATGCGCCGGACCTACAACGCGGTCTTCGTCGGCGCCGGCGTGCAGCCGCCGATGCCGATCCTGGAGACCACCTCGCTGCGCGGCATCGAGATGGTGCTGCGCCAGGAGCCGAACGCCATCACCATCTTCGCCCGCGACGTCATGCAGGAGATGGAGCGCGCCAGCGGCTGGGCCGCCCTGCCCTACCGGCTGAACTGGAACCTCCCGCCGGTCAGCTTCTTCACCCTGAAGGAGCTCGATGGCCACCCGACGGTGCAGGCCTTGCGCGAGGTGGTGGTCGCCACCGCCCGCCGCATGAAGCACCGGCCGGCCTGACGGCCCTGCGGCCGTCCTCTACGCGACTGGCCGGCGCACCGCGTTCCACTATGGTTCGGGGGAGGAGACTCGACACCCATGGACATCCAGACCCCCACCCCACCCGCCGAAGGCTGCATCAGCACCGAGGTGCGCGGCCATGTGCTGCTCATCGGCATCAACCGGCCGGCCAAGCGCAACGGCTGGACGCCGGCCATGTTCCGCCAACTGGCCGAGGCGTACACACGGCTCGACGACGACGACGCCCTGCGCGTGGGCGTGCTGCATGCCTTCGGCGATCATTTCACCGCCGGGCTGGACCTGCCCGTCATCTCGGAATTCATGAAGGCCGGCGGCGTCGCCATCCCGGCCGACGGCACGCTGGTCGAGCCGCACAACATGGGCCAGCCGGGCTACCGGCGCCGGACCAAGCCCATGGTGGCCGCGGTGCAGGGCATCTGCTTCACGGTCGGCATCGAGCTCATGCTGGCGGCCGACATCACGGTCGCAGCCGACAACTGCCGCTTCTCGCAACTGGAGGTGGCGCGCAACATCATGGCCTCGGGCGGCGCCACGCTGCGCATGGCCGAACGCGCCGGCATGGGCAATGCGATGCTGCACCTGCTCACGGCCGACGAGTTCGACAGCGCCGAGGCCTATCGCCTGAACTTCGTGCAGAAGGTGGTGCCGGCCGGCCAGCAGCTGGACGCGGCCTTCGCCATCGCCGAGCGCATCGCCGCGCAGGCGCCGCTCGCGGTGGTGGCCACGCGGCTGAACGTGATCAAGGCGATCGAGCAGGGGCCCGTGGCCGCGACGGAGGACTTCGAGCCCGTCAAGCAGAAGCTGATCTTCAGCGAGGACGCGGCCGAGGGCGTGCGCGCCTTCATCGAGAAGCGGCCGCCGCGCTTCACGGGCCGCTGAGCGCGCCCACCCCGCCCAGGGCTTGCACACGCCCGCAGGCCCTGGCGGTCGGCCGTCACGGGCGCGTCCACAATCACCAGGAATCCTTGCCATGCCTGCCCTGCGTCTTGCCGCCGCCGCGGCGGCCGCGCTCTGCGCCGCCTTCATGAACTCCACCACCGCCCAGACCACCGGCCCCTCGGCGCCCGCGCTTCCCGACCCGGCCACCACCTCGGTCGAGGCACTGGGCTGGATGCAGGGCTTCCCGCCGCCGCCGGACAAGGTCATTGCCTTCGACGACCCGCGCGGCAACGTGTACCCGCGCACCCGCTGGACCTTCTCGCACATCCGCGAACTGGTGCCCACCGCCAACGTGTGGCGCGGCCCGGGCGCCGCGCTGCCCCTGCCCGCGGCCGCCACGCCCGTCGACCCCCGGCAGGTGCGTTTCAAGGCCCTGGGAAGCGGCGAGGACCTGGACTTCGAGCAGATGCTCGCGCGCACCTACACCGACGGCATCCTCGTGCTGCACCGCGGCCAGGTGGTGCTGGAGCGCTATGCCGGCGCACTGACGCCGGAGCGCCCGCACCTCGCGATGTCGGTCACCAAGTCCTTCGTCGGCACGCTGGCGGCCATCCTGGCGGCCGAGGGCCGGCTCGACCCCGCCGCACCCGTCACGCGCTACCTGCCCGAGCTGGCCGGCACCGCCTACGCGGACGCCACGGTGCGCCAGGTGATGGACATGACCATCGGCGTGAAGTACTCGGAGGACTACGCCAATCCCAAGGCCGAGGTCTGGGACTACGCCCGCGCCGGCGGCATGCTGCCGCAGGGCCGCGACTATGCCGGCCCGAAGAGCTTCTACGATTTCCTCAAGACGCTGCAGAAGGAGGGCACGCATGGCGATGCCTTCGCCTACAAGACGGTCAACGCCGAGGTGCTCGCGTGGGTCCTGCGCCGCGCCAGCAACCAGTCGCTGGCCGAACTGCTGAGCCGGACGATCTGGCAGCGCATCGGCGCCGAGCAGGACGCGTACTTCATGGTCGACCGCGTGGGCACCGAATCCGGGGGCGGCGGGCTCAACACCACGCTGCGCGACCTGGCGCGTTTCGGCGAGGCGATGCGCAACGGCGGCCGCGTGAACGGGCAGCAGGCGATCCCGGCCGCCGCGGTGGCCGAGATCGCCCGCGGCGGCGAGCGCGGTGCCTTCGCCAAGGCAGGCTACGCGCTGCTGCCCGGCTGGTCGTACAAGGACATGTGGTGGGTCACGCACAACGACCATGGCGCGTACATGGCCCGCGGCATCCACGGCCAGAGCATCTACATCGATCCGAAGGCCGAGACGGTGATCGTGCGCTACGCCGCGCACCCGATCGCGGCCAACGCCGGGAACGACCCGCTGACGCTGCCGGCCTTTCACGCCATGGCCACCGCCTTGATGACACGCTGAGGAGCGACGGGCCGGATCGCGCCGGCGTGGCGACTGCACCGCTCGCCCGGCCGTTACGAATGCTTTCCAAAGCAGCTCGCAATTAAATTGCACACGATTTAATTGCTCGTTAGAATTCGAGCCATGCACTCCACCCCGGACCCCGCCGAACTGCTCAAGCTGGACAACCAGCTGTGCTTCGCGGTGTATTCCGCCTCGCTGGCCATGACCCGGCTCTACAAGCCTCAGCTCGACAAGCTGGGCCTCACCTACCCGCAGTACCTCGTCATGCTGGCACTGTGGGAGGAAGACGGCCCCATGGTCTCGGCCCTGGGCGAGCGCCTGTCGCTCGACTCGGGCACCCTCACCCCGCTGCTCAAGCGCCTGGAGGCCAACGGCCTCGTGGCCCGGGTGCGCGACGTGGCCGACGAGCGGCGCGTCCACATCACGCTGACGGCCGCGGGCCGCCGGCTCAAGGGCCGCGCGGCCGGCGTGCCGGCCTGCCTGCTTGCGGCCAGCGAATGCTCCATCGACGAGCTGGTGACGCTCACGCGCCAGCTGCAGTCGCTGCGCGACCGCGTGCGTGCTGCCGCCGCCGCCTGATTTCAGTTTTTTCTCCCGCCAACCGGCATTTCTCCCAACCACCACCGAAGGAACGACCATGACCACGCAACTCGACAAGGTTCTCTACACCGCCGAAGCCCACACCACGGGCGGCCGCGACGGCGGCGCCGGCAAGTCCAGCGACGGCGCGCTCGACGTCAAGCTCAACCCCCCCGGCTCGGGCAAGGCGGGAACGAACCCGGAGCAGCTCTTCGCCGTCGGCTACTCGGCCTGCTTCATCGGCGCCATGAAGGCCGTCGCGCCCAAGGTCGGCGTGAAGGTGCCTGAAGACGTCGCCGTCGACGCCAAGGTCTCCCTCGGCCCGACCAACGGCGGCGCGGCCTACGGCGTCGCCGTGACGCTGAACATCACGCTGCCGGGCCTGGACACCGACGCCAAGAAGAAGCTGGTCGACACCGCCCACCAGGTGTGCCCGTACTCGAACGCGACGCGCGGCAACATCCCGGTCGACATCGTCATCGCCTGACCGGCATCGGCCCCTGACGGGCCGGCCTTCTCGAGCCGCGCCTGCGTGCGGCCCCTCAATGCCCCGGCGGCAACGCGCGGGGCATTTCTTCGAGCAGCCGTTCGACCAGCAGGTTGCGCGGCGCCGAACGCCAGACGCCGTAGGCCTCGGACTGCGCGACCGCCTCCTGCAGCGGGCGGAACACCGCCCCCTTGAGCGCGCTGCGCCTGAGCGCCTCGGGCACCAGCGCCACGCCCATGTCCTGCGCGACCAGCGACACCACCGCCAGCCAGTGCCTCACCTCGTGGCGCACCTCGGGCTGGTAGCCGGCGCCGCCGCAGATCGACAGGATGCGCTCGTGGTAGTCGGGTGAAGCCGAACGCGCGAACAGGATGAAGGGCTGGCCCTGCAGATCGGCGAGCGCCACCACGCGCCGCCGCGCGAGCGCATGGCGCGCCGGCAGACAGCACACGAATGGCTCGGTGAGCAACAGCCGCTGCTGCAGGCCCTGCGGCATGCGGTGCGTGTGGACGAAGCCCAGGTCCAGCCGGTCGTGCAGCAGCTCCGCCATCTGCTCGGCGGAGTTCATCTCCGTGAGCGAGATGCGCACCCCCGCGTGGCGACGGCGAAAGGCGCGCAGCGCCTGCGGCAGGCCGCGGTAGAGCATGGCACCGACGAAGCCGATGCGCAGGTGCCCGGCCGAGCCCGACGCCACGTCCCGCGCCTCGCGCACGATCTCCTCGCTGCGGCGCAGCAGCTGGCGCGCCGACTCGCGCAGCGCAGCGCCCGCGGCGGTGAGCCGCACCTCCTTGCTGTTGCGCTCGAACAGGCGCGCGCCGATCGATTCCTCCAGCTGGCGAATCGCCACCGACAGCGGCGGCTGCGAGATCGCGAGGCGCTGTGCCGCTCGCCCGAAGTGCAGTTCGTCGGCCAGCACCGAGAAGTAGCGCAGGTGGCGCAATTCCATCATTCGAATCACCTATCGAAGAAGACCCAAACGATATTGGACACGGATCGATGCGATCCGAACAATGGCGCAACCACGGAGACGCGCCATGACCGAATCCACTGCGGTGACACACCCCATCCCGGACCGCCACGGGCAGAACCTCTATACCGTCGACGCCGAACTGCACCGCTTGTTGCAGCTCTACCTGCCGGACGAGCTGCGCCGCCACATGGCGCCCCACTTCGAGCGCCTCGGCGGGCTGGCCGGCGGCCTGCTCGACGAGCTGGCCGGCATCGCCGACCACCACCCGCCGGAGCTCGAGAGCCGCACCCGCACGGGGCTCGACGTGCAGCGCATCGTCAAGCACCCCGCCTACGTGGAGATGGAGCGCCTTGCACTGTCCGAGTTCGCGATGGGCGCGATCTCGCACCGCGACGAGAGCTTCGGCTGGCGCGGCAGGATGCCGCCGGCCGTCAAGTACGTGCTGTTCTACCTCTTCGTGCAGGCCGAGTTCGGGCTGTGCTGTCCGGTCTCGATGACCGACTCGCTCACCCGCACGCTCAAGAAGTTCGGCGACCCGGCGCTGGTGGCGCGCTACCTGCCGCGCCTGGTGTCGCTGGATTTCGACGAGCTCGCCCAGGGTGCGATGTTCATGACCGAGCAGGCGGCCGGCTCCGACATCGCGGCCACCAGCACGATCGCGCGCTCCGGCACCGACGGCCACTGGCTGCTCACGGGCGACAAGTGGTTCTGCTCCAACCCCGACGCCGACGTCGCGATGGTGCTGGCGCGCGTCGACGGCGGGCCGCCGGGGCTCAAGGGCGTGTCGCTCTTCCTGCTGCCGCGCCGCCTCGACGATGGCAGCCTCAACCACTACCGCATCGTGCGCCTGAAGGACAAGATGGGCACGCGCTCCATGGCCAGCGGCGAGATCCGGCTCGAGGGCGCGGTGGCCTACCTCGTCGGCGAGCAGGGCCGCGGCTTCGTGCAGATGGCCGACATGGTGAACAACTCGCGCCTGTCGAACGGCGTGCGTGCGGCCGGCCTGATGCGCCGGGCGGTGGCGGAGGCCGAGTACATCGCGGCCGAACGCCGCGCCTTCGGCAGGCGGCTGGCCGACATGCCGCTGATGCAGCGCCAGCTCGACAAGCTGCGCGTGCCGGCCGAGCAAGCCCGCACGATGGTGTTCCAGACCGCGCGGGCGCTGCAGCGTGCCGATGCGGGCGAGGACGGGGCCTATGCGCTGCTGCGCATCCTCACGCCGCTCATCAAGTTCCGCGCCTGCCGCGACGCGCGCAAGGTGACCGGCGACGCGATGGAAGTGCGTGGCGGCTGCGGCTACATCGAGGAATGGAGCGACCCGCGCCTGGTGCGCGACGCGCACCTCGGCTCGATCTGGGAAGGCACCAGCAACATCGTGGCGCTGGACGTGGTCCGCGCGATCCAGCGCGAAGGCTCGCTGCCGGTGCTGCGTGCCCACCTCGAAGCCCTGCTCGCCGACCCCGCCGCCGCGGCGGTGAGGCCGGCCTTCGCACAGGCGCTGCGCGAGACCTTCGATCGCGCCGCCGCGCTGGCCGAGACCGCCGCGCAGGCGGGCGGCGAGGTGCTGGCCCGCCAGGCCGCCTCGGCCCTGTACCACTGCACCAGCGCCGCCGCCATGGCCTGGGAAGCCGCGCGCACCGGCTCGGCCGATCGCATGCGCTGGGCCCAGCTCGCGCTGCTGCACCGCGCGCTGCCGCGCGACCCGCTGAGCCCCGACGTGCTGCCGGCGGCGTGGCAGGACGCACCGGCCGCCGTCGCCGCCTGAGCGCTTCGCGCCGCGCGGGCCGCGGCAACCCCGACCACGACGAACCCAAGGAGACACACCATGCGCACCCCCCTCATCTCGCCCTCGCGCCGCGCGCTCGTGATGGCCGCCACCGCCCTGTGGGCGTCGGCAGCCTGCGTGCCCGCCGCCTTCGCCGCCGAGGCCTTCCCGTCCAAGCCGATCATGCTGGTCGTGCCCTTCCCGCCGGGCGGGCCCACCGACGCCATGGCGCGCACCCTGGCCGCCGAGATGTCGACCCGCGTGGGCCAGCCGATGGTGGTGGAGAACCGCGCCGGCGCGGGCGGCAACATCGGCGCCGACTACGTCGCGCGCGCCGAGGCCGATGGCCACACGCTGCTCTTCGGCACCTCGGGGCCGCTGGCCATCAACAGCAGCCTCTACAGCAAGATCACCTACGACCCGGGCAAGAGCTTCGCGCCGGTGATCCAGGTGGGCCACCTGCCCAACATCCTGGTGGTGAATCCCTCGCTGCCGGTGAAGAACGTGAAGGAACTGGTCGCCTACGCCAAGGCCAACCCGGGCAAGCTGAGCTATGCCTCCTCGGGCAACGGCGCGTCCTCGCACCTGGCGGGCGTGCTGTTCAATTCGGTGGCGGGCACCGACATCCAGCACGTGCCGTACAAGGGCACGGGCCCGGCCCTCAACGACCTGCTCGGCGGCCAGGTGGGCATGACCTTCACCGACATCCTGACCGCACTGCCCTACGTCAAGGCCGGCAAGCTGCGCGCGCTGGGCGTGGCCACGGCCACGCGCTCGCAGGCGCTGCCGGACGTGCCCACCATCGCCGAGCAGGGCTACAAGGGCTACGACGTGAGCGTGTTCTTCGGCATCGTCGCGCCCGCGGGCACGCCGGCCGACCGCATCGCGAAGCTGAACGGCGCCTTCGTCGAGGTGCTGGCCTCGCCCAAGGTCAAGGCCCTGTTCGCCGCCCAGGGCCTGGAACCCGCGCCCGACAGCTCGCCGGCACAGCTGGCCCGCTTCATCGCCGCCGAGACGGCCAAGTGGAAGGGCGTGGTCGCGCAGTCCGGCGCCCGTCTCGACTGAAGCCCCTGCGCCCGCACACCGATCCTGCCGGCCTCCCACCATGACCTCTTCTGCGCCCTCCTCCAGCGCCGGCGCACTCGCCGGCATCCGCGTGCTCGACCTGTCGCGCATCCTCGGCGGCCCGTACTGCGGGCAGATCCTCGGCGACCACGGGGCCGACGTGCTCAAGGTCGAGCCGCCCGGCGGCGACGACACCCGCACCTGGGGGCCGCCCTTCCGCGATGGCGTGGCGTCGTACTACCACGGCCTGAACCGCAACAAGCGCATCCAGCACCTGGACCTGACGCTGCCGGCCGACCGCGAGACGCTGCTCGCCCTGGTTGCCGAGGCCGACGTGCTGATCGAGAACTTCAAGACCGGCACCATGGAGCGCTGGGGCATCGGCCACGACACGCTCTCGCAGCGCTTCCCGCGGCTGGTGTGGTGCCGCGTGTCGGGCTTCGGCAGCGACGGCCCGCTGGGCGCCCTGCCCGGCTACGACGCCGCGGTGCAGGCCATGACCGGCATCATGAGCATCAACGGCGAGGCCGAGGGCGGCCCGTTGCGGGTGGGGCTGCCGGTGGTGGACATGGTGACGGGCCTGAACGCGGTGATCGGCGTGCTGCTCGCGCTGCAGGAGCGGCAGCGCAGCGGCCGCGGCCAGTTCGTGGAGGCGGCGCTGTACGACAGCGGCCTGTCGCTGCTGCATCCGCACGCGGCCAACTGGTTCATGGACGGCCGCCACCCGAAGCGCACCGGCAACGCGCACCCCAACATCTACCCCTACGATGCGCTGCGCACCGGCACCGACCCGGTCTTCGTCGCGGTGGGCAACGACCGGCAGTTCGCCGCCTTCTGCCGCGTGATCGGCCTGCCCGACCTGGCGCAGGATCCGAACTACGCGACCGCCGGCGCCCGCTCCGTGCACCGCGAAGGTCTGAAGAAGACGCTGGAGGCGCAGCTGGCGGCCTTCGACGGCCGCACGCTGGTCGACGACCTGATGGCGGCCGGCGTGCCCGCCGCGCCGGTGCTGCCGGTCGACGCCGCGCTGCAGCACCCGCACACGCTGCATCGCGGCATGGTGGTCGAGATGGAAGGCGGCTACCGCGGCCTGGGCGCGCCGGTCAAGCTCGGGCGCACGCCCGCCACCTACCGGCATGCGCCGCTGACGCCAGGCGAGCGCTTCGAGCCGCCGGCCTGAACGCGTCGCCCACGCGACGGCCAGGTGCCCGGCGCGCTGGCGGTGGTCATGCGCGAGCGCTAAGGTGCGAGGCCTTGCAGCCACCAGGGAACGCGCCCATGTCCACCACCGAATTCATCGTCCGAAAGGCCTCGCTGCCCGAGGCCCGCCTGCACACCCGCGAGGACACGCCCCTCGCGGCCGGCCAGGTGCGGGTCGGCATCGACAGCTTCGCCCTCACGTCCAACAACATCACCTATGCCGCCTTCGGCGACGCGATGAGCTACTGGCAGTTCTTCCCGACGGCGCAAGAGGGCTGGGGCCAGGTGCCGGTGTGGGGCTTCGGCCGCGTCGTGCAGTCGCTGCACCCGGGGGTGGCGGTGGGCGAGCGGCTCTACGGCTACTTCCCGATGGCCTCGCAGCTCGTGCTGACGCCGGACCGCCTCTCGCCCGAGCGCTTCACCGACGCCGCCGCCCACCGGGCCGAGCTGCCCGCCGTCTACAACGTCTATTTCCGCTGCAACCGCGATCCGCTCTACACCGCCGACACCGAGGACCTGCAGGCCCTGCTGCGGCCGCTGTTCATCACCTCCTGGCTGATCGACGACTTCCTGGGCGACAACGACTTCTTCGGTGCCGGGGCCGGGGGCGCGCCGACGGTGATCCTCTCGAGCGCCTCGAGCAAGACCGCCTACGGCACCGCCTTCCAGCTCGCGCAGCGGCCGGGCGTGCGGGTGGTGGGCCTCACCTCCGCCGCCAACCGCGCCTTCTGCGAAGGCCTGGGCTGCTACACGCAGGTGTTGGGCTATGACGAGCTCGACCGGCTGGACGCCGCCACGCCCTGCGTGTACGTGGACTTCGCGGGCAACGGCGAGCTGCGCCGCGCGATCCATGAGCGCTTCGCGAATCTGCGCTACAGCATGGTGATCGGCAACACGCACGTCGACCAGCGCGCGCCGGAGGGCAGCGCCAAGGCCTTGCCCGGCCCGCGCGCGACCTTCTTCTTCGCACCGGCCCAGATCAAGAAGCGCACGGGCGAGTGGGGCCCTGAGGTCTTCAACGAGAAGCTGGCGCAGGCCTGGCATGCCTTCACCGCGCGTGCGACGCAGGGCGACGCCCCCTGGCTGCGCGTGCAGCAGCACCGCGGCCCCGAGGCGGTGGCGCTGGCCTGGCAGACCGTGCTGGCCGGCCGCGGCGATCCGCGCGACGGCCACATCCTCTCGCTGGCCGCCTGACCACACGGGACGCGAGGCGGACAATGGCGCGATGCCCGACACCGCGCCCGCCACGCCCCACCCCTACCAATCGCTCACGCCCGACGCGGTGCTCGACGCCCTCTCCGGCATCGGCCTGTACGGCGACGGCCGGCTGGTTCCGCTGAGCTCCTACGAGAACCGCGTCTACCAGGTCGGCATCGAGGACGAGAAGCCGGTGGTGGTCAAGTTCTACCGGCCCGGGCGCTGGAGCGACGCGCAGATCCAGGAGGAGCATGACTTCGCGCTCGAGCTGGCCGCGGCCGAAGTGCCGATGGTGGCGCCGCGCGTCATCGACGGCCGCACGCTGCACCACCACGCCGGCTTCGCCTTCAGCGTCAGCCCCTCGCGCGGCGGACGCGCGCCGGAGCTCGACGACTTCGAGGTGCTCGAATGGATCGGCCGCTTCCTCGCACGCATCCACACCGTGGGTGCGAAGCGGCCCTTCGTGCACCGGCCGGCCCTCGACCTGAAGAACTTCGGCATCGACTCGCGCGACTGGCTCCTGGGCCACGAGATGGTGCCGCTGGATGTGCAGAAGGACTGGGAGCGCGCCTGCAACGATGCTCTCGATCTGATCGCTGGCACCGCCCTGTCCACGGGCGCTGGAGGCCGATTCGATTCGGAACTTCGGAGCCTGCGCCTGCACGGCGACTGCCACCCCGGCAACATCCTCTGGACGCCGACCGACCGCGAGGGCGGCGGCCCGCACTTCGTCGACCTGGACGATGCGCGCACCGGCTTCGCGGTGCAGGACCTGTGGATGCTGCTGTCAGGCGACCGTGCGCAGCGCACCGGCCAGTTGAGCGGCCTGCTCGACGGCTACGAGCAGTTCCGCGACTTCGACCGGCGCGAGCTGGCGCTGATCGAGCCGCTGCGCACCTTGCGGCTGCTGCACTACTCGGCCTGGCTGGCGCGCCGCTGGCAGGACCCGATCTTCCCGATCACCTTCCCCTGGTTCGGGAGCAGCGACTACTGGAAGGGCCAGATCCAGATGCTGCAGGACCAATGCGAAGCGATGGCCGACGAGCCGCTGTACGCCTGACAGGGCGCCGGCGACGACAACGGGCGCCGCAGCGCCCGTCGAAAGATCGCGAGGCCTTCGCCTCAGCCGCCCGCGGCGGGCAGCGGCGGCGCCGCTGCCTTGTCGCTCCACAACACGCCGCCGGTCGCCCAGTTGTGGCGCGGCACGTCGAAGAACAGCACGTCCACCGCGCCGGGCGAACTGCCCAGCGTGCGGACGGTGGCCTCGGTCAGGGCCTCGGCCAGGGCGCGCTTCTGCTCGGGCGTGCGGCCTTCCAGCAGTTCGACTCGGATGGTGGGCATCTCGGTTCCTCCTCGCGTCACACCAGCAGCGCGTTCACGCGCCGCACGTAGGCCGCCGGATCGGCGGGCAGGCCGCCTTCGGCCAGCAGCGCCTGGTCGAACAGGATGTTCGCCAGGTCGTCGAAGTGGGCCGTGTCGCTCTCCAGCTTCTTCACCAGCGGGTGCTCGGCGTTCACTTCCAGCACGGGCTTGACCTCGGGCGCCTGCTGGCCGGCCTGCTTGAGCATGCGGGCGAGCTGCATGCTCATGCCGTGGTCCTGCACCACCAGGCAGGCCGGCGAGTCGACCAGGCGCGTGGTGATGCGCACGTCCTCGGCCTTGTCCTTGAGCGCTTCCTTGAGCTTGTCGAGCACGGGCTTGAAGCTTTCGGCCGCCTGCTCGGCCGCCTTCTTCTCTTCCTCGTCCTGCAGCTTGCCCAGGTCGACCGCGCCCTTGGCCACGCTCTGCAGCGGGGTGCCGTCGAAGTCGTGCAGGTAGTTGAGCGCCCACTCGTCCACGCGGTCGGTCATCAGCAGCACCTCGATGCCCTTCTTCCTGAAGACTTCGAGCTGCGGGCTGTTCTTGGCGGCGGCCAGCGTGTCGGCGGTGATGTAGTAGATCGCCTCCTGGCCGTCCTTCATGCGCGCCTTGTAGTCGGCGAAGCTCACCGTGACGGCATCGCTGGTGGTGGAGGCGAAGCGCAGCAGCTTGGCGATGCGCTCACGGTTGCCGAAGTCCTCGCCCAGGCCTTCCTTGAGCACCGAGCCGAACTCGGCGTAGAAGGTGGCGTACTTGCCGCTGTCGTCGGCCTTCGGTGCCTCGGCTTCGCCGTCCTTCTTGTCGGTGACGTCGGTCACGCCGTCGGCATCGGCCGCCGGGGTGGGCGCGGCCTTCTTCGCCAGGTCCTCCAGCATCGACAGCACGCGCTTGGTGCTGCCCTCGCGGATCGCCTTCACGTCGCGGCTTTCCTGCAGGAGCTCGCGGCTCACGTTCAGCGGCAGGTCGGCGGAGTCGACCACGCCGCGCACGAAGCGCAGGTAGCCCGGCAGCAGCGCCTCGGCGTCGTCCATGATGAACACACGCTTGACGTACAGCTTCACGCCGCCCTTGTGGTCGCGGTTCCACAGGTCGTAGGGTGCCTTGGCGGGGATGTACAGCAGCTGCGTGTACTCGGTGCTGCCCTCGACGCGGTTGTGGCTCCAGGCCAGCGGCGCGTCCTGGTCGTGGGTGATCGACTTGTAGAAGTCGACGTACTGCTCGTCGGTGATGTCCTTCTTGGGCCGCGTCCACAGGGCGCTGGCCTTGTTGACCGGCTCCCACTCGCCCGTGGGCACCATCTCGCCGCCCTGGTTGTCCTCGCCTTCCTTCCACTCTTCCTTCTCCATGAGGATGGGCAGGGAGATGTGGTCGGAGTACTTGCCGATGATCTGCTTGAGCTTCCAGGCGTTGAGGTACTCCTCGGCATCCTCGCGCAGGTGCAGGGTGACGCTGGTGCCGCGCTGCGCGCGCGTGATGGTCTCGACCTCGAAGTCGCCGGCGCCGGCGCTCGCCCAGCGCACGCCCTCCTCGGGCTTGAGGCCCGCGCGGCGGGACTCGACGGTGATCCTGTCGGCCACGATGAAGCCCGAATAGAAGCCCACGCCGAACTGGCCGATCAGCTGTGCGTCGGCCTTCTGGTCGCCCGTCAGGCGGCTCATGAAGTCCTTGGTGCCGCTCTTGGCGATGGTGCCCAGGTGGTCGATCGCCTCCTGCTGGCTCATGCCGATGCCGTTGTCGGCGATGGTGAGCGTGCGGGCCTTCTTGTCGAAGGACACGCGGACCTCGAGGTTGGGCGCGTCCTCGTACAGCTCGGGATGGTCCAGCGCCTCGAAACGCAACTTGTCGCACGCGTCCGACGCGTTGGAGATCAGTTCTCTGACAAAGATTTCCTTGTTGGAGTACAGCGAATGCGTGACCAGGTGCAGAAGCTGTGCGACCTCCGCCTGGAAGGCATGTTTGGTGGATGCGTGGATGTTGGATGCCATCGTTCTGAACAGGAAGTGGGAGCCCGCGTGCGGGCCGGACGTCCCCTCGCCAATGCGACGCGAGACGGGGCGAAAAATTGTACGCAGCCGCCGTGCGTGCGCCGCCCGTGCACATGCGCAGGGCCGCGGCACCGCGCCTAAGCCATACGTCTTAAGCAGAAAACAGGTCGACGCGCCGCTCAGATGCGGTCAATCTTGCCCCTTGCAAGACTGTTTTTCCTGAGGGGTCAGTGCGGGGTGACGGATGCACGGCATCAACGGCCGGACCGCGGTGGGGGCGCCTGGCGTCCTGGCTGCTTTTTCCGCTGCTCGCGGCACCGTCCGCGGCCGACGAGGGCGCGCCCTTGACCGATGCCCGCATCCGGCCGCTCAGCCGGCAGGCGGCCGAGGACGCGCGCCTGCGCGCGCTCGTCGAGGCCGAACCGCCCGCCTACGAGGACCGGTTCATGGACCCCGCGCAAGCCGAACCCGAGACCCCCGTGGCTGACGCCGAACAGCCGCAAGGGGTGCGGTCCTGGCTGTTCGAGACCCGCGCCGGCGCGGGAAGCGCCAGCGGCACCGGGCTCGCACGGCGCAGCGGCGCGGAATACGGCCTGCGCGGCGAGTACCGCCAGGAGACGCGCGACTGGGGCGACCTGCTGCTCCAGATCGACGGCCGTACGCTGCAAGGCGACCTGCAGGCCGGCTGGAGCGGCATCGGCGGGCTGGGCTATGCGCGCGAGCGCAGCAGCGCTCGCGCCACCCTGCGCAGCCTGGGCCTGCCGCTGTCCCCCTCGGTCTTCGCCGACACCACGCTGGGCGACGGCTACAGCGCGGTGACGGACGGGCTCGCGCGCCACGACCGGCTGTCGCTCGGCACGAGCGTCGTGCGCGGCCTGTCCACGCGCGTCTACGGGCCGGACTTCGACCTGCGCGCCGGCACCGGCCAGCGCGGGCTGCTGACGGGCGGGCCCTTCGCCGGGTTCGAGAGCAGCGGCGGCCGGCTCAGCTGGCTGGGCGGTACGCAGCGCCTGGACGACCAGTGGTACGTGGCCGGCCAGGTCGACGAGGCGCGCGGCGTTCCGGCCTTCTACCTCGACCCGCTGAGCGGCCTGGGCGCGGGCGCCAAGGATGTCTCCAGCTGGGCGCTGTCGGTGGGGCGCGGACCGCAATCGCTGGACGAGGGCTCGCTGCGCTGGCGCGCCACCGCCATCGGCAGCCGGGTGCGTTCGGACACCCCCGGCGTCGCGACCGGCAGCGCGAGCGGGCTGTTCGTGGAGGCCAGCCTGCGGCTGGGCAGCTTCCGGCATGAAGCAGGCGCCTATGCCGCATCGCCCAACCTGCACTTCGGCGACCTGCCGCTGCCCATCGGCACGCGCGGCGCCTACTGGCGCATGGACCGTGCCGACAGCCGCCTGAGCTGGGGCCTGGGCCTGGACCTGGAGCACGCCGCACCGGGGAGCAACTTCACCCGTGTCGGCTACGACCGCTCCGGCGCGAGCGGCTACCTGCAATGGACGCTGGACCGCCACAGCGTGCTGGGCGGCAGCTTCAACGTGTACGACACGCGCTATGCCGGCGACGGCGAACTCGCGCAGGGGCCCACCCGCTCGCGCAGCCTCTACGCCAACGCCTACTACCAGACCCGGCTGTTCGGCCTGCCGCGCAGCCGGCTGAGCCTGACGCTGCACCGCAACGAGCTGGTCGTGCTGGACGGCACCGCAGCCACCGGCGAGGAGCTGCAATGGGAGCAGGAATGGCTCGGCAGCCGCCAGGAGACCCAGCGCACGGAGCTCGTCACCACGCTCGGCTACGCGCGCGACCGCAGCGGCGGAAGGACCCGCCGCTATCCGACCGCGGGACTGCAGTTCCGCTACTGGCCGCAACCCACGCTGAGCCTGGTGGGCAGCCTGCGCTACACCTCGCAAAGCGGCGACCTGTGGGCCAGCCGGGGACTGTCGGGCCAGGTGTCGGCCGAGAAGGATCTCGGCGGCGGCTGGCGCCTGGGGCTGGCCGCCAGCCTGAACCAGACGCGCGCGGCCGCCGTGCCCACGTCGTCCTTCGGGCCGCAGGTGTACCGCGGCAGCGACAAGGGCATCTACGTCTTCCTGCGGTGGGAGGGCACCAGCGGCGCGCCCTATGCGCCGCTGGGCGTGCGTGCCGGCGCCGGCAACGGCCGCATCGAGGGCCGCGTGTTCCTCGACGCCAACCGCGACGGCCTGGCGCAGGTCGGCGAGGGCAGCGCCGCCGGCGTCGAGGTCGTGCTCGACGGGCGCCACCGAACGACCACGGACCGCGAGGGCCGATTCGAATTCCCGCTGGTGACGACCGGACGCCACCAGCTGAGCCTCACGCCCGAGAGCGTGCCGCTGCCCTGGGGCGGCACCGACTCGGGCATGAGCGTCGAAGTGCCGCTGCGGGGCAGCGCGTACGCCACGATCCCCGTGATCAGGGTGGCGCCATGAACCGCATCACACGCCCGGCCGGTGCCTGCATCGCGCCACCGGTCCGCCACGGACCGGCTCTCCACCGCCTCGACCCGAAAGACCCCCCATGAACGCACCCATCCTGCGCACTTGCACGTTCGCCGCTGTCTGCGGCCTGCTCCTCGCCGGCGTCAGCGCACCGGCCCGCGCCGAAGCCACCTACGGCTACAACGACGCGGGCACCGGCACGGTCACGGCGACTGCCCGCGTCAACCTGTCGGTGCGCGTGCCCAAGCTCATCCTGCTGCGGGTGGGCAGCACCAACACGACGGTCGACACCCTGACGTGGACCGCCACCGCCAGCATTCCGCCAGTGCCCACCGTGCCCGCCAACGGCAGCAGCACCGCCGTCAACTGGGACGGCACCGCACCGAGCTTCGCCTTCGGCACGCAGCCGGGCGCGCTGACGGTGTACGCCTGGACCAACGCCGGCACCGCCACCATCAACTGCGCCTTGAGCGCCTGGCTGCCCGGCACCGGGCCCGGCCCGACGGGTGCCGACTTCAGCGTGACCGCGAGCGGCACGCTGCCGCACCCGGGCGCCAACCTGGGCGCGTGCACGTCCACCGCCTTCCCCTCCAATGTCGTGGCGACCGGCACCTGGGCGTACACCCTGACCGGCACGCCGACCGCGTGGGCCGCAGGCGCCCACACGGCCACGCTGACCTACACCGCCACCGGCATCTGAGCGTGCTCCACCGCATCGGCTCGCCCGGTCAGGGCAGCGCCCTTGCCGGCGCGGTCGCGCTCGCCCTCGTGCTGGTGCCGAGCGGGGCCGCGCAGGCGGTCATCACGACCACCCTGCTGAGCCTGTCGGGCAACCGCCTGACGCTGCGCGTGGGCTCCGCGGGCGGCACCATCGACAACGTCGCCTTCACGGTCAGCGGCGCCAACCTGCAGCCCAGCCCGGCACCGGTGACGCGGCCGGACACCGTGACCGTGCTGCTGACCGCCGACAAGGCGCTGCTGGCCCTGGCCGTCAACACCGTGCGCCTGACGGTGACGGCCGCACCGGGCCTGGGCTGCACCACGCCGACCAGCTGCGGCAGCACCAGCATCCCGTTCTCGACCATCGGCTGGGTGTCGACGAACCCCGACGCGACGGGACAGGACATCCAGAGCGGCAGCTTCAACGCCTCCGGCAGCCCGCAGCAACTGGCGCAGTTCCCGCTGCCCCTGCTCTCGGTGCTGTCGGCCCGCACCGAGATGAACAACGCGCTGCGCTTCAGCTATGCCAACAGCACGCTCTATCCCTCCGGCACCTACACCGGCCGCGTGACCTTCACCGCCACCATGTTCTGAGCCATGGCCCTGCCCTTGTCCCTCCACCGGCGCGCCTGTGCGGGCGCACTCGCCGGGCTGCTGCTGGCTGCCGCCGGCGCAGCCATGTCGCAGGTGCACCGGCTGGACGATTCGACCTCGCCGCGCAGCCGGGTCCAGGCGCGCCCGGACGAGGACGCCGATGCGGCGTCCTCCGCCGTATCGCCCCACCTCACGGTGCGCTTCGACGGCATCGAATACCGCCTGGCCACCGCGCCCTTCGTCGGCCGCAGGGCCCGCATCTTCTACGTGGTGCCGCCCTTCATTCCCGGGCTGCGCTCGCCGGCGGGCATGCGGGTCGAGTGGCGCACGGGCGGGCTCTTCGCGCCGGGCATGGCCAGGCCGGGCGAGCGTCGGCTGGTCTGGAGCGGCACCGTCCCCGGCCCCTGGATGAGCGAGCGCTTCGACCTGCGCGTGCAGTTCGACCGCCGCGAACTGCGGCCCGTGCCCGGCGGTGCGCTGGACTACGAGGCCTACTTCGAGATGGAGGTGTTGCCGTGACAGGCCTGCGTGTCGCAGCACTGATGCTGGCCGGCGGCATGGCGGCCGGTGCGGCCCCGGCCGCGCCCTTCGAGATGGCGGTGGCGCCCTCGCGCTTCGAACTCTCGGGCGCGCGAGGCGGACGGATCGGCCAGACGCTGGAACTGCAGAACGTCGGCAACCAGGCGACCGAGGTCGCGGTCCGCACCATCGACTGGCGCCTCGGCGAGGACGGCAGCGTCAGCTACCACGACGCCCTGCTCCCCGACAGTTGCCGCCCCTGGGTGCTGCTGGAGCGGCCACGGGTGCGGCTGGCGCCGCGCGAGCGCCGCAGCTTCCGCTTCCAGATCGACCTGCCACCCGACGCACCGCGGCGCGAATGCCGCTTCATGCTGGCGATCGAAGGGGTGGAGCCGGCCTACCAGGCGGCGGTGCAGGGTCGCGGCCTGAGCCTGGCGCTGCCCGTCACCGGACGCATCGCGGTGGCCGTGTACCTCGCCGTCGACGGCGCAGCGCCGCGGCTGTCCATGCTCGGCGTCGGCATGCGCGAGGGCCCGCAGGGACGCACGCCGGTGGTGACGGTGCGCAACGACGGCGATGCGCACGGCCGGCTCGGCGGCAGCCTCGAGGGCGTCGACGCACACGGCCAGCGGCACGACTGGCTGCCGGACAGCACGCCGGTGCTGCCGGGGCAGACCCGCGCGCTCACGCTCACCCCGCGTGCGGCCGAGGACGGTGGCGCGCCGGCACGGCCGACCTACCCGGTGCGGGCGCGCGGCACCGTCGACTGGGAGGACGGCAGCTTCCAGGTGGAGGCCGAGTTCCGATGAGCCGCCGGGCGTTCGTCCTGGGACTGGCGGCCTCGGCGCTGGCCCTGCCCGCACGGGCGGAAGAAACGACGGACAACACCAGCCCCTACGCCGCCACCGCGCGGCTGGACTTCACCATCCGCATCGACAAGTTCATCTACCTGCGCATCGGCCCGACGGGTGCCACCGTGCCGACGGTGGGCTTCACGCTCACGCCGTCGATTCCCGCTGCGCCGACCACGCCCGCCAACGGCAGCGGCGTGGCCGTGCCGTGGAACGGCGGCGCGCCGGGCTGGACCGTCGCGGCCAGCAACGCGGTGCTGCCGGTCGAGGTGCGCAGCAACGCCGGCACCGTCACCCTGCGCGCCAGCGTGGCGGCGCCGTTGAGCAACGGATCGGCCACCTTGCCCATGAATGCGGTGACCATCAGCTCCGACAACGCCGGCCTGCCCGCACCGCCGCTGCCGGCCAGCGGCTCGGGCACCGCGGTCAACGTGGCCGGCACCGCCTTCGGCAACCTCGTGACCCAGCAAAGCGCCAACTGGAGCTTCGCCTTCGCCGCCACCAACCCGCCGGCCGGCCAGTACAGCGGCCAGGTCGGCTTCACCGCCAGCGCACCCTGAGCGCCGGCGGCAGGGCTCAACGCGGCAGCGACTCGACCTCGCGGGTCCAGCGCTCGATCAGCCGCTTGCGCTCGGCCGCCTTGCCGTACTTCTCGAAGTCGTACTTGATGAGCTTGACGTCGGCCATCGACGGGATGCGCGGGTCGGGCTTGAAGGTGCGGTTGGCCGGCGACTGCAGGCTGCCGTTCTTCGCGCCCAGCGCCTGGCCCGCCGGGCTCATCAGGAAGTCGTAGTACCTGATGGCATTGGCCTTGTTGCGCGCGCCCTTCACCAGCGCGATGCCGCCCACCTCGTAGCCCGTGCCCTCGCAGGGCGCCGCCGTCTTGACCGGGAATTTGTCGTAGCGCCACTTCTCGAAGCCGAAGATGAAGCTGACGCCGATGCCCACTTCGCCCTTGGCCACGTTGGGTGCCTGGGCCTGGCCGCTGCGCGTGTAGTTGCTCACGTTGGCGTGCAGCTTCTTGAGGTAGTCGAAGGCCGCGTCCTCGCCCATCTGCTGCACCAGGCCGGCGATCACGGTGTAGGCCGTGCCGCTGGTCGCGGGGTGGGAGATCTCGATCTCGCCCTTGTATTCGGGCTTGACCAGATCGGCCCAGCACTTGGGCTCGTGCAGCTTCTTCTTCCTGAGCGTGTCGGTGTTGAAGCCGAAGCCGATGGCGCTGGTGTAGAAGCCGCCGACCATGTTGCCGCTCATCGCGTGCTGGCGCACCGCCCAGTCGTACAGGTCGTTGATGTAGGCCGGGCGGTAGGCATCGAGCAGACCCTGTTCGGCCGCCTGCAGGAAGGGGTCGCCGGTGCCGCCCCACCACAGGTCGGTCTTGGGGTTCTGCGCCTCGGCGCGCAGTTGCGCCGCGATCTCGCCCGTGCCCTTGTGGGCCTGGTTCACCTTGATGCCGGTGGTGCGCGTGAATTCCGCGGCCGCGGCCTCGCACCAGCCGGCGTCCGTGCTGCACAGCGCGTTGACCACGCCCTGCGCCTGAGCGCTCGAGGAAAAAAGGGCTACAGCGCCCGCCAGTGCTGCGCAGGCAGCTATCGTTTTGGTAGCAATCCGTGGCATCGCAACGCACTCCAGCATCGGCCTGCAGCCGGGGCAACCAGCATAGCGCGGGGCGGCGGCAGCACGCTCATCCACCGGGTGTCGATCCCGGTGAGCAACGCCTCGGTCGACCCGGCGCGCAGCAGGGGCGTGGCGCTGTCCTGGGTGGCGCCGATCGTCGGGAGCGGTGCTGGGGGCGCTCGTGTGGCGCGGGCTGCGCGCGGGCGGCGACGGCGACCAGCGCAGCGCCGCCTGCGCGCCCGGCCTACCAGCGCACCTTCACGCCCAGGCTCGCGTTGAGGCCGCCGCGCACACGGGTGTCGCCGCCCGTGGCCCAGCTCTTGCCGACTTCGCCGTAAAGGCTCGCGCCCGGCCTGAATTGCCAGCTCGCACCGGCCACCAGTTCGGCGCTGCTGCCGCCTGTCGCCGTGCCGAAGCCGGTGGCGCCACCCAGGCCGATGAAGCGCGTCGTGTCCGTGCCCGACGAGCGCCGGTACCAGTTGACCTGGGCGTACGGCTGCACCGGGCCGACGGACGTGCTCAGGTCGCCCTTGATGCGCAGGCCCGCGCGTGCCATCCAGCCGTTGTGCAGGTCCTGCTGCACCGTCGCGCCGGACAGCACGGCATCGTCCAGGTTCAGGCGCTGATGCACCAGTTGCACCTGCGGCTCCAGGCTCCACCCCGGCGCGATCGGGAAGCTTTTGCCGACCTCGACCGACGCCAGCAGCCCGTTGCCCTTGCCGCCGCTGCGCGCGCCCAGCGTGGGCATCACGGTGTAGCGATGTCGCGATGCCTGCACCACGCCATCCACATACAGGCCGGATTCGCCCTGCCAGGTCGCATACGCGCCCAGGAACTGGCTGCGCACGTCGGTCGAGCCCGCGTCATGGCCCACCACGCCCCGCGCGAAACCTCGCACGCGCAGGTCGCCTTCCAGTTGGCCGACGTAGACGCCGGCGCGCCACGGCCCATTGACCCAGAGGTCGGTGCCGGCTTGCAGCCCCTTCAGGCGGCCACGGCTGGTCGGCGCCAGCTCGCCGCCCTGGCGGATGTCCTTGTCCACCGTGATGAAGCGGGCCCATGCGCGGCGGGCGGGGCGACCATCGACGTCGCCGCCGCCGGCCGGGTCGTCGCCGGCGCGCTGGCGCGAGCCGCCGAGCATCGCCAGGTCGGCCTGGCGCAGCTGTGAACCCAGGGCGGTGTAGATCGGGGCTTCGGCGCGATAGGTCGGGATCGCCACGCCGGGCACGCCGCCGCCGCCGCC
>JAVHYA010000023.1:39458-53611 GCA_031119395.1 Pseudomonadota bacterium
GGGCTTCGGCGCGATAGGTCGGGATCGCCACGCCGGGCACGCCGCCGCCGCCGCCACCACCGCCGCCGCCACCACCGCCACCGCCGCCACCGCCGCCACCGCCACCACCTCCGCCATCACCGCCACCATCACCACCGCCGATGTTGTTGGTGAGGAAGACCGCGCTGCCGGTCTGCGTGAGGCGGTAGTCGTACGCCCCCGCCGACACCGGCGCCGCGAGCTGGAACGCGCTGCCGGCGAGCGTGCCGCCGTTCGCGGTGCCGACCAGCTGGAGGCCGTTGCCCGTCGTCGGTGCCCCCAGGCCCTGATCGACGATGCGCACGTTCGTCGTGCCCGTGGCGGTCGCCCCGGCGCCGTCGAGGACCAGCCGGTCGGCCGTGGCACCGGCGCCCTGCTGCAGCACGCCGCCGCTGCTGGCCCACGGTCCCGTCACGGTCAGCACGGTGCCGGGCGTGGTGCCGACCAGACTGACGGTGCCGGCGTTCGCCACCGACGGCAGCGTGTGGTTGTGGCCCGCCAGGTCCAGCGTTGCACCCGGTGCGACGGCGTACGGTCCGCCCCCGCCGAAGGCGCCGGCCGCGCCCGCCTGCAAGGTGCCGGCGGCGACCGTGGTGCTGCCGGCGTAGGTGTTGTTGGCCGCTGCGAGCTGCAGCGTGCCGAGCCCGTCCTTCACCAGGCCGGCGGTGCCGCCGATGCCCCCGGACAGCACCGCCGAGTGGCCGGCGGTATCGACGGTGAACGCGCCCGCGCCCGCCGTGGTGATCGGGTTCGCAAGTGCGACGCCGTCGGCCGAGAAGCCGAGGGTGGTGCCCGCCGCCGCCGAGAGCGGGCCGGTGCCGAGCGAGGTGGCGGTGCCGACGTTGAGGCGCCCGGCGTCCAGCGTCGTGCCGCCGCCGTAGGTGCTGCTGCCGCTCAGGGTCAGCGTGCCGGGCCCGGCCTTGACCAGGCTGCCGCTGCCGGAGAGTGCGCCGGCATAGGTCGTGTCGCTCGCCTGGTCGACCGTGAGGGTCTGGCCCTGCAGCGCGACGTTGCCGCCCGTGCCCGCCAGGCTCGAGGCCGTCAGGTCCCAGCTGCCGAGGTCGAGCGTGCCGCCGTTCACGGTGTAGCCCGTGCCCTGCACGAAGGCACCGGCGCTGCCGGCCGCCAGCGTGCCGGCCTCGACGGTGGTGCCGCCGGTGAAGCTGTTGGTGCCCGTCAGGGTCTGCGTGCCGGTGCCGAGCTTGACGATACCGCCCAGTCCCGTGATGTCGCCCGCGAAGACGGTGTTGGACGCATCGCCGAAGCGCAGGTCGTTGGCGCCCAGCCGCACCGTCGAGGCCGCCGCACCGCTCAAGGCGCCGATGGTGCGGTCACCGTCCGCGCCGGCGATGTCGAAGCTCGCACCGGCCGCCAGGTCGACCGCGCCCTGCGCCGCCAGGCTGCCGGCGCCGGCCAGCGCCAGGGTGCCGGCGCCGACCGAGGTGCCCCCCGTGAAGGTGTTCGCGCCGGTGAGTGTCTGTGTGCCCGTGCCCTGCTTCACGAGGCTGCCGGCGCCTTCGATGGCACCGGCATAGGTCTGGTCGCTGGCATCGCCGAAGCTCAGCGTGTTGCCGCCGAGTTGCACGGCACCGCCGCTGCCCGCGAGCGAGCCGATCGTCTGGGGCGCGGACGCCGCGGCGATGTCGAAGCGGCCACCGGCGTTGACGGTGAGCGCGCCGCCCGGTGCGAGGCTGCCGCTGCCCGCCAGCGCGAGCACCCCCGCATCGACGGTGGTGCCGCCCGTGTGGCCCTGTGCGGCCGTGAGCGTCTGGGTGCCGATGCCCTGCTTCACGATCCCGCCCGCACCGGTGAAGGTGCCGCCGAACACCCGGTCGCTCGCGTCGCCGAAGGCCAGAGCGTTGGCGCCGAGTTGCACCGTGGTGCCGCTGGCGCCGGCCAGCGCGCCGATGGTCTGCGATGCGCCGGAGCCCGCGATGTCGAAGACGGCGCCTGCTTGCGCGAGGTCGACGGCGCCGGTGCCCGCCAGGCTGCCACCGGCGCCCAGGGCCAGCGTGCCGGCGTTGACCGTCGTGCCCCCGAGGTAGGTGTTGGCGCCCGTGAGCGTCTGCGTGCCGCCGCCCTGCTTCACCACGCCGCCACCGCCGGTGATGGCGCCCGCGAACAGCTGGTTGCTCCCATCGCCGAAGAGCAGCGTGTTGCCGCCGAGCTGGACGGTGGAACCTGCGGCACCCGACAGCGCGCCCACGGTCTGCGGCCCCGAGGCGGCAGCGATGTCGAACACCGTGCCCGGGTTCGCCAGCGTGAGCCCGCCGGTCGCCAGCAGGCTGCCGCCGGCGCCCAACGCCAGCGTGCCATCGGCGATCGTCGTGCCGCCGGCGAAGGTGTTGGTGCCGGTCAGCGTCTGCGTGCCCGAGCCCTGCTTCACGATCCCTCCCGCCCCCGCGACGGTGCCGGCGAAGGTTTGGCTGGTGGCGTCGCCGAAGCTCAGGTTGCCGGCACCGAGCTGGACGGTGGTGCCCGCCGCGCCCGAGAGCGCGCCGATGGTGCGCCCGCCCACCGCGCCGCTGAGGTCGAAGGCCGCGCCGCTGTTGACGAGGTTCAGGGCGCTGCCCGACCCGATGCTGCCGCTGCCCGCCAGCGCGAGCGTACCGGCCGCGACGGTGGTGGCACCGCCGTAGATGCTGGCCCCGGTCAGTGTCTGCGTCCCGCTGCCCTGCTTCACGATGCCACCGCTGCCGGTGATGCTGCCGCCGAAGCTCTGGTTGCTGCCGTCGCCGAAGCTCAGGCTGTTGGCGCCGAGGCTGACGGTCGTGCCGGCGGCACCGGAGAGCGCACCCACGGTGCGGTTGCCGTCGGCCGTGGCGATGTCGAAGGTCGCTCCCGGATTGACCAGGTTGAGCGCCCCGCTCGCCGCCAGGCTGCCCGCGCCCGAAAGCAGCAGCGTGCCGGCGTTCACCGTGGTACCGCCGGTGAACGCATTCACGCCGGTGAGGGTCTGCGTGCCGGCGCCCTCCTTCACGATGCCGCCGCTGCCCGTGATCGTGCCGCCGAACAGCTGGTTCGTCCCGTTGCCGAAGCTCAGGGTGTTCGCGCCGAGCGTGACGGTCGAGCCCGCCGTGCCCGACAGCGTCGCCACCGTCCGGTTGCCGGCTGCCGCGGAGATGTCGAAGCCGGTGCCTGCCGCGGCCAGGTCGACACCGCTGCCTGCGGCAAGGCTGCCGGCGTTGGCCAGCGCGAGCGTGCCGCCGGCGATGGTGGTCGTGCCGGTGTAGGTGTTGGTCCCGGTCAGGGTCTGCGTCCCGGTGCCCTGCTTGACGACGCCGCCCGTGCCGGCGATGGCGCCTGCAAAGGTCGTGTTCTGCGCATCGCCGAAGGTCAGCGTGTTCGCACCCAGCGAGACGGTCGAGCCGCCCGCGCCCGACAGCCGGCCCACCGTGCGGTTGCCCGTGGCGGCGCCGATGTCGAAGGTGGCGCCGGCGCCGATGTCCACCGCGCCGGTGGACAAAAGGCTGCCGCCGCCGGCGAGCGCCAGCACGCCGCCGTTGATGGTCGTGCCACCGGTGAAGGTGTTGGCACCCGACAGCGTGAGCGTGCCCGCGCCCCCCTTCGACACGCCGCCGGCGCCCGACAGCACGCCCGAGAGGTTGAAGGCGTTCGCACCCTCCACGGCCAGGCCGCCGGCGTTCAGCGTGAAGGCGTTGCCCATCGTGATGCCGGGCACCGCCGCGGAGAGCGCACCCCCGTTGGCGGTGACCGTGCCCGCACCGAAGGCTGCGCCGTTGTCGACGTTGGCCAGGCCGCCGTTGAGCGTCGCGTCGCCCGAAACCAGGGGCCCCTGGATGTTCCAGGTGCCGCTGTTGACGGTGAGGCGCTGGAAGTTGCGATAGGTACTGCTCGACACGGAAGTGACGCCACCGCCGGTGCCCACGCCCGTGCCCGCCTCGGGCAGCACGTTCTGCAGCACCAGCGTGTTGTTCCCGCCGGCCCCGCCGTCGACGACGCCCGTGGGCGCGAAGCCGAGCGTGACGCCGACCAGGCCCAGCACGTTCAGGTCCAGCCCCAGCCCGCCGGCGGCGTTGACCGAGGACCCCGACACCGCGGTGAAGGTGTTGCTGCTGTTGGCACCCATCGACACGCCGCCGTTGATGGTGCCGGCGTTGGCGAAGGTGTTGCCGGTGCCGGGCGTGCCCGATGCCTGGAAGGCCACGCGCCCGGTGATGAGGCCGGTATTGACGAAGTTCGTCCGCGCGCCGCCGTAGCTGGCGACCACCGGCGCGTCGGCGCCCAACAGCGAGACGCCGAGCAGCGCGTTGCTGCCGATGGTGCCGGCGTTGCGGATGGTGCTCACGCCGCCCGTGCCGTTCTGCGTGGCCAGCGCCAGGCCGGTGAGGCCCAGCAGGTTGGCTCCGAGCAGCCCCGAGGTGCCGCGGATCACGCCGCCGACGTTGTTGTTGACGCTGACGTTGCCCGCCGATGCGTTGCCCATGACCACGCCGGACGACAGGATCGAGGCCAGCCCCAGCAGCGACGGATCGATCGTCCCGCTGTTGTTCAGCTGCGCGTTGTTGCCCGTCATCGTGAGCGCCGTGCCGCCGACGCCCAACAGCACGCCGATCGAGCCGCCCGGCTGTACGTTCACCGTCGTGTCGTGGGCGCTGGTGGTGAAGCTCGGTGCGAGCGGGTTTGCCGCCCCCGAGCAGGTGACCGTGGGCCCTGCGGTGGTGCAGGCGCCCCATGCGGATTGCGCCACCCACGGCGCCGCAGCCGCGATCGCGACGGTGGGCCAGACCAGCTTGCCAATGCGCGCCGAAGCGGGCCTAGAACGATCCGTCGTGGACATGAACTGCGTCTCCTCGGTGTCGTGCGCACAGGCGCAAAGACACCGAGGCTAGGGACGCAGCCAACTTGCAACAACCGGGATTTTGTTTAAGAAAAGCAGAGTAGGCGCACGTCCTACTCGGGGGTAGGACTGCCGTGCGAATGAGGCACAAAGACTGCCATTCGTGGACCTCGCGCGCCACACCGGCGTGGCTGCACGCAAACCTAAGTGCCAGGTTCGCGGCCCAGCGCCCGCGAGGGCAATGCTTTGGTCGTCATTGCGGCCGCGCAGGGGGATGCCGCTCGCCATCGATGCGGGCGCCCGCTTGCGCGGCAGCGCCGCTGCCGCCTGCAGGCGCACGTGGACGGCAGCGACGTTCAGTGCATCGTGGCGGGCATCGGCATCGCGGTCGACTGGCCGATGGCTTCGGTGCCGCTCGCATGGGCCGCGGCGACGGCGCCGTTGTAGACCTCGGTGTCGGACACCCTGGAGACCATCGCCGGGGCGCCGGTGGACTGGCCGATGGCCTCGGTCCCGCTCGCGTGGGCGGCGGCCACGGCACCGTTGTAGACCTCGGCACTGGACATCGTGGAACCGGGCATCGGCGCGCTGGTCGACTGGCCGATGGCCTCGCTGCCGCCGCCGTCCCAGGCGGCCTGGGCCGAAGCGGCCACCGAGCCGAGGGCGGCCAGGCTGCCGAGGGCCAGGATGGCGGCGATGCGTTGGGTGCGTGTGGACATGGAAGTCTCCTCTTCAGGCATTGGACGGGGTCGCTCGCCGCAGCGCGACATGCGCTGGGGTGGACCTCCCGCGAACGACTCTAGGCGCGGTGTCTGAGGCCTGCGTGAGCAACGAATGAGGCGGAAGTGAGCACCGCCGGGCGCCGCCCCGCGCCCGCTCAGGCGGCGCGCCGCACGCGCGCCACGAGGCCCTGGCCGCCGTCTTGCGGCCCGCGGTTGCGCAGCTCGATGCACAGGCCGTGGCGCGAGGCGGCCGCCCGCGCGATCGCCAGCCCCAGGCCGCTGCCGCCTGCCGCCGCGCCCGGCGCCCGGAAGAAGCGATCGAACACGCGGTCGATGACGGCCTCGTCGATGCCGGGCCCATCGTCCACCACGTCGACGACGGCAGCGCCATCGACGCGGTGCAGCCGCACGTCGACCGTGCTGCCCGGCGCCGTGTGGCGCAGCGCGTTGTCGATGAGGTTGTCGAACACGCTGCGCAGTTCCTGCGGCTCGCCCTCGATCGTGAAGTCGGCCAGCGCCGCATCGGCGACGAAGCCCAGGTCGATGCGGCGCCGGTCGGCGCGGTCGGCGAACTGCGCGATCGCCTCGGCGAGCAGCGGCGCCAGCGGCACGGGCTGGGCACGCAGCGCCGCGCCGCGGCCGGCGGCTTCCTGGCGCGACAGGCGCAGCAGTTGCTCCAGCAGGTGCCGCGTGCGCGCGACGCCGGCCTCCAGCAGCGCGAAACGCTCCTGCGCCTCGCCGGGTGGCATGTGGGCGCGCAGGTTCTCGACCTGCAGCGCGATGGCGGTGACGGGCGTGCGCAATTCGTGCGCCGCGTCCTGCACGAAGCGGCGCTGCGTGGCCAAGGCGTCGCGCAGGCGGCCCAGCAGCGAGTTGAAGGCGCCCACCAGCGGTGCGATCTCCTCGGGCACGCGCTCGGGCGGCAGGCCATCGACGCTGGCTTCGTCCTGCGCCGCCACCTCGGCCGCCACCGCGCGCAGCGCGCGCGAGGCCGACCACACGATCACCCACAGCAGTGCGAGTGCCGCCGGCAGCAGCAGGGCGATGGGCAGGCCCTCGATCAGCGCGCGCTGCACCGAGCGCTGGTGCCGCCAGGCCTGGTTCTGCAGCACCTGCACGCGCAAGCCGTCGGCCGCCGGGCCGGGCGGCGCGGTGTAGACGCGCCAGTGCTCGGCCCGGCCCGGGCCGGCTTGCACGTCGGCGAAGCCTGCGGACGCCTGCAGCGGCACCGGCACGGACGCCGAGGCGGCCACCCGCGTGCGTCCGTCGGCCTGCCACAGCTGGACGGCCAGCGCCCCGTGCTCGCGCAGCGCGCCGGCGGGCAGGGTCGGCAGCGAGGGCGCCTCGCGGCGGCCGGCATAGGACTCGGCCAGGGTGCGCATCTGGTCGTCGCGCAGGCCTTCGATCACGCGGTCGTAGATCGCATACGAGGCCCAGGCCGTCGCCACGATGGCCAGCAGGTGCAGCAGCACCAGCCACACCAGCAGCCTGCGGCGCAGCGAGGGCGCGCGCCGCGGCGCCACGCTCACGGCTCGGCGCTCACGCGCCAGCCCAGGCCGCGCACGTTGCGGATCGCCTCCTGGCCGATCTTGCGGCGCATGCCGTGGATGAGCACGTCGACCGCATTGCTCGTGACCTCTTCGCCCCAGCCGTAGATGCGGTGCTCGAGCTGGTCGCGCGAGAGGATGGCGCCGGGCCGTTCGAGCAGCGCATGCAGCAGGGCGAACTCGCGCGCGGTGAGTGCCTCGCGCCGGCCGTCGACCAGCACCTCGCGCGTCGTCAGGTCGAGCTGCAGGGCGCCGGTGCCCACCAGCGAATGCGCGGCGCCGTCGCGGCGGCGCACGACGGCGCGCATGCGCGCCAGCAGCTCGGGCAGCTCGAAGGGCTTGGGCACGTAGTCGTCGGCGCCCAGGTCCAGGCCCTGCACGCGCTCGCCGAGGCTGTCGCGTGCGCTCAGCACCACCACCGGCGTGCGGTCGCCGCGCTCGCGCGCATGGCGCAGCAGGGCGGTGCCGTCCTGCCTGGGCAGGCCCAGGTCGAGCAGCACGCAGGTGTAGCCGCCGTCGGCCAGGGCACTTTCGCCCAGCAGGCCGTCGCGCACCCAGTCGACCGACCAGCCGGCGCCCTCGAGCGCCTGCTGCAGGCTGCGGCCGATCATGTCGTCGTCTTCCACGAGCAGGGCTCGCATGGGCAGTCTCCGGATGCGTCCGGCGTGCGCTGTTCCGCCCACCCGGACCGGGGCAGCCTAGGCCGGCTTCCTTAAGCCAGCCTGATCGGCATGGGGCCGGGCGTCAGCCCCTGCTGGCTTCGGGCCGGGAGCATGGCCATGTCCATCCAGCGCCAGGGAGCCTTGCCATGACCCTCCGCCCCGCCCTTCGCCCCTTGCTCGCCGCCCTCGCGTGCACCGGGGCCCTCGCCACCGCCTTCGCCCAGGCGCTGCCGGCCGATGCGCCCGCCGGCAGCACCGTGCAATGCAAGGACGGCAGCTATGCGTCGCCCGACAGCAGGTCGGGCGCCTGCCGCGGCCACAAGGGCATCAAGACCTGGTACGGCAAGCCCGCGGCGGCGCCTGCTGCAGCACCGGCGCCTGCCGCCGCGGCAGCTCCGGCACCGGCGGTGCCCGCCACGGCCAAGGCAGCGCCTGCCGCGGCCAAGCCGAGCCCCGCCACGATGGCCGCCGCGCCCGGCGGCGGCGCCGGCAAGGTGTGGGCCAACGACGAGACCCACGTCTACCACTGCGTGGGCGACCGCTACTACGGCAAGACCAGGAAGGGCGAGTACATGAGCGAGGCCGACGCCAAGGCCAAGGGCATGCACGCGTCGCACAACAAGGCGTGCAGCTGAGCGTGCCACCGGCGCGGCGTCGCGACGGCGAGGGCATGACCGATGCCCGGCTGGATCGACGACGCGCGCCACGGCCGGCGCCATCCGGCGGGCGATCTGAGCACCTCGCGCCCGGCAGGCCGCGCCTTCATCCGCGACCGCTTCGGCGCGCTGCCTCGGCTCCGAGGGCGTGCCGGGCTCTTCAACGCCCGCGCGCCAGCGCCCCGCGCTGGCTGCGCGCATAACGCGCCAGCAGCGCGCGTGCCGCCCAGGCGCTGAGCACGCCGCAGGCGCAGCCGGCGACAAGGTCGGCCGGGAAGTGCGCGCCCAGCACGATGCGCGACACGCAGACCCACACCACCCACCCCACCAGCGCGATGCGGCCGGCCACCCCGGCGGGCCGCCAGAAGGTGGCCGCGACCAGCGCGGCGAAGGTCGCGTGGCCGCTGGGGAAGCTCCCCGAGGTCTCGGCGCTGCCGAGCACGCGCACCATGTCCTCGCCCAGCGCCATGGGAGGCCGCGGCAGGTGCAGGCCGACCTTCAGCGTGCCGACGACGGCCATTGCCACCGCCCATCCGATCACCAGCACGAGCAGCAGGCGCAGCACGGCCTCGCGCCGCGGCCAGTGGGCCGGCAGGCGGCGTGCGTGCCGCCACGACGGCGCCATCGCCACCGCGACGAGTGCGGCCACGAGCAGCGGCAGGTTCCAGAAGTTGCCGATGGCCGAGCCCGCGCGCGCCAGCAGATCGAAGACCGCCGCGTGGTGCTGGTTGATGGCCAGGAAGAGGGCCTCGTTGAGACCGAAGAAGTGATAGAGCTCGGCGAAGAGATGCATGAACACGAAAGAAGACGAAGTGGGGACCGCAAGCTCTCAAGACAACGCCGGGCCGCCCCGAGTTCTCCCGTTCCCCGCGGGGGGGCGCTCAAAATCGCTCGTCGGCCCCCAGGTAACGCCACTGCCCCTGCGGCAGTTGGCCGAGCACGACGTTGCCGATGCGGATGCGCTTGAGGCCGACCACCTTGAGCCCGACCAGCTCGCACATGCGGCGGATCTGGCGCTTCTTGCCCTCGGTGAGGACGAAGCGCAGCTGCTCGGGGTTCTGCCAGTCGACGCGCGCGCGCTTGAGCGGCTGGCCGTCGAGCGACAGGCCGTGCCGCAGGCGCGCGAGCTGCTCGCGCGGGAAGACCGACTGCACGTCGGTCGTGCGCTCGGCGCCGTTGACCGGGTAGCTCACGCGCACGAGGTACTCCTTCTCCATGCCGGAGTCCTCGCCGATGAGCTGGCGCGCGACGCGGCCGTCCTGCGTGAGCACCAGCAGGCCGACCGAATCGATGTCGAGCCGGCCCGCGGGCGCCAGGCCGCGCAACTGCTGGGGCGAGAAGCGCATGCGCGAGCCGTCGCCGCGCCAGTGGTTGCGCAGCTGCACCAGGGTCACGGCGGGCTGGTGCCCGTCCTCGGCCTGGCCGCTGACGTAGCCCACGGGCTTGTGCAGCAGGATGGTGACCTGCTGCGCCTGCTGGCCGCGGGCGCGCGGGTCGACCTCGATGCGGTCCTGCGGGCCGACCTTCAGCCCCATCGGCGCGACGGCGCCGTTGACCTTGACCCAGCCCTGCTCGATCCACGCGTCGGCCTCGCGGCGCGAACACAGGCCGAGGTCGGCCATGCGTTTGTTGAGGCGGATCGGCTCGGCGGCGTCGGTCATGGTGGCAATGCTACTGAATTCATAGCGCCTCGCGCAGGGATGGCGGGCGCAACAGGGCATTTTCGTTGACAAGTTCCGGTGCGGCGCGCTTGCAGCACGCGCACCGGGGCAGCCATGACTTGCGGTCATGGGCGATGGCGCTATTGCCATACGCGGGCCGCGCACCTCGCTCCTAGACTGCGCCGCACGCCCCTCGACCCGACCCCATCCTCCTCTCGATCCGCACGCCATGCCCCTCACCCGACCAACCCGCCTGCGCCGCACCGGCATCGCCATCGCCGCACTCGCCACGCTCGCCCTCGGCGCGCCGTCCCTGCAGGCGCAGGACGCCCCGCTGGAGATCGATGTCGTCCTGCGCGGCGGCACCGTCTACACCGGCGACGACGACCGGCCCGTCACCGGCGACGTCGGCGTCGCCGGCGACCGCATCGTCTTCATCGGCCAGCCCGCGCAGGGTCGGCGCGTCGTCGCGAAGCGCACCATCGATGCCAGCGGCCTCGTCGTGGCGCCGGGCTTCATCGACGCCCACACGCATGCCGACACCGAGCTCTTCAACACCGACGCCAGGCAGCGCCTGAACGCGCCCTTCCTGATGCAGGGCGTGACCACGGCCGTGATCGGCAACGACGGCTTCGGCGGCTTCGACATCGCCGCCCAGGCCGCCAGGCTGCGCGCGAACCCCGCCGGCACCAACGCCGCGATGTACGTCGGCTTCGGCCCCGTGCGCACCGACCAGCTGGGCACGAAGAACGTCGTGCCCACGCCCGGGCAGCTGGCGGCGATGAAGCGCCACGTCTCGCAGGCCATGTGCGAAGGCGCGCTCGGCCTGTCCACGGGCCTGTTCTATTCGCCGCAGAACTTCGCGAAGACCGAGGAGGTGATCGAGCTGGCCAAGGTGGCCGCGCGGCATGGCGGCCTGTACGACAGCCACATCCGCGACGAGAGCATGTACAACATCGGCCTGCAGGGCTCGATCGAGGAAGTGATCCGCATCGGCCGCGAGGCGAAGCTGCCCGTGCACGTGGCACACATCAAGGCCCTCGGTGTGGCGGTGCAGGGCCAGAGCGGCGACGTCATCCGCCGCATCGAATCCGAGCGCGCGAAGGGCCTCCGGATCACCGCCGACCAGTACCCGTGGACGGCCTCGAGCACCCGCTTTTCTGCCGCACTGATGCCGCCCTGGGCGCTGGAGGGCGGGCGCGAGGCCCTGCTGCAGCGCATGGCCGACCCGGCCGGGCAGGAGCGCCTGCGCAAGGACATCGCCGAGAACCTGCGCCTGCGCGGCGGCCCCGACGCCATCCTCTTCTCGGCCGGCAACACCCAGTACGTCGGCAAGACCCTGACGCAGGTGATGCAGGCCAGCGGCACCGATGCCATCGGCGCCACCTTCGCGGTGCTGCGCGACGGCGATATCCACATCGCGTCCTTCAACCAGAGCGACGACGACATCCGCGCCTTCATGAAGCGGCCGTGGGTCATGACCTCGTCCGACTCGGTGCACGGCCATCCCCGCATGTACGCCACGTTCGCGCGCAAGTACGAGCAGTACGTCGTGAAGGAGAAGGTCCTCACGCTGGCGCAGTTCGTCCGCAGCAGCAGCGCGCTCACGGCCGACACGCTGGGCCTGGTCAAGCGCGGCCGCCTGCGGCCCGGCTGGCACGCCGACATCGTCGCCTTCGATCCCGCGCGCTACGCCGCCAGGGCCACCTACATGCAGCCGGCGCTGCTGTCCGAGGGGGTGCGCACCGTGCTGGTCAACGGCCAGCTCGCGGTGGACGAGGGGCAGCTCACCGGTACGGCCGCGGGCCAGCCGCTGCTGCGCGTGCCGCAGGCCGGCAGTTGCCCGGGCTGAGCCCGCAAACGCACGGGCCGCTCCTGATTTCATAGCTGCCCGCGCCCGCTGCACGGGCGCTGCAGGCACTTTTCGGCACGAAGCGATGGGTCGCGGCGGGCGGTCGCCCCCGCGGCAGCAGGGGCGCGGACCCGTTCCTATACTGCCCCGGCATCGCCGCCCGCAGGCGGCGCCAACCCCGATCCTTCCTCCCGCTGGAGACCTGCCATGCCCCTGCAACTGCGCTCCCTGATCCGCCCCGACGCCACGCTGGAACTCTCGCTCGCCGAGGTGCCCATGCCCGAGCCCGCCGCGCCCGACGAGGTGGTCGTGCGCGTCGAGGCGGCGCCGCTGAACCCGTCGGACCTGGGCCTGCTCTTCGGCGGCGCCGACATGACGAAGGCGCAGGCCTCGGGCAGCGCCGAGCGGCCCGTCGTCACCGCACCCATCGCGGCGCCGGTGATGGCGGCGATGGCCGCGCGGGTGGGCCAGTCGATGCCCGTGGGCAACGAGGGCGCCGGTACCGTGGTGGCTGCCGGCAGTTCGCCCGCCGCGCAGGCCCTGCTGGGCAAGAAGGTCGCGGCGCTGGGCGGCGCGATGTACTCGGAGTACCGCGCCGTGCCGGTGACGCAATGCCTGCCGCTGCCCGAGGGCGCCACGGCGGCCGACGGCGCCTCCTGCTTCGTCAACCCGCTCACCGCCCTGGGCATGGTCGACACGATGCGCAACGAGGGGCACCGCGCGCTGGTCCACACGGTGGGCGCGTCCAACCTGGGCCAGATGCTCAACCGCATCTGCCTGAAGGACGGCGTGGGCCTGGTCAACCTCGTGCGCAAGCCCGAACAGGCCGCGCTGCTGCGCGCCCAGGGCGCGCAGCACGTCGTCGACACCAGCTCCGCGAACTTGCAGGCCGAGCTGACCGAGGCCATCGCCGCCACCGGCGCCACGCTCGCCTTCGACGCCATCGGCGGCGGCAAGCTCGCCGGGCAGATCCTCGTGGCGATGGAAGCGGCCGCGCTGCGCCAGCCGGGCCAGGAGTACAGCCGCTACGGCAGCACCGTGCACAAGCAGGTCTACATCTACGGCAGCCTCGACCGCGGCCCCATCGAGCTCGCGCGCGGCTTCGGCATGGCCTGGGGCGTGGGCGGCTGGCTGCTGTTCCCCTTCCTGCAGAAGGTCGGCCCGGCCCGCGTGCAGCAGCTCAAGCAGCGCGTGGCCGACGAGCTGACCACCACCTTCGCCAGCCACTACACGAAGGAACTGACGATGGCGCAGGCGTTGTCGCTGGACGCGATCGCGGGCTACGGCAAGATGGCGACGGGCGAGAAGGTGCTGGTGCGGCCGGCGGCGGGCTGAGGCCGGTCATCCGAAACGTCGCTCGTCCTTGCCGTTTCGGCGGCATGAAAGGAATGAGCAGCACCCGAGTGCAGGTCGTGGCCGCCTGCGGCTGTGAACGGCGCCGGGTACCGCGCATTGGCACGGAGCTTCTGTTGCGGTTCGCGATCGCTCGGTCGTCATGGTTGGCGCTGTGTGGCAGCATCCGGCCAACCGCGGTCATCGGCCACACCCGCCGGTTCATCTCGTAGTCTCAGCATCGTCCTACCTTCGATTCATGGACCCCTCTGTCCGTCGACATGATGAAAGCAAGCCGAGCCCTTTGACGAATGCGTTTTCCGGGACCGGGTTGCTTCTTTTCTGTCTGATCGCTCCAGCGGCAGTCGGCTACTTCGTGGCCGGCAACAGCTGGGCAGCACTTGGCCTGCACGTGGGCCTGCACATTCAGGTCGCGGTGTTGATCGCGTTCCCGATGTGGCTGGCTTTCTCACTTTCTCTCGCTGCGTTTTATTGGATCCGGCTGCACTGCGCTGGCAAGCGCGCGCCCCTGAATGTGCTACCTGCCGCGACAGTCGGTGCTGCACTTGGAGCGCTGTGGGCATTCCTCGCCTTTGCACTGCTCGTCTGCAAGGCAAGCCTGCTCGGCTGCGCGTACGAGCGCCTGTTCGTGGACAGTTGGATCGCCGTGGTCCCGTATGCGATTGCGGCGGCGATCGCCGGCTGCCGACCGCGCTTGCGTCGGTCTACGGCGATCTATCTGCGCCACCGCGGATCCGATGCGCACAAGGCGGCTGGCTCACGGCCTTCCCTGGCAAGCTGATCGTGCCGGCAACGGCAGCAAGCCGAGGTCCGCTTCGCGCCCATCCGGTCGGCCAGTCAGGCGAAGGCGGTCTTCTTCCCCCCCGTACCTCACCGAAAAG
>JAVHYA010000023.1:53711-62905 GCA_031119395.1 Pseudomonadota bacterium
CGGTCGGCCAGTCAGGCGAAGGCGGTCTTCTTCCCCCCCGTACCTCACCGAAAAGTCGAACCCCGGCGCCGCGTTCCACGGGTTGAGCACTCGATGAGATGCCGCGCAGCACCGGCCGGGCCGGGCGGCAGCCAAGGGTCTTTCTCGGCGCCCTGTCACAACGCCCGGGGCCGATCCGTCTTGAAGGGGTAGACCCACCCACTCAACCTTCAAGGACACACCATGACCCAACGCCTGAACGCCATGCAGCAATCCCCCGAGCTGTTCAAGAAGCTCGTCGACTTCAGCCTGGCGGCCAAGAAAGGCAGCCTCGACGTCGGGCTGCTGCACCTGATCGAGATCCGCGCCTCCCAGATCAACGGCTGCGCCCTGTGCCTGGACATGCACATCAAGCAGGCCAAGCTGCACGGCGAGCGCGAATTGCGCTTGCACCACCTGGCGATCTGGCGCGAGTCGCCGCTGTTCAGCGAGCGCGAACGTGCGGCGCTGGCCTGGACCGAAGCGCTGACCACGCTGCCCCCGCACGGCGTGGCCGACGCCGACTACGACGCCGCGCGGGCCGCGTTCTCCGAGCAGGAACTGGTCCAGCTCACGCACAACGTGATGGGCATCAACGCGTGGAATCGCCTCAACGTGGCCTTCCGCACCGAGCCGGGCTCGGCGGACAAGGCCTACGGGCTGGACAAGGCGAGCTTCTCCTGAAGCCGCGCCACGCCGCGCCGGCGCGCGTTCAGCCCGCGTTCTTGAGCGACTGCTTGGCCTTCTGGGTCGAGTTCTTCGAGCGGTTCTTGTGATAGCCCGACTTGACCTTGTTCACGGCCTTGCCGACGGGGCCGCTCTTCTTGGCGTCGCTGTCGGCACGCTTCTGGTCGATCTTGTGCTGCACGGCGTCGGTCGCTTCGGACGCGGCCTTGCCCACCTGGGCGGTGGCCGTGCCGGCGGCCAGCAGAGCGACGGTGGTGGCCAGGGCGATCAGTGCTTTTTGCATGGGAAACATCTCCATCCGCGCCAAGTCGGCGCCCTGCGATGGTGGCGCGCGGCGGCAAGGCCACGTGTCAGCCGCCACCCCAGCGCGGCGCCTGACGCCGGCCAGTTTCGTCACGTCGGCAGATCGTCACGTTCGTGACGAATTCGGCGCAAACGCCCGGCTGGCGGGCGCTGGGGCCCGATTGCCCTTCGGGCGGCAGCGCGTTCAGACGACGAGCCGGTAGCCGACCGCCGTCTCCGTCAGCAGATGCCTGGGCTGCGCCGGATCCACCTCCAGCTTGCCGCGCAGGTGCCCCATGTAGACGCGCAGGTAGTGGCTCTGTTCGCTGTGCGCCGGCCCCCACACCTCGCGCAGCAGCTGGCGCTGCGTCAGCACGCGTCCTGCGTTGGCGACCAGTACGGTGAGCAGGCGGTATTCGGTGGGCGTGAGGTGCACCTCGGCACCGGCCCGCCGCACGAGGCGCGCGGCACGATCGACCTCGACCGCACCCTCACCCTCGCCGAAGCGGAACAGGGCCTCGTCGGCCGCCGACGCCGCGCCTTCCACGGCCGCCGCACGCGGGCGCCGCAGATTGGCCCGCACCCGCGCCAGCAGTTCCCCGGTGCCGAAGGGCTTGGTGAGGTAGTCGTCCGCGCCGGCGTCCAGCGCCGCGATCTTGTCCGCCTCGTCCACGCGTGCCGACAGCACGATGATCGGCACCGCCGACCAGCCGCGCACGTCGCGGATGAGGTCCAGGCCGTCGCCGTCGGGCAGGCCCAGGTCCAGCACCAGCAGGTCGGGGCGCCGGGTGCCGGCCGCCGCCAGGCCTTCGCGTTGCGTGGCGGCCTCGTGCACCTGCCAGCCCTCGGCCTCCAGCGCACTGCGCACGAAGCGGCGGATCTGGGGTTCGTCCTCGATGACGATGGCGGTCGGGGCAGGCATGACAGGCGAGCGGCGGGGCTGGAAGGCAGGCGCGCAGTCTGCCACGCCGACGGACACCGTCGCGCAGTTCGCGTCGGGCGGACTGCTACTCCAGGCCCTCGCCCGCGTCGCCCGCACCGGGGCCGCGCGCCGCCACCTGCTCGCGCGCCTGGCGTGCGGCTTCGAGCAGGCTGTCGGCAGTGCGCGCCGCGGCGTCGGCCGTCATGGTGACGGCCACGCCGTCGGGACCGTCCAGCAGCACGACGCCGTTCTCGGCGGTGGCGCGTCCGGCGTCGTTGCGGGGTGCGAGCATGGCCCGCCGGTCAGCCATGGGGCGCCTCGTCGATGCCGGCCGCACGGCGGGCCATGGCGGGCTGCAGGTAGAGGTATTCGGGATCGAAGAGGGCCATCTGCGTGAGGCTCCTGAGGTCGGTGATGTGGACGTGGGACGAGCGCACCTGGCACAGCCCGCGTTCGCGCAACTCGCGCAGCACGCGGCTCACGTGCACGTTGGTGAGGCTGCACACTTCGCCGATGTCGCCCTGCGTCATCGGCAGCGCGAAGTGCTCACCGTCCGAGGCGCCGATGGCCAGCAGGCGTGCGTTCGTCTCGCACAGGAAGTGCGCCACGCGCTGCATGGCATTGAGGCTGGCCAGGCGATAGATCCACTGCCGGTGCATCGCGGCATCGAGCAGGGTCTGGAACCACAGCGGGCGCGTGATGCCCGGGTCCGCCGCCTGCAGCCGTTCGAGCGCGACATGCGGCACCACCGCGACCGTCACGTCGGTGAGCGCGCCCACGTCGTGGTCGAGCTTCTTCAGCGCATAGGCATGCAGGTCGACGAAGTCGCCCGGCACGTGCACCGCCACGAGATGGCGCCGTCCGTCGGGGGCATCGACATGGCGGGTCATCATGCCCTCGACGAGCAGCGTGCTGACCTCGATCGGCGTGCCCTGCCGCACCACCACCTGACCGGCCGCGTACTGGCGCGTCTGCGCCACGGCGCCCTCGAGCGCCGCACGCTCGTCGTCGGAGAGTTCGGTGAGGCGGTTGCGAAGCAGATGACGCGTGAGCATGGGGCGGGCCTGTGGGGCGAAGGGTGCACCTTCCAGAGCAAGGGCGCATTAACGTGGGTTAACTTCGAGATTAAAGGCTTCGTCCCGGGCACAGATGGTTCACGTCCTACGTTTTGTGCGCCAGCGGACTGCCTAACCTCGTGTCAGCGCTACCGCTCCACCCACGAGGATCCCCATGCCCAAGACCAACCGAACCAAGACGGCGGCCGACATCGCCGCACAGGCGGCCGCACGCAACACCGACAGCGCGCCTGCGCAGCCCGCGCCGCCGTCGGCCGGCCGCGACGACGCGCCGGCCCGCAAGGCTATCGACACGCAGGCGCTGGCCGCGGCCATGCCTGCCAACACGAACAAGCCGCTCGAGCACGGCGAGACGAACGCGCTCGACACGCCCGTCGGCCTGAGCGCACAGCCCGCCTCGCGCCTGCCCGGCGCGAGCACGCTGAGCGAAGCCAATGCCTCCGAGAAGGTCGGCACCGCCGCGGCCGATGGCGTCAACGCCACCATCGGCACGCTCGACCGCGTGCGCGCCGACGCCACCGGCCAGCGCCTGACGACCAACCAGGGCGTGCCCATCGCCGACAACCAGAACTCGCTCAAGGCCGGTGCGCGCGGCCCCGTGCTGCTGGAAGACTTCATCCTGCGCGAGAAGATCACGCACTTCGACCACGAGCGCATTCCGGAACGCATCGTGCATGCGCGCGGATCCGGCGCGCACGGCTTCTTCGAGTGCTACGCGCCGCTCACGCAGTACACCAAGGCCGCCCCCTTCAAGGAGGCCGGCAAGATCACGCCGACCTTCGTGCGCTTCTCCACCGTGGCGGGCGAACGCGGCTCCAAGGACACAGCGCGCGACGTGCGCGGCTTTGCCGTCAAGTTCTACACCGACGAAGGCAACTGGGACCTGGTGGGCAACAACATGCCCGTCTTCTTCATCCAGGATGCGATGAAGTTCCCGGACCTGGTCCACGCGGTCAAGCCGGAGCCGCACCACGGCATGCCGCAGGCCGCGAGCGCGCACGACACCTTCTGGGACTTCGTGTCGCTCATGCCCGAGTCGACCCACATGCTGATGTGGCAGATGTCGGACCGCGCCATCCCGCGCAGCTACCGCATGATGCAGGGCTTCGGCGTGCACACCTTCCGCATGGTCAACGAGGCCGGCGAATCGGTGCTGGTCAAGTTCCACTGGCAGCCCAAGCTCGGTACGCACTCGCTGGTGTGGGAGGAGGCGGTGAAGATCTCCGGGGCCGACCCCGACTTCCACCGCCGCGACCTGTGGGAGGCGATCGAGGCCGGCGAATACCCGGAGTGGGAACTGGGCCTGCAGATCTTCACCGAGGAGCAGGCGGCGCAGTTCAGCTTCGACATCCTGGATGCCACCAAGATCGTGCCGGAGGAACTGGTGCCGGTGCAGGTGGTGGGCCGGCTGGTGCTCAACCGCAACCCCGACAACTTCTTCGCCGAGACGGAGCAGGTCGCCTTCTGCACCGCGCACATCGTGCCCGGCCTGGACTTCACCAACGACCCGCTGCTGGCCGGCCGCATCCACTCGTACGTGGACACGCAGATCAGCCGGCTCGGCGGACCCAACTTCCACGAGCTGCCGATCAACGCGCCCATCGCGCCCGTGGCCAACAACCAGCGCGACGGGATGCACCGGCAGGCCATCCACCGCGGCCGCGTGGCCTACGAGCCCAACTCGCTGGCCGGCGGCTGCCCCTTCCAGGCCGGCGCGGCGCAGGGCTTCGCCAGCGTGGCGCGCCGGCTCGACGCCAAGGAGAGCAGCGACAAGGTGCGCATCAAGCCGGAGAAGTTCGCCGACCACTACACGCAAGCCCGGCTCTTCTACGAGAGCCAGAGCGAGGTCGAGAAGGCGCACATCGGCAACGCCTTCCGCTTCGAACTGTCGAAGGTCACGGTGCCGGCGATTCGTGAACGCGTGGTCGCGAGCCTGATGAACGCGGCGCCCGACCTGGCCGAGCGCCTGGCGCTCGACCTGGGCATGACGCCGCCCGCGCCGCTGCCGCGCGCGCTCGAGAACCCCGCCACGCCGGAGGTCGAACAGTCGCCTGCCCTGTCGCTGATGGCACGGCCCGGCGACGGCGGCATCCGTACGCGCAAGATCGCGGTGCTGGTGGCACCGGGGATCGAGGGCAGCTCCATCGCCAAGCTGGTGGCCGCACTGATGGCCGAGGGCGCCGTGCCGCGCCTGGTGGCCGCACGCCTGGGCCGCTGCGACGCGACCGACGGCAGCAGCTTCGACGCCGACGCCACGCTGGAGAACGCGCCGGGCTTCCTCTTCGATGCCCTGGTGCTGCCCGACGGCGCCGACGCCGTGGCCGCACTCGATGCCGACGCCCACACGCTGGAGTTCGTGCGCGACCAGTACTGGCACTGCAAGACCATCCTGGCGCTCGGCGCCTCGCAGGCGCTGCTGGCCGAAGCCCAGATTCCGATGAGCCTGCCCGACGGCTCGCCGGACCCGGGGCTGATCCTGGCGGACGCCAAGGATGCCGATCAGGCCATCGCCGACTTCATCGCCACGGTCGGCATGCCGCGCCACTTCGCGCGCGAGAACGACCCGCCGCGCGCCTGACCGTGAGCCGCCTCACGCCCCTGCGCCCCCCTCGCGGAGGCGCCCCATGCTAGGCATCGCGATCCCCGCCCACAACGAGGAGGAGCACATCGCCGCCGCGGTGGCGGCGGCGATGGCGGCTGGCCGGCATGCGTCGCTCGCCGGCGAGCCCTGCGAGGTCGTCGTGGCCCTGGACGCCTGCACCGACGCGACCGGCGTGCTGGCGCGCGCCGCCGGCGCACGCACGGTGGAAGTCGACGCGCGCAACGTCGGCGTGGCCCGCGCGCTCGCGGCGCAGGCGCTGATCGAAGCCGGTGCGCGCTGGCTCGCCTTCACCGATGCGGACACCCGCGTCGCACCCGACTGGCTCGCGGACCAGCTGGCGCTCGACGCCGATGCGGTCTGCGGCTGCGTGGGCGTGGACGACTGGTCCTGCCACGGCGTGGATGCGGAGCGCCTGCATGCGCATTTCCTGGCCACCTACAACGACCGCGACGACCACCGCCACATCCACGGCGCCAACCTCGGCGTGTCCACCGCGCTGTACCTCAAGGTGGGCGGTTTCAAGCACCTGGCCTGCAGTGAAGACGTGGACCTGGTTCACGCGCTCGAACGCTCGGGCGCGCGCATTGCCTGGAGCGCGCGACCGCGCGTGATGACCAGTGCGCGACGCCAGGCCCGCGCGGTGGGCGGCTTCGCCGATGCGCTGCTGCAGGCGCTGGCCGCGCCTGCGGGGGCGGTCGCCGCCGCGGCCTGAGCAGCTAGAGGGACTGCGGCACCGCCGGCGCTTCGCGCCGCGGCAGCGTGAGCGTGAACACCGCCCCGCCACCCTGTGCGTCGGGCTCGGCATCGCCGGCCACGATCTCGCCGCCGTGCGCCTGCACGATGGCCTTGCAGATCGCCAGGCCCAGGCCCACGCCCGGCGTGGCGGATTCGGCCTCGCCCCGCGTGAACTTGTCGAACAGCCCCTGCTCGCGGCCGCGCCATGGCGCCGGCAGGCCGGGGCCGTGGTCGCGCACCGCGATCTCCAGCGCCTGCGGCAGGGCGCGCGCCGAAACCACGATGGGCGGTGCGCCGTAGCGGGCCGCGTTCTCCAGCAGGTTGACCAGCACGCGCTCGATGAGCACGGCATCGAACTCGACCAGCGGCAGCTCGGGCGGAACATGCGCCTGCACCTCGCGCGTGCCCAGGGCCGGCGCGGCAGCGCGCAGCGCGGCGCCCACCACCTCCTCCACCGACTGCCAGTCGCGCCGCAGGGCCACGGCGCCGCCGGCCACGCCGCTCTCCAGCCGCGCCATGTCCAGCAGGTTGCTCACCAGCGCATTGAGCGCACGCGCCTGCGCCACGATGGCCTGCACCGCCTGCGCCTGCTCGCCTGCCAGCGGCGGCGGCAGCGTGCGCAGCGACTCGGCCAGCCCGATGAGCGCGGTGAGCGGCGTGCGCACGTCGTGCGAGAGCGCACCCAGCAGCGCATTGCGCAGCCGCTCGGACTCGATGTCGACCACCGCCTGCTGGGCCACCTCGACGTAATGCACGCGCTCCACGGCGATGGCGATCTGCCGCGCCAGCGTGTCCAGCTGCTGCGCCTGTTCGGGAATGAGCAGCCAGCGCGGGCGCGCGGGCCGCAGCGCCAGCACCCCACGCACGCGCATCGGCGCCGACAGCGGCACGTAGTGCCACGGCTGCGCCGCCAGGGTGGCCGTGCCCAGCCCGGCCGGCTGGCCGTGCCGGAAGGCCCAGTCCGCCACGCTGAAGTCGAAGCCCTCGGGCGCATCGGCCGGGGGCACCAGGTGGTCCTGCGACGCGGCGCCGGCCGCGCCCGGCGCCATGTCGGCCAGCAGCACGCGCGCCTCGCCGCCGAAGTGGCGCTGCACGGCGGCCGCGCCGAGCGCGGCGACCTGTGCGCGCTCGAGCGCGGCCGACAGCTCGCGCGTGAGCTCGAACAGCGACTGCGCGCGGCGCTCGCGGCTGGCCGACACGCCGGCCGAGAAGCGCAGCCCGGCCGTGAGCTGCCCCACCAGCAGCCCCACGCCCAGCATGACGGCGAAGGTCAGCAGGTACTGCACGTCGCTCACCGCGAAAGAGAAGGTGGGCTGGACGAAGAAGAAATCGAAGGCCACCACGTTCAGCGCCGCCGCCAGCGCGGCCGGCCCGCGGCCGAAGCCCCAGGCCGCACCGACGACGCCGAGCAGGTAGAGCATGACGATGTTGGTCAACTCCAGCACGCCGGACAGCGGTGCCGCGAGCAGCGTGATGGCGACGCTGCTCCCGGCCGCCCAGGCGAAGCCGGGCCAGCGCGCCGGCGCGCGCTCGGCATCGTCCTCGGCGCCCGCGCGCAGCCCCCCCAGCGCGGCGCGCGGCAGGCGCCGCATGCTGTCGGCCGGCGCGATGGAGATCAGGTCCAGGCCCGGCGCGGCGCGTGCGAGGCGGCGCGCCAGCACCGGCCGCCCGAGCCGGCGCAGCCACGCCCGCCAGGGCGCGGCACCCGCGCCGGCGGCGCGCCCGAGCATCAGCGTTGCGCAGTTGAGCTGCTGCGCATGGTCGGCCAGGGCCTGCGCCACGTCGGCGCCGGTGAGCACCGCCGTCTCTGCGCCGAGTTCCTGCGCCAGCCGCAGCACCGCGAGGATGCGGTCGCGCTGCGCCGCGGGCAGCCGCGCGAGGCGCGGCGTCTCGACATACGCCGCATGCCAGCGCACGTTGAGCTGGCCCGCCAGCCGCGCCGCGGCGCGCACGGTCTGCGCCGCCTCCTCGCCCGGGCCGATGGCGGCCAGCACCGCGCCCGAGGTGTGCCACGCAGGCGGCGCATCGCCGGCGGGCGCGCCCGGCGTACCCGACTGCTCGACGCGCCAGTCGCGCACGTCGTCCTCGACATGCTCGGCGGTGCGGCGCAGCGCGATCTCCCGCAGCGCGATGAGGTTGCCCTTGCGGAAGAAGTTCTGCGCCGCGCGCTCCGCCTGCTGCGGCAGGTACACCTTGCCCGCGGCCAGGCGCGCGGCCAGCTCGTCGGGCGTGGCGTCGACCAGCACCACCTCGTCGGCCTCGTCCAGCACCCGGTCGGGCACGGTTTCGTGCACCCGGATGCCGGTGATCGCGCCCACCGTGCCGTTGAGGCTCTCGAGGTGCTGCACGTTGAGCGCCGACCACACGTCGATGCCGGCGGCCAGCAGCTCCTCCACGTCCTGCCAGCGCTTGGCGTGCCGCGAGCCCGGCGCGTTGCTGTGGGCCAGCTCGTCGACCAGCAGCACCTCGGGCCGGCGCGCGAGCGCGGCGTCGAGGTCGAACTCGTGCAGCGTGCGGTCGCGGTGCGGCACGGCGCGCTGCGGCAGCACCGGCAGGCCCGCGAGCAACGCCGCGGTCTCGGCGCGGCCGTGCGTCTCGACCACGCCGACCAGCACGTCGCGCCCGGCGGTCCGCTCGCGCTGCGCCGCACTGAGCATGGCCCAGGTCTTGCCCACGCCGGCGTTGGCGCCGAAGTAGATGCGCAGCCGGCCGCGCGCGCTGCGGGACGCGTCGGCGTTCAGCTGCGCCAGCAGCGCATCGGGGTCGGGACGGACGGCGTCGGCCATGGCGCGGGCAGCTTAACGCAGCAGGCGACGCTCAGAAGGTCTTGGTCAGCGACACGATGAAGCGGGCCTTGTTGACCGACTGCGAG
>JAVHYA010000024.1 GCA_031119395.1 Pseudomonadota bacterium
CTGGTGATCGCGACGACGTCGACCGTGGCGGGCGAAGCCGCCCCCGGGGGCGCCGCGCTCGACCTCATCCGCGGCCGACTGTTCGCCGCCGTCGGGCGGCTCGCGGCCGCACGCTGAGACGACACGCGCTTTTCAGGAGCGCGCCTCGATCGGGTTCCCGTACAGCGGCTTGGCCCCGAAGCGCGTGCTGACCGCGTGGGCGACGCCGCAGGCCAGCATGGTCGGCAGGGTGAGCTGGAACTGGTTGGTCATCTCCATCACCATCACGATGGCCATGAGCGGGGCATGCGTCACCGCCGCCAGCACCGCCGCCATGCCGACCACCGCCATCACCCGCGGGTCGCCGACCCAGGCCATGGGCAGCACGTGCACCGCGAGCTGCGCGAGCACGCTGCCGGCCGCCGCGCCCACCAGCAGCGAGGGCGTGAACACGCCGCCGATGGCGCCGCTGCCCGAACTCAGCGCCGTGGCCAGCACCTTGGCCACCAGCACCCAGGCCAGCATCTGCCAGAGCAGGTCGCCGCGCAGCACGGCCGACACCACGCTGTAGCCGTTGCCCCAGACCTCGGGCACCGCGGCCGCCAGCAGGCCCACCAGCAGGCCGCCCAGGCCCAGCCGGGCGACCGGCGAAGCGATGCGGCCGAAGACGATGCGGCTGCGCTCCAGCAGCCCCAGCAGCGCCCAGCCGGTGGCGCCGAACAGCAGCCCCGCGACGAGCGCCGCACCGAGGCTGGTGGGCTGCAGGGCGAGCGTGGGCATCACGTACAGCGCCTGCGGCTCGACGAACCAGTGCATCAGCGCGCTGGCCGTGGCGGCGGCGATGAGCACCGGCGCCACGGCCGAACGCACGAAGAAGCCCAGCGCCAGCTCGAGCACGAAGACCACGCCCGCGACCGGCGCGTGGTAGGCCGCGCCGATGCCGGCCGCGATGCCGCACACCAGCAGGGTCTTGCGCTCCTCGGCCGCCAGTGGGAGATGGCGCGCCAGCGTGGCGGCGAACCAGGCCGCCATCTGCACCATCGGCCCTTCCCGGCCGATGGAGGCCCCGGTGCCGACGGAGAGCAGGGACGAAAGGCTGCGCGCGAGCGTCGTCCGGTCATTGAGATCGACGCGCCCCTGGCGCGCGGCGTCGATGTAGTCGAGGTGGTGCTCGCCCGCCGGCCCGCGGCGCGCCCAGCGCAGCCCCAGCTGCAGCACCGTCCCCGCCAGCAGGCCGCCCGCCGTGCCCACCACCACCCGCTGCCAGGGCGCGATGGCGCGCGCGGCATCGACGAAGCCGGCGGCATGCCCGGTCGCCAGCCATTCCACGCCGTGCGCCAGGCCGCGGAACAGCACGGTGGCCGCCGCGGCCAGCGCGCCGGTGAGCATGGCCAGCAGCCACAGCCGTGCGCCGCGGCCCGTGGGCCAGCGCCTGTATGTCGTCCCGGCCTCGCGACGGGCGGCGGCGCTCACACCACGTCAGCGCAGCGGCGGCACGCCGGCCTGCCACTGCGGCCAGTGGGCCACGATGTGGTCGACCACGCGCGAGCCCACGGCCTCGATGTTGGCCACGGTCTCGGCGAAACCGCCGGCCGTCTGGCCCGGTGCCGGGTCCAGGTGCTGCAGGGTCGTCTCGCCGGGGCTGCCCTGGTCGAAGTTGACGGCGCCACGCAGGCTCATCACGCGGTCGGTGCCGTGGGTGCGCTTGATCACCAGCGTGATGGCTGCGGCCTCCATCTCGGTGATGACGTAGTCGTCGGCACCGTAGAGCTTGGCGATGTACTGCGCCTGCTTCGACATGCCGGGGCCGTGGAAGAAGGTGTCGCCCGTCATGTGGGTGCCGGTGCCCACGAAAGGCGCGCGGCGCGCGGCGGCGTCGGGATAGCGCAGGCGGTAGGTGCGGGCCGAGTCGGCGTCCTTGAGCGGCGTGTCGGCCGACAGCTTCATGGCCCAGCCCACGAGCTGCGGGTTGAGCTGGAAGCGGCGGTACTCCTCGTAGCCCTTGCGCGGCATGAAGGTGGGTGCGCCGGCCGTGTTTTCTTCGGGCGCCCAGCGGTGGCCCAGGTCGTAGTCGACCAGCCAGGTGGCCCAGTTGACCTCGCCGATGGTGCCGCGCGAGGGCGGCGTGCCGCCCACCCCCGAGATGACGTAATAGGCCTGCGAGAAGTCGAAGCGGGGGTTGAGCAGGATGGCCTGCATCGACGAGGAGGAGTTCACCTTGCCCATGCCGAGCACCGCGCCGCAGACGCCGTCGACGTTGCAGTACACCGGGCCGAGCGCGCCGGGCACGGCAATGGGCGTGGCGCCCTTCCAGTAGCGCTCGTACCAATGCTGGAACTCGCCGGCGCGATCGCCCGTGTTCTGGCCGATCTCGAACATGGCGGCGACGAAGACCTTCACCCGCACCGGGCGCTGGGCCTCGGCACCCGGGGTGCTGGCGCAGCCGGCCAGCCAGGCGGCCAGGGCCAGGACGGCGGCGAGGCGAAGGGGTGACGAGAAGGAAGCGAGCAGGCGGCGCATGGCGGGGTCCACGGAAGGAAAGGAAGTCCGCGAGTCTACGAAGCCGCACGATGCGCTGCACGCGCACCCCGTGCGCGGCGCGCGTCCTACAGCCATCGACGCGCTCGAAACGGCATCGTCCGCTCGTGCCGACCGCCGCCCCCTCCCCCACCCCACGCCGCGCCACGGCAACGCCGCGGCCCCAACCCCTGGCCAACGGCCTGGTCTACGTGTCGCCCGACATGCCGGGCCTCACACGCGTGAAGCAGGGTGACAGCTTCCGCTACCGCGACGCCCGCGGCCGCTGGGTGCGCAATGCCGACGAAATCGCGCGCATCCGGCAACTCGCCATTCCGCCTGCGTACACGGACGTGTGGATCTGTCCGTTGCCCAACGGCCACCTGCAGGCGATCGGGCTCGATGCGCGCGGCCGCAAGCAGTACCGCTACCACCCCGACTGGCGGGTGTTGAAGGACGAGGCCAAGTTCGAGCGCCTGGAGGCCTTCGGCCGCGCGCTGCCGCGCATCCGCCTGCGGGTGCGGCGCGACCTGGCGGCGGCCCACAAGCTGCGCGCGGGCGCCCCGATCGGCCGCGAGACGGTGCTGGCCGCCATCGTGCGCCTGCTGGACACCACCTACCTGCGCGTGGGCAACGAGGAGTACGCCAGCAGCAATGGTTCCTATGGGCTGACCACGCTGCGCAACCGCCATGCCCAGGTCAAGGGCGGCTCCCTGAAGCTGCGCTTTCGCGGCAAGAGCGGCGTGATGCACGAGGCCGAGGTCGACGATGCGCGCGTCGCCCGGGTGGTGCGCCAGTGCCAGCAGTTGCCGGGCCAGGAGCTGTTCCAGTACACCGACGAGGACGGCACCCGCCACGGCATCGGCTCGGGCGACGTCAACGACTACCTGCGCCAGGCCTCGGGCGGCGAGTTCACGGCCAAGGATTTCCGCACCTGGCACGGCACGGTGCAGGCGCTGGAACTCACCCGCCTGGCCTGCGAGCAGAATGCCGCCGATCCCCAGGTGCGGTACAGCGCCAAGGAGATCCTCGGCGCGGTGGCGCGCCAGTTGGGCAACACGCCGGCGGTGTGCAAGAAGGCCTACGTGCACCCGGCGGTGCTGGCCCTGGGCACGCAGTTGTCGAAGGACGCGGAGGGCATGACGGCGATCTGGGAGCGCGTCGCAGGCTCGCGGCCGCCGCGCGGCCTGCTGGCGGCGGAATCGCGGCTGGCCGCCTTCATGCGGCACCAGCGGATGGCGGCAGCCCGCGCACAACGGGCGGCGACGCGGGCTGCCGTCAGCCCGCGCGCAGGTCGAGGTACACCGCCTCGCGCTCGATCCTGACGGGGTGCCCGAGGTCGTCGGCCAGGCTCTGGAGGCTGACGGCGTCGATGGCCAGGCTGCGCGGAGCGCGGTGCGGCACCATCTCCGGCCGCGCACTGTCGCCCGCGCGTGGCTCCGCCCGGACCGACACGCCCGCATCGCCCTCGGGGCCGACGCGCACGAGGCCGACCTCGGGCGCGCTGTCGTGCAGGTGGCACAGCGCGCCGAGCATGAGGTAGCGCAGGGCCGCGCCGCCGCGCCAGGTGGGCGCCTGCGCCTCGTCGGCATCGAAGGCCGGGTCCAACTCGAGCGCGATCCCGTTGAGGTCGAAGGCCGCGCGCATGAGCCCCGTGCACTGACGAACCAGCCCGGCACGCGTCACGCCCTCGTCGTCGGCGCCCAGCTCCCAATCGCGCAGCGCGCGCATGCTCGCGATGAGCATGCCCAGCTGCTCGTCGACCTGGCCGACGCGCTGCTCGCAGGCGGCGGCGTCGGGCGGGTTGGCCGCGACCTGCCGCCGCAGCATGAGCAGGCTCATGCGGATCAGCGACACCGGCGAGGCCATGTCGTGGCGCAGCCCCGGCAGCGCACGCATGAGCAGTTCGTGGCGCACACCGGCCGCGATCCAGCTGCGGGCGCTGGGAGAGGCTTTCATGGAAGGGAAAAGGTGCCGGCGGTGGCTAGGCGGCGGCCGGCGGCGTGGCCAGCAGCCGGTCGAGCGCATCGAAGTCGATCGGCTTTTGCAGGTAGTGGTCGAACAGGGGTGCCGCCTGGGCACCCGCCGCATCGCCCACGCCGTAGCCAGAGATGGCCACCAGCATCAGCGGGCGGTCCTGCGCGTTCTGGCGCAGGTGGCGGGCCACGTCGGTGCCGGGCCGGTCGGGCAGGGTGAGGTCGACCAGGGCGACGTCGAAATGCTCGCTGTCGAAGGTCTCGATCGCCTCCTGGGCCGTGAAGGCGCAGCGCGCCGTGTGGTCCTGCAGGACGATGAGCTCCTGCAGCAGCTCGGCCGCGGAAGCGTTGTCGTCGACGATGAGAACGTTCAAGTCGGGGGCCCCGGTGGATGGAAAGCAGCCAGTATCCCCGCGCGCCGCGACGCGCCGTGTAGGAAAGCGCCGATGGCGGCGCGCGTGCTCACTGTCGCGCCGTGCGGACATTGGCCGGCAGCGCCTGCGGCCAGCTCGTGCGGAAGGGGTTGATGTCCAGCCCGCCGCGGCGCGTGTAACGGCAGTACACCGCCAGCTTGGTCGGTGCGCAGCGCGCGAGGATGTCGCTGAAGATGCGCTCGCAGCAGGGCTCGTGGAATTCGTTGTGGTTGCGAAAGCTCACGATGTAGCGCAGCAGGCCGGCCTGGTCGATGGCCGGGCCGCTGTAGCGGATCTGCACGCTGCCCCAGTCGGGCTGGCCGGTGACGCGGCAGTTGCTCTTGAGCAGCCGGCTGGTGAGCACCTCGTTGACGGGCGGCTCGTCGAAGGCGGCGGTGAGCAACTCGGGCGCCGGCTCGTACAGCGTGCAGTCCAGGTCCAGGCGGTCCAGGTCCAGGCCGTCGAGCTCGGCCACGCCCTCGCGGTCGAAATGGTCGGGCGGCAGGAGTTTCACCCCCACGGTGCCGGCACGGTCGCTGCCACGCCAGGCCGCTTCCGAGAGGTCGGCCCGCAGGCGCTCGCGCACCGCTTCGGCATCGGCGAACACCGTGCTGTTGAAGCTGTTGAGGTAGAGCTTGAAGGACTTGCTCTCGATGATGTTGGGCGACTCGCACGGGAAGGTGAAGTGCGCGATCGCCAATTGCGGCTTGCCGCGTGGGTTGAGCCAGCTCAGCTCGAAGGCGGTCCACATGTCCGCGCCGAAGAAGGGCAGCGCGGGCGCCGAGCCGGGCACCGGGGCCGGCAGGCCGAGCGCCAGGCGCTGCGGGGTGCGCGACAGCGGGAAGAGCAGCGACGCGTCGTAGCGGTCGACGTAGGCCGACGCGCGGCCCAGCTGTGATTGTTCGGGGGTGTTGGGAAGGCTCATGGCGATGCCCGTCGGGCCTCGGCAAGGAAGGGAAGGATGTGCGAGAGCAGCACCGGCAGCGCGCCGGCCGGCAGGTCGTGCGCCATGCCGGGGATGGCGGTGAAGCGGGCGCCGGGGATGCGCCGCGCCGTGTCCTGCCCGCAGGCGAGGGGCACCAGGGGATCGGCGTCGCCGTGCAGCACCAGCGTCGGGCTGGCGATGCGCGGCAGCACCTCGGGCCGGCGCCCGGTGTCGGCGCCGATGGCGAGCATCTGGCGCACCACGCCGGCGGGGTGGTAGGAACGCCGCAAGGCGGCGGCGATGCGCTCGCGCGCCGCCGCCTCGTCGAAGGGCCAGCCGGGGCTGGCGATCAGACGCACCAGGCCCAGCGTGTGCTCGACCAGCGCGGCTTCGCTGGTGCCCTTGGGACGGCGCATGAGCGCCGCGCCGACGTCGCCCCGCGCGCCCGGCAGCCCGGCGGCGCCGCTGGAGCTCATCACGCTGGTCAGCGTGCGCACGCGCCGCGGCGCGGTGGCCGCCATGCGCTGGGCGATCATGCCGCCCATCGAGACGCCGATCACATGCGCCTCGCCGATGTCGAGCGCATCGAGCACGCCGAGCGCGTCCAGCGCCATGTCCTGCAGCCCGTAGGGCGCGCGCACGCCCAGGCCGAACTTCTGGCGCAGCACCTCCCACAGCAGGTTGCGGGTGCCGGCGTCATCGAAATGCTGCGACAGGCCGATGTCGCGGTTGTCGTGCCGCAGCACGCGGTAGCCGGCGTCGGCCAAGGCGCGCACGAAGGGCTCGGGCCAGGCGATGAGCTGCATGCCCAGGCCCATGACCAGCAGCACGACGGGGCCGTCGCCGCCCGTGTCCTCGACCTCGATGGGGATGTTGTTTGCTATTACTTTCATAGCTGCTTGCGCAAGTGGGGCGGGCGCTGCAGCCCGATTTGGCTTGAAGTCCCGCGGCGGGCTACGTGAACGTGCGCTCGCGCAGCCATTTGGTGGCGACCCACTTCTCGCCGGCCAGCACCGGCGCGCCGCCGTGCAGGGTGCGGGTGGCGGGGTCGGCGCGGTCGTAGCTGAAGAAGACGGCCGAGCCGCGCACCGGCGCCACCTCGAGGCCGATGTCGGGGAAGGTGGTGGCGCCGCCCTGCTGCGGCTCCTGCAGGTACATCACCAGCGTGCCCACGCGCTGGCCGCCCCGCCGCAGGATGGTGGGCGTGCCCGGTTCCTTGGGGTCGAAGTAGTCGTAGTGCGGGCGGTACTGCGCGCCCGGGCTGTAGCGCAGGATCTGCAGGCCCTCGCCGAAATCCAGCGGCCAGTTCAGCAAGGTCGCGATGCGCGCCTCGATGCGCTGCACCACCTCGTTCTCGCCGCGCTCGAAGAACATGCCGTCGCTGGTGCGGTCGACGTTGAGCGTCTCGCCGCCGGTCTTGGTCTCGACGGTCAGGGAACGCGACAGGCGCTGGCGCGCGGCAGCGATCAGCGCCTCGCACTCGTCGGCCGACAGCAGGTTGCCGAACACCACGATGCGCGGGTGCTTGACGGTCTGCACGACCTGCACGCGCCGGTCGCCGGCATCGAGGTAGAGGGGCGAGTTCTCCAGGTTGGGGCCGGGCATGTCCGTGCGTGCCGGCGCCTCGCCCCCGGCGCCCGCGTCGCCGCGGGTCGCGCGCTCCACCTCGGCCAGCGCGGCGTCGGTCGCGTCGTCGCGCCAGCCGGCGGCGTGCATGGACTGGCGCAGCGCCGGGACGGAGTGGCCGGCCGCAAGCTGGGCCACGATCCATTCGCGCAGTTCGGGACTGATCGGTTGCATGGCGGCGTTCCCTCCGGTCAGGCGGTCTTCCTGCGGAAGACGAGGCGCTCGGGCGTCGACGCGGCCGGCGCGAAGGCGTAGCCCTCGAGGTCGAAGCCCTCGAGCTTGCGCGGCGTGCCGGCCTTGTGCAGCACGGCCCAGCGCGCCATCAGGCCGCGCGCCCGCTTGGCGAAGAAGCTGATGATCTTGTACTGGCCGGCCTTCCAGTCCTCGAACACGCATTCGACGACGCGGGCCTTCAGCACCTGCCGGTCGACGGCGCGGAAATACTCCTGCGAGGCGAGGTTGATCACCACGGGCGAGCGGTCCGCGGCGGCGCGTTCGTTCAGGTATTCGGCGATGCGCGCGCCCCAGAAGGCGTAGAGGTCCTTGCCGTGGCGGTTGGCCAGCGGCGTGCCCATCTCCAGCCGATAAGGCTGCAGCCGGTCGAGCGGGCGCAGCACGCCGTACAGGCCGCTGAGGATGACCAGGTGGTCCTGCGCCCAGCCGAGCTGTGCGGCGCTGAGCGACCTGGCGTCCAGCCCGCCATACACGTCGCCGTCGAAGGCCAGGGCCGCCTGCTTCGCATTCCTGTCGGTGGACTTCGCCGACCAGGCGGCATAGCGCGCCACGTTGAGCGCCGACAGCTTGTCGGACAGGTGCATCAGCTCGCCCACCTGCTGGGGCGACTTCTCGCGCAGCAGCCGGATCAGCTCGACCGAGGGGCCGCGCGGCGCCTCGAAATGCGGCTGCGTGGCCGGCAGGCCTTCGGGCACGGGCGTGTCGTAGTCCAGCGACTTCGCCGGGGAGAGCAGGAAAAGCATCGCGGGATTATCTACAGCGCCCCCGCCACGGCCGCATGCGCACCCCCCGCCGGTAAAATCGTGGGCTTCCCTCTCCCCGGCCCCGGCCGCGCCCCCGCGGGCGCCGCCCGCCCCGACCTTGCCCCGATCCCCCGCCATGAGCGACACCCCGAACCAGCCCGGCCTGCAATCCCTCGCCAAGTCCTTCGAACCCGCCGCCATCGAGGCGCACTGGGGCCCCGAATGGGAACAGCGCGGCTACGCGCGGGCGGGTTTCCGCGGCACGCAGCAGCCCAAGGACGGCGCGCCCTCCTTCGCCATCCAGCTGCCGCCGCCGAACGTGACCGGCACGCTGCACATGGGCCACGCGTTCAACCAGACCATCATGGACAGCCTGACGCGCTACCACCGCATGGCCGGCGCGAACACGCTGTGGGTGCCCGGCACCGACCATGCCGGCATCGCGACGCAGATCGTGGTCGAGCGCCAGCTGCAGGCGCAGGGCATCAGCCGGCACGACATGGGCCCGACGCCAGCCGAGGCGCGCAAGAACTTCGTCGCCAAGGTGTGGGAGTGGAAGGAACAGTCCGGCAACACCATCACCCAGCAGATGCGCCGCATGGGCGACACGGTGGACTGGAGCCGCGAGTACTTCACCATGGACGAGAAGCTGTCGAAGGTGGTCACGCAGACCTTCGTGCAGCTGTACGAGGAAGGCCTGATCTACCGCGGCAAGCGCCTGGGCAACTGGGACCCGGTGCTCAAGACCTCGGTGAGCGACCTGGAAGTCGAGAGCGAGGAAGAAGAAGGCTCGCTCTGGCACATCGCCTACCCGCTGGAAGACGGCAGCGGCACGCTGGTGGTGGCCACCACGCGGCCGGAGACCATGCTGGGCGACACCGCCGTGATGGTCCACCCCGAGGACGAGCGCTACCGGCACCTGGTGGGCCGGCGCGTGAAGCTGCCGCTGGTGGACAGGCTCATCCCCGTCATTGCGGACGCCTACGTCGACAGGGAATTCGGCACCGGCGTGGTGAAGGTCACGCCCGCCCACGACTACAACGACTATGCCGTCGGCCAGCGCCACGGCCTGCCGATGGTCGGCGTGCTCGCGCTCGACGCCACCATCAACGACAACGCGCCCGAGAAGTACCGCGGCATGGACCGCTTCGTGGCGCGCAAGGCCATCGTGGCCGACCTGGAGGCGCTGGGCCTGCTGGTCGAGGTGAAGAAGCACCGGCTCATGGTGCCGCGCTGCGCGCGCTCGGGCGCGGTGGTCGAGCCGATGCTGACCGACCAGTGGTACGTCGCCATGACCAAGCCGGGCCGCCAGGGCGAGTCGATCGCGCAGCAGGCCATCGACGCGGTGAAGTCGGGCGAGGTGCGCTTCGTGCCCGAGAACTGGGTCAACACCTACAACCACTGGATGGAGAACATCCAGGACTGGACCATCTCGCGCCAGCTCTGGTGGGGCCACCAGATCCCCGCCTGGTACGACGAGGACGGCAAGGTGTACGTGGCGCACGACGAGGCCGAGGCGCAGGCACAAGCCGACAAGGTGTCCCCCGGCAAGCGTCTGCGCCGCGACGAGGACGTGCTCGACACCTGGTACTCCTCCGCCCTGGTGCCCTTCTCCTCCCTCGGCTGGCCCGAGCAGACGCAGGACCTGTCGCTCTACCTGCCCTCGACGGTGCTGGTCACCGGCTACGACATCATCTTCTTCTGGGTCGCCCGGATGATCATGATGACCAAGCACTTCACGGGCAAGGTGCCGTTCAGGGACGTGTACATCCACGGCCTGGTGCGCGACGCCCAGGGCCAGAAGATGAGCAAGTCCGAGGGCAACGTGCTCGACCCGGTCGACCTGATCGACGGCATCTCGCTGGCGCCGCTGCTGGACAAGCGCACCACCGGCCTGCGCAAGCCCGAGACCGCGCCCAAGGTGCGCAAGCAGACCGAGAAGGAATTCCCCGAGGGCATCCCGGCCTACGGCGCCGACGCGCTGCGCTTCACCTTCGCGGCGCTGGCCTCGCTGGGCCGCAGCATCAACTTCGACTCCAAGCGCTGCGAGGGGTACCGCAACTTCTGCAACAAGCTCTGGAATGCCACGCGCTTCGTGCTGATGAACTGCGAAGGCCAGGATTGCGGCCTGCAGGAGCACACCAAGGAAGAATGCCAGCCCGGCGGCCCCTTCCACGGCTACATGCGCTTCAGCCAGGCCGACCGCTGGATCGCCTCGCAGCTGCAGCGCGTGGAAGCGGAAGTGGCGAAGGGCTTCGAGGAATACCGCCTCGACAACGTCGCCAACGCGATCTACCAGTTCGCCTGGGACGAGTTCTGCGACTGGTACCTGGAGATCGCCAAGGTGCAGATCCAGACCGGCAGCCAGGCCGAGCAGCGCGCCACGCGCCGCACCCTGATCCGCACGCTGGAGACGCTGCTGCGCCTGGCCCACCCCGTCATCCCCTTCATCACCGAGGAACTCTGGCAGAAGGTGGCCCCGGTCGCCGGCCGCGCCGGCCCGTCGGTCATGGTGGCGCCCTACCCAGTCGCCCAGCCCGAGAAGATCGACGAGGCAGCGGAAGCGCATGTGGCCAAACTCAAGTCCCTCGTGGCGGCCTGCCGCACCCTGCGCGGCGAGATGAACGTCTCGCCCGCGCAGCGCCTGCCCCTGTACGCGCTGGCCGAAACGCCGGCCGAGGCCGAGTTCCTGCGCGGCGCGGCGCCGGTGCTGCAGGCGCTGGCGAAGTTGAGCGAGCTCAAGGTCTTCGACGACGAGACGGCGTGGACGGCGGCCGCGCAGGCCGCCCCGGTGGCCGTCGTCGGCGGTGCACGGCTGGCGCTGTACGTGGAGATCGACGTGGCCGCCGAACGCACGCGCCTGGGCAAGGAAATTGCGCGCATCGAGGGCGAAATCGCCAAGGCCAACGGCAAGCTGGGCAACGAAAGCTTCGTCGCACGGGCACCCGCCGCGGTGATCGAGCAGGAGCGCCAGCGCCTGGCGGACTTCAGCACGACGCTGGAACGCCTAAAAAGTCAGGTTTTGCGTCTCGGCTGACAGCCAGCATTCACCCGGACTGGCTACCATGGTGAATTCGTCAAAGTAAAACCTTCTTACTCATATTTGACCCATGCCCACTTCGATGCGCATCCGCAAGGCGGTCTTCCCCGTCGCCGGTTTCGGCACCCGCTTCCTGCCGGCCACCAAGGCACAGCCCAAGGAAATGCTTCCGGTGGTCGACAAGCCCTTGATCCAGTACGCGGTCGAGGAGGCCTACGCCGCCGGCATCCGCGACATGATCTTCGTGACCGGCCGCAACAAGCGCGCCATCGAGGACCACTACGACACCGCCTACGAGCTGGAGAGCCAGCTCGAGGCCAGCGGCAAGGATGCGCTGCTGCACATCGCCCGCTCGGTCGCGCCCGACGACATGACCTGTTCCTACGTGCGCCAGCCCCGCATGCTGGGCCTGGGCCACGCCGTGCTGTGCGCCGAGCACCTGGTGGGCGACCAGCCCTTCGCCGTGCTGCTGGCCGATGACCTGATGGTCGGCCCCGAGGGCGGCGAGGGCGTGCTGGCGCAGATGGTGCGCACCTACAACAACCTCGGCGGCTCGGTGCTCGCCGTGCAGGAGGTGCCGCTGGACCAGGTCAAGCGCTACGGCATCGTGGCCGGCGAATCCATGGGCAACGACATCACCAAGGTGACGGCGATGATCGAGAAGCCCTCGCCCGAGAAAGCGCCTTCGCGCCTGGGCGTGGCGGGCCGCTACATCCTCACGCCCGGCGTGTTCGACGAGATCCGCAACCAGCCCAAGGGCGCGGGCGGCGAGATCCAGCTCACCGACGGCATCGCCTCGCTGCTGAAGAAGGAAAACGTCTACGCCTACGCCTACAAGGGCACGCGCTACGACTGCGGCGCCAAGGAAGGCTTCCTGCAGGCGACGGTGGAGCTGGCGCTGGCGCACCCGGAGGTGGGCGGTTCCTTCCGCGAGTACCTGAAGACGCTGAGTCTCTGAGACGCCGGCCCTCGAGCCCAAGGCCGCCGCAGCCCGCACGGGCCGGCGGCCTGTTCGTTTCCGGGCAGCGACGCCGTCAGCGCAGTTGCGCCTCGATGAAGCGCCGCGCCTCCACGTCGTCGATGGGCTTGACCGGCAAGCCCACCGAAGCCAGGTGCCGGCTCATGGCCTGCGCCCACTTCACGTTGACGACCAGGCCCCAGTGGTCGTCGCTCACCAGGGCGTGCGTCGGCGCGTCGCCCAGTGTGAGCGTGACCGTGAGGCGGTCGCCGATCTTCAGGTCGCGGTAGGCGGGCTTGCCATCCGGGCCGCGCGTGCCCCACAGGCCGCGAAACCATGCGCGGTCGTCGAAGAAGCTGGCATTCGGCGTCTTGGCCGCCAGCTCACGCAGGCCGGCGTCGTACCGGTCCAGGCCGCGCGAGATGTTGTCCAGCGCGGTGCGCGAATGCCAGCGGTCGAAGTTCAGCGGGTCGTTGCTGTCGTCGAAGATGCCCACCAGCACGATGTGCGTCTGCGGATGGGCGGCGCGAATCATCTGCACCGCCCGCGCCACCTGGCCCAGGCATTCGCCGACCAGGCGCTGCCCCGCCGGGGACGCCGAATCGTTCGCGAGCTGGTCGAGGAAGGCGGGATCGGCCATCTGTACCAGGCCGATGCGCAGCACGACGACGCCCTGCTTCCAGCGCGGCGCGTCCTGCGCCATGGTGTGGAGCAGTGGCTGGACCTGGCGGTGCACGCCTTCGGTGAGCGCGGTGCAGCCGGCACCCGAAGCGGCGAAGTTGTAGCGGTAGTCCTGCTTGCGCGGCGAGCGGGCGCCCGGCACATCGGCCCATTCGCCCAGCTTGGCGACCACGCGGTTCTGGCCGACGACTTCCCAGGGGCCCGGGTCGATCACGCCGGCCCGCAGACGGGCGAGCACCTCGGTCCACTGGAAGGTGCGGTCCTGGTAGGGCCCCCCGCGCTGCCCGCTGCCCGCCGGGAAGGACACGCTGTCCTGGTAGGAGTGGTTGGTCGAATCGCCGAGGACGGCCATGGGCACGGGGCCGGCGGCGGGCGCCGGCTTCTGCGCCAGGGACGCGGCGCCGCCGAAGAGGGCCAGGGCCGCCAGTGCCACGGCACCGAGCAGCCGCGGAGCGCCGCGGCGCATGGAGGACGAAGGGGCTGCGCCGGCCATCAGCGCCGCCTCAGCACATGGACGAATTCGGTGCCCACGGTCTGCTGCTCGACCAGCCCATGGCCCGTCTGGCGCGCAAAGGCCTGGAAGTCGCGCAGCGAGCCCGGGTCCGTGGCCACGACCCTGAGCAGCTGCCCGGTCTGCATGTCGTTGAGCGCCTTCTTGGCCTTGAGGATGGGCAGCGGGCAGTTGAGCCCGCGCGTGTCGATCTCGCGGTCGATCTGGAGGGGGGGCGATGCGTTGTCCATGGCGGTTGCGGCTGCCTCAGTTCAAACCACGCCGGCGCTCTTCGTTCTCCTGCGCCGTGAAGAAGACCGGCTCGTGGCCGCGCGTGCGCAGCCAGTCCGCCAATGCATAGCCCGTGCCTGCCGGCCAGCATCGCAGGTCGGGCAGGTCGTACAGGCGGTAGTCGACCAGTTCGGGCGAGAGCTTCACCTCGCCGTCGGCCACCACGTGGTAGGCGATGATGACCTGGTTCATCCGCTGGAAGTCGTAGGCGCCGACGATCTTGATGGCGCTCACGTCGAGGTTGGTCTCTTCCTTCACCTCGCGGGCCACGCCCTCCTCCGGCGTCTCGGCGGCTTCCATGAAGCCGGTGATGAGCGCGAACATCTTGGCCGGCCAGGCCGCGTTGCGGGCCAGCAGCACCTGGCCCCGGTATTCGACGATGGCGGCCAGCACGGGCGTCGGGTTGTTCCAGTGCGTGTGGCCGCAGGCCGGGCAGCGCAGGCGCGACTTGGGGCCGCCGTCCTCCATCATCTCGATCCATTCGAGCGGCGTCGCGCAGGCGGGGCAGAACTTCGGCAGATTCATCGTTTGCTACTTTTTTGATAGCTGCTCGCGCAGGCGGAACGGGCGCTGCAGGCCTGTTTGGCTTGTAAGAACTCGGCTCAGGCGGGGAACACGCCCGTCGACAGGTAGCGGTCGCCGCGGTCGCAGACGACGAAGACGATGGTCGCGTTCTCCACCTTCTTCGCGACCTGGAGGGCCACCCACAGCGCACCGGCGGCCGAGATGCCGCCGAAGATGCCTTCCTCGCGCGCGAGCCGGCGCGCCAGGTCCTCGGCGTCGTCCTGGCTGACGTACACCAGTTCGTCCACGCGGCTGGGGTCGTAGATCTTGGGCAGGTATTCCTGCGGCCACTTGCGGATGCCCGGGATGCGCGAGCCCTCGTCGGGCTGCGCGCCGACGATGCGGATCTCGGGGTTCTGCTCCTTGAGGAACTGCGACACGCCGGTGATCGTGCCGGTGGTTCCCATGGCGCTCACGAAATGCGTGATGCGCCCGCCCGTCTGCTCCCACAGCTCGGGGCCGGTGGTCTCGTAATGGATGCGCGGGTTGTCCGGGTTGGCGAACTGGTCCAGCACGCGCCCCTTGCCCTGCGCGACCATCTGCTCCGCCAGGTCGCGTGCGTACTCCATGCCCCCGCTCTTGGGGGTGAGGATGAGTTCGGCACCGAAGGCCTTCATGGTCTGCGCGCGCTCGACCGACAGGTCCTCCGGCATGATCAGCACCATGCGGTAGCCCTTGACGGCCGCCGCCATCGCCAGCGCGATGCCGGTGTTGCCCGAGGTGGCCTCGATCAGCGTGTCGCCGGGGCGGATCTCGCCGCGCTCCTCGGCACGCCGGATCATCGACAGCGCCGGGCGGTCCTTCACGGACCCCGCCGGGTTGTTGCCTTCGAGCTTGGCCAGGATCACGTTGCCGCGAGCGGCGTTCTCGGCGGCGTCGATGCGCTGCAGCGCCACCAGCGGCGTGCGGCCGATCGCGTCTTCGATCGTCGGGTAGGAATGGGTCATGGGGTGGTGTGGTCGTGTCCGCGTGCTTTCGCCCGAGGGCGCAAGGCCCGCCGGAAGGCGGGTGCGGCCGGGGCACTGTGCCATAATTTTGGGCTGTCTTTGCGCTCCGTGCCGGAGTGGTGAAATTGGTAGACGCAGGGGACTCAAAATCCCCCGCCGCAAGGCGTGCCGGTTCGATTCCGGCCTCCGGCACCAAAAGCTTGGCCCGCCTTTGGCGGGCCTTTGCTTTTTGGGCCTTCGCGCACGGAATCGAACCGGCACGCCCCTGGCGGTCTGTGATCGTCCTCGCTGGCGCGAGGACGAGGGTTCGATTCCGGCCTCCTGCGCCGCGCCGGATGCGATCGCTGCGCTGCGCATCGGGATCAGGTATCCAGGCCCTGCCGCACGGTCGGATACCGAAGGCGCACTCGGAGTTCTCGCTTCAGGCGCGTGTTGTCCAGGCGGCGCGACTCGTTCATGAAGCTCAGGCGCTGCGCGGACATCTGGCGCTGCGCTTCGTCGCGGTCGATGCGCGGCGGGCGCGGCAGGCCGTAGAGGTCGGCGGCGAGGTCCATGTAGTCGCCCATCTTCAGGTCGGTGTCGTCGTTGGCGTTCACCGCACGCTGCGGCCGGCCGCGGAACAGCGCGGCGACGCAGGCGCGTGCGAGGTCGTCGGCATGGACGTGGTTGGTGTAGACGTCGTCCTCGGCACGCAGCACGGGCGTGGCCTGCAAGAGCCGCGCGCGCGGGGTGCCGCCCTCGCGGTCGGGCGCATAGATGCCGGGAATGCGCAGGATGCTGGCGCGCGTGCCGGCGCTGCGCCCCAGGTGGCGCACGACGCGCTCGGCATCCACGCGCCGCTGCGCACGCAGGGTGCCGGGCTGCACGCGACGGGTCTCGTCGATGCGCAGGCCGCCGCAGTCGCCGTACACGCCGGTGGTCGAGCCGTAGACCAGCGCCCCCGGCGGCGAGCGGCGGCGCAGCGCATGGGCGAGCGCCAGCGTGCGGCCGTCGCGGGCTCCGGCCGCTTCGCCGGACGGCGGCGGCGCCAGGTGCAGCACGCGCGTGGCCAGGCCGCCCAGGCGGCGCAGGCTGGCCGGCACGTCGAGGTCGCCGACGAGCGGCACCGCACCGGCGGCGCGCAGCGCGGGCACGCGCGACGCGCTGGACGTCAGCGCCAGCACCTGCATGCGGCCGCCGAGCTGGCGCAGCACGCGCAGGCCGACGTCGCCGCAGCCGACGACCAGCAGCCGCCCGCGCCGGAAGCGCGCGGGCAGCGCGCCGAGGGGGTTCATGTTTGAAGGCAAAATCCCGGGTTCCCTGTCGAAGACCGAGCCGAAGAATACCCATGAGCCTTGCCGCGCCCCACGATGCGGGCTTTTCCGTCACCGTCGAACCCAGCGGCCGCGCCTTCACGGTGAGCGGCGAAGAAACCATCCTCGCCGCCGGCATCCGCCAGGGCATCGGCCTGCCCTACGGCTGCAAGGACGGCGCCTGCGGCTCCTGCAAGTGCAAGAAGCTGTCGGGCACCGTGACGATGGAGGCGCACCAGAGCAAGGCCTTGTCGGCCGACGAGGAACTGGCCGGCTACATCCTCACCTGCCGCTCGCATCCCACGAGCGACGTGGTGCTCGAGTCGCGCCAGGTCACCGAGGCCGGCGCCTTCCCGATCCGCAAGATGCCGGCGCGCGTGCTGGCCCTGGCCAAGCAGTCGCACGACGTGATGATGGTGCGCCTGCAGTTGCCGGCGGGCGAGCCCCTCCAGTTCCACGCCGGCCAGTACGTGGAGTTCATCCTGCGCGATGGTGCGCGCCGCAGCTATTCGATGGCCAACGCGCCGCACACGCTGGCCGAGCCCGGCACCGGCATCGAGCTGCACATCCGCCACATGCCCGGCGGCAAGTTCACCGACCATGTGTTCGGCGCCATGAAGGAAAAGGAGATCCTGCGCATCGAAGGGCCCTACGGCAGCTTCTTCCTGCGCGAGGATTCGGACAAGCCGATCGTGATGCTCGCCTCGGGCACCGGCTTCGCGCCGATCAAGGCGCTGATCGAGCACATGAAGTTCAAGGCCATCGACCGGCCCGCAGTGCTGTACTGGGGGGGCCGCCGGCCCGAGGACCTGTACATGGACGGCTGGCTGCGCGAGCGCCTGGCCGAGATGCCCAACCTGCGCTACGTGCCGGTGGTCTCGAACGCCACGCCGCAGGACAACTGGACCGGCCGCACCGGCTTCGTCCACCGCGCGGTGCTGGAAGACATCGCCGACCTGTCGGGTCACCAGGTGTATGCCTGCGGTGCGCCGATCGTGGTCGAGTCGGCCAAACGCGACTACGTGGCCGAGGGCGGCCTGCCGGAAGAGGAGTTCTACGCCGACGCGTTCACGACCGAGGCGGACAAGGCGCTGCCCTGAGCAGGTGTGAACGAACCCGACATGGCCGCTCGTTCCGCCAAGACACACCCGCTCGGCCACGCCGGATTCATTCACACCTTCTGAGCCGGCCCGCAACCGCCGCGGGTCAGGGATAGCCGCGCTGCGGACCGTGGGCCGGATGCGGACAATCGCGGCACCATGCAACGCAACACTTTTCTGTCGTCCTTCGCTGCCGCGGCCCTCGCGCTTGGCGGCTTCGCTTCCATCGCCACGCCCGCACAGGCGCAGCAGCGCACCGTCCGGCTCGTCGTGCCCTACGCCGCCGGCGGCCCCATCGACATCACGGCGCGCGCGCTGGCCGAGCGCGTCAAGGACGTGCTGGGCGGCCCGGTCATCATCGACAACAAGCCCGGCGCGGGCGGCAACATCGGCGCCGACATGGTGGCCAAGGCGGCACCGGACGGCCTGACCATCGGCATCGCCGCGACGGCCACGAACGCGGTCAACCCGTGGCTCTATTCGAAGATGCCCTTCGACGCGGCCAAGGACTTCGCGCCCATCACGCAGATGGTCCGCGTGCCCAACGTGCTGGTGATGAACGCCGACACGGCGCAGCGCCTGAAGATCAATTCGCTCAAGGACCTGATCGCCTACGCCAAGGCCAACCCCGGCAAGCTCAACTACGGCAGTGGCGGCAACGGCAGCGCCGGCCACCTGGCCGGCGAGATGTTCAAGAAGGCGGCCGGCATCTTCGCCGTGCACATCCCCTACAACGGCGGCAACCCGGCGCAGCTGGCGCTGCTGTCGGGCCAGGTGGACTTCAACTTCGACAACCTCGCGACGGCGGCACCGAACATCAAGGCCGGCAAGCTCAAGGCGATTGCCGTCACCACGCTGCAGCGCAGCCCCTTCCTGCCCGAGACGCCGCCGGTGGCCGACACGCTCAAGGGCTTCTCCATCGACACCTGGTGGGGCCTGGTCGCACCCGCCGGCACGCCCAGGGACGTGATCGAGAAACTCAACCACGCCTTCGTGGCGGCGTTGAACGCGCCGGAGACGAAGAGCCGCTTCGCGCTGCTCTTCGCCGAGCCGGTGCCGACGACGCCCGAGCAGTTCGGCGCCCTGATGAAGAACGAGCTGGCCAAGTACGAGCAGGTGGTGAAGGCGACCGGCGCGAAGGTCGACTGAGGCCGGAAATTTCAAGCGAAAAGTGGCTGCAGCGCCCGCCCGATGGGCGCAGACAGCTATCGATTTGATAGCAAAGCGCTGCAAAAAAAGGCCCGCATCCGCGGGCCTTTCGCCGTCGGGTGGCGTGCCTCACTCACCCAGGTAGGCGGCGCGCACCTTCGGGTCGTTCAGCATCACCTTCGCGTCACCGCTCATGGTGATGAGGCCCGACTCCATGACGTAGCCGCGGTTGGCCAGCTGCAGTGCGCGGCTGGCGTTCTGCTCGACCAGCAGGATCGTGACGCCCTGCTTGTAGACCTCCTGCACGACCTCGAAGATCTTGTCGCACATGATGGGCGACAGGCCCATGGTCGGCTCGTCGAGCAGCAGCACCTTGGGGTTGGCCATGAGCGCGCGGCCCATCGCCAGCATCTGCTGCTCGCCGCCGGACATGGTGCCGGCCAGCTGCGTGGCGCGCTCCTTCAGGCGCGGGAAGATGCCGAAGACGCGGTCGATGTCGCGCGCGATGCCGGCCTTGTCGTTGCGGATGTAGGCGCCGATCTGCAGGTTCTCGGTGATGGTCATGCGCGTGAACACGCCGCGCCCCTCGGGCACCATGACCAGGCCTTCCTTGACCATGTCCCACGCGCCGCGGCCCTTGATGGGCTTGCCCAGGAACTCGATGTGACCATCGAGCGCCGCGAGGGTGCCGGTGATCGCCTTCATGGTGGTGGTCTTGCCGGCGCCGTTGGAGCCGATGAGCGACACCAGCTCGCCCTCGCGCACCTCGAAATCCACGCCCTTGACGGCCTGGATGCCGCCGTACGCGACCTTCAGGCCGCTGACTTTCAACAGTGTCTGTGCCATGCGTGGCCTCTCAATGTGCGCCGGTGCCGAGGTACGCCTCGATCACCTTTTCGTTCTTCTGCACCTCGGCGGGCAGGCCCTCGGCAATCTGCTTGCCGTAGTCGAGCACCGTCACGCGGTCGCACAGGCCCATGATGAGCTTCACGTCGTGCTCGATGATGAGCACGGTGCGGTTGTCCCGGCGGATGCGATCGATCAGTTCGCGCAGCTGCACCTTCTCGGTGGCATTCATGCCGGCGGCCGGCTCGTCCAGCGCGATGAGCTGCGGGTCGGTGGCCAGGGCACGCGCGATCTCCAGGCGCCGCTGGTCGCCGTAGCTCAGGGTGCGGGCCTTGAAGTCGGCGTACTTGCCGACGCCGACGTAGTCGAGCAGCTCGTGCGCGCGGTCGGCGATGGCCTTCTCCTCGGCCTTGAAGCCGGGGCTGCGGAAGATGGCGCCGAACACGCCCGAATGCGTGCGCACATGGCGCCCGACCATCACGTTCTCCAGCGCCGTCATCTCGGCGAAGAGGCGGATGTTCTGGAAGGTGCGTGCGATGCCGGCCTTGGCCACCGTGTGCACCGCGGTCGGCGCGTAGGGCTTGCCGGCCAGCTCGAAGCTGCCGCTGTCGGGCGTGTACAGCCCGGTGATGACATTGAAGAAGGTGGTCTTGCCGGCACCGTTGGGACCGATGAGGCCGTAGACCTGGCCGCGCTCGATCTTGATGCCGACGTCCGACAGGGCCTGCAGGCCGCCGAAGCGTTTGGAGATGCCGCTGACGTTGAGGATGGTGTCTGCCATGTTCCGATGCTCCATCCGTGCTCAGGGGTTGATCGACATCGGCCGGTTCGCCGTTCCCGGCACTTCGTCGGCCGGGTTGTCGACGCCGGGCTCGACCGCTTGCGCGGAGCCGGGATTCGGGTCCGGCGCGCGCCGGTTCTTGAGCGACTTGCCGTGCTCCGGCGAGGGCCACAGGCCGCGCGGGCGGGTGAGCATGATGAGGATCATGGCCAGCGCGATGAAGAGCTGGCGCAGGATGGAGGCGTCGAGGCGGCCGTCGGTCATCGACTGCAGCGGGCCAGCGACGTAGCGCAGCACCTCGGGCAGCGCGGCCAGCAGCACGGCGCCCAGGATGACGCCCGGCAGGTGGCCCACGCCGCCGAGCACCACCATGGCGACGATCATCACCGACTCCATCAGGCTGAAGGACTCGGGCGACACGAAGCCCTGGAAGGCCGCGAACATCGCGCCGGACACGCCGCCGAAACTCGCGCCCATGCCGAAGGCCAGCAGCTTCATGTTGCGGGTGTTGATGCCCATGGCCTTGGCGGCGATTTCGTCCTCGCGGATGGCCATCCAGCCGCGGCCCACGCGCGAGTTCTGCAGGCGGTGCGAGATGATCACGCTGAAGATCACCAGCAGCAGGAACAGGTAGTAGTACAGCGAGACCGAGGAGATCGTGTAGTCGCCCAGCTTGAGCGGCCGGCCCAGGTCGAGGCCGAAGATCTTGATTGAGTCGATCGCCGTGATGCCCTTGGGGCCGTTGGTGATGTTGTAGGGATGGTCCAGCGTGTTCATGAACACGCGGATGATTTCGCCGAAGCCCAGCGTCACGATGGCGAGGTAGTCGCCGCGCAGCTTGAGCGTGGGCGCCCCGAGCAGCACGCCCAGCAGACCGGCGAGTGCGAGCGCCGCCGGTATGACGAGGATGAGCGAGGTGTGGAAGCCGTTGGGGAACATCGCCTTCAGCGCGGCAAAGTTGTCCGTGAGCTGGGTCGAGCCCAGCAGCGCGAACAGGTAGGCACCGATGGCGAAGAAGGCCACGTAGCCCAGGTCGAGCAGGCCGGCGTAGCCCACCACGATGTTCAGGCCCAGGGCCAGCAGCACGTACAGCAGTGCGATGTCGACGATGCGCACCCAGGCGTTGCCCTGGGTCTGAAGCACCAGCGGCAGCGCCAGCAGGGCGACCGCGGCGATCAGGAAGACGATGAGGTTCTTGCTGTTCTTCATGTGCGTCTCCCGTTCAGGCACGGTCCGCCACGCGCTCGCCCAGCAGGCCCGAGGGCCGGATGGTCAAGGTGATGATCAGGATGATGAAGGCGAAGATGTCGCTGTGCTGGCTGCCGAGCACGCCGCCGGTGACGTCGCTGAGGTAGCCCGCGCCGACCGCCTCGATGATGCCCAGCAGGATGCCGCCGACCACTGCGCCGGCCAGGTTGCCGATGCCGCCGAACACGGCCGCCGTGAAGGCCTTGAGGCCGGGGATGAAGCCCATCGCGTGCTGCGCGATGCCGTAGTTGGAGGCGTACATCACGCCCGCGATGGCCGCGAGCACGGCGCCGATGATGAAGGTGGCCGAGATCACCATGTCCGGACGGATGCCCATGAGCGCGGCCACGCGCGGGTTCTCGGCGGTGGCGCGCATCGCGCGGCCGAGCTTGGTGTAGTTGACCAGCCAGGTCAGCACCGCCAGCGACACGGCGGTGAGGCCCAGGATCATGATCTGCGTGGGCGTGATCGCCGCGCCGGCGATGTGGATCGGGTCGCTGGGCAGCAGCGTCGGGTAGGCCTTGTTGGTCGGACGCCAGATGATCATCGCCAGCGTCTGCAGGAAGATCGACATGCCGATCGCGGTGATCAGCGGGGCCAGCTTGGGACTGTTTCGAAGCGGCCGGTAGGCCACCTTCTCGATCACGAAGTTGAGCGTGGCGGCCACCACGCAGGCGATGATCAGCGCCAGGATCAGGATGATCCAGCCCGGCGTGCCCGGCATGGCTGCCTGCATCCAGCCGATGATGGTCCAGCTGGTGAGCGCCCCCACCATGAGGACCTCGCCATGGGCGAAATTGATCAGGTTGATGATGCCGTACACCATGGTGTAGCCCAAGGCTATCAAGGCGTACATGCTGCCGAGAACCAGACCGTTGATGATCTGCTGCAGCAGGATTTCCATAAGAAAGAGTCCCTCTGTTGTGCACCCTGTGAAGGTGCGCGCTTTGCCAACCGGTGCACCGGATTGGCGCCTTGGTCTACTTAGCAAAAAACCCGCCAGCATGGGTGATGCGCGGGTCGAGTGGGCGGGATTTTAGACAGGCGCGCTTGCCAGTTTGGTGCGCAGTTGGCGCGGGTTTACCCGCTGGTCGATCTGCCGTTTGGGCATGAGCGCATGCCCCTGGTGCATGCCTGCCTGACCGTGCGAGTCAGCTTCCGGCGTCGTCGTTGCGGCGCCGCAGCTCGCGCAGCTTCTCGGCGATGCGGATCTCCAGCCCGCGCTCGACCGGCCGGTAGAAGCCCGGGGCGTCCATGCCCTCGGGCAGGTAGGTCTCGCCTGCGGCGAAGCCGCCCTCCTCGTCGTGCGCGTAGCGGTAGCCCTTGCCGTAGTCGAGTTCCTTCATGAGCTTCGTCGGGGCATTGCGCAGGTGCATCGGAACCGGGCGCGTGCCGTCCTTCTTGATGAAGGCCCTGACCTCGTTGTAGGCCTTGTAGACCGCGTTCGATTTGGGCGCGATCGCCAGGTAGACCACGCACTCGGCCAGCGCCAGTTCGCCCTCGGGCGTGCCCAGGCGCTCGTAGACCTCGGCCGCGTCCAGCGCCAGCCGCAGCGCCCGCGGGTCGGCCAGGCCGATGTCCTCGCTGGCCATGCGCACCAGCCGGCGCGCCATGTAGCGCGGGTCGGCGCCGCCATCGAGCATGCGCACGAACCAGTACAGCGCCGCGTCCGGGTCGCTGCCGCGCACCGACTTGTGCAACGCGCTGATGGTGTCGTAGAACTGTTCGCCGCCCTTGTCGTAGCGCCGCATGCGCTCGCCCAGCACGCGCAGCAGCCAGGCGTCGTCGATGCGCTGCAACTGCTCGGCCCCCGCGGCGACGGCCAGGGTCTCCAGGGTGTTCAGCAGCCGCCGCGCGTCGCCGTCGGCATAGGCGATGAGCCGCTCGAGCGCGGCGTCCTCGATCGCGGGAACGGCGTCGATGGCCTGCGCGCGCTCGACGATCTGCTTCAGGTCGGCCTCGCCCAGGGGCTGAAGCACGTAGACCGCGGCGCGCGAGAGCAGCGCGGAGTTGACCTCGAAGGACGGGTTCTCGGTGGTCGCGCCGATGAAGGTGAACAGGCCCGATTCGACGTGCGGCAGGAAGGCGTCCTGCTGGCTCTTGTTGAAGCGGTGCACCTCGTCGACGAAGACGATGGTGCGCTGCTGCGTGAGGCCGTCGCGTGCGAGCGTGGCGCGCTCGACGGCCTCGCGGATGTCCTTGACGCCGCCCAGCACCGCGCTGATGGCGATGAACTGCGCATCGAAGGCATCGGCCATCAGGCGCGCGATGGTGGTCTTGCCCACCCCTGGCGGGCCCCAGAGGATGCAGGAGTGCGGCCGGCCCGACTCGAAGGCGATGCGCAGCGGCATGCCCGGGCCGAGCAGGTGCTGCTGGCCGATCACCTCGCCCAGGTTGCGCGGCCGCAGGCGCTCCGCCAGCGGCGAGTGTGTGGACGGTGGCGAGGGCGCGGCGGGCATGGGGTGGTTATAGCGTGGTGAACGGTGCGGCGCCGACATGGCGGCCGGCACGCTGTTCCGCCCGCCGGACCCTGAGGCCAAAAATGGCTGCAACGCCCGCCCCGCTTGCGCGGGACGCTATGTTATCGATAGCAAAACATCACTGCTTGATCACGTCCGCGCCGGCGGGAACCTTGAACTGGAAGGCTTCGGCAGGCAGCGCAGGGTTGAGCTCGACCTTCTCGAACTTCAGCACCGAGCGCTGCCCGAAGGCATCGAGGATCTCGAGCGCGGCGAGCGCATCGCCCTTGAAGCCGATCTGCACGTTCTGCAGTTGGCCATCCTTGGACTTGGGCGTGGCACGCACCCACTGCAGGCCGTCGCGCTCGGGCTGGTTGTCGAGCGTGAAATCCGCCTGCAGCGCCTTCACGTCGGCGGCCGCGGCGATGAGCGCGGCGGGCGTCGAGCCCAGGGCCTGCGCCTGGGCACGCTGCGTGACCTGGTTGAGGTCGGCGTCGTACAGCGAGAGCGTCTTGCCGTCGGCCACGATGGTCTGTGCGAAGGGCTTGCGGTAGTCGAAGCGGAAACGCCCCGGCCGCTGGAACTCGAAACTGCCGGTCGAGGTCTTGGCGCGCGCGGGCTGGCCGTCCTTGGCCGGCGGCGTGACGGTCTGCGTGAACTCGGCACGGCCGGACTTCGCGTTCTTGACGAAGGCTTCGAGGCTGTCGAGGCCCGTGGCCCAGGCACCCATCGCCGGCAGCGAGAGCACCGCAGCGAGGCCGAGGAGACGAAAGGAGCGGTTCATGGACAGGTGAGGAAAGGAAAGGCTGCGCATGTGAGTTGGAGCTTGCGGCAAGGCCCGCGTTCCGGCCGTCGGCCGCCGACCGTGCAAAGGGTCGGCAAAGGACGGCAACCCGTTGTGACCGGTGCGAACGGCCGAGCGGCCCTCATTCGGCGCGCGCCGGCACCAGGATGTCGCGCTGGCCGCTGCCGCTCATGGCGCTCACGAGGCCGGCCTTCTCCATGTCCTCGACCAGGCGCGCGGCGCGGTTGTAGCCGATCTTCAGATGACGCTGCACGAGCGAGATGCTGGCCTTGCGGTTCTTCAGCACCACCTCCACGGCCTGGTCGTACATCGGATCCTTCTCGCCATCGGGGCCGCCCGGCATGGACAGGTCTTCGTCGTCGACCGTGCCGCCTTCGAGCACACCCTCGATGTAGTCGGGCTCGCCCTGGCTCTTCAGATAGGCCACGACGCGGTGCACCTCGTCGTCGGACACGAAGGCGCCATGGACGCGGATCGGCAGGCCGGTGCCGCTGGCCATGTAGAGCATGTCGCCCATGCCCAGCAGGGCCTCCGCGCCCATCTGGTCGAGGATGGTGCGCGAGTCGATCTTGCTGCTCACCTGGAAGGCGATGCGCGTCGGGATGTTGGCCTTGATGAGGCCGGTGATCACGTCCACGCTGGGGCGCTGCGTGGCCAGGATGAGGTGGATGCCGGCCGCGCGCGCCTTCTGCGCAAGGCGTGCGATCAGCTCCTCGATCTTCTTGCCGACCACCATCATGAGGTCGGCCAGCTCGTCGATGACGACGACGATGTGCGGCTCGCGCTTGAGCGGTTCCGGGTCGTCGGGCGTGAGGCTGAAGGGGTTGTAGATGAACTCCTCGCGTGCCTTGGCCTCGTCGATCTTGGTGTTGTAGCCGGCCAGGTTGCGAACGCCCAGCTTGCTCATCAGCTTGTAGCGGCGCTCCATCTCGGCCACGCACCAGTTCAGGCCGTGCGCGGCCTGCTTCATGTCGGTGACCACGGGCGCCAGCAGGTGCGGGATGCCTTCGTAGACCGACATTTCCAGCATCTTGGGGTCGATCATCAGCAGGCGCACGTCGTTCGCCTCGGCCTTGTAGAGCAGCGAGAGGATCATGGCGTTGATCCCGACCGACTTCCCCGAGCCGGTGGTGCCGGCCACCAGCACGTGGGGCATCTTGGCCAGATCGGCGACCACGGGGTTGCCGACGATGTCCTTGCCCAGCCCCATCGTGAGCATGGACCTGGCCTCGTTGTAGATCTGCGAGCCGAGGATCTCGCTGAGCTTGATCGACTGGCGCTTGGCGTTGGGCAGTTCCAGCGCCATGTAGTTCTTGCCGGGGATGGTCTCGATCACACGGATCGACACCAGCGACAGCGAGCGCGCCAGGTCCTTGGCCAGGTTCACGATCTGCGAGCCCTTCACGCCGGTGGCCGGCTCGATCTCGTAGCGCGTGATCACCGGGCCGGGCGAGGCGAGCACCACGCGCACCTCGACGCCGAAGTCCTTGAGCTTCTTCTCGATCAGGCGCGAGGTCATCTCCAGCGTCTCGGCGGACACCGACTCCTGGCGCACCTGCGCAGCGTCGAGGAGGTCGACCTGCGGCAGCTTGCTGTCGGGCAACTCCTTGAAGAGCGGCTTCTGCCGTTCCTTCACCACGCGGTCGCTCTTGGGGACCTCGGCCAACGCAGGCTCGATCTGCACCGGCGGCGCCTTTTCGCGCCGCTTGGGCTTGGGGAGGATGGTGATCTCGTCGTCGGCCGGGCCGCCGGCAGCGTCGATGTCGGACAGGTCGCGCTCGGAGGCCGAAACCTCCTCCCGCTCGCGGCGCGCCTGCTTGCCCAGCGCGATGTCCTCGGCGATCTCGCGCTTCTCGCGCCGCATCTCGAACAACGAATACAGGCGGGAACCGATGCGTTCCGCGATGTGGCTCCACGAGAAGCGGAACACCAGCGCCGAACCGATCACGCCGGCCGCGATGGCCACGAGCGCCGAGCCGGTGAAGCCCAGCCACTTGATGCCGAAGGGCCCGACGAAGTAGCCCAGCACGCCGCCGCCATGGCCGGGAAGGCGAAATTCAAGGCGGTACAGGCGCGACCACTCGAGCACGGCACTGGCCGAAAGCAAGAGCAGCAGACCGAACCAGAAGGCCAGCCGGCTGCGGTTGAAGCGGCCGCGGGGTGGCGCGTCGGCCGCGTCGGGCCCGCCGCCGCGCAGCCAGTCGGCCAGCGAGGACAGCCATGCGCGAATGCCGGCGGCAAAGCACCACCAGACCGAATAGCCCGCCAGGTAGTAACTGCCATCGGCGATCCAGGCGCCCAGGCGGCCGCCCCAGTTCTTGATCGACCCACCGGTGCCGGAGGTGGACCAGGCCGCATCCGACGGCGTATAGCTGAACATCGCGAGCAGCCAGAAGAGCAGCGCGACGAAGCCGGCGATGAGGGTGATCTCGTGGGCGAAGCGCAGCGCCCGCTGACGCACCGGCTGGCTGTCGCCGGTCGAGGAGTGAAGGGTGTTCAGCGAATAGGTCATGAAAAGTCCGGGCCCGGCCCACCGTGGCGTGCCGAGACCCCGAGACTACAACGAATCATGGCCCGGGCCGGTCCCCGAGGCAGGCAGGACGAGGCGATGTGGCGTGCTACCCGCACGCGCACCCGTCAGGCCATCGACATCAGGCGTTCCTTGACGATCATCGAGCCGTCGTCCTGGGTCTGGACGAAGCCGCGCTCTTCCAGGTCCTTCATCACGCGGCTGACCATCTCGCGCGACGCACCGACCATCTTGGCCAGGTCCTGGCGCGAGATCTTCTCGCGCACCTTGAGGTTGCCCGCACCGTCGTCGACGGCGAATTCGAGCAGCGAGCGCGCCACCCGGCCGTACACGTCCATCAGGGCCAGCGATTCGATCTTGCGATCGGCATGGCGCAGCCGCTGCACCAGCCCGCGCATGATGTTGTACGACATGGAGGAGTTCTCGGGCAGGCAGCGCGAGAAGGCCTCGCGGCCCAGCATCAAGACATCGGTCTGCACCTCGGTGCGCACCGTGGCCGAATGCGGCTCGTCGTCGATCAGGCTCATCTCGCCGATGTAGTCGCCCGGCTGCAGGGTGGCCAGGATCACCTCGCGGCCTCGGCTGTCGGCGCTCATCACGCGAGCGCGGCCGGTGAGGATGATGTAGAGCGCATCGGACTTCTTGCCCTGCTCCACCACGACCTCCGCCCGCTTGAACCGCTTCTTCACAATCGCATCGGCGATGCTCGCTGACTGAGACGGAGTGAGGGCCGCGAACAGCGGGACGCGCCGCAGCAGTTCAAGATTGGACAACATCGACATGCATGGACCCCCGTGTCAGCGCAATTTTATGAACGAATGAATTAAAGCAATCGCGCGCATAGAAAATCGGCCATCCGCCAGCATTGAACCGTGCTGGGATACTCCGTATCTACTTGTGAAAATGTACACGCTGCGGCGGCTTTCTATCTAGGGTTTTCCAGTTTATGTCCTCCTCTCAACATGCGAAGGTTCTCATCCTGGGCTCCGGCCCCGCGGGCTATACGGCCGCCGTGTATGCGGCACGTGCCAATCTGCAGCCCCTGCTCATCACCGGCATGGCGCAGGGCGGGCAACTCATGACGACCACCGAAGTCGACAACTGGCCGGCCGACGTCCATGGCGTGCAGGGCCCCGAACTCATGCAGCGCTTCCTCGAGCACGCCGAACGCTTCAAGACGCAGATCGTGTTCGATCACATCAGCCAGGTGGACTTGAGCAAGCGCCCCTTCACGCTCACCGGGGACAGCGGCACCTATACGTGCGATGCCCTGATCATCGCCACCGGCGCATCGGCCAAGTACCTGGGCCTGGAGTCGGAGCAGCACTTCATGGGCCGGGGCGTCTCTGCCTGCGCCACCTGCGATGGCTTCTTCTATCGCGACCAGGAAGTGTGCGTGATCGGCGGCGGCAACACGGCCGTCGAGGAGGCCCTGTACCTGGCCAACATCGCGAACAAGGTGACGCTGGTGCACCGCCGCGACAAGTTCCGCGCCGAGCCGATCCTCGTGGACAAGGTCAACGAGAAGGTCGCCGAGGGCAAGATCGAACTGAAGCTGCACAGCGAACTCGACCAGGTGCTCGGCGACGACAGCGGCGTGACGGGCATCCGCATCAAGAACACCCAGAGCGGTGCCACCGAAGACATCCACCTCAAGGGATGCTTCATCGCCATCGGCCACCACCCGAACACCGACATCTTCCAGGGGCAGGTGGAGATGAAGGACAACTACATCGTCACCCGCTCCGGCCTGCAGGGCTTCGCGACGATGACCAGCGTGCCGGGCGTCTTCGCGGCCGGCGACGTGCAGGACCACGTGTACCGCCAGGCGATCACCAGCGCGGGCACCGGCTGCATGGCGGCGCTGGACGCCCAGCGCTTCCTGGAGCAGGACGGCACGCTCTGACATCCGAACGGCCCGATTCTGTCCAGGGTTGGCAGATCGGGCGCGCGCCTGCTAGAATCGCGGGCTTTGCTGAATTTGGCGCGTCCGGAGACAGCAGACAGGGTACCGCCACCTGATTCTGGCGAGGTCAAGCCGCAACACACCCCGTGGTGCTTCGCCAGAGCGATGCCCCCACGCGCAAGGTGCCGGCTGTTCATGAAAGAGTGTCCTCATGGCACGCGTATGTGAAGTCACGGGCAAGGGCCCGATGGTCGGGAACAATGTCTCCCACGCCAACAACAAAACCAAGCGCCGGTTCATGCCGAACCTGCAATACCGCCGTTTCTGGGTCGAGAGCGAGAACCGTTGGGTCCGCCTTCGCGTGTCGAGCGCCGCGCTGCGCCTGATCGACAAGAATGGCATCGACGCCGTGCTCGCCGACATGCGTGCACGCGGTCAAGCTTAATTAAGGAGCGATCACCATGGCTACGAGCAAAGGCGGCCGCGAGAAGATCAAGCTGGAGTCCACTGCGGGCACCGGCCACTTCTACACCACGAGCAAGAACAAGAAGACGATGCCCGAGAAGATGTCGATCATGAAGTTCGACCCCAAGGCGCGCAAGCACGTCGAGTACAAGGAAATCAAGCTGAAGTAATTCGGCTTGACCCCGCGAGAAACCCGCTGCGATCCAGCGGGTTTTTTGTTGGCCGCGCAGGAGCGACGGCGTCGAGGGCGGCGGACCCCGCACCTGCGCGCTCGCCGGACTGGCGCATCGCACGTCCACCCGAAAGCCAAAAGAAAAGCCGACTTGCGTCGGCTTTCTTCATTGGCCCCTGCGCCCGGAGCGCAGAGGCATCGACCAGGCGATCAGGCTCGTGCCGCACGCAGGCGGATCGAGAACTCCCGCAAGGCCGAGATGCCGCTCGCCTCGGCGCGGTGGCACCAGGCCGCCAGGTCCGCAGCCAGCTGCTCGCGTGACTGCGAGGTGTTCATCCACATCTGGCGCAATTCCTCGCGCATGACGACCATCTTGTCGAGCACCGGATGCGCCTGGCGCGCCTGCACGAGGTGCGTGCGGGCCGAGGCGGGCACCTTGTCGTCGTCGCGGTGCAGCCAGCGCTTGGCCGCCTTCAAGACCGAGAGGTCAGCACCCTTGTCCTTCAGTTGCGCGATCTCCTGCTTGCAGGCGCGGCGCATCTCGCGGGCGTAGCCGGCCATCACCTCGTAGCGATTCGCGATGACGGCCTCGAGCGTCTTCTCGTCGGCCACGGGGCGCACATCGCCCATCTGCAGCTTCGGCGGCACCTTCTTGACCTTGGCCCAGCCGATCTTCTGCATCAGGCTGATGTAGACCCAGCCGATGTCGAACTCGTACTTCTTGACCGAGAACTTGGCCGAGGTCGGGTAGGTGTGGTGGTTGTTGTGCAGCTCTTCGCCGCCGATGATCACGCCCCACGGGGTGAGGTTGGTGCTGGCGTCCTGCGCCTCGAAGTTGCGGTAGCCCCAGTAGTGGCCCAGGCCGTTGACGACGCCGGCCGCCCAGAACGGGATCCACAGCATCTGCACCGCCCACACCGTGGCACCCACGGCGCCGAACAGGGCGAGGTTCAGCACCAGCATCAGGCCCACGCCCTGCCAGCCGAAGCGGCTGTAGACGTTGCGCTCCATCCAGTCGTCGGGCGTGCCGTGACCGAACTTCTTCATCGTTTCCTGGTTGCGCGACTCGGCGCGGTACAGCTCGGCGCCGCGCCACATCACGGTGTCGATGCCGCGCGTCTGCGGGCTGTGCGGGTCCTCTTCCGTTTCGCACTTGGCGTGATGCTTGCGGTGAATGGCCACCCATTCCTTGGTCACCATGCCGGTGCCGATCCACAGCCAGAAGCGGAAGAAGTGGGACGGAATCGCCCCCAGGTCCATCGAGCGGTGGGCCTGCGTGCGGTGCAGGAACACGGTCACCGCGACGATGGTGATGTGCGTGGTGGCCAGCGTGTACAGCACGATCTGCCACCAGGTCAGGTCCCACAGGCCGTGGCCGAGCCAGTCGATGGCCGAGCTCAGAACGGCGGAGTCAGGAAAGATCAAGTTCGGTTCTCCAATGGCGGGCGAAGGCCGGCCTTGTCAGATGAGTCCCACATTTTAAGGGCCACGGGGTGTTTTAACCCCTTGTTTTCCCTCAAGAAATAGGACATTACCTGACGTTGGAGCCGCGCATCTAGACGCGGTTCCACACCGCGGCGAAAAAACCGTCCGTCGCGTGTCGGTGCGGCCAGAGACGCAGGTAGCGCTGCCCGCTCTCCCCACCGGCGGCGAGCGTGGCAGCCCGGTCGACTTTCAGCCCCGCCAGCAGCTCCCCGGCCTCCACAGGCTGGAAGTCCGGGTGCGCAGCCGAAAAGGCCTCCGCAATCGCCTCGTTTTCCTCCGGCAGCACGCTGCAGGTGGCGTAGACGAGGCGTCCGCCCGGCTTCAACAGGCGCGCGGCGCTGTTCAGGATGGCGGCCTGCTTCTGCTCCAGTTCCTTGACCGATTCGGGCGACTGGCGCCATTTCAGGTCGGGATTGCGCCGCAGCGTGCCCAGTCCGGAGCACGGCGCGTCGACCAGCACCCGGTCGATCTTGCCGGCGAGGCGCTTGATCCGGTCGTCGCGCTCGTGCGCGATGGCCGCCGGGTGCACGTTCGACAGCCCGCTGCGCGCAAGGCGCGGCTTGAGCGCCTCCAGCCGGTGGGCCGAGGTGTCGAAGGCATACAGCCGCCCGGTGTTGCGCATCGTCGCGCCGATGGCCAGCGTCTTGCCGCCCGCGCCGGCGCAGAAGTCCACCACCATCTCACCGCGCTTGGCATCGAGCAGCAGCGCGAGCAGCTGCGAGCCCTCGTCCTGCACCTCGACCGCACCGCGGGTGAAGGCGTCGAGTCGGTTGACCGGCGGCTTGCCCTCGACGCGCAGTCCCCAGGGCGAGTACGGCGTTGCGACGGACTTGATCGCTGCCCGCGCAAGCTCCTCGCGCACCTCGGCCCTTTTTGCCACCAAGGCATTGACCCGCAGGTCCAGGGGCGCGGGCTGCTGCAGCGCTTCGGCCAGCGCCCAGAACTCGTCGCCCAGCTGGGCCTTGAGCGGCGCCGCCAGCCATTCCGGCAGGTTGTGGCGGTGGCGCTCCAGCAGGTCGGCCGGGGCCACGGCGTCGCAGGCGTCGAGCCAGCGCTTCTCGGTGTCGTTCAGCGCGCTCTTGAGGAAGTCGCGCGGGCCGTGGAAGCCCAGGATCGCCAGGCGGCGCTCCTTCGGACCCGTGCCCGAGGGCGCGAGGTGGTCGAACAGCAGCTTCTTGCGCAGCACGGTGTAGACCGTCTCGGCGAGAGTGGCGCGCTCGCGCGGGCCGAGCTGGCGGTTGTCGCGGAAGTAGCGCGACACCACCGCGTCGGCGGGGTGATCGAATTTCACGACGAGGCCGACCAGCGTGGCGCAGGCGTCGAGCAGGGCTTTGGGATGCATAGGGCGGCGATTGTCCCACCCGACCCGCCAGCGCCCGGCGGGAACACCGGCCTATGCTCGGCCCATGACGGACGACGACCTGCCCCCACTCCCCGACCTGCCGACCGGCCGCTACCGCCACTACAAGGGCGGCGAGTACGAGGTGATGGGCACCGTGCGCCACAGCGAGACGCTGGAGCCCCTGGTGCTGTACCGCGCGCTCTACGGGGCCCGCGGCCTGTGGGTGCGGCCGGCCGCGATGTTCCAGGAAGAGGTCGTGATCGGCGGCCATCGGCAACCGCGCTTCCAGCGCCTCGACTGACAACGAAATGGTCCGCAAACGCCCGACCAGCGGGCGCTGACCGCTACTGATTCGATAGCAAATCGCCGGCAGGTCAGCCGCAGCGCACCGTCTTCACGCGGTTGCGCGCATCCAGATCGATGTTCACCCGGGCCGGGTTGAAGTCCATCGTCGCCGGCTGGCCGGGCTTGAGGACCCGTGCGCTGGCGGCGTTGGCGCGGGCACGCACGGCGGCTTCGAGTTGCGGCGTCATCGGCTGGCCGACCGCGAACTGGGCGCCGGCGGCCTCACAGGCCGGCGGTGGAGGCGGCGGCGGCGCGGCGGGTGCAGCCGCCTGGGGCGGCGTGGCCGGGGCGGGCGCGGGGGCCGAGGCGCAACCGGCCAGTGCAGTGGCCACCAGCGCAGCCAGAAGAATGGAAGGGGAACGGGTCATCGACATCTCTCCTCGGCCCAACGGGCCATGTCATACAAGCAAAGTGGTCCGCCCATCACGTCGCGCGGGCAACGACCTCTGACGAAGCCGCCAGCCACTGCTCCACGGCCAACGGGTAGATCCGATGCTCCTGCGACAGCACCCGCGCCGCCAGCGACTCGGGCGTGTCGTCCGGCAGGACCGGCACCGCCGCCTGCGCGAGGATGGGGCCGTGGTCCAGCTCGGTCGTCACCTGGTGCACCGTGGCGCCGGCTACGCGGCAACCGGCCTCGATCGCGCGGCGGTGCGTGTGCAGGCCCGGGAAGGCCGGCAGCAGCGACGGGTGGATGTTGATCAGCCGCCCGGCGTAGCGCTCGACGAAGCCCGGTGTGAGGATGCGCATGAAGCCCGCCAGCACCACCAGTGCGGGCGAATGCGCATCGATGGCCGACGCCAGCGCGGCATCGAAGGCCTCGCGCGACTCGAAGGCCTTGTGGTCCACCGCACCGGTGGCGATGCCCTCGCCCCGCGCCCAGGTCAGGCCGGCGGCGTCGGGCCGGTTGCTCAGCACCGCGGCCACACGGGCGTCGAAGCGCTGGGCCCAGCGCCCGGCGGCGGCGGCGCGCACGATCGCCGCCATGTTCGAGCCGCTGCCCGAGATCAGGATGACGATGTGGCGCGGCATCAGCGCGCGCCCGCGTACCGAAAGGGGGGCAGGAAGGCCGCATCGGCGCGGCGGGCAAGGGGTCGGAAGGCGGGAGCGCGGGTCATACTGGCGCGGATTATCTTCGTGTCGCCGGCCGGACTTGCGTTTGCGAACGACCGTGCTAAAAACCCGTATTCTCTGGAGACTCCCCCATGGATTTGGCCTTCACCCCCGAGGAACAGAAGTTCCGCGAAGACATCCGCGCCTGGGTCGCGGACAACCTGCCCAAGCACATCTCGCACAAGGTGCACAACGCGCTCGAGCTGACGCGCGACGATATGCAGACCTGGGCGAAGATCCTCGGCAAGAAGGGCTGGCTGGGCTACGGCTGGCCCAAGGAATTCGGCGGCCCCGGCTGGACCGCCATCGAGAAGCACCTCTTCGAAGAGGAATGCGCCATGGCCGGCGCGCCGCGCATCGTGCCCTTCGGCCCGGTGATGGTGGCTCCGGTCATCATGGCCTACGGCAACAAGGAGCAGCAGCAGCGCCTGCTGCCCGGCATCGCCAGCGGCGAGGTCTGGTGGAGCCAGGGCTACAGCGAACCGGGCTCGGGTTCGGACCTGGCCTCGTTGCGCACCAAGGCCGAACGCAAGGGCGACAAGTACATCATCAACGGCCAGAAGACCTGGACCACCCTGGGCCAATACGGCGACTGGATGTTCAACCTCGTGCGCACCAGCAGCGAGGGCAAGCCGCAGACCGGCATCAGCTTCATCGTGCTCGACATGAAGTCGCCCGGCGTGACGGTGCGGCCGATCAAGCTGCTGGACGGCGGCTTCGAGGTCAACGACGTGTTCTTCGACAACGTCGAGGTGCCGGCGGAGAACCTGATCGGCGAGGAGAACAAGGGCTGGACCTATGCCAAGCACCTGCTCTCCCACGAGCGCACCAACATCGCCGACGTGAACCGCGCCAAGCGTGAACTCGAACGCCTCAAGCGCATCGCCAAGGCCGAGGGCGTGTACGACGACCTGCGCTTCCGCGACGAGATCGCCAAGCTCGAAGTCGACATCGTCGCGCTCGAGATGCTCGTGCTGCGCGTGCTGTCGGCCGCCACCTCGGGCAAGAACTCGCTGGACATCGCCGGCCTGCTCAAGATCAAGGGCAGCGAGATCCAGCAGCGCTACACCGAACTCATGATGCTCGCCGGCGGCGCGTACTCGCTGCCGCTGATCCGCGAGGCGATGGAGGCCGGCTGGCAGGGCGACTTCCCCGGCGGCAACCCCGCGCTGGCGCCTTTGGCGTCGAACTTCTTCAACTACCGCAAGACCACGATCTACGGCGGTTCGAACGAAGTGCAGAGAAACATCGTTGCTCAGACCGTGCTCGGCTGATCGGAGACTCAGATGGACTTCAATTTCTCGGACGACCAGCAGCAACTGCGCGACGCCGTCGCCAAGTGGGTGGAAAAGGGCTACGACTTCGAGCGTCGCCGCAAGATCGAGGCGGCGGGCGGCTTCGACCGCACCGCCTGGAACGAACTCGCTGAACTGGGCCTCGCCGGCCTGTACATCCCCGAGGACGACGGTGGCCTGGGCATGGGCCCGGTCGAGGGCATGGTGGTGCTCGAGGAGCTCGGCCGCGGCATCGTGCTGGAGCCGCTGGCGCAATCGCTGATCGCCGGCGCCGTGCTGGCCGGCCATGCCGACGCCGCCACCAAGCAGGCGTGGCTGCCGCGCATCGCCAGCGGCGAAGCGCTGGTCGTGCTCGCCTGGCAGGAAAAGAAGGCACGCTGGCGCCTGGACGCCTGCGCGGCCACCGCCAAGAAGGCCGGCGACGGCTACACGGTGCACGGCACCAAGGGCGTGGTGCCTGCAGGCGACCAGGCCGATGCGTACCTCGTTCCGGCCCAGCTCGACGGCAGGATCGCCCTCTTCCTGGTCGAACGCTCGGCCGACGGCGTGGCCGCCCGCGGCTATGTCACCCAGGACGGCAGCCGCGCGGCCGAGGTGGTGTTCGACAACGCCGCCGCGACGCTGGTTGCCGCCGACGGCCTGCCGGTGCTCGAGCATGCGGTGGACATCGGCATCGCCGCCACCTGCGCCGAGGGCGTGGGCGTGATGGACAAGACGCTGGCGCTCACCGTCGAGTACATGAACACGCGCAAGCAGTTCGGCGTGCCGATCGCCAGCTTCCAGGCCCTGCGCCACCGCGTGGCCGACATGAAGATGCAGCTGGAACTGGCGCGCTCGATGAGCTACTACGCCAGCCTCAAGCTCAACGCCCCCGCCGCCGAGCGCCGCCAGGCGATGGCACGCGCCAAGTACCAGCTCGGCGTGGCCATGCGCTTCGTCGGCCAGCAGTCGGTGCAGCTGCACGGCGGCATCGGCGTGACCGACGAGTACATGGGCAGCCACTACTTCCGCAAGCTCACGCAGATGGAGATGGTGTTCGGCGACACCCTGCACCACCTGGGCGAGGTGTCGGCCCGCATGACCGACACCGCCGGCGTGTTCGCCTGACCCCGCCAACGCAGCTCGCTACAAATTTCATAGCTGCTCCCGCCCGCCAGTCCTGCGCTGGCGGGCTTTTTTGTTTATAAGTCGAAGCCAGGAGACATTGCCATGACCCAACGCCGCACCCTGCTGCTCGGCGCGCCCGCGCTGCTCGCCCTCACCGCCTGCTCGACCATGATGCCCACGTCGTACCCGCCCATCGTCTTCGTGCACGGCAACGGCGACTCGGCCGCGCTCTGGCAGACCACCGTGTGGCGCTTCGAATCCAATGGCTGGCCGCGCGAGCGGCTCTTCGCCTTCGACCAGCCCATGCCGCTGGCGCGCGACGACGACACCGCCGCCCAGCCGGGTCGCAGCTCGACCGCCGAGTCGATGGCTTTCCTGGCCGAGCGGGTCGATGCCGTGCTTCGCCAGACGGGCGCGAACCAGGTCGTGCTCATCGGCAACTCGCGCGGCGGCAACACGATCCGCAACTACGTGCAGAACGGCGGCGGCGCCGCGAAGGTGAGCCACGTGGTGCTGGGCGGCAACCCGGCGCACGGGATCTGGAACATCCCCGGCTACCTGGAGCAGAACGAGTTCTCGGCCCGCTCGTCCTTCCTCACGCAGCTCAATGCGCCGAAGGGCCCGAACGGCGACGAGGTGACGCCCGGCGTGCGCTGGCTCACGCTGCGCTCGGACAACAACGACAAGTACGCCCAGCCCGACGGCGTGTGGATCGGCAGGCCGGGCACGCCCACCGGCATCGGTTTCGACGGCCCGGCCCTGCGCGGCGCGCGCAACGTCGTGCTGCCGCGCGTGGACCACCGCGAGACCTCCTTCTCGCCGGCCGCCTTCGCCGCGACCTGGGAGTTCCTCACCGGCTCGGCGCCGCGCAGCACGGCCATCTCGGCCGAGTCCTCGGTGCGGCTGGACGGCCGCCTGACCGGCCTGGGCCTCGTGTCGACCGACCCCGCGAGCGGCAGCTTCGCCAACAACCAGCCCCTCGTCGGCGCCCAGTTGGCGGTGTACGCGGTCGACCCCGCCACCGGGGCGCGCATCGGCGCGCCGGCCTGGCGCAAGACCATCGGCCCCGACGGCCGCTGGGGTCCGTTCGCGGCGGACCCGCGCCTGTTCTACGAATTCGAGATCACCGCGCCCGGCTACGCGACCACGCACATCTACCGCAGCCCCTTTCCGCGCTCGAGCGAGATCGTCAACCTGCGGCCGGAACGCCTGCTGCCGGCCGACCGCGACGCCAAGGCCATCGTGGTGTTCACGCGGCCGCGCGGCTACTTCGATGCCCAGCGCGACACGATGCGGCTCGACGGCCAGGCCCAGTTGCCCGGCGTGCCACCGCGCGGCTCGGGCGTCGCCAGCGCGCGACTCAAGGTCACCACAGAGGCCCAGCGCAGCGTGGTGGGCGAGTTCAACGGCGAGCGCATTGCCGGGCTGACGTGGCCCGCGGCGCAAGGCCACCTCGGCGTGCTCGAACTCACGTACTGAGCCACGCCATGGCCGATGCGCCCATGCTGCTGGAGAGCCGCGATGCGCGCGGCGTCGTCACGCTCACACTCAACCGCCCGCAGGCGTTCAACGCGCTGTCGGAAGCGCTGATCGACGCGCTCCACCACACGGCCGAGCGCCTGGCGAACGACGAGTCGCTGCGCGCCGTCGTGGTCGCCGGCGCAGGCAAGGCCTTCTGCGCCGGCCACGATCTGCGCCAGATGCGCGCCACGCCCGAGCAGGCCTACTACGAGGCCTTGTTCGCCCGTTGCAGCGCCATGATGCTGGCGCTGCACCGGCTGCCGGTGCCCGTCATCGCGCGGGTGCACGGCATCGCCACCGCGGCCGGCTGCCAGCTGGTGGCGCTGTGCGACCTGGCCGTGGCATCGAGCGACGCGCGCTTCGCCACCAGCGGCATCGACGTCGGCCTGTTCTGCTCGACGCCGGCCGTCACCGTCTCGCGCAACGTGGCGCGCAAGGCCGCCTTCGAGATGCTGGTGACGGGCGACTTCATCGATGCCGAGACGGCACGCCAGCGCGGCCTGGTCAACCGTGTGGTCGCACCCGAGGCGCTGGACGCGGAGGTCGAGACGCTGCTCGCGCGCATCCTCGACAAACCCCGCGTCGCCCTGGAGATGGGCAAGGCGCTGTTCTACCGCCAGCTCGAATGCGGCACGCAGGCCGCGCTGCAGGACGCGAGCCGCACCATGGCGGCCAACATGATCGACGGCACCGCACTGGAGGGCGTGCAGGCCTTCCTGGAAAAGCGGCCGCCCGTCTGGCGCGGCTGAGCCTGCAAAGAAAAGAGGCGCCGTGGCGCCTCCTTGCGTCGCGGCACGCGCCGCTACCCGTGCAGCCGCGAACTGCTCGGGATGTGCGCCATCAGGAACTCCATCTGGTCGGCCAGGATGCGGCGGTTGCGCAGGATGAAGTCTTCCCACAGGCTGGGGATGTACGGCGTGTACAGCAGGGGCATGTGCGCCTGCTCGGGCGTGCGGCTGCTCTTGCGGTGGTTGCAGGGGCGGCAGGCGGTGACGACGTTCATCCAGTGGTCCACGCCGTTCTGCGCGAAGGGGATGATGTGCTCGCGCGTGAGCTCGTCCTCGTGGAAATGGCCGCCGCAGTAGGCGCAGACGTTGCGGTCGCGCGCGAAGAGCTTGCTGTTGGTGAGGCCCGGGCGCAGCTGGAAGGGGCTGATGCGCGGCACGCCCTTGGTGCCGATGATGCTGCTCACCGCGATCTGCGACTGCTCGCCGGTGACGGCGTTGTGGCCGCCGCGGAACAGCGCGATCTGCCCGCCTGCCTCCCAGCGCACTTCGTCCGCCGCGTAGTGGGTCACCGCCTGTTCCAGCGAGATCCACGATTGCGGCAGGCCCTGGGCCGACAGCTTCAATACCTTCACCACACAAGCCTCCTCAAGGAAACGACGGGCCGCCCCGAGTTTCCTTGCCCCCCTCGGGGGGCGGGCGCCGCGCAGCGGCGGTCTGGGGGCGAACGTCGATAAGAGAACCGAACGGGGGATGGGAATACAGCGAACGCGCCACAATATAACCCGCTTTGATGACAACTCGCCCGCCAAGGCGCATCCGCCGGGCGCGGCCTGCTATCAAAAACATAACATCCCATGCAGATATTCCGTGGCTTCCGGCACCCCGGCGTGGCGCCTGCCTGCGCGCTGACCATCGGCAACTTCGATGGCGTGCACCGCGGGCACCAGGCCATGCTCGCGCTGCTCAATGCCGAGGCCCGGCAGCGCGGCCTGCCCAGCTGCGTCATGACCTTCGAGCCTCACCCGCGCGACTACTTCGCCGGCGCGACGAAGCGGCCCGAACTCGCGCCGGCGCGCATCGCCAGCCTGCGCGACAAGCTGTGCGAACTCGCGGCCAACGGCGTCGACCAGACCATCGTGCTGCCCTTCGACGCGCGCCTGGCCAGCCAGCCGCCGGAGCAGTTCATCCGCGACGTGCTGATCGACGGGCTGGGTGCGCGCTATGTGCTGGTGGGCGACGACTTCCGCTTCGGTGCCAAGCGCGCTGGCGACTACGCCATGCTCGATGCGGCCGGCGCGCAGCACGGCTTCGATGTCGCCCGCATGATGAGCTACGAGGTGCACGGCCTGCGCGTGTCCAGCTCTGCCGTGCGGGATGCGCTGGCCCAGGGCCGCATGGGCGACGTGCAGGCCCTGCTCGGCCGCCCCTACGCGATCTCGGGCCACGTGGTGCACGGCCGCAAGCTCGGCCGGGCGCTGGGCGCTTCGCTCCCGGGCGGCAGCGACGGCTTTCGCACGCTCAACCTGCGCTTCAAGCACTGGAAGCCGGCCGCCAGCGGCATCTTCGCGGTGCTGGTGCACGGCCTGGCCGACCGGCCGCTGCCGGGCGTGGCCAACCTGGGCGTGCGTCCCTCGCTCGACGCCAACGACGTCAACGGCGGCCGGGTGCTGCTCGAGACGCACTGCCTCGAATGGCCGGCGAGCCTGGGCGCCGAGGGGGCCTACGGTAAAATCGTCCGGGTGGACCTGCTCTCCAAACTGCACGACGAACTGCGCTACACGAGCCTGGAAGCCCTGACCGCGGGCATCGCCAAGGACCGTGACGACGCGCGCGCCTTCTTCGCAGCGACGCACAGCAATCCCCACGCGGAAACCCGGCGCCAGACCACGCGCGACCGAATTTAGCCCTGCACGTCCCGTGCTGCCGCCCTTGGACAAGCTCGGGGCGAACGGCTCCCACCCCTTTTTGCCGACGGCCGCCGCCGCTCGGGCTGAGCCTGTCGAAGCTCTTTTCGTTCGCACCCACCATGTCTGATGCTGCCCAACCCACCGACTACCGCGCCACGCTGAACCTGCCCGACACCCCCTTCCCCATGCGCGGCGACCTGCCCAAGCGCGAGCCGGGCTGGGTGAAGCAGTGGAACGACGAGGGCCTGTACAAGCGCCTGCGCGTGGCCCGCGCCGGGGCGCCCAAGTTCATCCTGCACGACGGCCCGCCGTACGCCAACGGCCAGATCCACATGGGCCACGCGGTGAACAAGATCCTCAAGGACATGATCACCAAGGCGCGCCAGTTGAAGGGCTTCGACGCGCTGTACGTGCCGGGCTGGGATTGCCATGGCCTGCCGATCGAGAACGCCATCGAGAAGCAGTATGGCCGCAACCTCAGCCGCGACGAGATGCAGGCCAGGAGCCGCGCCTACGCCACCGAGCAGATCGCGCAGCAGATGGCCGACTTCCAGCGCCTGGGCGTGCTGGGCGAATGGGACCACCCGTACAAGACGATGGACTTCGCCAACGAGGCGGGCGAGATCCGCGCCTTCAAGAAGGTGATCGAGCGCGGCTTCGTCTACCGCGGCCTGAAGCCCGTGTACTGGTGCTTCGACTGCGGCTCCTCGCTGGCCGAGTTCGAGATCGAGTACCAGGACAAGAAGTCGCAGACCATCGATGTCGCCTTCAAGGCGCATGAGCGCGACAAGGTGCTGGCCGCCTTCGGCCGCCCCGACGCGCTGGGCGACGTGTTCGCCGTCATCTGGACCACCACCGCCTGGACCATCCCGGCCAACCAGGCGCTCAATCTCAACCCCGAACTGGTCTACGCGCTGGTGGACACCGACAAGGGCCTGCTGATCGTGGCCGAGTCGCTGGTCGAGATGTGCATGACGCGCTATGCGCTCGACGGCCAGGTGATCGCCACCGTGAAGGGCGAGGCGCTGGGCGGCCTCGAATTCGAACACCCGCTGTACGACGTGCAGAGCGACGACGGCAGCTACGGCTACCGGCGCCTCGCGCCCGTGTACCTGGCCGACTACGCCACCGCCACCGACGGCACCGGCATCGTGCATTCCTCGCCCGCCTACGGCCTGGACGACTTCAATTCCTGCGTGGCGCACGGCCTCGCCTACGACGACATCCTCAACCCGGTGCAGGGCCATGGCAGCTACGCGGCCGACTTCCCGCTCTTCGGCGGCCAGAACATCTGGAAGGCGGTGCCGCACATCATCGAGGCGCTGCGCGACGCCGGCCGGCTGCTGACCACCGAGACCATCACCCACAGCTACCCGCACTGCTGGCGCCACAAGACGCCGGTGATCTACCGCGCCGCCGCGCAGTGGTTCATCCGCATGGACGAGGGCGAAGGCGTGTTCACGAAGCCCGGCGCCAAGCCGGCGAAGACGCTGCGCCAGATCGCGCTGGACGCCATCGAGCAGACCGGCTTCTACCCCGAGAACGGCAAGGCGCGCCTGCACGACATGATCGCCAACCGGCCCGACTGGTGCATCTCGCGCCAGCGCAGCTGGGGCGTGCCGATCCCCTTCTTCCTGCACAAGGAGTCGGGCGAGCTGCACCCGCGCACGATGGAGATCCTGGACCAGGCCGCGGCCATCGTCGAGCAGGGCGGCATCGAGGCCTGGAGCCGCGCCACCACCGAGGAGATCCTCGGCGCCCAGGACGCACCGAACTACACCAAGAGCAGCGACATCCTCGAGGTGTGGTTCGACTCCGGCTCGACCTTCTTCCACGTGCTGCGCGGCACGCACGCACCGCAGTTCCACGAGGTCGGTCCCGAGGCCGACCTGTACCTGGAGGGGCATGACCAGCACCGCGGGTGGTTCCACTCCTCGCTGCTGCTGGCCTGCGCGCTCGAAGGGCGCGCGCCCTACAAGGGCCTGCTGACGCACGGCTTCACCGTCGACAGCCAGGGCCGCAAGATGAGCAAGTCGCTCAAGAACGGCATCGAGCCGCAGGAGATCAGCAACAAGCTGGGCTCCGAGATCATCCGCCTGTGGGTGGCGGCGAGCGACTATTCGGGCGACATCGCCGGCGACGACAAGATCCTCGCCCGCGTGGTCGATGCCTACCGCCGCATCCGCAACACGCTGCGCTTCCTGCTGGCCAACACCAGCGACTTCGACATCGCGAAGGACGGCGTGCCGCTGGACGAGCTGTTCGAGATCGACCGCTACGCGCTGGCGCGCGCGGCGCAGTTCCAGGCCGAGGTGCTGGCCCACTACGAGGTGTACGAGTTCCACCCGGTGGTCGCCAAGCTGCAGGTCTACTGCTCCGAGGACCTGGGCGCCTTCTACCTCGACGTGCTCAAGGACCGGCTCTACACCACCGCGCCGGGCTCGCGCGCGCGCCGCAGCGCGCAGACCGCCCTGTGGCACATCACCCAGGCGATGCTGCGCTGGATGGCGCCCTTCCTCAGCTTCACCGCGGAGGAGGCGTGGAAATTCGCGGGCACGTCCGAGTCCATCTTCATGGAAACGTACAGCGTGTTCGGCGAGCCCGATGCCGCGCTGCTGGCCAAGTGGTCGCGCATCCGCGAGATCCGCGACGCGGTCAACAAGGACATCGAGGCGGTGCGCGCTGCCGGCCAGCTCGGCTCGTCGCTGCAGGCCAACGTGACGCTGACCGTGGCGCCCGAGGACCACGCGCTGCTGGCCTCGCTGGGCGACGACCTGAAGTTCGTCTTCATCACCTCCGCGATCGAATTGATCGCCGGCAGCGCCCTGTCCACGGGCGTCACGGCCAGCGCCGACACCAAGTGCGAGCGCTGCTGGCACTGGCGCGCCGACGTCGGCAGCGACCCGGCGCACCCCACGATCTGCGGCCGCTGCACCGCCAACCTGTACGGCGCCGGCGAGGCGCGGAGCCACGCATGACGCCCGCCGTGGCGCCTTCGCCCGCCGGTGCCGCGCGGGCCGGCATCTGGCCCTGGCTGGCACTGGCGGTGCTGATCTTCATCGCCGACCAGTGGACCAAGACGCTGATCCTCGGCAACTACCGGCTGTACGACTTCACCGTCGTCACCGGCTTCTTCAACATCGGCCGCTGGCACAACACGGGCGCGGCGTTCTCGTTCCTGGCCGGTGCCTCGGGCTGGCAGCGCTGGTTCTTCACCGCCATCGGCATCGGTGCCGGCGTCTTCATCGTCTGGATGCTGCACAAGCACCGCGGCCAGAGGCTCTTCGGCTTCGCCATGGCCTGCATCCTGGGCGGCGCGGTGGGCAACGTGATCGACCGCCTCATGCACGGCTACGTGGTCGACTTCCTGGACTTCCACTGGGGCGGCCGCCATTTCCCGGCCTTCAACCTGGCCGACAGCGCCATCACGCTGGGCGCCATCTGCCTGATCATCGACGAGCTGCGCCGCGTGCGCAGCGGCAACAAGTCCTGACCCCGGTTCGCGCCGACCGCCCCGCTCGCGCCGACGCGCGGGCGGTCCACGGCTTCGCCCCACGCTAGCGCTCCCGCCCCGCCGGGCGGCACACGGGCGGGTTTCCACCACTTCTGTTCGACGTCATCACGGCGTCATACTCGCGGCGCCCAATGTAATCGATTACATGAACACGCCCCACCGAGTGGTCCGCCCATGAGCATCCAGAAAGTCGCACGACGCGCCGGCGTTTCCGTCGCGACCGTCTCGCGCGCCTTCAACCTGCCGGACAAGGTCACGCCCGCCACGCGCGAGCTGGTGGAGCGCGTCGCGCGCGAGCTGGGCTACGTGCCCAATGCCAGCGCACGCACCCTGCGCACCCAGCGCAGCCGCGTGCTGGGCGTGGTGCTGCCCACGCTCATGAACCCCACCTTCGCCGAGTGCCTGCAGGGCATCGCCGCCGCCGCGGCGGCGCAGGGCTACGCGATCATGCCGGTCACCTCCGGCTACCGCATCGACGAGGAAGAGCGCGCCGTGGCCCTGCTCCAGGGCAGCAACGTCGACGGCGTCATCCTCGTGGTGGCCAACCCGTCCACCTCGGCCACGCTGCAGCGGCTGGCGCAGGCCGGCACGCCCTACGTGCTGGCCTACAACCGCCATGCCGCCCACCCCTGCGTCGGCGTCGACGGCGAGGCCGCGGTGGCCGACGTGGTGGCGCGCCTGGCCCTGCTGGGCCACCGCCACATCGCCATGGTGAGCGGCACGCTGGCGGCGTCGGACCGCGCGCAACAGCGCTACCAGGGCTTCCTGCGGGGCATGGACGAAGCCGGCTTCGCGCCGCCGCCGCTCATCGAAGTGCCCTTCGTCGAAGCGGCCAGCGACGTGATCGCGCGTGCGCTGTCCGAACACCGGCGGCCGACGGCGCTGGTGTGCTCGAACGACCTGCTGGCCATCCGCAGCATCCGCGCCGCACACCTGGGCGGCCTCTCCGTGCCGCAGGCGCTGTCGGTGGTCGGCTTCGACGGCATCGCGCTGGGCGAGGACCTCATGCCGGCGCTGAGCACCATCGCCCAACCCAACATCGACATCGGCAAGACCAGTGTCGAACTGCTGACCGCTGCGCTCGCGCAGGGCCAGCCCCTGTCGCCCGGGGACAGCGTGCTGCTGCCGCACGTGTTCCGCGTCGGCGAGTCGTGCGCGCAGGCGCCGGGCTTCGCCTAGACCGCGCCTCCTTGCTCTTTCTCCCACAACAACCACCCATCCATCCCAGGAGCTTCTCCATGTCCTTCGTCACCTTCCACCGCATCGCCCGCGCGGCCGTGCTCGCGGCCGGCCTCGTCGCCGGCGGCGCCATGGCGCAGACCGCCATCTGCTACAACTGCCCGACCGAATGGGCCGACTGGGGCACCCAGCTGCGCGCCATCAAGGCGAAGACGGGCGTCACCGTGCCGGCCGACAACAAGAACTCGGGCCAGGCCCTGGCCCAGCTGGTGGCCGAGAAGGCCAGCCCGGTCGCCGACGTCACCTACCTGGGCGTGACCTTCGCCATCCAGGCGCAGAAGGACGGCGTGGTCGAGCCCTACAAGCCGGCCGCATGGAACGACATTCCCGCCGGCCTGAAGGACCCCGCCGGCAACTGGTTCAGCATCCACTCGGGCACGCTCGGCTTCATGGTCAACGTCGATGCGCTCAAGGGCAAGCCCATTCCCAAGAGCTGGGCCGACCTGCTCAAGCCCGACTACAAGGGCCTGATCGGCTACCTGGACCCGGCCTCGGCCTTCGTGGGCTACGTGGGAGCCGTGGCCGTGAACGAATCGCGCGGCGGCAACATGGACAACTTCACGCCCGCCATCGAGTACTTCAAGCAGCTGCAGAAGAACGAGCCCATCGTGCCCAAGCAGACCTCGTACGCGCGCGTGCTGTCGGGCGAGATCGCGATCCTGCTGGACTACGACTTCAACGCCTACCGCGCCAAGTACAAGGACAAGGCCAACGTCGCCTTCGTCATCCCCAGCGAAGGCACCGTGGTCGTGCCCTACGTGATGAGCCTGGTGGCCAAGGCGCCGCACGCGGCCGATGCGAAGAAGGTGCTGGACTTCGTGCTCTCCGACGAAGGCCAGGCCATCTGGGCCAAGGCCTACCTGCGCCCCGTGCGCGCCGGCGCCATGCCCAAGGACGTGGAAGCCCAGTTCCTGCCGGCCAGCGACTACGCGCGCGCCAAGGCCGTCGACTATGCCCGCATGGCCCAGGCCCAGCGCGCCTTCTCCGACCGCTACCTGAAGGACGTGCGCTGAGCGCCGGCACCCGGGCATGAAGGCTTCCACGAACGGGAACGCCCGCTGGCTGCTGCTGGCGTGCCTGCTGCCGGCGGCGGCCTTCTTCGCCGCCTTCTGGCTGCTGCCCATCGCCCGCCTGCTGGCACTGCCGGCCGAGAAGGGCTGGGCGACGTATTTCGCCGTGCTGACCGACGGCCGCTACCTGCAGAGCATGGCCAACACCGTGCTGCTGTCGGCGGCCGTGACGGTCGCGACGCTCGCCCTCGGCTCGGCCGTGGGCATCTACCTCGCGCGCCGCGACTTCGTCGGCAAGCGCGTGCTGCTGTCGCTGCTCACGCTGCCGCTGTCCTTCCCCGGCGTGATCATCGGCTTCTTCGTGATCCTGCTGGGCGGCCGGCAGGGGCTGGTGGCCGACCTCAGCAGCGCACTCGGCGGCGAACGCATCACCTTCGCCTACGGGCTGCTCGGGCTCTTCCTGGCCTACCTGTACTTCTCGCTGCCACGCGCCATCGCCACCTACGCGGCGGCGGCCGAGGCGATGAACCCGCAGCTCGAGGAGGCCGCGCGCTCGCTGGGCGCCTCGCGCCTGCGCGTGGTGCGCGACGTGTGGGTGCCCGAGCTGGCGCCCACCACCCTGGCCTGCGGCGCCATCCTCTTCGCCACCGCGATGGGCGCCTTCGGCACGGCCTTCACGCTGGCCAGCAAGTTCGAGGTGATCCCCATCACCATCTACAACGAGTTCACCAACTACGCCAACTTCGCGCTCGCGGCCTCGCTGTCGATCGCGCTGGGCCTGGTCACCTGGCTGGTGCTCTTCCTGGCGCGCCGCGCGGGCGGCAGCCCGGCGGTGCGCTGAGCAAAAGGAACGATGTCCATGCAACACAGGCACAGCACCACGCGCTCCCCCTTCCTCTTCGCCGTCACCGTGGCGGTGAGCGTGTTCATGATCGCGCCCATGCTCCTGTCGGTGATGGCTGGGCTGGTCAACAACTACAGCAGCGGGCTCAAGAGCGGCCTCACGCTGCGCTGGCTCGGCGAGGTGTGGGAGGTGTACGGCAACACGGTCGGCGCATCGCTGCTGCTGGCCCTGGCCTGCGTCGTCGGCACCATCGTGCTCGGCGTGCCCTGCGCCTATGCGCTGGCGCGCAGCCGCTCGCGCTGGGCGCACACCTTCGAGGAGCTGCTCACGCTGCCCGTCGCGGTTCCCGGCCTCGCCACCGCCCTGGCGCTGATCCTGGCCTACGGCCAGGTCACCGCCTTCCGCCAGAGCTTCGCCTTCATCCTGGTCGGCCACATCGTCTTCACGCTGCCCTTCATGGTGCGCACGGTGTCCTCGGCCTTCCAGCGCGACGACCTGGTGGCGCTGGAGGAGGCGGCGCGCTCGCTGGGCGCGAGCTTTCGCCAGCGCTTCCTGGACGTGCTGGTGCCGGCGGTCTTCCCGGCCATCGTCGCGGGCAGCCTGATGGTGTTCACGCTCTCGGTGGGCGAGTTCAACCTGACCTGGATGCTGCACACGCCGCTCACGCGCACCCTGCCCGTCGGCCTGGCCGACAGCTATGCGTCGATGCGCCTGGAAGTGGGCTCGGCCTACACCCTCGTCTTCTTCGCCGTCATCCTGCCGGTGCTGTGGATCCTGCAGTACCTGGCCAACCTGATCCAGAAACGCCATGGAACTTGAACGAATCCCGGTCGACATCGCCAACTGCGCGAAGACCTACGCCGACGGCACGCGCGGCCTGCTGCCCACCGACCTGCACGTGGAGGCCGGCGAGGTGCTCGCGCTGCTGGGCCCCTCGGGCTGCGGCAAGACCACCCTGCTGCGCATCATCGCGGGCCTGGAGTCGCCCGACGAGGGCAGCCGCATCGTCTTCGGCGGCCAGGACGTGACGCGCCGCCCGGTCGAGCAGCGCGGCATCGGCATGGTGTTCCAGAGCTACGCGCTGTTCCCGCAGATGACGGTGGCGGCCAACATCGGCTACGGGCTGCGCATCCGTGGCGTGTCGCGCGACGAGGAGCGCCGCGCGGTGGGCGAGCTGGTCGAGTTGACTCGCCTGACGGGCCTGGAGAACAAGCGGCCGTCCGAACTCTCGGGCGGCCAGCGACAGCGGGTGGCACTGGCGCGCGCCGTGGCCGTGCGCCCGCGCGTGCTGCTGCTGGACGAGCCGCTGGCCGCGCTCGATGCCAAGCTCAAGGAATCGCTGCGCGACGAGCTGGCCGAGCTGCTGCGTCGCCTGAACATCACGGCCATCCACGTCACCCACGACCAGCAGGAGGCGATGGCCATCGCCGACCGGCTGGCCGTCATGCGGGCCGGGCGCATCGTGCAGGTCGGCCGTGGCGAAGACCTGTACCGCGCACCGGCGCATCCTTTCGTGGCGGAATTCCTGGGCCGCGTGAACCGCCTGGCCCGCGACGCGCAGGCGCAGGCCGAGCGCGTGGTCCGGGTGGGCGGCGCGGCCCTCGCCTGCCCCGAGGCCTGGCACGGCCAGGAGACGCTGCTCGTGCGGCCGGAAGACATCGAGATCGGCGCCCGGCAGCCCGGCTGGGGCCTGGCGCGCGTGGAGCGCCGCACCTTCCTCGGCGAGCGGGTGCAGCTGCAGCTGCGCGCCGACGACCAGCCGCTGCTGATGGCCGAGGTCGGCCGCGACGCACCCTACCAGCCGGGCGACGAGGTCGGCATCCGCATCCGCGCGGAACGGCTGATGAGCACCCAGGAGGTGGGCGCATGACCCCGCAGAACCCATCGGCCGCGCCCGTCGCGAGCACGGTCACGCTGCTGGGCCAGATCACGGACCTGCACATCCGCGAGCCGGGCCGGCTGGCCTACGGCCGCATCGACACCGCACCCTACCTGGCCCGCGCCGTGGCCTCGGTGCTGCGCCTGCCGCAGCAGCCCGACGCGATCGTGCTGACCGGCGACCTGACCGACTTCGGCCGCGAAGCCGAATACGCGCACCTGGCGCGCCTGCTCGCGCCCCTGCCCATGCCGCTGTACCTGCTGCCCGGCAACCACGACGAGCGCCAGCAGATGCGCCGCAGCTTTCCCGACCACACCTACCTGGGCACCGAAGGCCCGGTGCGCTATTCGGTGCGGGTGGGCGCGCTGCGCCTGGTCGCGCTGGACACGGCCGTCGCCGGCGCGAGCCACGGCGAACTCGACGACGGGCAACTCGACTGGCTCGAGGCCACGCTGGCCGCCTGCCGCGGCGAGCCGGTGGTCATCGCCATGCACCACCCGCCCTTCTCGACGCTGATCGGCCACATGGACCGCATCGGCCTGCTCCAGGGCCGGGACCGGCTCGAGGCCATCGTGCGCCAGCATCCCAACGTGGAGCGCATCGTCTGCGGCCACCTGCACCGCGCCATCGACGTGCGCTTCGGCGGCACCCTGGCCAGCACCTCGCCGGCACCGGGCCACCAGGTGCGCCTCGACCTCGCACCCGACGCCGCGTCGGCCTGGACGCTGGAGCCGCCGGGCTATCGCCTGCACGCCTGGACCTCGGAACAACGCCTGGTCACCCACCTGGCCATGTCGGGCGAATTCGAGGGGCCCTATCCTTTCCATGAAAATGGCGCCCTGATCGATTGACGCCCTGCGCCGACAGACGCCCGCACCGCGCGGGCGCATGATGGCGGCCCACAAGAACAAGGAGCGGACACCCCGTCCATGAAACATCTGCTGAACCTGCTGGCGGCCATCGCATTGCTCGTGTGGGGCACCCATCTCGTTCGCACGGGGGTGCTGCGCGTGTTCGGCGGCAACCTGCGCAAGTTCCTGCAGCACAGCCTGTCCAACCGCTTCTCGGCCGCGCTGGCCGGCATCGGCGTGACGGCGCTGGTGCAGTCGAGCACCGCCACCTCGCTGATGACCTCGTCCTTCGTCGGGCAGGGGCTCATCACGCTGCCGGCGGCGTTGGCGGTGATGCGCGGCGCGGACATCGGCACCGCCCTGATGTCGGTGCTGTTCTCCACCGACCTGTCCTGGCTGTCGCCCCTCTTCATCTTCACCGGCGTGGTGTTCTCCATCACGCGGCCGGCCAGCCCCGCGGGGCGCTTCGGCCGCGTGCTGATCGGCCTGGGGCTGATGCTGCTGGCGCTGCAGCTGGTGGTGCAGGCCACGGGGCCGCTGTTCGAAGGGCCGGCGATGCGGGCCATCATCACCTCCATCACCAGCGACGTGCTGCTGGAGATCACCGTGGGCGCCGTGCTGGCCGTGGTGGCCTACTCGAGCCTGGCGGTGGTGCTGCTGGTCGCGGCCATGGCATCGTCGGCCGTGGTGCCGCTGGACGTGGCGCTGGGCCTGGTGCTGGGCGCCAACCTCGGCAGCGGCCTGCTGGCCGTGCTGACCACGGCCAAGTCCTCGGTCGCGGTGCGCCAGGTCACGGTGGGCAACCTGGTCTTCAAGCTGCTCGGCGTGGCCATCGCGGCGCCCTTCATCGGCCTGTGGCTGCAGTACGTGCGGCCCCACGTCGAGGGTCCGACCCAGCTGGTGGTGCTGTACCACCTGGCCTTCAACGTGGTCGCGAGCGTCGCCTTCATCGGCCTGACGGCGCCGGTGGCGCGGCTGTCGATGAAGCTGCTGCCGGCACCGCCGCAGTCGCCGTCGAGCAGCCGGCCGCAGCACCTCGATCCCTCGGCGTTGTCGACGCCGTCGCTGGCCATCTCCAACGCCGCGCGCGAGGCGCTGCACCAGGCCGACGTGGTGGAGAGCATGCTGATCGGCATGCTCACGGTGATCCGCACCAACGACCTGCGGCTGGCCGAGGAGCTGCGCCGCATGGACGACACGGTCGACCAGCTCTATTCCGACATCAAGTACTACCTCACCAAGATCTCCCGCGAGGCGCTGGGGGAGGAGGAGAGCAAGCGCTGGACCGACATCATCAGCTTCACCATCAACATGGAGCAGGTGGGCGACATCATCGAGCGGGTGATCATCGACATCGAGGACAAGAAGATCCGCCCCCAGCGCAACTTCTCCGAGGCCGGCATGGCCGAGATCGTGGAGCTGCACGAGCGCCTGGTGGCCAACCTGCGGCTGGGCATGAGCGTGTTCCTCAACGGCAATGTGCGCGATGCGCAGAAGCTGCTGGAGGAGAAGGCGCGCTTTCGCGACCTGGAACGCGCCTATGCCACGACGCACCTGGCACGGCTGATGGACCGCACCGCGCCGAGCATGGAAACCAGCTCGCTGCACATCGACCTGATCAGCGACCTCAAGCGCATCAACTCGCACATCTGCTCGATCGCCTACCCGATCCTGGATTCGGCCGGGGCGCTGGCGCCGAGTCGCCTGCGGGCCTCCCAGCTGATGCCGCTGGACGACCACCCCTGAGCCGACCCAGGTCGCGTTGCTACCAAATCGATAGCATCCTGCGCCCGCGGTACGGGCGCTCCAGACCTTTTTGACTCGAACGCCGGGGCGAAGTCCGTGAGGCCGGCCCGGCGAATTCAGGGCTTGGCGTAGCCCGCCTCGCCGGCCGCTGGCGCCGGGTCCTGGGCACGCCGCGCATAGCGCTGCGCCAGGACGGCGCAGACCATCAGCTGCATCTGGTGGAAGAGCATCAGCGGCAGCACGATCGCGCCCACGGAGGCGGCCGGGAACAGCACCTTGGCCATCGGCACGCCGCTGGCCAGGCTCTTCTTGGAGCCGCAGAAGACGATCGTGATCTCGTCGGCCTTGTCGAAGCCCAGCTTGCGCGCGGCCAGCGTGGTGAGCACCAGCGCCAGCGTCAGCAGCACCGCGTTCACCACCAGCAGCCCGCCCAGCGCCGACAGCGGCACCTGCTTCCACAGCCCCTCGATCACGGCCGCGCTGAAGGCGGTGTAGACCACGAGCAGGATCGAGCCCTGGTCGACGAACTTGAGCACCGGCGCATGCCGCTTGACGAAGCCGCCGATCCACGGGCGCAGCAGGTGGCCCGCGACGAAGGGCACCATCAGCTGCAGCAGGATGCGGCCGATGGCGTCGAGCGAGCCGCTGCCCATGTGGTGCGGCACCACCACCAGGTTGACCAGCAGCGGCGTGACGAACACGCCCAGCAGCGTCGAGGCCGAGGCGCTGCACACGGCAGCCGGGATGTTGCCGCGCGCCAGCGAGGTGAAGGCGATGGCCGACTGCACCGTGGCCGGCAGCACGCACAGGTACAGCACGCCGACGTAGAGGGCCGGCGTCACCAGCGGGGCGAGCACCGGCTTGAGCGCGAGGCCCAGCAGGGGGAAGAGCACGAAGGTCGCGCAGAACACCAGCAGGTGCAGCCGCCAGTGCGTGATGCCCGCGAGGATCGCCTCGCGCGAGAGCTTGGCGCCGTGCAGGAAGAACAGCAGGCCGATGGCCACCGTGGTCAGCCCCTCGAAGAAATGGGCGACCCGGCCGGCGGCCGGCAGCAGCGTGGCGACGACCACCGTGGTGACCAGGGCCAGGGTGAAGTTGTCGGGGAGGAAGCGTGAGCGTGCCATGGCCCCGATTGGGCGCCGGCGACATTGAAAAGTGAAATGGATTTATCTCATCGTTTTATGATCCGGCTGCATGAAAGCGGTCCGTCGATGAACGTCACCCTGCGCCAGCTGCGCGTCTTCCGCGCCGTCGCGCTGGAGCGCAACTTCAGCCGCGCCGGCGACGGCATCGGGCTCACGCAGCCGGCCGTCAGCCGCTCGATCCACGAGCTGGAGTCGCAGCTCGGCCTCAAGCTGCTGGACCGCACCACGCGCGAGGTCGCGCTCACCGAAGCCGGCCAGTCGCTGGCGGCGCGGCTGGACCGCCTGCTCGACGAGCTCGACCAGACCCTGCAGGACGTGGGCGGCATGGCCCACGCGCGGCGCGGCAAGGTGCGGGTGGCCAGCAGCCCCACGCTGTCGGCCAACCTGATGCCGGACTGCATCGCGGCCTGCGCGCGGCAGGAGCCCGACATCCAGCTGGTGCTGCTCGACCGCATCCAGCAGGACGTGCTGGGCAGCGTGCGCGCGGGCGAGGTGGACTTCGGCGTGGTCATCGAGCCTTCCGCGCCCGACGACCTGCACTGCGAATCGATCATGCACGACCCCTTCGTGCTGGTGGCCCCCGCCGGCCACGCCCTGATGCGGGCTCGCACGGTGCGCTGGTCGGCCCTGAGCGGCCAGCCGCTGGTGCTGCTGGACCATGCCTCGGGCAGCCGTCGGCTCATCGACACGGCGCTGGAACGGCACGGTGCACGGTGCGAGGTGGTGCAGGAGCTGGGCCATCCCACCACCGTGTTCCGCATGGTCGAGGCGGGCATCGGCATCAGCGTGATGCCCGCGCTGGCGGTGCCGCCCGACGGCCTGGGCCGACTGGCGGTGCGGCCGCTCACGCCGGTGGTGCAGCGCGACATCGTGCTCGTGCACCGGCGCAACCGCGCGCCCTCGCCGCTGGCGCAACGGGTGTGGCAACTGATCCGTGAGACGGCGGCCGGCCGGGCGGCCGGCGGCGTCGATCGGGCTCAGTGAGCGTGCAACTGCGCCTCGCGGCTGCGCAGGCAGAAGTCGATCAGGTCGTCGAGCTCGGTGGCCTTGTCGAACACCGCGTCGGCGCCCAGTTGGCGGCAGCGCACGCGCACCTCGTACGTCGTGTGGTTGCTCAGCACCACCACCCGCTGGCCGGGCTTGCGCACGCGGCAGGCCTCCAGCACCCGCAGGCCGCTGCCCGCACCGATGAAGAGGTCGACGATGGCCAGGTCCCATTGGCCCGCATGCTCGCGCAGCCAGGCGCTGCCGCTGGCCTCGGAGTCGGCCTCGCCGACCGGTTCCACGCGCGCCATGTTGCGCAGGGTGCCCGCCAGGTTCGCCCGGAGGGTGGGGTTGTCATCGACGATGAATGCCCTGACGACGGCCATGCGCGCTGCTTCCAGATGAGTCGAACGGCGCGCCGCACCGATGCCGTGCAGGCGCGCCAAAAAGGAGACTGGAGCTTCGGCGATGGTGCGGGCGCACCACGCGGGCGCACGCGCACAGGGCGGGTAGGAGCCGTCCGGCAGCCCGGGCGCGCTCAGTCCAGCGTCAGCACCGTGCAGCCGGTCGTCTTGCGGGCTTCCAGATCACGGTGCGCCTGCTGCACGTCCCTGAGCGCATAGCGCTGGTCGATCGGGATCGTCACCTGACCGCTTTCGACCACGGCGAACAGGTCGTCGGCCATGGCCTGGGTGCTCTCGCGCGTGGCGATGTGGGTGAAGAGCGTGGGCCGCGTGATGTACAGCGAGCCCTTGGCGCCCAGCGTGCCGATGTTGACCGGCGGCACCGGTCCCGAGCCGTTGCCGAAGCTCGCCAGCAGGCCGAAGGGGCGCAGGCAGGCGAGCGAGCCCTCGAAGGTGTCCTTGCCCACCGAGTCGTAGACCACCTTCACGCCGGCACCGCCGGTGATCTCCCTGACGCGCGCGGCGAAGTCCTCGGTGCCGTAGTTGATGGCGTGCGCGGCGCCGTGCTCCAGCGCCATCCTGCACTTGGCATCGGAGCCGGCGGTACCGATGAGCTGCAGGCCCAGCGCCTTCGCCCACTGGCAGGCGATCAGCCCCACGCCACCGGCGGCCGCATGGAAGAGGATGAAGTCGCCGGGCACGAGGCCCTCGACCGGCAGCGTCTTCTTGAGCAGGTACTGCGCCGTGAGGCCCTTGAGCATCATGGCCGCGCCGGTCTCGAAGGAGATCGCGTCGGGCAGCCGGCACACGCACTTGGCCGGCATCACGCGCAGCTCGCAGTAGGCGCCCGGCGGCTGGCTGGCGTAGGCCGCGCGGTCGCCGACTTTCAGGTGCGTGACGCCTTCGCCCACCGCCTCGACCACGCCGGCGGCCTCCATGCCCAGCTGCAGCGGCATCGGAAAGGGATACAGGCCATTGCGCTGGTAGACGTCGATGAAGTTCAGGCCCACCGCCTTGTGGCGGATGCGGATCTCGCCGGGTCCGGGCTCGCCCACCTCGACCTCGACGATCTTCAGTTCTTCGGGACCGCCTTGGCGGTCGATGCGGACGGCGAGGCTCAAGCTCATGGTGGCAACCCAGGTCGTGGAAGGAAGGGGCCGCATCGTGCCACGAATGGCCCGGCCGGTGCAGGCCGGGGACCCGGTGGCTACAGTGGCGCCCTCTGCGCACCATGACAACGAAGACAACACCCGCCCGCGCCGGCCTCGGTGCCGGCACCGCGTTCCTGCTGACCGTGCCGCCGCTGCTGTGGGCCAGCAATGCGGTGATCGGTCGCATGCTGCGCGAACTGGTGTCGCCGCTCACGCTCAACGCGGTGCGCTGGGCGCTGGCCCTGCTGCTCCTGCTGCCACTGGCCGCGGCGGTGCTGCGCCCCGGCAGCCCGCTGTGGCCGCACTGGCGCCGCTACGCGCTGCTGGGGCTGCTGGGCGTGGGCTGCTACAACGCCCTGCAGTACCTGGCGCTGCAGACCTCGACGCCGATCAACGTGACGCTGGTCGGCTCCAGCATGCCGCTGTGGATGATGGCCACCGGCGCCCTCTTCTTCGGCCACCGCATCACCCGGCACGAACTGGCCGGCGCCGTGCTGTCGATGGCCGGCGTGGCGCTCGTCCTGAGCCGCGGCGACTGGCAGCAATTGCTCGCGCTGCGCCTGGTGCGGGGCGACCTCTACATGCTGCTGGCGACCGTCGCCTGGTCGGTGTACAGCTGGCTGCTCACGCGCACCCACGAGCCGGCCGGCGTGCGGGCCGACTGGGCGGCCTTCCTGATGGCGCAGGTCGTCTTCGGCGTGCTCTGGTCGGCGCTGTTCTCGGCCGGCGAATGGGCCGTGGGCGACGGCTTCCTCGTGCTCGACTGGCGCGTGGCCGCCGCCCTGGCCTTCATCGCCATCGGGCCGGCGGTGCTCGCCTTCCGCTGCTGGGCGGCGGGCGTGCAGCGCGCGGGTCCCAACGCGGCGGGATTCTTCGTCAACCTCACGCCGCTGTTCGCGGCGATGCTCTCGGCGCTGTTCCTGGGCGAGATGCCGCACGGCTACCACGCGCTGGCCTTCGCGCTGATCGTGGCCGGGATCGTGCTGTCGTCCCGCCCGACGTGATCCGCGACGGCGGGCCGCCGCCGCGGCGGCGCCCGCTCAGTACGTGCCGGGGTAGGCGCCGCCGTCCGCCAGCACGTTCTGGCCGGTGAGATAGCCGGCCTGCCGGCTGCACAGGAAGGCGCAGATGGCGCCGAACTCCTCGGGCGTGCCGAAGCGGCGCGCGGGAATGGTCTTCTTGCGCGACTCCTGGATGGCCTCGATGGTCTGGCCGGTCTTCTGGGCCGCGCCGGCCGCGGTGTTGCGCAGGCGGTCGGTGTCGAACGCGCCGGGCAGCAGGTTGTTGATCGTCACGCCCTGCGCGGCCAGGCCGCTGCGCGCCACGCCGGCCACGAAGCCGGTGAGCCCGCTGCGCGCGCCGTTGGACAGGCCCAGGATGTCGATCGGCGCCTTCACGGCGCTGGAGGTGATGTTCACGATGCGGCCGAAGCCGCGGGCCGCCATCCCGTCGACCGTGGCCTTGATCAGCTCGATGGGCGTGAGCATGTTGGCATCCACGGCCTTGATCCACGCCTCGCGGTCCCAGCTGCGGAAGTCGCCCGGCGGCGGTCCGCCGGCGTTGGTGACGACGATGTCGTAGTCGGCCTGCACCGCGAACACGGCGGCGCGCCCTTCGGGCGTCGTGATGTCGGCCGCCACGTGCTTGACGAATGGGCCGGCAGCCCCCATCCCACCTGCACGAGCAGCTATCAATTTAGTAGCAGCCGCCTCCAGCGCCTCGGCGCCGCGCGCCACGATCACGACGTTCACGCCTTCCTGCACCAGCGCCAGCGCGCAGCCGTAGCCGAGGCCCTTGCTCGCGCCGCACACCAGCGCCGTCTTGCCTGCGATGCCCAGATCCATGTGTTTTCTCCTTGTCGTGAATGTCGGATGTGATGCGAATTCGCGCCTGCCGTGCCGCCGCTACGGCGAGTCGTTCAGGGCACCCGTGGAACCGGCTTTGCCGGGCCACTGGGTGCGCCCCCCTCGCGAAGCAGAGGGGGGAGCGGCGAAGCCGCTTGGGGGGTGATTCATTTTCCCGCGCGGGTGAAGACGAAGATGCCGGCGATCACCAGCGCCGTGCCGGCCGCGATCCAGGCGGTGAAGGGCTCGCCCAGGATCACGACGCCCATGAGGATGGTCGACATCGGGCCGATCATGCCGGTCTGCGCGGCCACGGCGGCGCCGATGCGCTCGATGGCCATCATCACCGCGAGCACCGGCACGGCGGTGCACAGCGTGGCGTTGAGGACCGACAGCCAGATCACCTGCGGCGCCAGCTCGAACACCGCGCCCACCGGCCGCAGCACCAGGTACTGGCCGATGCACAGCAGGCAGGCCACGCTGGTCGCCAGGCCCACCAGCCGCAGCGAGCCCAGGCGCTTGACGAACTCGCCGCTCCACACGAGGTAGATGGCATAGCTCACGGCACTCAGGAAGACCAGCAGCGTGCCCCAGGCCGCCGCGCGGCTCTGGCCGATCTGCAGCTCATGGCCGAAGACCAGCATCACGCCCGCATAGCTGATCGCCATGCCCAGCAGTTGCCCGCCGCGGATGCGCCGCCCGTACACCAGCCAGCCGAAGAGCAGGACCAGCGTGGGGTTGAGGTACAGGATCAGCCGCTCGAGGCTGGCCGTGATGTAGGCCAGGCCGGCGAAGTCGAGGAAGCTCGCCAGGTAGTAACCGGTGACGCCCAGCCCCAGCACGCCCAGCCAGTCGCGCCGGGTCAGCGGCGGCTTGCCGCGGCCCGACCACCAGGCCATGACGGCGAACAGCGGCAGCGCGAAGAGCATGCGCAGCATGATCAGCGTCACCGCATCCACGCCGTAGCGGTAGGCCAGCTTGACGATGATGGCCTTGCCGCTGAAGGCGATGGCGCCGAAGGAGGCCAGCGCCAGGCCGGGTGCTATGGATTTCGTAGCTGCTTGCGCAGGCAGGGCGGGCGTTGCGGGCACTTTTTATTCTGAAAGTCAGCCCCGGATGTTCGCACGCATGGCGCACGCGCGCCGACGCATCCGGCGATGCCCCCGCACGCCGGTGGCGCGGGCCGGCCCCGCCGTGGATCAGTAACCGGCCGCCAGCCCGTCGCGCCGCGGGTCGCTGGCGATGACGTAGCCTTCCTCGGAGGGCTTGCCGTTCTCCTCGCCCACGCGCCAGATGAACTGGCCGGCACCGAAGTCCTGGTAGGAGTCGTTGATGACCTCGACCTCGTGGCCCAGGTCCTTCAGGCCCTGCACCGTGGCCGGGTTCATCGCCCCCTCGACGTTGATCGCGCGCCCGGCGTTGAAGCGCCAGCGCGGCGCGTCGCAGGCCGCCTGCGGGTTCTGGCCGTAGTCGAGCATGCGCACCAGGGTCTGCAGGTGGCCCTGCGGCTGCATGTTGCCGCCCATCACGCCGAAGCTCATGATCGGCTGGCCCTTCTTGGTGAGGAAACCCGGGATGATGGTGTGGAAGGGCCGCTTGCCCGGCGCCACCTGGTTGGGGCTGCCGTCCTTGAGGCTGAAGCCGTGGCCGCGATTCTGCAGGCTGATGCCGAAGGTGGGCTCCACGCACCCCGAGCCGAAGCCCATGTAGTTGCTCTGGATGAAGCTGACCATCATGCCGTTCTCGTCGGCCGCCGTGAGGTAGATGGTGCCGCCCTTGACCGGGTTGCCGGCCTGGAAGTCCTGTGCACGCTTCGGGTCGATGAGCTTCGCGCGCGAGGCGAGGTAGGCATCGTCCAGCATCTGTTCGGTCGTCACCTCCATCGCGCCGCGCTCGGCCACGTAGCGGTACACGTCGGCGAAGGCCAGCTTCATGGCCTCGATCTGCAGGTGCTGCGACTGCACCGAGTCGACCGGCAGCGCGGCGATGTCGAAGTGCGAGAGGATGCCCAGCGCGATCAACGCCGCGATGCCCTGGCCGTTGGGGGGGATCTCGTGCAGCGTGTAGCCGCGGTACTCGCGCTCCACCGGCGTGACCCATTCGGGCTTCCAGGCCGCGAGGTCGCTGGCCTTGAGGCTGCCGCCGTTCGCGGTGGAGAACTTCTCGAGCGCCGCGGCGATCTCGCCGCGGTAGAAGGACTCGCCCTTGCTGCCCGCGATGGACTTCAGCGCTCGCGCCGCAGCGGGGAACTTGAACAGCTCGCCCACCTTCGGCGAGCGGCCCCAGGGCAGGAAGGCGTCGGCGAAGCCGGGCAGGTCCTTCAGGATCGGCGTGGCCGCGTCCCACTTCTGCTGCACCACCGGCGGCACGAGGTAGCCACGCTCGGCGATCTCGATGGCCGGCGCCATGAGGTCGGCGAAGGGCAGCTTGCCGAAGCGTTCGGACAGCGCGGCCCACGCGCCCACCGCGCCGGGCACGGTGACCGAGTCGATGCCGCGCATCGGCGGCGTGGCGGCGTCGGCGCCGTACTTCTTTCGGAAGTACTCCGGCGACCAGCCCGCCGGCGCGCTGCCCGAGCTGTTGAGGCCGTGCAGCTGCTGGCCGTCCCACAGGATGCAGAAGGCATCGGAGCCCAGGCCGTTGCTCACCGGCTCGACCAGCGTCATCGCGGCCGCGGCGGCGATGGCGGCATCCACCGCGTTGCCGCCCTGCTGCAGCATGCGCAGGCCGGCCTGCGCCGCGAGCGGGTGCGAGGTCGAGACCACGTTGCGGGCGAACACCGGGATGCGGGTCGAGAGGTAGGGGTTGGCGTAGTCGAAGTGCTTCATGGCAACGGGGCGGGAACGGGATGAGGGCGAACGCGGATGGCGATCAGTCGCCGGTGATCTTGCGCTCGACGATGATCTTCTTCCATTTGGCGGCGTCCTGCGCCACCAGCTGGGCAAACTGCGCCGGCGTGCCGGTGGCGGGCTCGATGCCGAGCTTGGCCAGCTTCTCGCGCAGCTCCGGATCGCTCATCGCCTGGTTGGCGGCGGCGTTGACGCGCGCCACCAGCTCCGGCGGCAGGCCCTTGGGCCCGTACAGGCCGAACCAGGTCGTCGATTCGAAGCCCGGCAGCGTGTCGGCCACCGGCGGCAGGTCGGGCGCCAGCGGGCTGCGCCTGGCCGAGGTGACGGCCAGCGCGCGCAGCCGTCCGTCGCGCACGAAGGGCAGGCCCGTGGGCAGCGAGTCGAACAGCACATCGACCTTGCCGCTCATGAGGTCGGGCATGGCCAGCGCCGTGCCCTTGTAGGGGATGTGCGTGACGAACACGCCGGCCATCGCCTTGAAGAGCTCGGCCGTCAGCTGCACGATGGTGCCGTTGCCGCTGGACGCGTAGTTGAGCTTGCCGGGGTTCTTCTTCGCGTACTCGATCCACTCGCGCACGGTCTTCGCCGGCGAGTCGACGGGCACCAGCATGATGCTGGGCGCGTCACCCACGTGGCCGATGGGGGTGAAGTCGCGCACCGTGTCGTAGGGCAGCCGGAGGTTGATCGACGGGCCGATGGCATGTGTGCTGGTGGTGGCCAGCAACAGCGTGTAGCCGTCGGGCGCGGCCTTGGCGGCGAGGTCGGAGCCGATGGCGCCGCCGGCGCCGGGCTTGTTGTCGACCACCAAGGTGGTGCCGAGCTTCTCGCCCATCTTCTGCGACAGCGTGCGCGCGAACAGGTCGGTGGCGCCGCCCGCCGGGAAGGGCACGACCAGGCGGATCGGCCGCGCGGGCCAGGCCTGGGCATGGGCGCCGGCGGCAGTGAGGGCGCCGGCCGCGGCGGCCAGCATCAGGTGTCTGCGTTGCATGGGAAGGTGTGGCAAGGGATTGAGGGCGCCAGGGTGGCAGGACCACCCTGCACGCCCCATGCCGGCGCCGATTGGAGCGCGAACACGACCTGGAAGGAAATGGATTTATCTGATGAATCCATGATTCTGCTGCATCAATGAAAGGGAGGTCCCCCCAAATAAAAACGGCACCCGAAGGTGCCGTTGCGCTGAAGTGGCCCGGAGGCCGCGCTCATTCCTCGACGAAGGCCTCTTCGCGTTTGGACTTCACCGACGGCAGCAGCACGATCACGATCAGCAGGGCCGCCGCGACCAGCAGGCCGGCCGAGATCGGCCGCGTGACCAGCACCGACCAGTCGCCGCGCGAGAGCAGCAGCGCCCGGCGCAGGTTTTCTTCCATCATCGGCCCCAGGATGAAGCCCAGCAGCAGCGGCGCGGGTTCGCAGCCCAGCTTGATGAAGGCATAGCCGATCACGCCGAAGATGCCCACCATCCAGATGTCGAAGGTGTTGTTGTTGGTCGAGTACACGCCGATCGCGCAGAACAGCACGATGGACGGGAACAGCCACTTGTAGGGGATGGTCAGCAGCTTGATCCACATGCCGATGAGCGGCAGGTTCAGCACGATCAGCATCAGGTTGCCGATCCACATCGAGGCGATCAGGCCCCAGAACAGCTCGGGGTTGCTGGTCATCACCTGCGGGCCGGGCTGGATGTTGTGGATGGTCATCGCGCCGACCATCAGCGCCATCACCGGGTTGGGCGGGATGCCCAGCGTCAGCAGCGGGATGAAGGAGGTCTGCGCGCCGGCGTTGTTGGCCGACTCGGGACCGGCCACGCCGCGGATGTTGCCCTTGCCGAACGGGATCTCGCCCGGCTTGAGCTTGA